>CAZNUA010000016.1:0-70955 GCA_964576115.1 uncultured Gemmatimonadota bacterium
CCTAGGGGTTCCTGGTGATGATGTGCGAGCCCAGCAAGACCGCCCGGCCCTGCTGCGACCATGTGCTGGCCGGTGCATCCATGCGGGCCACGCGACGCACCCGGCGGATCAGGAAACGGCCGTGGATCATGGTCGCCGCCGCCGCCGCGATTGCCACCAGAGTGGTGGTATCGATGGTGGGCGCTTTCTCCAGCGCCCGAGAGCGGGCTGCTTCTTCGCCGGCGTGCAGGCGGTCGTCGAAGCGGCGGATGAGCGCGACCACCAGGCTGGTCAGAGCCAGCACGGCGAAGACGATCGCGATGCCCGCGATCGTGATATCGATGCCGCTGCCGGTCATATTGTCCATTTCCCGTTCCCTTTTCCCTGCTCCCCCGGGACTGTCTCCCGGGCCGATTCGGACCTTCCTGCTTTCCTAGAGAGGAATGAGCCCGTGCTTTTTCTGCGGGCGGATCTGACGCTTGGCCTTGAGAACCTCGAGCGCCGCGGCCAGATAGCCGCGGGTGTCGGCCGGTTCGATGATATCGTCGACCAGGCCCCGCGAGGCCGCTTCGAAGGGATTGGCGAAGATCCGCCGGTACTCCTCGATCTTTTCCCGCCGTGCCGCTTCGGGATCGTCGGCCTCGGCGATCTCGCGTCGGTAAAGGACGTTTACCGCTCCCTCGGCGCCCATGACCGCGATTTCGGCCCCCGGCCAGGCACAGGTCCGGTCGGCGGCCATGTCCTTCGAACACATGGCCAGGTAGGCCCCACCGTAGGCCTTGCGCACCACTACGGTCAGCTTCGGCACCGTAGCGGCGGCATAGGCGAAGAGCATCTTGGCCCCGTGGCGGATGATGCCGCCGTACTCCTGCTGCACCCCGGGCAGGAAGCCGGGCACATCCACCAGCGTCACGAGGGGGATGTTGAAGGCGTTGCAGAACCGGATGAAGCGGGCCGCCTTGTCGGAGGAGTCAATATCGAGCACTCCGGCCCGGTGCAGAGGCTGGTTGGCCACCACCCCGATCGTGCGCCCCTCGAGGCGGCCGAAACCGACGATGATATTGGGCGCGAACTGCTCCTGGACCTCGAGAAAGTCAGCGCCGTCGACGATATGGCCGATCACCGCATGCATGTCGTAGGGCTGGCGCGGGTCGGCCGGGACGATCTCGTTCAGAACCTCATCGGGAACCAGATAGTCCTCGTGCAGCTCGGGGTAGAAGGGCGGATCCTCGGTATTGTTGCTGGGCAGGAAACTCAGGAGCCGGCGGGCGATCGCAATCGCCTCGGGCCCGTTTTCAGCCACGAAGTGCACCACCCCGCTGTAGTGCGCGTGGCTTTCGACCCCGCCGAGCTGTTCGGCTGTCACTTCTTCTCCGGTCACTTCCTTGATGACGGTGGGACCGGTGATATACATCTGCCCCTCGTGTCGCACCTGGATGATGAAATCGGTCAGGGCCGGAGAATAGGCCGCGCCGCCGGCACACGGTCCGGCGATGATACTGATCTGCGGGACCACTCCGGAGAGAAGAACATTGTTGAAAAAGATTTTCCCGTATCCCGAGAGCGATTCGACGCCCTCCTGGATGCGGGCTCCGGCACCGTCGTTGATGAAGATGAAGGGATCGCCGGTCGTGAGCGCAGCGTTCATCGTCTCGACGATCTTGCGGGCCGTGGCCGCCCCGACCGAGCCGCCGGCCACGGTGAAATCCTGGCTGACGGCGTAGACCGGCCGTCCGTCCACGATTCCGAAACCGGTCACCACCCCCTCACCCGGCAGGTCCCTGCCGGCCAGGCCGAAATCGACGGCGTGATGGGTGATGAAGGGATAGGTCTCCTGAAAGGTGTCGGGTTCGAACAGCAGCGCCAGGCGCTCCCGGGCGGTCAGTTTGCCCGCTTCGTGCTGTTTCGCTTGGCGTTCTACACCCCCGCCTTCGATGATTTTCCGGCGGCGTTCGCGCAACTGCCTGATCGACTCATCCATGACGGTGTACCTCGTCTGTGCGGCCGGACCGGGGCGGTTCAGGCTCCCGGACCGACGACGGGATTGGCGATCGTGCCAATCCCGGGTATTTCGATCTCGACGATGTCGCCGGCCGTGAGCGGTCCGACTCCGGCCGTTGTGCCGGTGGCGATCAGATCGCCTGGCTCGAGGGTCATGACGGATGCAATATAAGCCACGATCGCGGGTATGCCGAAGTGCATGTCGGCCGCCTCGCCGTGCTGACGTTCGACTCCGTTGACCCGGCCGATGACTTCCAGCTCACGCCACCGCCCGGGTTCGAGCGGCACCACCGCCGGCCCGACGGCGCAGAAGGTGTCGAAACCCTTGGCCCGGGTCCACTGTTTGTCGGTGCGCTGCAGGTCGCGGGCGGTGACGTCGTTGACACAGACGTAGCCGGCTATGGCCGCTTCGGCTTCCTCCGAATCGATATTCCTGACCGTCGCACCGATGACGACCCCGATCTCGGCCTCGTGCTCCACCTGCCTTGACTGGGGAGGCAGGACAATCGTCTCGCCGTCATAGACGACCGCCGAAGGCGGTTTGAGGAACAGGAGCGGCTCGGTCGGCAGCTCGTTGCCGAGCTCGGCCGCATGCAGGGCGTAGTTGCGCCCCACGCAGACGATCTTGCCGGGACGGTTCAGACCGGGGATGAACTCCATGATGCAGGACTCCTTTCACCGAGCCCACAGAGGCCGATTCGCGAATTGCCTGTGCCAACGGAGAATGATGCGTACCGGTCGACAATATGACCGCTCGGATACAATCTGAATATTCAATATTCAGATTGCATCTCGTACCCCGAGTCATGCGATCTGCTGCCGCCTGGCGCAGACCGCCCATACGCAAACCGGGCGGTACTCCGCGAAGGGAGCGCCGCCCGGCCGATACGGTTCTTCTTCGGGCCGTCGGTTCAGAAACCGGGGGGGACGCGGCCGCGCCGGCCCCGGCGTCCTTCCCCTTCGCCCTCATCCTCCTTCTCGTAGTCCTCGTAATGCAGCACGTACCGATCGAGCCAGGCTACCCAGCGAGCCCAGAGGTCGAGGGTCGTCTCGACCGTGGCGGGCCCGTGATCCTCGTACGGGTACATGTAGAGGGCGGCTGTCTTGCCCAGGTCGTTCAGGGCGTGGAACATCTTCGGCGCGTGGAAGGGCGCGGTACCGGTGTTCTGGTCGTGCTGCCCGTGGTACATCAGCAGGGCGCCGTTGAGTTCGTTGGCCCAGAGGATCGGCGACATCCGCAGGTACACCTCGCGCATCTCCCACAGTTCGCGCCGCTCGGACTGGAAGCCGGCCGGGGTCAGAAGGCGGTTGTAGTTGCCGTCGCCGGCGATCCCGGCCCGGAAGAAGGGGGTCTGGATCAGAGCATTGGCGGTCCCGAAGGCACCGTAGGAGTGCCCCCCGATGGCCAGCCGGTCGGGATCGATGATCGCCTTCTCATCCAGGGCCCTGATCACGGCGTAGAGGTTCTGACGCAGGTCGGCGGTGTAGGTGTCGTTCAGCGCCCCCTCCGAGCCCATGATCGGACAGGCCGGTTCGATCACAGCGTAGCCCAGGATGGTCAGAATCTCCATCGAGCGGGTACTCACCCGCGGGAAGCTGTTGATATTGGTCCGGCGCATCGACTCGTCCAGGTCCTTCTGGCTGGTGTACTCGCGCGGGTAGAACCAGAACATGGCCGGCAGGCGGGTGCCGGCAACGTAGCCGGGCGGCAGGGTGACATCGACCCAGAAGGTGATCCCGTCGGCCCGGGTGACCTGGAAGCGCTGCCGCTGGGCTCCAGTGACCTGCGGGGCGTAATCGACGTTGTCGGTCAGCTTGCGGACCGTGCCGGTGGCGGTCTCGACCAGCCAGGAGTCGCTGATCATGGTCGGCGATTCGCGCGAGATGATGAGCTGGGTGGCGTCGTCATCCAGCTGTTCGAGGATCCTGTCCGAGCTGTCCTCCCCCCCCGTCCAGAGAGTGTCGATCTCCCCGGTGGCGATCTCGACTCGGTGGAAGAAGGGCCTGGGAGCCTGCTCCTGCCAGTTCTCAAACGATTGCGTACCCGCGAGGTAGGCGCAGGAACCGTCGCTCGAGGTACGTACGACCGCTGCCCCGAGCGGGCCCGGCTTCATCTGCAGACCACCCCGGGTGTCGTAGTAGTCGTCGGTATCGCGCTCGTAGATGGTGAAGCGCGTTTCGGGATCGTCGAGGTTGACGGCATACAGGGTCTCGGTCGAACCCTCCCGCTCGGTGATGTAGAGGGTCTGGCAGTCGGCCGAATAAAGCACGCTTCTCATCCGGGTTTCGGACTCGAACACGATTTCAGTCGAGGTCGAATCGAAGGGCGCGACCCAGAGCATGACCCGATCCTTGCGGGGGTGCTCTTCCTCCTGCTCGCTCTCCTCCTGCGGTTCCTCGTCGCCCTCTTCGCCGCGCTGGCGCGGCTCCTGCTCCAGGTAGCTCAATCCCGCTCCGTCGGGGCGCCAGGAGAGGCTGCGCTTGCCCTGCTGATCTCCGCCCCGTGCGAAGCCGCCCCCACCGCCGTCGGAGATGCCGGTGCGCAGTTCACGTGAGGAGATCTCGGTCAGCACGTTGCCCTCCAGGTCCCAGATCTCCTCGACCGAGCCGAAGTTGGAGACCGGCACGATATAGGAGAAGGGTTTGGTCATGCGCGTGACCCGCAGGTACTGCCCGTCGGGCGAGATATTGAAACTGCGGATCATGTCGGGGGCCCCGATCGGGGCGGCCCGGCGACGGGCGACATCGATCAGGGCCAGCTGCCCCGTCGAGTAGTACTCGAGCAGGGTCATGTCGTGCGGGGTTTCGAGCAGGCTGGCGTAGATGCGCAGTTTGTTCTCGCCCTCTTCGGTCACCCGTATCATGGGGGTGGTTGGGACCGGCGGTTCGGGCGGCGCATCGGCCCGATCCTCGGGCACGAGCACGCAGACGATATGGGCCGAATCGGCGGTCCAGGTGAAGGACGAAGCCAGGGTTGTCAGGGTGGGCGTGCGGGTCACGGCCCGGGCCCGGCCCGAGTCGATCTCGTAGACCCAGATGTGGGTGGCCTCGTCGGTATGCACGTAGTAGGCCAGTTTGGTGCCGTCGGGGCTGAAACTCGGATTCGAGACCCGGGCGCCGTCAGGGGCGTCGATCCGCACCCGGTTCAGGTCGGGCCAGCCGATCAGCTCGAAGCCGGGGTTGTTCCGGGTGGTGTAACGCCGGTTCCGGTTGGCTACCGGATCGATTTGCTGTCCGCCCAGGCGGTAGAAAGGCCGGGCGAAGAGGGCCACCGAGGGCAGGCCGTCACTCAGAGTTCGCAGGAACCACCGTCCGTCGGGGCTGCGGTTTGAGAGGGTGACGTTATCCGACCACGGGGCCAGGGCGATGGCGGCGATCTCTTCGGGCGGGCTCAGATAGCCTTCGGCGTTGATGATCTCTTCGGCGTTCTGGGCCAGGGCAGCACCGGCCCACAGCACGAGCAGCAGTGCCGTCGCCGTCAGGGTGCGCAGACGCGGGAATGAAGCATTGAACATGGGATCGACTCCTTGCCGGTTTTTTCCTGCCGGTACTCTATCGGTCATACCGCCGGGGGGCAAACGATCCTCAATCGAACGTACGGGGATCAGGTCTGCAGCACTCCCGGTGTGAAGAGGGGAAATTCCTTCTGGTGCGCGGCCGCGTCGAGAGCGGCGATGATCCAGAACCTCGTTTCGAGCGGATCTATGATGGCGTCGACCCAGAGCCGGGCGGCGGCATAGCGGGCGTCGGTGGTCCGTTCGTACTCGGCCTTGATCGAGTCGAGGATCTCCTGTTTGTCCTCGGCCGAGAGCTCCTTGCCCTGCCGCTCCAGGCTCTTGACCCGGATATCGGCCAGGGTGTTGGCGGCCTGGGCTCCTCCCATGACGGCGTACTCGGCGGTGGGCCAGGCGAAGATGAAGCGCGGATCGTAAGCCTTGCCGGCCAGGGCGTAGTTGCCGGCGCCGTAGGAGCCGCCCACGATGACGGTGATCTTGGGTACGATCGAGTTCGCAACCACGTTGACCATCTTCGAGCCGGCTCTGATGATGCCGTCGAATTCGGCGTCGCGTCCGACCATGAAACCCGACACATCGTGCAGAAAGAGAAGGGGAACCATGTTCTGGTTGCAGTCCATCATGAAGCGGGCCGCCTTCTCGGCCGATTCGGGGTAGATCACCCCGCCCACCTCGGGCATACCGCGGGCCGGAGTGGAGGAGAGACGCTGGTTAGCCACGATCCCCACGCTCCATCCCCCCACCCGGGCGTAGCCGCAGAGTACCGTCCGGCCGATATCGGCCCGGTATTCCACGAACTCGGAATCATCCACGATCCGGGCGATGATCTCGCGCATATCGTACTGCTGAGTCGGGTCGTCCTGGTAAATGCCGTAGAGATCGTCGACCTCATAGCGGGGTTCGACCGGCTCGGCCCGATCGAAGGGGGCTCCTTCGCGCCGGCCCATCTGGGCCACCAGCCGGCGCAGACGTTTGAGGCAGCCTTCGTCATCGGCTTCACGGAAATCCACCGTGCCGCTCACGGCGGCATGGATCCAGACCCCGCCGAGCTCCTCGTGGCTGATCTCCTGGCCGATGGCGGCCTTGACCAGCGCCGGACCGCCGATGTACAGCCCCGAGCCCTCGGTCATGAGAATCTTGTCGGTCATGACCGGCAGGTAGGCCCCGCCGGCTACGCAGTAGCCCATGATGGCGGTGATCTGGGGGATTCCCTTGGCCGTCATGCGGGCGTTGAGGTAGAAAATGCGGCCGAAATCATCCTGATCGGGGAAGACGTCCTCCTGCAGGGGCAGGAAGATACCGGCCGAGTCCACCAGGTACAGGGTCGGCAGATGACACTGTTCGGCGATGTACTGGGCCCGGATGATTTTCTTGGCCGTCATCGGGAAGAACGCCCCCGCCTTCACGGTGGCGTCGTTGGCGATGATCATCACCAGCCGGCCTTCGACCCGGCCCAGCCCGCAGACCGTTCCCGCGGCCGGCGCCCCGCCCCACTCCTCGTACATCCCCCAGGCGACGAACTCGCCCAGTTCGAAGAAGCGGCTGTCCGCATCGATCAGCTTTTCGATCCGCTCCCGGGCCGTGAGCCGGCCCTTGGCGTGCTGTTTCTCGATGTTCTTCTCGCCCCCGCCCAGATGGATCTGCCGCTGCGATTTGCGAATGTCGACGACTCGTGCGGCCATTCGCTCGTAGGTGTCCCGAAAGCGATCCGAGAGGCGGCGATCGCGATCGATCGCCGTGCCCAGAATGTTGTCGGTCGGGGGGGGAGCGGGACGCTCGGGGGCGGGATGATCGTCTGGGGTCGGCTTCGGGGCCATCGCAGTCGCTCCGTTTCCTGCTGCGCGGGTGGTTCGGGTTACGGCAACCGGAGATCCTGATCCGGATGATAGGGCGAAGCGACCCGGGAGTCGAGCCCCGCAAGCGTGAACCGGATCAGACGGCAATCTCAGCGGTGGCGCAGAACCTCCAGGTCCTCGTTGCGTCCCAGCAGGACCAGGATGTCGGAATCTTTGACCAGGAAATCACCGCCGGGGGCCACCACGACCTCGTCGGGAACGACCTGCTGAACCAGGATGACGGTCACGTTGAAGGTACTGCGCAGATGGAGTTCGGCCAGGGTCTTGCCGATCATCTCCCTGCGTGGAGCCCACTCGAGCAGGCTGTAGTCGCCGCCGAGGGGAAAGAACTCGATCACGTCCTGATCGGCCATCCGGAACGCAACCCGTTCGGCCATGTCGCGGTCGGGGTAGACGACCTCGTCGGCCCCCACCCGCTCCAGCACGGTGCCGTGATCCTCACTCACCGCCTTGACGATGATATTGCCGGCCCCCAGCTCTTTCAGATAGAGCGTGGTCAGGACCGAGGCTTCGATCCGGTCGCCCAGGTTGACCAGCACCGTGTCGAAGGTCTCGATCTCGAGTTCGCGCAAGGCCGTGCGGTCGGTGGCATCGGCGATGACGGCGGTGGTGACGATCTCCTTGACCTGCTCGAGGGCCGTCTCATTGCAGTCCACCGCCAGGACCTCATGACCGGTCCGGGAGAACGCCTGGCAGAGGAAATTGCCGAAGTTGCCCACCCCGATGATCGCGAATCTTTTCATGATTATCCCACCATGACTTTGTCTTCGACGAAACGAAAGGCCGTCCGTCGGGCCCGGGCCGCCACGGCGATCGCCATCGTCAGCGGCCCGATCCGACCCACGAACATGAGCAGGGTGATCAGCAGGCGCCCCACGGTCGAGAGTTCGGGCGTCACCCCAGTCGAAAGGCCGACCGTCCCGAAAGCGCTGACCGTTTCGAAGAAGAGCCGGATGAATTCACCTTCGGTGGCGGCATGGCTCTGGCCTCCGGTTTCCACGATGACGAGCAGAAACGTGAAGATCGCCACCGTGGCCACGCCCAGAGCCATGATCCCCATTGCTTCGGCCACGGTTTTCTCCCGAATGCGACGCTTGAAGAGGACCACATCGTTCAGCCCTCTGATCCGGCTGCGAGCGAGCAACAGCAAGACCCCCATGGTTGTGACCTTGATCCCGCCCGCACAGCTCCCCGGCGCCCCGCCGATGAACATGAGCAGGATGAGAAGCATCAGAGCGGCATTCGAAGCTTGAGCGATTTCGACCGTGTTGAATCCGGCCGTGCGGGGAGTAACCGCCTGAAAGAGGGCCCCCACGATCTTTTGCGGCCAGGACAGATCGATGAGCGTATTCCCCGCTTCCAGGGCCAGAAACAGGATTCCTCCCCCCAGGATGAGGATACCGGTGAACACGAGGGTGAAACGGGAGTGGAGGGTCAGGCGCCGATGCGGTGTCAGGCGCCGGCTCCGGGGACCGAAGGTCCCCATATCGATGAGAACCGTGTAGCCGAGCCCCCCCGCGATGATAAGCAGCATGAGAATGAAGTTGATGACCGGATCGGTCTGGTAGGCGATGAAGCTGTCGGCATTCAGGCTGAAGCCGGCATTGCAGAAGGCCGATACGGAATGGAACAGGGCGTTATACACGGCCCGGGCCGGTTCCATGCCGTGCTGATGCAGGAACCGCCCGGCCAGAAGAATGGTCCCGGCGGCCTCGATCCCCAGGGTCAGCCAGAAAACATTGCGCAGCAGCCCCCAGATATCGAGGTGACGTTCGCCGGTCAGGGTGCGGGTGACGATATCGCGATCCTGCCAGCGCAGACGCACCCCGATGCTGATGATGAAGAAGGTGCCCAGGGTCATGATGCCCATGCCGCCGATCTGAATGAGCAGCAGAATCACCAGCTGACCGAAGAGCGTGAAGTGGGTGCCGGTATCCACCACGACGAGGCCGGTGACACAGGTGGCCGAGGTGGCGGTGAAGAGGGCGTCAGTCAGGGTGAGGGGACCGGTGGTATGAGCGCCGGGGAGCAGGAGCAGCAGGGTGCCGAGCAGGATCGTCGTGATGAAGGCAATGACGATGATCTGCGGTGGCGTCAGTTTCTTCACGTCAGGTAGCTGCAGCCCATTTTCTTCACGAAGATCTCGCGGGCGACCTCAGCATCCAGGGCCACCTGGGTTTCGCCCAGATCGAGGATCCAGGAGGGCTGGCGCTGGTGCAGCCGGAAGGTGGTGCCGGGAATGAGCCCGATCGTGGAGAGCCGATCGAGGTGTTTGGGCACCTCGGTGGACATGAATACGACTTTAGCCACGTCGCCCGGGCTCAGATCGGTCAGCCGGGTCACGATCGGCTTCACGTCAGCCTGGAATTTCGCACAGCACGCCCCGCGGGGGATCGGACGGCCGTGCGGGCAGACCGGCGGATGTCCGAGCAGGGTACAGACGCTGTCGGTGACTTCGGGACTCAGGATGTGTTCGAACTCGCAGGCACTCTGCTCGTACTGATCTTCTTCGAGCAGGAAGACTTCGCTCAACAGGCATTCGGCCAGTCGGTAGCGGCGCACCAGATCACCCGCCGCCGCTTTCCCGGCCCCGGTCAGTCGCAGATCTTCCCCGTTCTCTTCGATCAGCCCCTCTTCGATGAGAGCGGCGATGATCGGTCGGGGATCGTCATTGTGCACCCAGCGCTCATGCACGGTGACAGTCCGCTGGTCGCCCTCCTCTTCGAGCGACCAGAGCAGGTGGAGCAGGTGTTCCCGTTCCCGCTCTTCGGGGGTGGGCCAGGCGTTGTATCCGAACCGGTGTGGCATGATCTCAGGGCTCCTCCTCCGACATGATATACCTGTCGAAACCGCGGCGCATCATGTCAACCACCCCGTAGTCCGCAGCAGCAGGTTCAAAAGGGCTCCGACCGCGATCGCGACAGGAATGATGAAGGCGACCATTCCGACCGCGACCTTCCAGCCCTGTTCCTTGATGATGATGAGGAACTGGGCGATGCAGGGCATGAAGAGCGTCATGGTGACCAGAGCCACCAGGGTCTGCACCGGATCGAGCCGGCCGGCGGCGTGCAGGTCGTAGAGACCGGCCGCGCCATAGTCGCGCCTCAAGAAGCCGATCAGGAAAGCTCCGGTGCTCTCGGCGGGCAGGTCGAGCAGGCCCTGCAGAATGGGGGCGACGCCCCGTTCGATCACGGTGAGCAGACCGGTGACATCCAGAAGGAACAGAATGAAGGTCCCCGCCACAAAGATCGGCACGGCCTCCTTCAGGTACCATTCGATCCGGGCTCCTGTCTTGACCACAAGGTTCCCCGGCCGGGGCATGCGCAGGGGGGGCAGCTCGAGAATGAAATCGGCCGTTTCCCCCGGCAGGACCCGGGCCGCAAGCCAGCCGACGGTAAAGAGGACACCGATGACGACGACCCCCCAGATCGCCAGCGCGAGCGGGCCGACTCCCCCCAGCAGGCCGAGAATGACTCCCAGCTGAGCCGAGCAGGGTACCCCGAGGGCGAGCAGCAGGGTGACGATGAGGCGCTGTTTGCGCGTCTCCATGATCCGGGCCGTCAGGGTAGCCATGGTGTCACAGCCCAGTCCCAGGGCCATGGGAAGCACGGCTTTGCCGCTCAATCCCATCCGCCGGAAGAGACGGTTGAGCATCACCGCCAGACGCGGCATGTAGCCGGAGTCTTCGAGCAGACCGAAGAAGATGAAGAACGCCCCGACAATGGGCAGAACGATGGCGATCGCATAGGTCAGGGCCATGGTGATGAGCCCGAAGTCCCCGACCAGAAAATCACGCAGGATCCCGATCGGGATGAGCTGGTCGGCCAGACGGGCCAGGGCGGGATTGATGAGCCCTTCAAAGAGCGTTTTCTGAAGCAGATCGACCAGCAGACCCGCTCCCAGCAAACCCACGATCAGCCAGGCGAGAACGAGTGCCAGGGCCATGAAGGGCAGCCCCAACACGGGGTGGATGCTCCAGCGGGAAATCCGCTGGAGCCAGGCCGGGGTTCCGAGCCGTTCCCGAACTTGCAGCACTTCGGCCAGAACCCGGTCCACGGCCGCCATCCGGGCGCGGTTGATCGCCAGACGGGCTCCGCCGGGAAACTCCCGGCCCAGCCGGTCGGCGATCTCGTTGATAGTCACGATCGCCCCGGCCCCGACGGTGTGCATCAGCCATGCGGTCAGGGTTTCGTCTCCGGCAGCGAGCATCAGAGCCACCGCCCGGGGCTTCAGGGGCAGATCGGTGGGGAGCAGGGCCTCGATCTCTGATACGGCCCGGTCGATCGAGAGAGGATAGGTGCAGCTCCAGGCGCTCGGGACGGCCCGACCGACGGCTTCCTGCAGGGCGCCCAGACCCCGTTTCTGGGTGGCCACGGTCCGCACCACCGGCACGCCGAGGAGCTGGCTGAGACGGTCGGTGTCGACCCCGATCCCGGCGGTGCGGGCCTCATCGGCCATATTCAGGTCGAGGGTGAAAGGCAGCCCCATCTCGGCCAGCTGCAGGGTGATGAGCAGAACCCGGCGCAGGTTCTTCATGTCCCCGACCTGGACCACCGCCGAACCCTCCCCGGTCAGGAGCATGTCGCGTGTAACCTGTTCGTCCTCGGATTGCGGTACCAGGGTGTTGATCCCGGGGGTGTCGACGATTTCCCGCTCTCGACCGGCGATGACGGTCGAGCCCCGGGTGACCTCGACGGTCGTGCCGGGATAGTTGGAAACCGTGACATAACGCCCGGTCAGAGCGCCGAAAACAGCGCTCTTGCCCACGTTCGGATTGCCGACCAGCAGAAGGGCGTCCATACCCTACTCCCACTTGCAGAGATGCACCGCCCCCTCCCGGATCCGTTCGGGCAGATCGGGCCAGGTCAGGCGCACATCGCTGTGGGTGATGGTGAAACCGCGCCGGAGCAGGATATCGCGGGCGGCGGCGAAGCGGGTCGGCACCCGCACGATCAGAGCGTCGAAATGAGTGGCGAGCAGCCAGCGTCCGAGAGCATCGAGAAATTCTTCCAGGCGCCGGTCGCGTTCGTAGTCGGCGTCGACCGGCAGCATGAGCAGGGTGTTGATCCGCACCGTACCGGCAATCTCCTCCCGGGCATAGGGACGGGTATGGGCGATGGCGAAACCGGTCAGCTCCCCGCCCCGGCGGGCCATCAGAACCTCTCCCATCCCGCAGGCCAGTGTTTCTTCGGCCTCCCGGCGGTAATCGAGCCCCGGGCTGATCGCATCGGACATGCGGGCCACCGCGGCCAGCAGCGGCTCTCTTTCGGGCGCCGGCAATCCCGAGAGTGATTCGGCAACGGTTCCGGCCGTTCCGGCGAACAGACTGTCGGCTGCGGACCGGGAAGAATCGTTCGTAAAGGAGCGGCTCAGGTCGAGGGTCATCTGCTCGAAACGCATGCCCAGCCGGCTGTAGAACTGCAAGTTCCGATAGGAGCGGGGCATCGTTTCCAGACCCAGGGTCGCGACCCCGGCGGCACGCAGGGTCTGTTCGGAGGTCTCGACCAGACGCTGGCCCAGACCCTGTCCCTGGGCCGGAGGAAGAACCGCGATCGGGCCCAGCCAGGCGGTCGAACCCCAGCGGCAGGCCAGGCAGAAACCGACGATCCCGCCGCGCCCGGCGGCGACGAAGCTGTAGCCGGGCGATCGGGTCAGGTAAAAGGAAAGGAGTTCGTCGCTCATGGTGGGCAGCCGGATCTGCTTCAGGCCCATGCGCCGGTTCTCATCCTCGAAAGCCGTTCCGAGGATGCGGCGGACGCGTCCGGCGTCCGCGGCTTCGATCCCGCGGATCGTCAGAGAGGCAGACCCAGCTCGTCGACCCATCGGTTTCCTGCCAGCAATCCCTGAATGTTACCCACGTCGAGTCCCCGTCCTTCACAGAGCACGCCGTCGAGCCGGTTGTCGACGACGAGTTCCTGCAGCAGGGGAACGTCATCCTTCTCGCCGAAGCGGTCGGGACCGAGCCGCTCGAGGCGCGCAAAGACATCGGGAAGGTAGATATGCCGGGGACAGGCCTTGATCGTGCGTTCCCCCGGATCGAGTGGAAAGGAGCCCTCCCCCTTCTCCTGCAGAGCCCGCACCCGGTAGCGCTCGCCGTTCAGCGGTTCGAGTTCGACCCCGCCGTTGTTCCCGAACAGGTGCGCATGCCGGCCCTCGAGGGTCATCAGGCCCTGCAGGTGAGTCGGTTCGGCCTCGAAGGCGGTACGCAGGGCGTGTATCGGATTCGCCCCCCACCAGACGTAATCGGGCAGGAGCAGGGCAAAGGGCCGCTGCCTCACGACCGACCGGGCCTGCAGGATAGCTCCCCCCAGACCGTCGGGGGGATCCTGGACGACAAAGGAGAAGGACACCCGTTGCTGCAGCGCCGCCAGGCGGGCCTCGGGATCGATGCCGTCCACAGCTGCCCCGGCCCCTTTCGGAAGCCCCCGGGGATCGGCCGGTTCGGTGAAGTAGCGACGGATGATATCCTTGCCCGGTGCGATCACCACCACGATTTCCTCGATCCCGGCTGCGGCGGCTTCCTCGACCGCATAGTGGATCATCGGCAGGCCGCCGATCGGGAGCATCTCTTTGGGCACCGTTCGGCTCAGGGGGTAGAAACGGGTGCCGCGCCCCGCGGCAGGAATGAGAGCCAGATGAAGGGCTTCGCTCACCGGTTCGCTCTTCCGCTTTCCGGCCCGAACCGTTCGCGGCTGATCCGCTGGAGCCGGGGCAGATAGATCAGATCGAAGGTCTCGCCCGAGCCGGGGAACAGATCGAGGGCATGCCGGCGGGTGCCGTCGATGACAGACAGAGCTTCGCCCCGGGTGCGGACCTGGGTGGCGATGGTCTGCGAGGCCAGCGCCACGACCCGCTGCAGGGCACGCAGACGGCGGTTCTCATCGAGTATGTCGGAACGGTTCACCGCGTTGTTCTCAAGCATGACAGGCACAACCTAGAAACGGCTTCGAGGGGGTGAAAGGAAAATCGGAGGAATATGGTCCGGTTTAATTCCTTTCCGGATTCACTCCGGTTATTTCAGGGCCCGCCGCAGATCGGCCATGAGGTCGGAGGTATGCAGGGAAAGCCCGATCATCCAGAAGTTATTGGCCCTCCGGGAGTTTCTGAACCCGCCGTACGAGATGTGGAGCTGATCGTTGATAGCCGAGACGCCGATCGAGTACAGCACGCTTTTACGCCCCCCGATCGTGGCATAGGCGAAGGACACAGCCGGGAATCCGATCCGGTCGAGGGCTCGCCAGAACCTGTTGTTCGAGACCCGGTAGTAGCGGAAGGCAAACCCGGCCGAAGCCGTCAGGGTGGCTTCACCCGAGACGGGAAAGACGACCGAGACCGGGGTCGAGAGGGCCAGTCGGGCGCCGAAGGAGGGCACGACCCGCAAGGTGACCGGATGATCGACGAGCCGGCCGCTGTCGGCGGCGCGGCACTGCAGGACGATTTCGTCTCCGGGACGGAAAGTTCCCGACCAGATCCAGAGTCCATCGACGGCATCGGCCGGCGTCAGATCGGTGTGAATCCACTTCCGGGTGCCGCTTTCCCACTCCTGCACCCCCGGGACTTCGATCGGAACCCGCTCGCCGTCCTCTATGGCGTATACCTCGAGCCGCCAGGCCCTGACCCCTGCTTCTTCAGCCTCTGCGACCCGGACGTGCAGATCCGCCTGTGCCGGAAGCCAGTCACCCGAAGCGAGCGGGGTTCGCCGCTCCTCGAGGCGGCTGCTCACGATCAGGGCGGGAGCCGGTTCGGAACCCGCCCCGGCGGCCCGAGGTGCAACCGGGTTCGCTGTCTGGGCAGTGAGGGTACGCGGTGGGCAGAGGAACAGAATACAAAGGCCGAGCTGGCCGCAGAAGGCCGGGAGACCGTGGGATTTTGACATCACTCTTTGAACGGTCCCCTCTTTTTGGCCTCCTCTTCGCGCTTCGCGTCCTCCTCGGTCCATTCGGCGAACTCGTGCAGACGTTCGATCTGCTCCTTGAGCAGTTCGGCCGGGATAAAGCCCTCGATGGCGGGCGGCAGCATCTTTCCCTTCGGCTTCATGAACAGGTACATGATGCTGCCGATCGATTCCTCATCGAAGAAGTTGCGGACGATCCGGGGTACGTCTTCCATGTAGGCCAGGCTGAAGATACACCAGTCGGCGCCGGTGGAACGGAAGGTGTCCTCGATGGCCATGTAATCCTGCATGCTCACCAGGGTCTTGTCCACGAAGGCCACCACACACGGTTTCTCGGCGCGGAGAATGATCTTCTCGAACATACTGTCGCTGCGCGGGTGGACGATCAGTACTTCCACTCCTCAACCTCCTGCGTCTGCCAGCCTCACGGTTTGATCGGGTTGGGATTGCCGCGGTCTTCACCGGCAGGAGCGATGAGACGTTCCTGCCCGGTTCCGGCTGGAGTGTACTCCCTCTCGATGACTCTGATCCAGGGACGGTTGCCGCCGCAGGCATTACGGGCGCGTTCGAACCGGTATTCGTAGTTCTTCCCCGCGACGGGGTAATCAAAATAGGTCCAGTATTCGAAGTCGGAAATGGGACCTTCGATGTACTGGATGTCGTCGGGTTCGCCCATCTGATTGCGCACGTCTTCCCGATCGTCCCGGTCTCCCCCGCACCCCACCGCCACCGACACGAGCAGGAGAACGAGCAGGCCCGTGCGTACCGGCTGGTGTCGGGCCGGGACCGGGGGATCGATCTGTATCGTCTGTGTGGTCATGGGTACCGTACGACTCCTCCCGCCGACGTTCTTTGGCGAGTCAGCGCAGTTTACGGATCGGGCTCCGCGGCCGCAAGCCCCCCTTGAGATACGCTCAGTTACCGGTTCCGCCCTGTCGGCGAACCCGCAATAACCGGATCGCCCGGGGGGTGGCATCGAGGATTTCGAACTCCCAGGCACCGAGGGTGACGAGTTCCCCCGCCGGCGGGATGCGGCCCAGCGCAGTGATCAGATAGCCCCCGATCGTTTTCGACTCCCCGGCCGGCAGTTCGGTTCCCAGCGATCGCTGTACCCGGGCCAGAGTAGTGCGGGCACTCAGGGTAATCCATTCCTGCCCGACTTCGGGCAGTGGTTCGGTGACGGCATCGAACTCATCCCTGATCTCACCGACGATTCGTTCCAGGGTATCCTCGAGGGTGACGATCCCCGTCGCCCCGCCGTATTCGTCCACAACCACCGCCTGGTGCACCCGGCTCTGCTTCATCTCGAGAACGAGTTGCTGCAGTCCCTTCGACTCGGGCACGTAATAGGCCGGCACCATCAGCTCGCTCACCGGCGTTCCCGGTTCGATACCGAGCAGGTCGAAGACGTAGAGCAGACCCACGATGTTATCGATCCGTTCGCGAAAAACGGGGATCCGGGAATGCCCCCGCTCTACGATCCGGGGCAGAATCTCACCGACGCGATCGTGCTCGCCCAGAGCGAACACCTCCACCAGGGGGACCATGATCTCTTCCACCGTCATCTCGGAAAAATGGAAGGCCCGACGGATCATCTGCCAGCCTTCGCTCTGCAGTACTCCCAGCCGCCTGCCCTCTCCCATCATGTGCTGCAGTTCTTCCCGGGTCACTGCGAGTCCCCGGTCGTCCTCGGCCGAGCCCAGTATCCGGAGCAGGAGCGAAACCGCCCCATCGGCAAGCCGGACGAAGGGACCGAAGAGCAGGCGGAAGCCGTTGAGCGAGGGAGCGATCGCCAGGCAGAGCGGATCGGCCCAGTACCGGAAGACGGTCTTCGGATAGATCTCGCCGAACATGAGAATGAGGGGGGTGATGACCGCGGTCGAGAGAAGCGCCTCGTAGCCGGGCAGAAGCTGGTTGAAGAGCACGGTCGCGGCCGAAGCCGTCATGACGTTGCAGAAATTGGTTCCGAGCAGGGTGGTCGTAATCATTTCCCGCAACCGATCGAGTACTTCGAGCACCCTGGCGGCCGCCCGCCGACCTCCCCGCGCGAGATGGTGCATACGCAGGCGGTTGCAGGAGATCAGAGCAATCTCGGCTCCCGAAAAGAAGGCCGAGCCGATCAGACCGACGGCTATCAGCAGGATCAACGCCGCCGGGTTCATCGGGCTTCCCATTCCACCCGCAGCCAGAGCACGCGGGTGGGCCGGGCCGAGAGGATGCGGATCCGGAAGGGTCCCAGGGAAAGATCTTCACCGGCGGCGGGAATGCGCCCCAAACGGTTGGTCAGCCACCCCCCGACCGTTTCGGCATGCTCGTCGCTGAGCCGGTAACCGATCCGGGCGGCGAAAGCCTCCAGCTCCATGCCGGCATACACGACCGCCGCCTCGGGGGCGACCAGTTTGAAGGGAGCTTCTTCCTGGTCGCGGGAATCGGCAATATCACCGACGATCTCCTCGAGCAGGTCCTCCATGGTAATGACCCCGGCGGTGGAACCGAACTCGTCGATGACAACCGCAAAATGCAGCTGCCGGCGCCGGAACTCGGCCAGTAGATCGACCGCCTTCATGCTCTCGGGCACATAATATGGCTCCCGCACGAGACCCGGCGCCTCGCGGGATTCGTCCACCCGGGTTCCGAGCTCGAGCAGGTCCTTGGCATAACAGATCCCGGTGATGTGATCGAGATCCTCGCCGATGACCGGCAGCCGGCTGAATCCGCTCGCCCGGAAGCGATCGAGCCACTGCCCGGGCGGCATCCGGGCCGACAGGGCGATAACTTCGACCCGCGGGGTCATGACTTCACCGACGGTGTGCTCTTCGAGCCCGATGATGTTGTTGATGACTTCCCGTTCGAAGGCATCCACCACCCCGCTCGTATGCCCCATATCCACCGCGGTGGCGAGCTCGCCGCTCGAGAGATGGGGGTGGTCCGGCACCAGTCCCCCGGTCAGGGTGAAGAGCAGCTCGTTGGCCCGCTCGAGTATCACACGCACCGGCGTTATCAGAACCATGAAAGCCGCCAGGGGAGCGCCGATGAACCGGGCCAGTTTCTCGTCGTACTCCAGGGCATACGATTTCGGCACGATCTCACCGAAGAAGAGGATCAGGGCAGTCATGACGACCGTCGTCCAGACAACGGCGCGGCCGCTGGCCGCCTCTTCAGCCCCCCCCGGCAGAAGCCCGATCACCACCATTGCTCCAAGCGAGGCGGCGGCGATGTTCACCAGGGTATTGCCGACCAGGATACTGACCAGCAACCGACGCGGCTCGGCGAGCAGGCGCGATACCCGGCGTTCGGCGATCCGCTCCGATGACCCCATCGCGGTCTGCCTGGCACGGGAAATACTGAAGAGAGCGGTCTCCGAGGAGGAGAAAAAACCCGAGAGGACAAGCAGAACACCGAGGAAGATCAGGTGCCAGGTCAGCGGGCTCAGGGCTCCTTCTCCATGACGGCCTCGACCGTCTCTTTCAGATCATCGAGCGAGAAGGGTTTGCTCATGAACGGCCGTCCCGAAGCCTCGAGGAACGCCTTGGCCTTCCGGCTCAGGGTGTCGCCGGTCAGGAAGACAACCCGATCGATCAGACGGGGGTATTCGTCCTGAATCAGGCGGAAGAGTTCCTGGCCGTCCATGACCGGCATCTTCAGGTCGAGCACGATGGCATCGGGTTCGCGGTCGCTTTTGAGAATCTCGAGAGCCTGCCTGCCCTCGAAGGCCTTGATGATTGTATGCCCGTAATACCCGAGGGTTTCCTCAACCAGAGTGAGGATGTTCGGTTCGTCGTCCACGACCAGGACCAGGCCGCTCGGACCGGACTCGCCGGTCGGGGGCTCCGCTTCCTCCGCCTCGACCGTTGTCGCCTCCTCGGGCAGGGCCGTCAGCGGGAGCCAGATGTCGAAAACAGCGCCTCCGCCGGGGATATTGCCGGCTTCGATGCGGCCGCGCAGATCGCGCACGATCCGGTAGCAGATAGAGAGTCCGAGACCGGTTCCGTTGCCGATCTCCTTGGTTGTGAAGAAGGGGTCGAATACGCGGATCAGATTCTCTTCCGCTATCCCGGGTCCGGTGTCGCTGACCTGAAGGTGTACGGCTGGAACCGGCCCCTTCCCGTCGGGCGGTCCGGTCTCGACCGATTCGGTCACGATCCGGATGCGTCGTTCATCCCGGTCGGCGGCCGAGAACGCCTGGCGGGCGTTGTTGACCAGGTTGAAAATCAGCTGCTGGATCTGAAAGGGATCGAGAATGCTGGGCGGTAGTGCGTCGGCCAGATCGGTCTCGAGAATGACATTGTCGAGGCTGAGCTGGTAGCGCATCAGCGAGAGCGACTGTTCCACCGTTTCGTTCAGCGCCACTTCTTCGCCGATGGTACCTTCCCCCCGGGCGGCCCGCAGCAGATTTTCGACCAGGCGTTTGGTGCGTTCGGCCTCCCCGCCGACCTTTTCGAGTTTATCCCTGACCTCGTCGCTGATGTCGTCGCGCCGCAGGAGCAGTTCGGTATTGCCCACCACGACGCTCAGGGGATTGTTCAGTTCGTGGCTGATACCGGCCATCAGCTCTCCGAGCCCGGCCAGTTTCTCGGCCTGGATCAGCTGGATCTGGGTCTCTTCATTCTGCTTCAGGCTTTCCTTCAGGCGCTGGATGAGATCGTTCTTGCGCAGGAACAGACTCATCGTGTCGGCGAAGATCTGCAGTAGTTTCAGATCGGTCTCGCCGAAGGATATCTCTCCGGCCCGGCGGCCGACCCCGAGCACCCCCCAGCTTTCGTCATCCACGATCAGCGGCATAAAGACAGCCGAGGAGAGCTGAGCTTCGGTGCCGACCGGTTGCTCTTCACCCATGTCCCGGGCATCGAAGAGCAGGGGGATACCCAGGCGGGCGACCCCGCCGGTCAGTCCGGTACCGACCGGCACAACTTCGGCGGGATGCAGGTTGTCGTCACCGGCGAAGGTTTCGAGGATCAGGGCTTCACTATCCCTGTCGAGGAGCTGCAGCGTAGCCATGTCGGCTTCCATGATCAACCGCACCCTCTCGAGCATGCCCGCGTATGTGTCGTCGGGAGGAACGGTGCTGCTGAGCTCTTCGTGGACGTCGTCGAGAACCTGAATGAGCGAGAGTTTCTGGGTCAGACCGGCCCGGGTGATCTCGGCCTCGACCAGACGGCGGCGGGTGGCCCGCAACTGCTTGTGCTTCTGGATCACATAGAGGCAGAAGAGCAGAATCATGACGGTCAGCCCGTCGACGTAGATCTCGAGATCGGCCGGCTGAAGCACCATCTCGACGGGGGGGAGCAGGCCGGGCACGTGGTTGATGATGAAGGCGATCAGGAGGCAGATGAGAACCAGCGTGACCAGCAGCCAGAGTTCCCAGTCGAGTCGGTCGACCTCCTCGAGATCCCGGGGCATGCGGCCCAGGTCGGGAGCGAGAAGAAGATCAATTCTCTCGCTGATCCTCTTCAGTGACAGTCGGTGCTCTCGTATCATCCCCGGCACTCTTTCCCGGTCCTGTCTTTTATTGGTGTCAGTCGAGTGAGAGCGGTCTCGAGGGCCCGGCCGGTATACGAATCCGGCTCGGCGACGACGTCCTCGGGGCGCCCCTGAGCAACGATCCGGCCGCCGGCTTCACCCCCTTCGGGGCCCAGGTCGATCACCCAATCGGCCCGCGCCACCAGATCCATGTTGTGCTCGATGACTATTGCCGTATGACCGCTCTCCACTAGTTCCTCAATACAATCGGCCAGCTGTCCGACTTCGGTGCCGTGCAGACCGGTCGTCGGTTCGTCGAACAGATACAGCACTTCTCCTCCCGGTCGGCGCCTGAGATGGGCCGCCAGTTTCACCCGCTGGGCCTCGCCGGCGGAGAGTTCGCTGGCCGGCTGTCCCAGTCTGAGGTACCCCAACCCGACTCGCTGCAGGGGGCGCAGGGCACGCACTACCGCCGCATGCGATCGAAAGAAGCTTATCGCCTGTTCGACGGTCAGGTCCAGAACATCGCTGATATTCCGCCCCCGATAACGTACCTCGAGTACCCGGGGGGTGAACCGCCGGCCGTTGCAGGCCTCGCACCGCAGGGTCACATCGGCCATGAACTGCATGTCCACCGTGACCGTTCCGACTCCTTCGCACTCCGGGCAGCGCCCCCCCCTGGTATTGAAGGAAAAGGCGCCCGGTTCCAGACCGAGGCGGCGGGCCTGATCGGTCGCCGCGAATACCTTCCTGATACCGTCCCAGGCCTTGAGGTAGGTAGCCGGATTGCTGCGCCGTCCGGCACCGAGCGGCCCCTGGTCGACACTCTCGATCCCGGTCAACCCTTCATAGCCCGTACATCTGTCGTACGCACCCGGACGCCCGGCGGTTGCCGGCTGCGAACCCGGACTCGGATCGGGAGCCAGCTCGAGAGCACGTTCGAGAGCCGGCTTGAGAACATCGTACAGCAGGGTCGATTTCCCCGATCCCGAGACCCCGGTCAGGCAGGTCAGCAGGCCGCGGGGAATCTCGACCTCCAGGTCCTGCAGATTGTGTTCCCGCACGCCCTCGAGGCGCAGCCAGCCCTTCTTCGGACGGCGCCGGCGCAGCTGGCGGGGAGGCCCGGTCCGTCCCTGCAGGTAGCGCCCGGTCGCCGTGTCGGCCTCGTGCAGCAGGCCATGGATCGATCCTTCGTAGACGATCCGTCCGCCTTTCTCGCCGCTGCCCGGGCCCAGATCCACGACATGGTCGGCCGCAGCGATCAGATCGCGATCGTGCTCCACCACAATGACGGTGTTCCCCCGGTCGCGCAGGGAACGAATGATATCCAGCAACCGGCCGACATCGCGGGGATGCAGACCGACACTTGGCTCGTCGAGCACATAGGTCGTTCCCACCAGGACCGTACCGAGCACGCTGGCCAGAGCGATCCGTTGCGCCTCGCCTCCCGAGAGAGTGCGGGAGAGACGATCGAGGGTCAGGTATCCGAGCCCGACCTCTTCGAGGTAGGCCAGGCGGGCTTGGGCTTCGGCCACGATCGGGACATAGACCGCCCCGGCTTCGGGATCGAGTTCGATTCGGTCCAGCCAGGCCCGGGCCGAAGTCACGGTCAGACCGAGCACCTGGCCGGCATTGAAACCGCCGAGTTCGTACATCCGGCTCTCATCCCGCAGGCGCGTACCGTTGCAGGCAGTGCAGGGCACGTAGGAGCGATAGCGGGCCAGAAACACCCGGATATGCATCCGGTATTTCTTCCGCTCCAGCTTCTGAAAGTACCCCTCAACCCCCCTGAAGCGACCGAAACCCTGCCAGACGAGATCCTGCTCTTCACGGCGCAGTTTCTCCCACGGCACATCGAGTCGCACGCCGGCTGCCGGAGCTTCTTCTTCGAGTCGTTTCTGCCACCGCCGGCCGGCCGGTTTCGTCCACGGTTCCACCGCCCCTTCAGCCAGCGTCAGGCGGGGATCGGGGATGACGTACTCGGGCAGATAGACAATGATGGCGCCGAAGCCCTCGCAGACGGGACAGGCACCGTAGGGGGAGTTGAAACTGAAGAGCTGAGGTCGGGGATCGGGAAAGGAACGACCGCAGCTCGAACAGACATACCCCTCCGAGAACGAGTCTTCTCCTCCATCGGGGCCGACCACTATCAGCCGGCCGTGCCCCTCGGAGTAGGCGCTCTCGACCGCTTCGCGCACGCGGGTGCGCGCCGCCGAAGCGGGCAGGCGGTCGAGCACGAGCCGGGGGCGGAGGCGCTGGAACCCGTCATCGAGCAGGGCGGCCGTGATGGCACTTTTCCCGTCGGGCCGGTCCAGGCGCCCGATACGGTCCCCGAGCAGAACCCGCAGGTACCCCTCCTGCAGCAGCGAACGGACGCGGGCTTCGCCCTGGGACGATGATGCGGCCGGAGCGAGCGGCGCGGTGACAAGCAGTGGCGCCTGACCGGTCTGGAGGCGGGAGCGCAGATGAGCGGTCACCCGGTCGGGATGATCGGCCCGCACCTCGATGCCGCAATCGGGACAGCTCAGGGTGGCCAGCCGGGCGAAGAGCAGGCGGACGACATCGGCCAGTTCGGTCATGGTGGCGACCGTGGAGCGGCTGCTGCGCGGGGGCGGAGTACGCCCCACCGCCACGGTCGGCGTGATGCCCGCGGCGGTATCGAGATCGGGTTTCTCCATGCGTTCGAGGAACTGCCGGACGTAGGGATTGAGCGACTCGGTATAGCGCCTCTGGCCCTCGGTGTAGATGGTGTCGAAAGCCAGACTCGATTTTCCCGAACCGGAGGGACCGGTGATGAGAATGAGACGGTTGTGGGGCAGATCGAGATCGAGATCGCGCAAATTGTGAACGCGAACCCCACGCAGTTCGAGTGTCCTGTCACGTGACATGTGTCGGCACCGAGAGTGACGCTGCGCCCGTCCGGCCAGGCGCGGCGACGATGCAGTAGCAGTAGCTACGGCGAGGAGGCGCAACGCCGCCGGCCGGGATGCAGCGCCGCTCGAATACGGCATGTGTTGCGTGACAGGGCACCAAATGATCGCCCACGGCGGTTCAGAGAGCGGCCAGGTCGCGCATCGCCCCGGCGAGGTCGTCGGGGATGGGCACCACTTTCCGGTCGGGTCCGATGCTGACCAGAGCCGTCCACCCCTCGACGATAACCTCATTCTCGGCGTCCTGGCGCAGAACCCGGTAGGCGAACGTGCAGGATCGGGTGCGCAGCTCGACGAGCCTGGTTTCGATGACGAGCCGGTCGTCGTAGGAGGCCGAGGCCAGGAACCGCAGATGGCTTTCGGCGATGACCAGGGCGTGACCTCGTTCCTCGAGATCGCGGTAAGAGGTCCCGGTGGCCTTGACCCAGTCGGTCCGCCCGACCTCGAAGTAGATGAGGTAGTTGGAGTGATAGACAATAGCCTGGGCGTCGGTCTCGGCGTAACGGACCCGGATCGGAACCCGACCGACATGCTCGCCAGGACGCACCTCGCCGGGATCGATCGTCGGTACGTTCCGGTCTTTTCCGGCAGCAGTGCCCTTCTCGGTGTCTTGCGCCACTTGTCAGCCTCGCTTGGTGATGCGGCTCTCAGGAACCGGGGATCTCGAGTTCCCCGCGATCGCGGCGGGCGATGATTTCCTTGAAGACCTTCACACAATCACCGTCGATATGCCCCACCTCGACCAGTCGATCGAGAGTCTGGAAAGCCTCGGCGGTATTCATGCGGGAGCGGTAGATCCGATCGCTGATTATAGCATCGAAGATGTCGGCGACGGTGATGATCCGGCCCGCCAGACTGATCTCGTCGCCGGCGAGTCCGCGGGGATAGCCGCTGCCGTCGAGGCGTTCGTGATGTTCGGAGATGGCTTGTTTGACCGGTTCGGGCAGAGGCAGCGGGGCGACGATTCTCTCGCTCATCATCACGTGCCCCTTGATGACTTCATATTCCTCGGCGGTCAGATTTCCCTCTTTGAGCAGGATCGTCTCGGGAATCCCGATCTTGCCGGCATCGTGCAGCAGGCCGGCCACCCGCATGGCATCCACCACCTCGGGCCCGGCCCCGATCACGCGGGCCAGGATCTGACCGAACCAGCCCACTTTTTCGCTGTGGCCGCGGGTATAGGGATCCTTGGCCTCGACCGCCGCCACCAGAGAACGAATCGCACCCAGGTACTGTTCCTGCAGCGAGTTATAGAGACTGGCATTCTTGATCGCCACCGCCGCCCCTGAACCGATGATGGCCAGGGCCTTCTCCTGAGCGGGCAGGAAGGGCGGCGAGCCGGGCTCTTTCTGGACGGTCAGCAGACCGACCAGTTCGCCCCCGGCGCGCAGGGGCAAGGCCAGCAGCGGGCCGTGTTCGTCGGTGCCGGTCCGTGCCGTGGCCCCGCTCGAGTCGGCGAGTTCCCGTGCCAGGGCGAGCATCTCGGAGTCGGGCAGCTCGCGCACCCTCTCGGCCGTGCCGCGGGTGATGCAATCCCGCACCTCCGGATCCTCCCCGGCGTCCTCGAACAGGGCCAGGCGGGCAGCCGTGCCTTCGAGTTCGTCCACGGCCACATCGAGTACCATGGTCAGGTACCCGGGCAGGTCGAGGGGAGCTTCGAGGGCTTCGCTGGCCCGGTAGAGCGCCAGGCTCTCCTTCAGGCTCACGTTCTCGCGGGCCAGGCGCTGTTTCTCCAGACTGGAGGCGATCACGTGATCGAGGGCTTCGAGGGTGAAGGGCTTGAGAATGTAGTTTTCGGCCCCGCTCAGCAGGGCGTCGATGGCGTTCTCTACAGTCGGATAGGCGGTCATGAGCACGACCATCGTACCGGCGGTATCGGCTCCTTTCGCGACCCGCAGGATATCCATGCCGGTCAGGGCACCCATCTTCAGATCGGTCAGCACCAGGTCGTACGTGCCGTTCCCGATCAGGTTGAGCGCCTCTTCGGGGCGGTTGCTTCCGGTACAGGCATAACCCCGATCGGTCAGGAATTCCTGAACCAGCTCGACGATGTGCGGCTCGTCGTCCACGACGAGAATCTGTGCCTTCGGCTCCGGCATGCTGATAGTGTGCCTTTCCGGCCGGACTTGCGCCAGTTCTGTTTTATGACAAGGCTCTGCGGGGGCCGCCGGCGCCGGGAACGCTCCCATCGACGCAGCGGAGCGCCGGGCCGGATCTCCGGCCCGGCGGTCTCGGGCCTGCCCTTTCGCGTTGACTCTCCACCCCGCCCCCCTACCTTTGATGCCATTGGAACGAAGACTCATATGCTGGCCCACCCGCCCGGCATATCCCGGCTCTGGAGAAGGTCATGACCGAGAACACCACCCCCGATACCGACCTGAAAGAACGCGTTGAAAAGGTCCTCGACGGTCTGCGTCCCGCCCTGCAGATGGACGGCGGCGACGTCGAATTCGTGGACATCCGGGACGGCATCGTGATGCTGCGTCTGATGGGCGCCTGTGCCGGCTGCCCGATGTCAACCATGACCCTGAAGATGGGGATCGAGCGGCGTCTGAAGGACGCCGTGCCTGAAGTCGTCAGCGTCGAAGCGGTCTGAACGAAGCCCGACGTCTCCCCTTTCCTCTCTTCACGATCCCCCTGTCCGTTTCCCCGACGGCTGAGACTGCGCGACGGTTGAATATCACCGGTCGGCTGGGGTATCACTAACAGAACGACTGTATGGTCCGGTACCCGCACGCAGACCGGACATGAGTAACCCTGACCGGAGTCAACCGATGAACCCGCGATCCTCTTTCCTCCGCCTGCCGGCCTGTACGGCCTTGATCCTGATGCTGGCATCTTCGGTGCCCGCCGGTGCGCAGAGCACCGACTCCTTCCCGATCGATCTGACGTGGCGCCAGATAGGCCCCTGGAGGGGCGGTCGTTCGGTGGCCTGCAGCGGAGTGCGCCAGCGGCCCGAGGAGTACTACTTCGGGGCCACCGGCGGCGGGGTGTGGAAAACGACCGATGCCGGCTTGAACTGGACCAATGTCTCCGATGGTTTCGTCGGCACCGGTTCGGTCGGCGCCGTGGCGGTGAGCGATTCCGATCCCGACCGCGTCTACGTCGGTATGGGCGAAACCCAGATCCGGGGTAATATCTCCCACGGCGACGGTGTCTATCGGTCGACCGATGCGGGCCAGAGCTGGCAGCACATGGGGCTGCGCGAAACCCAGTTCATCGCCCGGATCCGTATCCACCCCGACAATCCCGATCTGGTCTATGTGGCCGCCCTCGGTCATGTCTATGGTGCCAATCCCGAGCGGGGGATTTTTCGCTCCCGCGACGGGGGCCGGAGCTGGGAGAATATTCTCTTCGTGAGCGATCGGGCCGGAGCGGTCGATCTTTCGATGGATCCGCACAATCCGGCGGTGCTCTACGCCGCCACCTGGGAGGCCTGGAGAACCCCCTGGACCCTGAACTCGGGCGGGCCCGGCTCGAAACTGTTCAAGACCACCGACGGGGGGGACACCTGGACCGAGCTGACCCGCAATCCGGGTCTGCCCCAGGGAACGATCGGCAAGATCGGGGTGGCCGTTTCACCGGTTGATCCCGACCGGGTCTGGGCGATCGTCGAGGCCGCCGACGGGGGAATCTTTCTTTCCGACGACGCCGGGGCAACCTGGCGCCTGGTCGACGACGACCGACGCTTCCGCCAGCGGGCCTGGTACTACACCCGCATCTACGCCGATCCGCAGGATCGGGCCACGGTCTACGTCCTCAACACCGGTTTCTACAAGTCGACCGACGAGGGCGAAAGCTGGTCCTCGATCCGGGTGCCGCACGGCGACAATCACGACCTCTGGCTCAATCCCGACGATCCGCAGAAGATGGTCAACACCAACGACGGCTCGGCCAACGTTTCCCTCGATGGCGGGCAAAGCTGGAGCGAGCAGGACATTCCCACCGCCCAGTTCTACCACGTCGTGACCGACAACGCTTTCCCCTACCGGATCTATGGCGCTCAGCAGGACAACTCGACGGTCCGCATCGCCAGTCGCACGCAGGGATCGGGTATCACCGCCGACGACTGGGAAGGTACGGCGGGAGGCGAGAGCGGCTATATCGCTCCCAAACCCGACGATCCCGAGATCGTCTTCGGAGGTTCATACGGCGGGTACCTGATGCGGGTCGACCACCGTACCGGCATGGCGCGTAACGTCAATGCCTGGCCCGACAACCCGATGGGCCACGGAGCGATCGATCCGAAACACCGCTTCCAGTGGACCTTCCCGATTGTATTCAGCCCCCACGATCCCGACCTGCTCTACACCTGCTCACAGCACCTGCTCAAGTCCACCAACGGCGGCGAAACCTGGAAAGCGATCAGCCCCGACCTGACCCGCAACGATCCCTCGAAGCTGGGGCCTTCGGGAGGTCCGATCACCAAGGACAACACCAGCGTGGAGTACTACTGCACCATCTTCACCGTCGCCGAATCCCCTCTGCTACCCGGTCTGATCTGGACCGGCTCCGACGACGGACTGGTGCACATCACCCATGACGGCGGGGCTTCGTGGCAGAACATCACCCCGCCCGGAATGCCGGAGTGGGGTCTGTGCAGCATGATCGAGGCTTCCCCCCATGAGGCCGGCACGGCCTGGCTGGCGGTCGACAACCACGAGAACGACGATTTCACCCCGTACATCTTCGTCACGCGCGATTTCGGTGCGACCTGGTCAAAGATCACCAGCGGGCTGCCGAACACCACCTTCGTACGGGTGGTTCGCGAGGACCCGCACCGATCCGATCTACTCTATGCCGGGACCGAAATGGGGATTTTCGTGAGTTTCACCGGGGGTCAGCGCTGGGAATCGCTGCAGTTCAATCTGCCTCTGGTGCCGATCCACGACCTGGTCGTGAAAGAGGATGACATCATCGTCGCCACCCATGGCCGTTCCTTCTGGGTCCTGGATGACATCACCCCTCTGCACCAGTTCGACGAAGCAATCGGCGCCGCCCCGACTCATCTGTTCAAGCCCAGGGACGCCTGGCGGATCCAGTGGGGAGGCGGATACGGCCGTTACGGGGGCGGCGGCGGGGAGGTGGGTGAGAACCCCCCCAGCGGTGTTGTGCTGACCTGGTCTCTGGGGACCGATGTCGAGCGGGTGGAGTTCGCGTTCATCGATCCCGCGGGCGAGGTTTTCATGACCATGGCCAGCGATGAGGGCTCCGGCGGCGGGCGGGGTCGCGGGCCGTCGATACCGACCACCGCAGGGACCCACCGCACGTCGGCCTGGCTGCAGTATCCCGGCTTCCGGGGTTTCGAGGGCATGATCACCTGGGCGGCACGCTCGCGTCCCATCCCCGCCCCACCGGGTGAATACACGGCCCGTCTGACGGTCACGACCGGGGGCAGGTCCACCTCACATGAACATTCCTTCCACTGGATGGCCGATCCGCGCAGCGGCTCCTCGGACGCCGACCTGCAGGCCCAGTTCGATCTGGCCATGCGGATCACGGCTCGCACCAACGAAGCCAACGATGCCGTCTGGACAATCCGGGAAGTGAAGCGGCTGGTGAACGAAGAAATCGAGGCGGCCGGCGACCGCGCCCTGGAACGGGCCGGTGACGCCCTCATCGAGGCTCTCTCTCATCCCGAGGCCGAGATCTATCAAGTCCGCAACCGGAGCGGGCAGGATCCCCTCAACTTCCCGATCAAGCTCAATGACAAGATCGGGGGGCTGCTGGGAGTGGTGCTGACCGGCGATTACCGACCGACCGATCAGTGCTACGAGGTCTTCGCCGATCTCTCGGCCCAGCTGCAGGTCCAGCTCGACGCCATCGAGCGCACCTGGGAAACCGAACTGGCCGCTTTCAACAACCGGTTGCGCCGGCTCGGGCGGGAAGAGATCGCTGTTCCGGTCCGTGGCGAGGACGACCGCTAGGAGTAACCGGCGATCGTGAGGTTTGTGCTGGCGCCGGGATCGCGGCAAGAGCCGTTCCCGCTCCGGAAACCGATCCGGTTCCCGGAGCGGGAACGAGGATAAGGTTATTTGAGCCGACGGGCGCTGAAGCTGGTTGTCATCATCATCGGCATGCTCACCCCCATCGAAGCGATTTCCATGAACATTTCGACCTCCACCGAACCCTCAGCTGACTCGAGCAGGCCGGTCCGAGGGTCGAAACGGTAGGTGGTCTCACCCGTCCAGGTCCCCGACATGGTCATGTCGATACCCATCTCCTGATCGCTCCCACCCCCGACCAGCGAGCCCTCAACGGTTGCCTGTACGACCCGGGCGGGAGGTTCTCCGGTCTCGGACTCGAGCAGGCCGCGATAGGTGTAACGGCTGATGTTCTCCTGTGCCATTCCGCCCGTACCGCCGATCTCGGCTTCCTGGGAGGTTGTGTCGGTCCAGGTGGCTCCAACCTCGATCGGGTACGAGGGCCAGGGGATGAAATACTGACCGAGGCCCTGCGAGGTCGTCATACCGCCGGTCACCTCCAGACCGGGCAGACTGAAGTCCATTTGCGAACGCCCGTCGGTTCCCAGGGTGAAGTCGAAGGCCATGTCCGTGAAATCGATCGCCTCGCCGGCAGCCGCAAACATGCCTCCGAGTCCTTCCATCGAGAATTCTTCAATCGTCATCGTCCCGATGAAGTCCTCCCCTTCACGGCCGGTGATCTCGATCCGGTTCACGATCGGCATGGACATTTCGATCGCCTCGCCGCCGGTCAAGGGATTGTTCATCGTCATCGACGTACTCGTGATCGTCTCGTAGCGCAGTACCAGCCCGGTCTCGAGGTCGTAGGCGTGCAGGTAGCCGGTTTCTGTGGTCCGGGCGGCTCCCGAACCGGCGCAGGCCGTCAGAAGGACCGTGAGAGCCGGGAGGAAGAGACTGCGACCGATCCGCTGGAAATGTGTCATGGCATAACCTGCCTTGCCTGGAGGTTCGGCCGACCGCCTGCGAACCGAGCGGGATCGGGCGGCGGTGAGCGTACGGTAACACTCTCTATACGCCGCGATCGTACTTTCTTTTCAGAGGGGATTCCAGCTCCCGGCGAAGCGTTCGAGCACGGTCCGCAGCCACCGCCGTCCGGTTGCGGAACCGGCCGGTTCGGTACTGACCGCCACCACCCGGCCGTACCAGCTCAGCAGGCGGACCGGGGTTCGCTCCAGGCCGAGCCCGGCAGGCAGGTCGGGATCCGGGCAGGCCAGCAAAGGCATCATCGGTTCGAAATCCCAGAAGGTCCGTCGGCTCTCATGACGGTCGCCGCAGGCTACTGCCACGGCGTCCGGACCGGGGCCGGCCAGGCTGTCGAGCGCGGCGGCCGTGATCGGAAGAACATCCCGGCAAACCAGGCATTCATCGGCTGCGACTACAATCCAGAGTCGGAGCGGCGGGGCGGGAACCGGAAGCGTATCGGCATGACCCGCTACGGGCGACAGCGGTCCGAGCCGGGCGAGCAGGTCGCACCCCAGCCAGGGCGCCACGGTGACCCCGGGTTCAGATCCAGCCGCCGGGTCTCCCCCCGACGGCCCCGGGGAGACGGACCGATCGCGGCGGATCCCGGCATATCCGATCAGGAGGGCCGTCGCGAGCCCGCCGATCAGCAGGCCCGCCTCGGCCCGGGTCATTCGAAGAGCTCCAGAGCGCCCTGCCAGAGATAGAGGGCGGTGCGGGTGGTCAGGTAAATCAGACCGTCAGGACCGCGGGCCGCTCCGCGGAACCTGCGCCGGCCCTGCATGGGCCAGCTTCCGATCAGTCGCCCGTCTTCGGCGGCCGCCGCCAGCCAGGAGACCTCTTCCCCCTGGACGCGCGTCTGATAACTGAATATCACGCCCCGGCCGGGAAGGACGGCAATGTCGGACAGAGAACCCCGTTGCATTTCACCGACCCGCCAGCCGTCGGCGACACCGTCGGGATCGCGTACCGGCGTCCAGGCGCTGACTCCGTCCGATCGCCAGAGGGCGATGGCGGAGCGGTCGGTATCGAAGATGAGGACCGCTCCGTCACCCCAGTCGCCGAAGTGCCAGCCGTACCTCCACCGCCGCCGGGGCGCGTTCCACTCGCCCTGCACTTCATCGGGATTCGAGCTGTCCGGAATGATCGTGCCGGCGGCGCCGTCTGCGATCTGCAGGGGTGCGTCTTCGGCACGCATGTCGCAGAGCAGCCAGCGGTCGGGACCGAGCGCAAAGAGGTGCGAAGGAAACCGCTCGCGCCCCCACCTCAGCTCATGGTCGGGATCGAGAGGGAAGATTCCCGCCCGGGCATCCCACACCGTCGGTTCGTCGCCGGTCATGATCAACCGGCTGCGGTAGGAGCCGTGCGGCGAGGCCCTGCAGACCGGACCGGGTTCGAGATGCGTCTGCCCGTCGGCGGTGACGACCGGTGTCAGGAACAGGCCCTGCCCGTCGTTGTAGCCCACGTAGAGCCGGGTCGCTCCGGCTTGAACTTTCAGGCTCTTGGGAGGCGAATTGCGATCGACGATGAACCCTTCGCGCCAGATACCGCGCTCGCGGAAGAGATCTTCGATCACCCCGGCCGGCAGAAGCAGCTCGCCGGGCATTTCCGCCGCAGCCGATCCGGCACCCGTCCCCCCCGCACCGGCGGGTTCGGAACCGGCCGCCGGTTCCACCGCCGATTCGCTCGACTCGTCCCACTGCCCGACCAGTTTCAGACGCAGGATGTGATCGCGGCCGTCGATGGCATAAGCCAGCGCCCCCCGGCTCCAGACCAGTCGAAGAACGGGCGTTTCGAGACGATGCCGCCCCTGCAGCCGACCTTCACTGTCATAGGTGCGGATTCTGCGACCGGTTCCGTCGAGCACCCAGAGCGAACCGTCGACCGCCGTTCCGGCTGAGAGCGAGAATCCGGGCATATTGCGCAGCCGGCCGTCGGGGTGGCGCTCGAGCCGGCGGGGAAAGTGATCCCAGGCTTCACGGGTGACGACTTGACCGGAGGGGTCGACAATCTGGATGCTGTTCTCCTGCGTCCGGGCCAGCAGGGTGAATCCTGCCCCGGAACGGGCCACGTGCACGGCGTTGAGTTCGTTCTGCGCCAGACCGGCTTCGTCGGGGCGGCGGGAGGACACCGCCGATCCGAAGCCGATGCTGTCGCCCGCCGCGTTCACCAGCAGAGCCTGCGGCGAGCCCTCGCCGCGCCACGAAGCATTCACCAGCCAGCCTCCGTCGACCGGTTGGATCGACGGGCTGGCGAGATCGTGCGGCGGGACGCCGGCGCGCGCGATGAATTCCCCTTCAGGTGTGAACCACGACACCCGGAAGAGGTTGACGACCCCGATCCGTTCGCCGTCGGTCACCAGGGCATGGGGGAAGAGCCCCAGTTCGCCCGGCCCGTCGCCGGGGCTGCCGAAACGTCCGACGATCCGTCCGGTGGCGGGTTCGCAGACGGCGACGTGAGCCAGCCGTCCGTCGAGAACGTAGAGGCGATTGCCGCACAGGACGAGATCGCGGGGAAAGACGAGGTGGGGATCGGTCGATTCGGGCGGCTCGGAGTAGATCGCTTCGGCTTCGAACCGCCACTGCACGGGGGGAGCGGAGCGCTCTCCGCAGCCTGCGGCCAGCAGCAGGCCGATCAGGAACAGAGAGCGACCCCAACGGACACCCATCAGTCGAAGATCGAACTGATCAGGTACTTCGTCGAACACCACAACTTGGCATACCCGAACCGCGACCAGCACAGCACTTCGGTCTCCTCGGCGACATCGAGGCAGTGTTCGAGCTTATCATCAGCCGAATCCATACACTCGACGTACGCCTGGGGGGGATTGGCCGCAGCCACAGCCGGCGGAGCGACGATCGGGCCGGCCCCCAGGACGAGGATGCTCACGATGGCCGGCAGTATGTTTCGCTTCATGATTTCGGTCTCCTTCCCGCACGGGCGGGGATCGGGACACCGGGGGTGGCGTCGCATGACCCGTTCTGACCGCAAGGAACATGCCAGCCGCCGTCCCGCAGCCTGCCTGCCGGGGGACGCGCCGCGGGCGTCAGACGGAATTGACGCCCTCGTCCCCTGTCCCGGGCAGGAAGCCGCCCCGGTGGATCCATCCGGTGTCAGCCGGACCTGACACCGAGCGCCCGGACTGCCAGTTCGCCGCTGCGAGCGGCTCCTTCGAGGGTTGAGGGCCAGCCGGTCGCCGTCCAGGCTCCCGCCAAGGCCAGATTGGGAATCGGCGTGGCGGCCGGCGGCCGGGCGGCTTGCGAACCCGGTCCGGGAAAGAAGGTGGCCCGCCGGATGTGGACCACCTTCGCGGCCAGAAGGGGCGTGTTGCGCACCGCCGGCAGGACCGCGGCGAGTTCGTGCGTCAGAGCAGACCGGACCTGGTCGGGGGAACGCTCGAGCCAGATCCCCGAAGCCGAACTCACCAGATCGAGATGTTGATCGCGCCCCGCATAACCGGGCGCCGCCGGCCGGACGAAGATCCACTGCAGGGGCGAACCGGTCACGGCCAGCAGCGGTTCGTCGGTGACAGGTTCGGCGAACCAGAGATGGAGATTCAGGATCGGAGCCCATTCCAGGCCGGCCCCGCGGTTCAGCGGATCGGTGTTCGCCCACTCCGGTCCCAGCAGGCGCGGCAATGCCCCGGGGGGAACGGCCGCGACCGCTCCGGCGATCTCGCGGCGTTCATTCCCCGCCCGGAGGGCTGTGACCTGTCCCGGGGAGTCGATCTCGAGGGCGTCGACCCGCACTCCCCGTCTGACCTCGCCGCCCAGCGAGACGATACGCGCCGCCACCCGCTCCCAGAGTTCAGCCAGGGGCACGACCGACCATCCCAGAGCGGCCGCCCGGCGCGGTCCGAGAAAGGATTCGGTGACAGCCATGGCGGCCAGATCGGAGCGCACCTCTTCAGGTCGGGCGTTGAGGATCGAGGTGATGACCGGCGACCAGAAGACCTCCCGGACGGCGACGCTCTGGCGAGCCCGGTCGAGCCATTCTCCGAACGGGTTCTCGAGCCCCTCCTCTTTCAAGGTCCCCGCCTCGCGTCTGAGGCGTATCAGCGCTCGCAGCAGAACCAGACGCTCGCTCAGAGTAAGGAGCGGAAAACGGAGCAGGGCTCCCAGCAGGTGCAGCGGCGGCGGCAGTCCCCCGGCTTCCAGAACGACCGGCCGGCCGGTTTTCCCGCCCGGGGAGACCGTTCCGCTCCCCGGTGTTCGGACCGGGCCGTCATCCCGGTCCGGGCGAACCAGAAAGGGAACCCGCACCCGATCCTGTTCGAAAACCGCGTCCCCGGCGCCGGCCCGGTCGAGCAGTCCCCGCAGAGCGGTGCAGCAGCCCATCCAGACATGCTGGTTGTCGGTCAGACCGCCCCGCACCGGATCGGGAAAGCTCCCCGCCCTGCCGCCCAGACGGGAGTGACGTTCGTAGAGCACGACCGGCTCGCCGGCCCGGGCCAGGGCTTCGGCGGCCGCCAGGCCGGCTGCCCCGCCGCCGACGACGGCCCACGGCCGGCGCGTGTCCGCGGTCGGCGCAGTCACCGGTTACGCTCCGCCCCGCAGCCGCCAGCGGATGAAGGCTCTGACCATGAGCCGGAGCTTGGTGAGGGTATTGAGCCCGTGACGGTGATCGAGGACGTCGAAGCCGGAGGCTTCGATTCGGTCGAGGACACCCTCGTAGAGATCGCGGAGCAGGGCCGGGCAGACCCGGGCATCACGGTCGATCAGAGGCAGCAGTCCGCCGCCTTCCTCGAGTGCCGAGCGGGCCCGCCGGGCGACTTCGCTCATGAGCGGGATCCAGCCCGCCGGCCGGTGCCCGGCGAGGATATCCTCCTCACGTACGGCGTACTCGTTCAGCAGGTCGGCCGGCAGGTAGATCCGCCCCAGGGCGGCATCGGCCCCGACATCGCGGATGATGTTGACGTACTGCATACCGAGCCCCTGGGCCAGGGCGTGGCGCCGGGCCGTTTCGCTCCCCCCTCCGAAGGTCGCGGCGCAGACCAGACCGATCGTACCGGCGGCATAGTAGCAATACTGCTCCAGTTCGGCCCAGGTGACGTAGCGGTTCACGGTCAGGTCCTGCCTCATACCCTGAAGCAGATCGCGCAGCGCTCCGATCGGCACAGCATGGTTGGCCACCGCGTCGGCCAGGGCGATGAACAGCGCTCCGCGCGGTTGGCCCCGCTCGATCTCATCGAGACGGGCCTCGAGACGGTCGAGTCCGCTCAGTCGTTCGGATTCAGAGAATCCTTCGGCGTCGGCCAGATCGTCCGCGACCCGGGCGAAGGAGTAGACGGCGTACAGAACCAGACGCTTGGCCCGACGCAGGGGCAGGAAGCTGTAATAGAAATTTCGCGCCGTGTGGCGGGCCAGCCGGGCGCAGGCGGTGTAGGCCTCGGCGAGCGGCACCTCGCCGCGGGTATCGGCGAGCAGGGGATGCATCAGCCCGCTCTCCGGAGCCGGCCGAGCAGAGCGGCCGCAAGCAGGGCGGCTTTCCGCCCCCGGCTCAATACCGGACGGTGCGCAAGCACATCGTAGTTCTGAGCCGCGATGGCGTCGAGGATCGCCTCCCCGCCGCGGGTGAAGAGCTCGAGATCGACTTTGAACCGACCGGCGACCCGGTCGACGAGCGGGCGGCCGCGAGCAAAGAACTCCCGGGTGCGCTCCACCTCGAAGGCTATCAGGCGACGCAGGGCCGGGGTGGCCTCGCACCGTCCCAGATCGGTTTCGGCGACCCCGAAGCGTTCCCGGTCTTCGGCCGGCAGGTAAATCCGATCCATGGCCCGGTCGCGGGCCACATCCTGCCAGAAATTGGTCAGCTGCAGGGCGGTGCAGGTGGCGTCGCTCAACGGCAAGAGGGAACGGTCGCGGTAACCGAAAATCATCAGCACCAGCCGTCCGACCGGATCGGCCGAGTAGCGGCAGTACTCCAGAACCTGATCGAAGGTGATATAGCGGTTGATGCGCTGGTCGCGGCGGTTGGCCTCGACGAGCCGGCGGAAGGGTGCGAGCGGCAGATCGAGTTCGCGACGGGTCTGCTCCAGAGCGATGAATGCGGCCGGGCGCTCACCCGCCGGCGCCCGGCAGCGGTCCCAGGTAGCCAGCAGGTGCTGCTCCCACCAGCCGAGCCGGAGCAGACGGTTTCCGGGGGCCTCGTCGCCCAGATCGTCGACGCCGCGGGCGAAAGCGTAGAGAGCGTACATGTGCCGGCGTACCGCACCCGGCAGCAGCACCGAGGCGATCGGGAAATTCTCGTAGTGCCGCCGGGTCAGCGCTTCGCACGCAGCGTAGGCTTCGTCGATGCTTTCATCGAAGACAGTCATGGAACTGCTATTCTCTATCGGGAAGCGGACGGCCGCAACGGATTCCGGTCTTCACGCAACCCCCGGGGACGTTGTACGGTATACATGATCATGTGGGGACGAACCCTCTTTACCGCGGGAGAGCGTACCATGACGAGCCCGGAACACGGCCCCGCCGACGGCGGGGAGCACCGCCCCCGACGCGGCCACGCCCTGGCCTGGATTCTCATCTTTCTCGGCGTCCTGCTGACGATCTCGAACCTCTATGGTATCAGTGAGGGAGTTTTCTTCATCGTCCTCGGGGCCGCCTTTCTGGCCGGGTATCTCTCGAACCGCTCGTACGGCCTGCTGATCCCGGCCATGATTCTGATCGGGCTGGGATTCGGTCTGCAGGTCGCCGACTGGTACCTGTTACGGATCGACGATCTGTGGGTGCCGCTTTTCATCGGCTTCGGTTTCATGGCGATCTGGTTCGTCGATCACCTGACCTGGAAGCAGAGCACCACCTGGCCCCTCTGGCCGGGGGGGATCCTGGTGGTCATCGGAATCTGGGGCATCGCCCTGGAGACCGGCTTCTTCCGCGACATCTGGTGGGAGTTCACCGAGATCCTCGGTCAGTGGTGGCCGGTTCTGCTCATTCTGTGGGGTGTCTGGCTGCTCGTGCGGGGACGCTCTCCAGCCGGCGAGCCCGAGCAGGTCCCGCCGGCCTCGGCCGCTCCGGCGCCCGGCCAGAGCGAGGCGCCGGACGCAGGAACAGAACCGGCCGAAGCCGAAGAGGATCGACCGCCCGAGGATGAGCTGCGCTCGGGTCCGCTCGGCGGTGGAGAAAGCGACTGAGTACACTGCCCCGGCCGGCCCGCCGGGGACCTGAATCAGGCGAAGGGATAGATCGGGGTAGCGGCCTGGGGAGTGTAAAGGTCTGCCCCCTCCTCGGTGATCACCATGATATCCTCGAGCCGGATCCCGAACCGGCCGTAGATGTAGATGCCCGGTTCGTTGGAGAAGGTCATCCCCGGTTCCAGAATGGTGTCCGAATCCTCGACCAGATAGTACCACTCGTGTCCGTCCAGGCCGATCCCGTGACCGAGACGGTGGGTGAAGTAGCGGTACCCCGGTCCGTACCCGCCCCGATCGATGACGAGCCGGGCGGCGCGGTCCACATCGCCGGTCAGGGCACCGGGCAGGGCGGCATCGAGGGCGGCTGACTGGGCTTCTTTGACCAGGGTCCAGACCTGGCGCTGCTCCACCGATGGTTCTCCCCAGATCCCGCTGCGGGTGATGTCGGAGGGGTATCCGCCCACCCGGGTGCCGCCGTCGAAAAGGATCGTCGTGCCCTCGCTGATGACCTCCTCCCGGCTGGTTCCGTGGGGGTACGCCGAGTTGGGACCAAAGAGGACCATCGCACCCCCGCTGTAGCCGAGCCGGGTGAAGGCCGAAGCCAGAACCCGCGAAAAATCGCTCTGCGTCATTCCCTCGGTGATCGCGTTCCAGGTCGCCTCGTAGGCGGTTATGGTGACCTGGTTGGCATGACGCTGCAGGGCGATCTCGGCCGGGCTCTTGATCGCCCGGCAGCCGATCGTAACGGGATCGGCCGAGGCAATCTCGATCGCCGGGGCATCGGCCGCCAGACCCGTGACCACATGATAGCGGACCGTTTCTTCCAAACCGATCCGGCCGGTCCGCAGACCCCGGTCGGCCAGGATTCCGGCCACCAGTGCGTAGGGACTCTCGTTCTCTTCCCAGGTCCTGATATCGTCGCCGAAACGGATACCCTCGGCCGCCCGCTCGCGCTCGAAGGCGGGACAAACCCAGGCCGGTTCGCCTTCGCTGGGCAGAACCAGGGCGAAGGTCCGCTCGCTGAGTCCCCACTCGAGATCGGTGAAGTAGCGCATGGCGGTACCGCCGATCATGAGAATGCCGTCGAGTCCGGCGGCAGCCATCAGACTCTGTGCTTTGGCGATCCGGCCCCACCGTTCTTCATCGGTGATTCCCGGGGGCTCGGAATCGGTCATCGGTGTCAGTTCGGCCAGCGAGGGGGGAAGATCCTGTTCGGGCAGGGATTCGGGGAGAGGAGGATGAGGCCGGCGGCCGAATCCGACCGTAGCTGCACCGGCCGCGGGCAGGGCGGAAGTGAAGAACTGACGACGCTGCATTATGGCCTCCTCCGGGATTCGGTCGCCGCCTCCCGATCACCGGGCCCGGGAGGGAGAAGTCGGGATAGTCAGCAGCAGCTGGCCGCGATCGGCGATCGGAGCGGTAATGATACCGTGCTCGACAAGCAGGTCGAGAGCAGTGTGAACCGCCAGTTCCCAGGCTGCCAGAGTAACCTCGCCAAGCAGATCGTCTTCACCGTAGCCGAGAGAGGTGGCGGTTTCGCTGATGGCAGGCAGAATGTCCATGAGGTGGGGCCAGAGAGCAGCTCCAGTCTCGATCGCCAGCGCTCGCAGCGAGCGGATCTCTCCCTCGGCAATGATCGGCACCCGCAGGTATCCCGCGGCATCGACTGCTTCGACCGAACGGAGCAGGATCCGGATCGGTAACTCGGGAGGTGTACCGGTCAGGTACCAGAGCCGGTAGGCTCTGACCAGGTAGCGGGCGAGCTCTTCGGCTTCGCCCGTCTCACCTGACCGGTCCCCCTCCATACCACCGGGGGTCGGGGGACCGAAGAGGGCCGCATACAGGTGAGAACGATCATCCCTCAGAGCGTCGAAACCGTATCGTTCCGACGTAGGAGCGTACCTGATCAGCTGGAAGCCGGTCAGATCAAGACGGCTGAGACGGCTGCCCGGCGGGGCCAAGTCGGGTTCTACCCGGTAGACACGAAAGGCATAGTCGCGGTGAGCGGGCCCCAATCCGGCATCCCAGAAGGCCTCGTGCTGGAAGAGCCCGAGCAGGTAGGCACCCAGAACCACCCAGCCGATCCGGTTCAGGGGCAGGCGGCCGACCACGGGTAGGGCGGCAATGCTCGAGTCAAGAACCGCCCAGCGGGCCGTGAGGGTATCGGCGATCGTCACGGCCAGAGGAGCCACGGTCTCCTGCAGGCGGCGCACTCCGGCCGCATCGAGAGCCAGGGCCAGAGGCCGCCAGCGCCCGTCACCCAGCTGCCGGCCGAGGTTCTCGACCGCAACCAGCCGCAGCAGTGATTCAAAGTCGGCCCGATCCAGCCCCAGACGCTCGCGGATACGGACGAGCGACGCTCCCCCGCCCAGTTCCACCAGCAAGGCGTGCAGGACGGGGTTGTCGAGGACGATCGGCGGAACGACCACCGTCGGGGGGGCCAGGGTCGCGACCGAGTACTCCTGAATCGTGCCCTGCCGGCCCTGAGCCATGCCCGTCCCCTGCCCCGTCGCCGGACCGGCCGGCAGGCAGAGCAGCAGCCCGATCGTCAGGAGCAGCAGAGGATGCGAAGAACGGCGTATCATGGTCCCTACTCTATCAGCCGGGCGGCCAGTACTTCCAGGGGATGGAAGGCCCGGCGCCCGGTGGCGTCGAGGATCTGATGGCGGCAGGAGGTGCCGGGGGCGACGATGGTGCCCCGGCCCGCCAGTTTCCGGATGGCCGGGAAGAGCCGCTGCTCACCGACCGCCATCGAGAGTTCGTAGTGTTCCTTCTCGTAGCCGAACGAACCCGCCATGCCGCAGCAGCCCGAATCGACTTCTTCCAGTTCGGTTTCGGGGAGCCAGCCGAGCACGAGATGGATGTGATCGGTCCCCGCCAGCGCTTTCTCGTGGCAGTGGCCGTGCAGGAGCAGGTGAGCCTCGTCCCAGTCCCGCGGGGTGCGGAACTGCAGGCGCGGGCCCACCTCGTCGGCCCGGGCGGCGAGCCACTCCAGGGCCAGCCAGGCCGCATCCTTGACCGCCGCAGCCGCCTCACCCGGCACCAGGGCGGGATACTCGTCCCGCAGGGTCAGCAGCGAGGAGGGTTCGATCCCGATGATCGGAGTGCCATCGGCGACCAGGGGCGCCCAGGCTTCGATGTTGCTCCGGGCCGCCCGTCCGGCCTGGGGCACCAGCCCCTTCGAGAGCATCGCCCGGCCGCAGGTACCCCCGGGCAGGGGCAGCAGCTCGACCTCGTACCCGGCGGCGTCCAGGACCTTGACAGCGGCCATACCGACCTGCGGCTCGGTATAGGTGGTGAAGGCATCGGGAAGCAGCCAGACCCGGGGGCGCTCGGGTTCGATCCCGGCCTCGGCGCCGGCGAAGGCGCCTCCGACTGCCGGCGACGGCTCCGCTGAGCCCCGGCCGCCGTCGGTGCCGCTGCGGCCCAGGTTCCGCCTCTGCCAGCGCCTGAAATGACGGGTCAGAGGGCGACGGGCGAAGGGAGGCAGGGAATGACGGCGGTCGATCTCGAGAACCCGGTCGAGCAGCCAGCGCACCGGGGCCGAACCGGCGATCCAGTTGCTCACCGGAGCGGTGGCCGAACCGAGCCGGCTCAGGGTGTCGAAGTACCCGAAGAGACGGACCCGCAGGGGAGTTCCGTGTTCGGCCCAGTAGTGTGCCAGAAACTCGGTCTTGAGCCGGGTCATGTTGACCGCACTGGGACATTCGGTGGTGCACGACTTGCATTCCAGACACAGATCGAGCGTTTCGAACAGACGCTCGGAGGCCAGACCGTCGGCCGGGACCGCGCCCGAGAGCACCGCCCGCAGGGCATTGGCCCGCCCGCGGGTGGAGTGTTCTTCGTCGCGGGTGACCATATAGGAGGGACACATCGTCCCGGTGTCGAGCTTGCGGCACTCCCCCGAACCGTTGCACATCTCCACCGCCCGGGCATACCCGCCGTCGGTCGAGAAATCGAACCAGGTCGTGACCGGGTGCGTGGTGTAGCCGGTCCCGAAACGCAGTGATTCGGTCAGCGCCGGAGCCCGCACGATCTTGCCGGGATTCATGATACCCCGGGGGTCAAAGGCGTCCTTGACCCGTTCGAAGAGCCGAACCAGCTCGGGGCCGTAGATCTTGGTGTTCAGGGCACTGCGGGCCAGCCCGTCGCCGTGCTCCCCGCACATGTTGCCGCCGTATTTCAGCACCAGATCGCTGACACCCTCGCTGATGGCGGCCATGGTCTGGATTCCGGCCGCCTCCTTGAGGTTGATCAGGGGCCGGATGTGCAGGCACCCCGCCGAAGCGTGAGCGTAAAACGCGGCCCGGGTGTCGTTGTCGGCAAAGACCTCGAGCACATCGGCGATGTAGTCGCGCAGGTTCTCGGGGGGAACGGCTGTGTCTTCGACGAAGGGGATCGGTTTGTGATCGCCCCGCATGCTCATCAGCAGGCCCAGACCGGCCCGGCGGACCGCCCAGACGTTCTCCTGCTGCACGGGGTCGTGCAGCAGCAGGGCCCCCACCGGACGGGACGAGGCCATGCGGGCCGCACTCACCAGCCGCTCCAGGTGGGCGGTACGTTCGGATTCGTCCTCGCCGTAGACCTCGACCGCCAGGATCACCTCGGGAGTGCCCTCGACGAAGGTCATCCGGCGGGCCCACTCCGGCCGGCGGCGGCACAGCTCCATCAGCATGGCGTCCATCAGTTCGATCGCCGTGGGTTCCTCGGCCAGCATGGCCGGCACGGTGCCCAGGGCGGCGAGCATGTCGTCGAAGCTCAAGACCGCCAGACTGCGCCCGGGCGGGATCGGCACCAGCCCGAGTTCGAACTCAGTGACTGTCGCCAGGGTTCCCTCACTGCCGGCGATGAGCCGGGCCAGGTTGATCGGACGGCCCGGTTCAAAGCCCTTCAGGTCGTACCCTCCCACCCGGCGCCAGTGCCGTGGATACCTCTCCTGGATGAGAGGGTAATGATCCCTGAGAAGACGCAGGACCTCACGATAGATCCCCGCCTCGAGGGTAGCCGGCGGCGGTGCCGGTCGACACCCGCCGGCCGAGACCGACACCTCATCCCCGTTCTCGATCCCGGCCCGGCGATGGGCCTCGGCCCACGAGACCGTTTCGAAGCAGGCCCGCGAGCCGTCGGCGAGAACCGCTTCGACCCGTCGCAGGTGATCGCCGGCCATGCCGTAGAGAATCGAGTGGGCGCCGGTGCCGTTATTGCCGATCACTCCGCCCACCGTGGCCCGGTTTCCGCTGGCCGGATCGGGCCCGAACATCAGTCCCGCCCCGGCCGCTTCGGCGTTCAGATGATCGAGGTAAAGCCCGGGCTGGACCGTGATCGCGGCAATATCCGGTTCGAGCCGCACGGTCGCGTTCAAATGGCGGGAAAAGTCGAGGACGACCGCCTCGCCCACAGTCTGCCCGGCCAGCGACGTGCCGCCTCCCCGGGGCAGGACCGGCACCCCCGTCTCGGCGCAACGACCGACGGTAACGGCGACATCGGCTTCAGAGCGGGGGAAGACGACCCCCAGAGGAGTGATCGAGTAGATGCTCGCATCGGTGGCATAGAGCATCCGGGTCCATAGATCGAAGCAGACTTCGCCCTCGAGATCTCGGGTCAGGATCCCCTCGAGTTCGGCCAGGCGCTCGGGCAGCGTGCCCTCGACAGCGGTGCTCATCCTCGCTCCCTCTCCCAGTGCAGAACGGCGATCGGCCCGGGGCTCTGCGCCCCTGTCCGGTCTACATGAAAGTAGTCAGCGCGAAGGTCAGATACCAGCCCGCAGGCGAGGAGAAACGGCGGGTGAAATCGAGACGGAAGATATCCCAGATGCGGCCCAGCCCGAAACCGGCTTCGGCGTAGGGACCCGCGGCGGGCAGGTCGAGTGAGTTGCGGCGGGTGCGGGCCAGGGCGCCGTGAGCGATGACCTCGAGCCCGGTCCGGGCCAGGCGGCGCAGACCGAGGGCGAGGAAAAGCTGGTTGCGGAAATTGTGCTCGGCGGTCACGACCCAGTACCGCTGCCCGGCGAACTCGCGGTGCCCGGCCCCGCGCAGAGATCCGAAAGGACCGTAAAAACCGAGCGCATTGACCGGCCCGAACCACTGCTCGCACGGCAGGTCACCCTCACTCCAGCCCCCGGCGGCCCGCAGGATGAGCTGGGGTGAAAAGAGAAACCGGTTGGTGTAGGTCGTTATGGCATAGGAGACGACGCCCTCGGCACTGGTATAGTCGCGCCCCCCGCCGGCGGGTGTACTGCCCTGTTCCAGGCGCAGACGCAAACCTCGGGCGGAGGCAACCCCGGCCGGGCTCTCCGGTTCGCCCAGGGTGAAGGTGGCACCGTAGCGGGTCCAGAGGGCGTTTTCGAGCGATACAGCGGGGTTGACGCGGGAGAGATCGTCGGGAGCCGCCACACTCCAGTTGGTGACCACCGGCAGGCTGGTGTGCCGCTCCCAGGCGGCATGCCAGTCCAGCTGGCCCCGCCGGGTGTATTCGCCCCACAGAACGGTTTCGCCGCTCACTTCGATTCCCCGGGCCCGATGGTAATCGAAGTAATCGTCCTTGAAGAGCATGGTGGTCAGGGTGTTCAGCAGGCCGGGATAGAAACCGGCCTGAGGCGAGCGTGCCGGTCGGTCGAAATAGCTCACCTCGAGGCTGGTGGGGCTCCGCCCGGCCTGGTTCGGTCCCGGCTCCCGGCCGCCCCATTCGGCACGCAGGGTTCCCTCCCACCACCAGCGCTCGGCGCTGAACGCATAGCCCCCTTTGCCGAGAATCTCGAGCTCGGGCAGCAGCAGGGAATCGGCCCCGGCATGCAGGCCGGCATACGCACCCTCGACCCGGGTGTAGCGCAGGTCGAGGTGTTCGAGCAGAGCCCCGGTGACCCGGTCGCCCACCTCGCCGATGAGGGTAACCGATTCGTCACCGGTCTCCATCCGGAACCCGGGCGGAGAAAACTGCTCTTCGAGCGTCTCGGTGGAATCGAGTTGGGAATAGGCCCGTTCTTCATCGCTTGTCAGGGGCAGGACCTCGTTCTGTTCCCAGAAGAGGGTATCGACCCCGGCCGCCTCGGGCAGTTCGGTCACCAGTTCGTCGCGGGAAAAGATCGAATCGGGAATCGGGACGTTGATGTCGTAATCATAGATGACCGATGTCTGATCGAAACCGATCCGGGGGATTTTTATCGGACCCAGCTCCACCCGCACGCCTCCCCTCATGCGCACGTCGGTGGGCAGCCAGTAGCCGTCATCCCAGCGACTGAAGCTCTGCTGCCAGGCGATCTCGAGCCCGTCGGTGAAGGGGAAGACGAAGACCTCGGCCGGTTCCAGATCGACCCCCACCAGGGCCCAGACCGAATCGGCGATGCTGATGGTGCCGGTCAGCAGGGGCACCAGGGTGGTTCGGGGTTCGACGATGATACGGTAGATATCGGTGCCGTCCTGGGAAACGATCGACTCCAGGTCGTAATCGTAGTAGCGGAAGGCGTGGGGATGCAGCGGCCCCACGTAGCGCTGACCGGCCAGATCGAGATCGTCGCGGCTGAAGTCCACGATCTGCAGCACGCCCTGCAGCTGGCTGAATTCAGCCGGCAGGTTTTCGGTCGAGCGATACTGGCGCAGTTCCTCGCGCAGGCTCTCTCCCTCACGCCAGTAGCCGTAGTTGTAGCCCTCGGTGATGCCGGCGATCGAGTCCTCGCGGGTGATGATGCGGCGTGTGAAGCCCTCGAAGCGGTAGCTCTCGAGGCCGGCGTAGATCGTTTCCTTGGCTTCGATGGCCCGGCGTACCACCCCCCGGGCGATATCGCCGGCCGAGACCCGCATGACCGGCATCTCGATCAGGGTCGGCTCGAGCCGGGCGTCATAATTCAGGTCGGCCTGCAGATCGACCTGGAAGGTGTCGGAGAGATAGCCGACGTAGCTGAAGACGAAAGTCGTCGGACCGGCGGGAAGGCGCAGCAGCCAGGCTCCTTCGGCGTTGGCGATCGTCCCCCGGCCCGATTCGAGCACCCGGATATTGGCTGCGGCCAGAGGCTGACTGGTGCGGGCGTCGAGGACCCGGCCTCCGGCCCGGTGATAGACCTGTCCCGCCGCCGGAGCGGGCGCCAGGAGAAGACCGAGCCAGAGAATGGTCGCGAACCGGCGCAGAAGACCGGAACGCAGAACTGTCGCGGAGTGCCGCCGGGAGCCGAGGATCAGTCCTCTATCTCCTCGTCCATATGCGGTGAGAGCTGCAGCCATTTGCGCCCGATCGAACCGGCAATATCAAGGTAATGCGTGACCGGATAATCCGTTCTCTCCTGGTACTGCTCGCGGATCTCATGCCTCAGGCGGCTGAAGAAGCCGGGCCGGAGCCGTTCCGCTGCCGCCCCGAAGCCGAGTTCGAGTCCGTGCAGAAAGCTCGAACTCGCCACGGCCAGAATCCATGTCGCCGCTTCCCCCGCCTGCTCGTTCGGGAACGAGGCGGGCCCCACCGTGAAGGCGACCTTCACGATGTTATACGCGGTCTCGGCGATATGGTTCTCCAGCTCCTCGGAACTCATGTGCCCGACTGTCTCATCCTCACCGGCTGCTTCGGGAACCCCGCGGCCGGCGCTCTCGTCCAGAGCGGCCGCTTCCATGCGCTTGACGAGGCTCAGGAACTCTTCGGCCGGGAAGACTTCACCGGGCATGTTCTGACTCTGGCCAGCTCCGGTTTCGAGGCCGGCCTCGGTCCCGGGATCGTCTGGAGAGCCGGCTGACAGTTGTGCGGTTGTATTTTCTTCGGCTGCTTTTTCGACGATCTGCTGGCGCAGTTTTTCGAAGAAGTCGGGCAGGACTTCACGGGCTTTCTCGCGCCCCAGAGCATTGCGCAGGGCCTCGACGTACCAGGGCACGCCCCAGGTGAGGAAATATCCCGTTACCTGCCAGCGGAACCCGGCGCCGCCGAGCTTGCGGCCCATGTCGACCGCCCCTTCCATCATCTCGGGGGCGGTGTTGCCGAATATCCGGTCCCAGTCGGGCATTACTCGTCCCTCTTCCCCTTGCTTCAGCACCTGCGGTACACACCCGTGCGCGCTGCAGATCCAAAGATGCACCGTACCATCATTCCCATACGTTCGATAACCGGAAATGTGTACGAAAACAAGTCCCCGATGCTCGGACAGGGCGATCGGTCAGTAGCGCACCAGGAAAGCCGTGTAGAACTCCAGGGCCGCGTGCAGTTCGGAAACCGCCAGCTGATCGGTGGGCATGTGGGCGTGCGCCTCGTGCCCGGGACCGAAACCGATGGTGGGAATGTCGTGCAGCCCCATCGTGGCCACCCCGTTGGTCGAGAAGGTCCACACCCCCACCTCGGGTTCGGAACCGAACTGGGCGGTGAAGGCGTCGATCCCCTTCAGCATCAGGGGATGGTCTTCGTCCAGGAGCCAGGCCGGGTAGTAGGCTTCGGCCGGCACCTTCAAACCGGTCCAAGTCTCGATCTCGTATTCGGGCACGAAGACCTCGGCCTCTTCGGCCTGTACGGCCGGCAGCTCACGCACCTCGGCCAGGGCCGATTCCAGTGTCTCTCCTTCGGTCAGGCGCCGGTCGAGATGGATGGTGGCCGAATCGGCCACGGCGCAGAGCGAAGGCGCCGTGGAGCGCACGTCGGTCACCGTCACGCTCCCCTTGCCCAGCACCGCAGAAACGGCCAGGGCCGGGTGCAGATTCTGCACCTCGGCGATGATCGGAGCGATCTTGTAGATCGCATTCACCCCTCGCTCCGGGGCCGAGCCGTGGCAGGAGATCCCGCGGGTGCGGACCCGGATCTCCATGCGGCCGCGCTGGCCGCGGGTCAGGCCCAGGCCGGTCGGCTCGGTCATCAGTACCGCCTCGGGGCGGATACCGTCTTCGGTGATGATGTACTGCCAGTTCAGACCCTCGATGTCCTCCTCGACCACCGACGCCACGACATAGAGGGTCAGATCGTCGGGCAGGCCGATTTCGCGGGCCAGGACGCCGGCGTGCACCGCCGCCCCTAGACCCCCCTTCTGATCGGCCGCTCCCCGGCCGTAGATGACGCCGTCAATCAGTTCGGCCGAGAAAGGATCGCGCTCCCAGGCTTCGCGATCGCCCACATCGACCGTGTCGCAGTGACCGTCAATGGCCACGACCCGCTCCCCCGAACCGATCCGCCCGATCAGGTTGCCCATCGGATCGACCGTGACCTCGTCGTACCCCAGCTTTTCCATCTCGCCCCGGATCCGCCGGATGACCGCCCCCTCATCACCCGTGACCGAGGGGATAGCCACGATCTCGCGGACAAAGGCTGTCAGAGCGTCGGCACGTTCGCGGGCTGCGGCAACGACTGTTTCCTTCATCTCAGACTCCCGATCCGGTATCTGCTTCTTTCCGCATCGCTCAAACCCTTTGTACGGGGCTCAATTGACTTGCTGCGAATGAGTGTGATATAAAAATCACACCGCCTTGCCACATCATGACGAGTGCTCCACGCGGATACAAGCCGGGTCGAGGCCCAGTACCATTGTGGGATTGAATACTGCATGACATGTAAGATGCCCCACCTCAAAGTGTGGCCGGCCTTCGCGGTCATGCTTGGTATATGCCTCCTTCCGCTCTCCGCCTGGAGCGAACCGCTCCGGTCCCTGCCCCAGATTACCGACTCACAGGAACCGATGCTGGTGGCGGTGCTCGAACTCGAAGCCATCAGCGTGACGCCCTCCGAGGCCCGCGGCATCACCGAACGGTTGCGCACCTGGCTCATCCGCACCCGGACCTTCACCGTCATCGAGCGGGGTCGGATGGCGGAGATCCTCGAGGAACAGGGTTTTCAGGGCAGTGGGGCCTGCGATACCGATGAATGCGTGGTACAGGTCGGGAGGGTCCTGGGGGTGCGCAAGATGGTGGCCGGCAGCGTCTCCCAGGTGGGCAATATATTCTCGCTTTCGATCCGGCTCATCGACGTCGAGTCCGGCCGCATCGAAACAGAGTCCTTCAAGGATATCTCCGGCGGTATCGAAGAAGTCCTGGTTCAGGCGACCCAGGAAGTCGCCAACGAACTCGCCGCCCGGGTTCGGGGTGAGACAAGTGAACCTCCAGTTGGTGAACCCACGGCTGCAGCCGAGCGCGGGTATCTGACCGTCATAACTGATCCACCGGGGGCCACCGTGCTTATCGACGGCACCGAGACGGGACGAACCCCCCTGCAGCAACACGCTCTGGCCGAGGGTACCTATACGGTCGAGGTCCGGCTCGCCGGTCACGAATCCCAGAGCCGGCAGGTAGTCGTGCAGACCAGTGCCCCCGCCAATCTCGATCTGCGCCTGGAGCGCTCGGGCTCAGCCCGGATCACCCTGCAGAACGCCCTGACCGGGTCGGTCCTGCTCATCGGTGGAGACACAGAGCAACGCACGATCCTGGGATCGCCCGCCCACGAACTGGACCTGACGCCGGGCACCTACACAATAGCGGTGCGGGCACACGGGTACACCCGCTGGCAGCGGGAGATCGAGTTGAGTGACGGCGACGATCTCACCTTCCCGCTCGTTCACAATCCAAAATCGCGGTTCACCGCCGGGCTGTTCTCCCTGGTTATTCCCGGAACCGGCCAGTTCTACTTCGGCCGGCCGGGGCGGGGCATCTTCGCCCTGGCGGCGGGGGCGGCGTCGATCGCCTACGGTCTGTCGAGCTTCGACAGCTATGTCGTTCTGCGGGATGACTACAACGACTTGCGCGCTGACTACGCGGCCGCAACCATCTACGCGGATCTGGTCGGGATCAAGGCCGACCTCGACGAGACCTACACCGATCTGCAGTCCGAACGGGACAAACTGGGTACCGCCGTCGGCCTCATCGGCCTGGTCTGGTTCCTGAACGTCATCGATGCTGCGATTCTGGAGCCGCGCGCCCGCAGCATTCCCGGGGCCTCGAACGCACCGGGACCCGCCGTCATGCCCGACTTCGCTCTCACTACCCGGAATGGTAGGCTTTCTCTGTGCCTGCGGGTGTTGTTGCGGCCATGAGGCGAATAATCACAGCCCTGATCCTGCTCCTGCTGCTGCTCGCCGGCACAGCCGGCTGCGACATGATCGTGGACATGATCGAGGAGCCACCCGAAGAACCTCCCGTCGACAACCCGATCGATCCCGATCCGGGGAATCCGAGTTTCATTGCCCCGAACACGACCATCCTCTCGCCCTCAAGCGGAACCACCTCCACCACGGCCAGCGTCACGGTCACCTGGCAGGGCAATCAGGGCGTCGTCGCCTTCCAGGACAGTCTGGCCGGCGGCCGCTGGTCGGCCTGGTCGAACCGTACCTCGCGCACATACGGACCACTTGACGAGGGAAGCTATGCCGTTTTCGTGCGGGCCGCCTACGATACGACCGTGGCGGCACTGATCGAAGACACTCCCGCCAGCTCCAGTTTCACGGTCGATGCGGTTCAGGGAACTTCGCTGCACTTCAGCCCTCCCTACCTCGAGGGCGGTCTGACCGGCGCTATCGATATGAATCTGGTGGCCGAAGATGTGACCGACCTGATGATGGTGAAGGCCGTTTTCACCTTCGATCCCGATATCGTCACTCTCGATTCCTGGTCCGCATCCGACTTCCTGACCTCGAACGGCGGCACCATTCTGTCCTATGCCGCAGGGGATAACACCGCCGGCCGCTTCGAGATCAACCTCTCAGTGGTCGGTGCCGACCCCGCCGGGGTGAGCGGTACCGGCACACTGATCAACCTCACCTTCGCCGGCACCGCTGCCGGGCTGTCCTCGCTCACCTTCGTGGATGCCGAGACCGAGCTGCGCGATCCCTTGAATGACCCGATCGCGATCGTGCAGCTGGTCGACGCCCAGATCAGGGTGCGGTGATGAGCAGGCGGATGAGACAGATGATTCCGGGTGGTGGAGCCCGCTCCATGCCCTGCCGGGTGTTCCTGGCGGTTCTGCTGATAAACCTGTCAGCTGCCATCCCTTCTGAGGTCCTCGCCCAGGGCGCCCGCCCTTCGATCGCCGTCTACCAGCCAACCGGCACCCAGGCGGGGGACATCACGATTCCCTATATCATCAGCGATCCCGAGAGTGATCCGATCGGACTGCTGGTCGAGTACTCGATCAATCAGGGCGGATCATGGGCGGCCACATCGGTCACCGGAGATACCTCAGGTATCGCTGTGGCCGATTACGATTCCAGCCTCATCTGGCAGAGCGGGAGTGATCTGGTGAACCAGGAGGCCGATGCTGTCTGGTTCCGGATCAAGCCGCACGACACGCTCGGTTGGGGCACGGCCGATACCACCTTCATCGATATTGACAACCGGGCCCCGCAGTGGATTGACGCCGAAGGGACGAGCGGAGACTCTACCTTCACCTTCCGGTTCGACGAACTGGTGGCTGACACCTCGGCCACGGATATCGACAACTACTCGCTGAGTGGCGGATTGACCGTCGCCAGTATCAGCGGCAGTGATGACGATACCTGGGTGACAAGAACCCACGAGGCTGCAGGTACAAACGGGGCGATGGCCGGGGTGATCGATGGCCTTCTCTATGTCGCAGGTGGATTGGATGGAGCATCCAACGATGTACTAGAGGCATATGATCCCGTGAGTGACAGCTGGACGGTTAAAGCCTCGATGCCCACCGGCAGACGTTCGGCGGCGGCAGGTGTGATCGATGGAAAACTCTATGTCGCAGGTGGAAACATTCCCGACCTCACGACTATCCTGGAAGTATACGATCCATCGACTGACAGCTGGATGACACGGGCTCCATTGCCATCGGCCAGAGAATTCGCGGAAGCCGGAGTCATTAACGGGAAACTCTACGTCGTAGGAGGAACAACGTTTAGTTCGGTACTTCTCGCCGACCTCGATATATACGATCCCTCGACGGACAGTTGGTCAACCGCGACACCCATGCCCACAGCCAGACGCGAACCTGCGGTAGGCGTTATCGACGGCAAACTGTACGTTGCGGGAGGGTATACCGGCAGCGCACAAACTGCCACGCTGGAAATATACGATCCCTCGACGGATAGCTGGACAACTGCGGAGCCCATGCCCACGGCCAGAGATTGTGCGATTGGGGGAGTCATTGACGGGAAGCTGTACGTAGCAGGTGGGGGGCTCAGTGGCAGTGACCTGAACACCCTGGAGGTTTACGATCCCGCGACGGATAGCTGGTCGATCAAGTCTTACTTGCCAGCCGCGATATCCTTGTCGACTGGTGGAGTGATCGACGGCAAGCTCTATACCATCAGTTCTTTTGGAACGGAAGTATTTGTATACACCGCCCTCCCAACAATCTACGAGTTGACGCTCACCAGCGGCCAGACGCTGTCATCAGCGGAGCCGCCGGTCACGCTGACAGCAACGAACATTGTCGATCTCTATGGCAATACCGGGGCATCCCTGGACACGATCTTCACTCCGGACGATCCGAACCGGCCGGGTATCGTACTCTGGCAGCCGGGGGGGATGCAGAGCGGTAACATCACGGTTCCCTACACCATCTCCGATCCGGAAGGCAGCGACATCGGTCTGCTGGCGCAATACTCCACCGATGGCGGCTCAACCTGGCTGGCGGCCTCGGTCAGCGGCGACACATCCGGAATCGTGTTGGACGACTACGATTCCAGCCTGACCTGGCAGAGCGGGACCGACCTTCCCGATCAGGCCCTGACCTACGCCGTTCAGTTCCGCCTCACACCTCATGATCCCGGTGGCTGGGGCACATCTGATATCACCCTTATCGATATCGACAACCTGGCGCCGCAGGGATTCTCCGCCACCGGAGATGCCGGTGACACCACCATCACCTTCTGGTTCGATGAACTGGTCGACCGGGATACCGCGACCGATCCGGCGAACCTGGCTCTCAGCGGAGGATTGACCGTTGAGAGTGTCGTCATCCAGGGGGCGTTCGAGTGGTCTACCCTCCAGCCGATGCCGGAACGCAGGTGGAGCGCGGTCACGGGTGTCATCGACGGCAGGCTGTATGTCGCGGGTGGCAATGATGCCTTCAATACTCCCACCTCGACCCTCTACCGATACGATCCCGGGGCTAAAACCTGGGCGACCCTCACCCCGATGCCTACCGCCAGGGAGCGGGCGGTCGGGGGTGTGATCGACGGGAAGCTGTATGTCGCAGGCGGGACCAACCAGAGCGGATCTGTGCACAAACTCGAGGTCTACGATCCCGCGACCGACACCTGGACCACCAAGACGTCCTTGCCACAGGCCTTCTGGCATTCAGTCGCCGGTGTCATCGATGGCCGACTCTATGTCGCCGGAGGCCAGGATGGGGCCGGTGGGGCGGTGAACGATCTCATCGTCTACGACCCCGCGGCCGACGCCTGGTCGACGTTGACCTCCATGCCGACCGCCAGGAGCGATGCGGTTGCAGGCGTCATTGACGGCAAGCTGTACGTGACCGGAGGCCAGACAAGCACATCCAATTACGTCGCACAGCTGGAGGTATACGATCCCTCCATCGACAGCTGGTCGATCCTGATACCGATACCCACCGCCAGAGACAATGCCGCCGCCGCGGTCGTGGACGGACGACTCTATGTGGCCGGCGGATGGGATGATTCCGGGGACAGGGCCGAACTTGAAGTCTACGATCCCGTTTCGAATACCTGGACTGCTCAGACACCGATGCCGAATCCCGATCGGCATTCGGCGGCGGCTGGAATAGAGGGGATCCTCTATGTCGTGGGTGGCGAGAGCAATGATCCTGCCACCCTTGAGCAGTACACTGCTCTGCCCACAGGTTTCGAACTGACGCTTTCAAGCGGTCAGGTGCTCCCCGACAGTTCCACGGCAGTGACGTTGACCGCCTCGAACATCTCTGACATCTACGGCAATACCATCGCCACCCCGCTCGATACCACCTTCAAGCCCTATTTCTACGATCCCAACCGCCCGACGGTCGCGGTCTACGGACCAGCAGAAATCGTTCGTGGCGACATATCGATCGGATACGTCATTGCCGATGTGGAGAACAACCCGGTCGGGCTGCTGGCTGAGTTCTCCACCGACGACGGTTCGAACTGGCAAGCGGCATCAGTCAGCGGCGACACTTCGGGCATAGAATCGGCAGATTATAATTCCAGCCTGGTGTGGCAGAGCGGAACGGATCTGCCCGATACGGATCTCACCTACGGGATCCAGTTCCGCCTCACTCCTCACGATATCGGTGGCTGGGGCACGGCCGATATCACTCTTGTCGATATCGACAACCAGGCACCGCAGGAGATCGTCGAAGCCGAAGGAGTGGTTGGCGATACCACCTTCACTTTCCGGTTTAACGAGCCGGTCGCCGATACATCCGTTACGAACACTTCGCATATATCCCTGAGCGGGGGCTTGAGCCTCGACAGTATCACAGCGGGCGATGCCTGGTCGGTCGGCGCCGACATGACGACCGGCCGGTATAATGCCATGGCCGGCGTCATCGACGGGAGACTTTACGTCGTCGGAGGACGATCCGAGACTTCGCCCCTCGATCAACTCTCAGTCTATGATCCGGATACAGATTCCTGGTCGACCGGGCAGGCCATGCCGACCGCCAGACACTCGGCCGCGGCGGGCATCATCGATGGTAAACTGTATGTAGCAGGGGGAGTTGACGATTCTTTCACGCGCCTGAGTGTGCTGGAGATCTACGATCCCGACACCAACAGCTGGTCAACCGGCACACCTCTACCCGATCCCACCGGCTGGCCGGCAGCTGGCGTTATCGACGGCCGTCTGTACGTCGTCGGCGGAAGCAGCAATGACGTCAGCTATCTGAATTCTACGCGGTGCTACGATCCGGCCTCGAATACCTGGACCGATCTGACCCCGATACCGACCGCCCGCTCCAGCGCCGCCACCGGAGTCATCGGGCGGAAACTGTATGTCGCCGGCGGAGAGGGCACATCGGGTGAATCAGCCAGCCTCGAAATCTACGATCCGGATACGGACAGCTGGGTGACGGGTACCCTGCTTCAGACGGCCAGAACGAGTGCCGCCGGTGGTGTGATTGGCGGCCGCTTCTACGTTGCCGGCGGATTCAATGGCAATGAGCTGGGCTCCCTGGAAGTCTACGATCCGGCCACGGATACGTGGGTGTTCCGGTCACCACTGCCGGAAACGCGGCGATTTGCCGCCGCCGGCGTCGTGGGCGGCACCCTACATCTGACGGGTGGATTGTCCTACGTCGACAATACCGATTCGAAATCCCACGTTGTCTACGACCCGCAGAACGCGTTCCGGGCCTCTCTGACAGGCGGCCAGGTGCTGCCACCCGCCGACACTCCGGTGACGATAACAGCCGTCGATATCTCCGATTACGCCGGCAACGCCATCACTTCCCCGCTCGAGTATACGTTCTACCCCACCCACATCGATACTATCCGGCCTTCGATTACGCTGACCCAGCCGACCGGAATGCAGAGCGGGGAGGTGTCGATCCCGTTCCTCATTGCCGACGCAGACAGCAGTGCCGACGGTCTGCTGGCCGAATATTCAAGCGACACCGGCGGGACGTGGCAGCCGGCTACGGTCAGCGGCGATACCAGCAGTATCGCGTCCGTTGATTACGCCGGCAGCCTGACCTGGCTTTCGGGCACCGATCTGGCCGACCAGGAGAATAGCGGTGTCTGGTTCCGGGTCCGGCCGCACGACACGGTCGGGTGGGGCACGCCCGATACGATCACGGTCGATATCGACAATCGGGCCCCGCAGTGGGTCGATGCCCGGGCCGTCGCGGGCAGCGACTCCTTCGAGTTCTGGTTCGATGAGCCCGTCGTTGACGCCCGGGCGTTGAACACCGGCAATATCGCAATCTCGGGCGGGCTCACGATCGATACGATCGAGAAGGTACCCAACTGGGTCGTTGAAGAAGAGAACATCCTCTGGCGCGCCGACCCCGCAGCCGTGACGGTGGGAAGGAAACTCTACCTGATCGCTGGTGAAGGAAAAGATGGTGAACCCGCCACCCGCAACAGCATGGAGATCTTCGATTTCGATACCGGCCGGTGGGAACTCCGCAGCGGGTACCCCTTCGATCTGGGGCACGCCTGGGCGGTCGCGGTCGGGAATACGATCTACATGGGTGGTTATGAGGACCGCTTCTACAAATACGATATCGGGAGTGATACCTGGACACAACTGACGGCCGTATCAGGAATCGCTTTCAGCGCGGTGGCCGTCATCGACGGTCTGATCTATGTCGCCGGTGGGGATGAATTTGGCAGTGGCGCCGTGGGAACTCTGCGCATCTTCAACCCGGTCTTGGAGACCTGGTCGTACGGGAGTTCCATGGCGGAAGCCCGAGAATATGCGGCGTATGGGGTTATCGACAACCGGCTCTATGTGGCGGGGGGTACCGGTAACGCTGGAGATCTGACGACTGCTGAAGTCTATGACCCCGACACCGATACCTGGGAGTACATCAGTTCTCTCCTCAGTCCTGAAGGCACCACCATGGGCTGGACTCTGGGCAACCGGCTGTTCATGGTCGGCAATGACACCCTCTGGGTCTATGATGCCCCGACTGATACGTGGTCGTGTGAGAGTGAAACCCCTCGTGATCGGGTTCTGCATGCCGTATCTGTCTTCGAGGGACGCGCCTATATCCTCGGCGGTTTCATTTCCAGTGGTCAGTTGCCCCTGGTCGATTCCTACGATCCGGTCACCCGCTACCGGGCTTTCCTGGCCGGCAGTCAGTTCATGCCGGAAAGCTCCCTGACGCTGACCGCTTCCAACATCAACGACCTGTACGGGAATGCGGCCGGTCCGCTTTTGACCGACTTCGTATCGAACGATACCAACGACGATCCCGAAATCGCCCTCACCCCGATCGACACCGAGGTCAGCGGTGACATCACCATCGCGTACACCCTGTCCGATCTGGAGGGAGATGCGATCGATCTGAGCCCGCGTTACTCCTCCGACGGCGGGACCACCTGGCGGGTGATGTCGACCGCTTCCGACACCGCCGGGATCACCTCGGACGCCTACAGCGGCACGATCGTCTGGCAGTCGGAGAGTGACGAGCCGGGCAGCGACGTTTCAGACCTCCGGGTACAGGTCGCCACGGCCGATAACACCTTCGAGACCGGCGGCAGCGACGAGATCACCTTCCACCTCGATAACAACGCCGTGCCGGAACTCACCATCACCTCCAGTCCAACCTATACGGCGGCGGATACGTCGTGGACGGTCGAATACACCCTCAGTGATACAGAATCTGACACCCTGTCGATCCTCGCCGAATACAGCCTCAACGACGGAGGCAGCTGGACCCCGGCTACCGTCACCGGAGATACTTCCGGCATCGTGTCCGCCGGATATTCCGGCAGCCTGAAGTGGCTGGTCGGCCGTGACGTGCCCGCACCCGGCGGCGACATGATCTTCAGGCTCAGGCCGCGCGACAACGATCCCGGGACTTCAGACAGCATCGAACTCACAGACTGGAGCGACAGCACACCGCACATCACCCTCTCTACACCGGACGAGGGCGAATTGATCGGCGATGTAACGGTCGACTACCAGCTGGTCGATCTGGACAACTCCACCGTCGACCTGACGGCCGAGTTCTACAACCCCGGCGGCAGCTGGCAAACGGCCACCGTCACCGGCGCCCTCACCGGGATCGAGCCCGGCGCCTACACCGGTTCGCTCACCTGGCACTCGGCGACCGACCTGGGCGGAATGGACGACGAGACCGCCTGGTTCCGGATCACACCGACCGACGGCAGCGGCGGTGTGGCCGACACACTCGTGGCGCATATCGACAACAACGCCCTGCCGGTGATCGACCTGGGAGAACCTCTCGGCGGCACTTGGGCCCGGGATATCCCGGTCCACTTCACTCTGACTGATGCCGAGAACGACGTGCTGAGCCTGCACGGCTACTGGAGGAACGGATCGGGCGGAGCGTGGCAGCCGATCACATCGCTCGAGCCCACCACCAACCTGCAGCCCGACTCATACCCCGATCAGGTTACCTGGCACTCCCTGACCGACCTCGGCTACGCCCACTACGACAGCATGCTGGTCAGGCTGGTCCCGACCGATATCGACACCGGCCTGGGCGACGACGGTGATTACTTCGAGGTTTGCAACTACGTCGGCGACTATACCGGCGATATGTTGATCGGAGCGACCGACTGGGCTGTTCTGACCGCAGCCTGGAACACCCAGGACACCTCCCACGACATCGGTCCGGCGACCGGCACCCTGCCCTGGCTCACTCCAGTCGGTGACGGGCTCATCGACTTCGAGGATCTGGCGGTCTTCTCGATCATGTGGAACGAACTGGCGTCCGGCGGCGGAGCCGCCCTGACCAACGCCGCCGCGACCGGTGAAGCCCCTCAATCGCCACAATTCACCGGTCGACCCCTTGGCGCGGGAAATGAACAACACCCGGTCGTCCTGCGCGCTCTTCCGCCCGAGGATCTCTGGGCCGAAGATGATGATCTGTCTGTCTATCGTATCGAAGCCACTGAGGTGAACAACCTGGCCTCGGCACGCGTTCTGCTACGGTACGATCCATCCCATCTCGAGTTCGTCGACGTTCAGGCCGGCGATTTCCTTGGCACCAGTACAGGCCGGAACCAGAGTCTCATCACTCTGAGGAAAGTCGACCAGAGTACTGGTATTATCGAGATGCTCATGGGACGGATCCAACCCGAGGATCCCGCCGTAAGTGGCGGTGGTCCTCTCATGGAGGTACGGTTCCGCGAAAAGACCACCGCAGACCACTCCTTCGTTCTGGCTTACGATCTCTTCGATCCCACTGCCGAACCGCTCGCTGCCTCTGTCTATCCGGCCGTACTGCAGAGTGTTCGCCGCCCGGATGAGTTCCAACTCCTGCAGAACTACCCCAACCCTTTCAATGCCGAGACGATCATCCGCTTCGCCCTGCCGCAGGCTGAACGAGTACGCCTCGAGATCTACAACGTACGGGGGCAGATCGTACGGACCCTCATCGATCGCGAGATGGAACCGGGCTACCACCGTATCAGCTGGGATGGCCGGGCCGATGACGGCTACCGGGTTGCCTCGGGGATTTATATCTATCTGATCCGGACCGCCGCGAACCGGCAGTCACGCAAACTCACGATCATCAAGTAATCGCCCAGCCGGTTGCGATCTACTTGCTGCAGAGGCAATGGCAGTGATTTAGGACGATGAGCGTAGCCTCACCCTCCCAGCGGACGGTAGCGGTAGACCAGGGCGGCCAGGTAGCCCCCCGCCAGGCCGAGGGCCGGCCGGTAGAGTTCGAGCCAGTACGAGTACTGCAGGTAGAGGAAGTATCCGGCGAAGAGGAAGAGTACCAGGAAGAGCACGATGTAGACACTGCCCCGTACCACCCGGAACAGCAGCGCCACCCACCCCGCCGCGAGGGCGAGAAGGATCGTCAGGACGAAGCCCACCCCGTCACCCATGGCCCGCCCGTAGTCGCCACGCACCAGGTTCGAAAAGAGGGTGGCATGCACGGCCGGCCCGGGCAGAGCGCCGGCGGGGGTGGCGTGTATATCCCCTGATCCCATGGCAGTAGTGCCGATGATGGCGATTCCACCGTCGAAGTACTTCGCCGGCTGGCCGACCCTCTCCTCGAGCACGTCGTAGTATGAGATCACCCGGAAGGGGGCGCCGTTGGGATCGGTCAGCGATGGGTACCACCGGATCAGCAGGTTGCCCGAGGTATCGATCGGCAGGCGGAAGGGCCCGGCCACCAGAGCCCGGCCCGGTTCGATGCTCAATTCGCTGTCGGGCACTCCCATGACATCGAGGAAGAGGCGGAAGGCCGCCGCGGGCAGGATCCGGTCGCCGTAGCGCACCAGCAGGGGCTGGCGCCGCACAACTTCGTCGAGATCGGGCCAGAGGTTGATCAGACCAATACCCCGGCTGGCCTCGCCGAGGTTGGAAACGGGGCTCTGCAGCACGCGACCCCGACGCCGATCGGGCAGGGTTTCGGCCCCCGGTATGGCATCGAGCGGAATCGAGGCCGCCTCGATCAGGGGTGAATTCTCCAGGCTGTCGATGGTCGACTCGAACACGAAGCCGGACCTGTCGAGCAGGGCGCAGGCGGTGTACCCCGCTCCGCTTTCGGCCAGGGCCCGGGCCAGAGCCCGGTCGCCGTCGGGACCGGGTTCGGGATCGAAGAAGAGCACATCGAAGAGAACCGCGGCACAGCGCCAGCGGCTGAGTTTGTCGATCAGTTCGGCGTGCCGGCGGCGCGGCCAGCGGGCCAGTCGGCCGTACTTCAGCATGCTCCGGTCGTCTATCGTGATGAGGTTCAAGCCGGTACCGGGATCGTACGCCGGGGTCAGGGCGCGGGCGACCGTGACCCGCGAATCGTAGAGGCGGCCCTCGAATTCGGCAAAGACACGAGGCAGGATCAGATAGGAAAGGATCGCCACGAACGTCCCCATCGCCACTCCGGTCAGGACGGTGTTGCGCCGCCGCAGGTGACGGTGTGCCCGGCGACGCTCGGCAACCTCGGCGGGAACCCCTGCCCGTCCCGGGATCTGCGCTCCGGTGATGAGCCCCAGCCGGGTCTGGATCTCGATCAGGTCGGCTGCCACCTCCCCAGCCGAGGCGTAACGCCGGGCAGGGTCGCGTTCGAGCAGTCTGAGGATCACCTCCTCGAGCTGTTTCGGGAGTCCGGGGCAAAGCCGGCCGGGAGGGATTGGATCGCGGTTGAGGACTGCTGTGACGTACTGCTCGAAGCTGTCCTTTTGAAATGGTGTTCGGCCGGTGAACATTTCATAGAAGGTGGCCCCGAGGCTGAAGAGGTCGCTGCGGGCATCAAGCTGTCCCCCCACGACCTGCTCCGGACTCTGGTAGCCGGGCGAGCCGATGATCGCTTCGCCCGGTTCGCGGGGCCCGGCAGCCGGCAGCCGGGCCAGCCCGAAGTCGGTGATCTTGACCCAGCCGCGGGCGTCGAGCATCAGGTTGTCGGGTTTGATGTCGCGGTGTACGACTCCACGGAGGTGGGCTTCGGTCAGACCTTCAGCGGCCTGCCGGGCCCAGTCGAGGGCCTCTTCCAGGGGCAGGCCGGCCGGGGCCGAGTCCGCCAGGCGCTCGGCGATCGAGCCTCCATCGACGTATTCCATGACGATCAGGAGCCGGTCCTCGATTTCCTCGATCTCATGGATCTGGGCGACATTGGGGTGGTTGATTGCAGCCGCCGCCCGGGCCTCGGCTACCAGGCGGGCCCGGTGCCCGGGATCGAGTTCCTCGAGCAGGGGGGGTGTCTTGAGCGCCACCCGGCGGCCCAGTTCGCTGTCCTCGGCCAGCCAGACCACTCCCAGACCGCCCGCCCCGAGCTTGTCGGTGATCCGGTAGTGGCCGATCTGGCTGCCGATCATGAGCCCAGATCCTTAATGAACATGATCTCACCGCTAGATTCCGGCGCCGTGACGCCGACGCAACAGGTAGTGTGACCGGAGGATAGCAGTTCCCCGATCACAGCCGCAGCCCCACCCCCTCGTGGTTCGCCTGCATGCTGCCATACTCATTGTCGGAGAACGACTTGCGACCCACAAGCTCGATTCGGATCTGATGGCATGCGGCTTGCGTGAACAGATCTGTGCGCCGGAATGCATCCGGCGACCCGGCCGGACTGTCTTCATTGAGAAGCACAAAACCGACCGGGAAGAGAACGTGGATGATCAGGATCCCTGGTCGAACGGACGAGGAGGGATCTGCCATGAAACGGAAAGGAACGAAACCGCGAAACGGACCGGGACGACACACCGGACTGACACTGCTGGCGGCGATAATGACGATCGCACCGGCAACCGGCTGCTCGCACACTTACCGCCTCGGGTCAAACGGCATCACCGACCTGCCCTGGGCGGTCCGCAGCGAACTGCCCCGGGAGGGTACCGTGGTGCACATCATCGAGACCGACGGGACCGGTCACCTGGTCCGCTCGGCCGCCCTGAGTGCCGACACCCTGTATTTCGCCCATCACCTGGCCACCTTCCCGGCTCCGTCGCTGAACGTCGATCCCCTGGCGGACAAATACCACAACGGGTACACCGACGGGGCCCGGGGAACCATCCCCCTGCGCAACATCGCCGTCATCCGGTTCCGGAGCCTGCGCAAAGGATTCGGGACGATGTTCGCGGCCGGGGCGGTACTCGGTTGCGCACCAGCTCTGGCGGGAGAGTGGGAAACAGTCCTGGTGACCGCTCCGGTGACCGGGGTCATCATCGGGGCGTTCATCCCGCGGCGAAATCTGGTCACGATCCAGTTTCAGCAGACCGAAGCCGATCCGACTGCCGTTCCGCCGCGTTGAGAGGGAACCCCGTATACGCCTGATTGATATACCGGGAGCAGTTGCCTATCCTGAAGATGCGCAGACCCACCGCCCCGGCCAGGATGAAAGTATGCGGCGCGAGCACGAACTCGACGAAATCGCCATAAATGTCCACTCCCACAAGCTCCTCAACCAGCTTCTGCAGGAGAATCCCGAGCTCGAGGACATCATGCACAACTCGCGCAACGACACCGAGGCCCTGCTCGGGGTGCGCGAATGGGTGCTGCAGAAGGCCTCGCCGCGGGCATTGAAGCTCTACGAGAGCGAGCATACCGACCGCAAACTCTTCGAATCGCTGACCTGGAGCGATTACGCCACCATCCGGATCCTCGACTACATCGATCATGCCGACCGGGAATTCGAGGACCGCAACCTGCGCGGGCAGATCGCGGTGAGCAACCCGATCCGCATGATCTGGATGGCCGTGACCTACGGCACCGGCGGCGCCAAGCCGGCCTTCTTCATCGATATGGTCAAGCTCTTCCAGCAGTTTTCGGGCAAGAGCGATCGGCCGCAGACCCGCCGGGCCACCGTGCTCAAGTGGATGGAGCGCTACCCTTCGGGGCTCGATCCGAGGATCATCAAACTGCGCGACGAAAACCGGGAGCGGATCACCAATATCCTGATCGACCGGATCGACGCCGGCCAGATCCGCAGTTCCCGATACACTTTCGAGCCCGGGATGAGCCGGGAAGAGAAATTCGCGCAGATCGACGAGTGGTGGACCACGCCCGAGTTTCATCTGCGTTTCGCGATCCGCGATCCCGACCTGCTGAACGAGATGCTCGGCAATTCGCTGGATCCCGATACGATGCAGGTGCTCTACGCGGCTCGCGACAAGGGCATCCCCTTCTTCGTCAACCCCTACTACCTCTCGCTGCTGCACGTACGGGTGCCCTACTTTGCGATCGGGGCCGACCTGGCCCTGCGCTACTACGTCGTATACAGCCAGGAACTGGTGCGCGAGTTCGGGCACATCGTGGCCTGGGAGAAGGAGGACGAGGTCGAGCCGGGCAAACCGAACGCGGCCGGATGGGTGCTGCCCACCCAGTACAACATTCACCGCCGCTACCCCGACGTGGCCATCCTCATTCCCGATACCGTCGGCCGGGCCTGCGGCGGGCTGTGCGCCTCGTGTCAGCGCATGTACGAGTTCCAGCGCGGCAACCTGAACTTCGATCTGGAGAAACTCAAGCCGGGAGAGACCTGGACCGAGAAGCTCGAACGCCTGATGGGGTACTTCGAGACCGACAGCCAGCTGCGCGACATCCTCGTGACCGGCGGCGACGCGCTCATGAGTTCTGACACCTCGCTCGAGATCATCCTCGACGCCATCTACCGCATGGCCGAGCGCAAGCGCGCGGCCAACGACAAGCGGCCCGATGGTGAAAAGTACGCCGAACTGCAGCGGGTGCGCATCGGCACCCGCCTGCCCATCTACCTGCCGATGCGGATCACTCCCGAACTGGCCCGTATCCTGGCCGATTTCAAGGCTCGGGCTTCTGAGATCGGGGTGCGCCAGTTCATCATCCAGACCCACTTCGAGGCTCCGCTCGAGATCACCCCGGCAGTCGAGGAGGCGGTCGGCCGGCTCCAGGAGGCCGGCTGGCTGGTCACCAACCAGCTCGTTTTCACCGCCGCTGCATCGCGCCGGGGCCACACCGCCAAGCTCCGCCAGGTCCTGGGGGAAATCGGCGTCCTGCCCTACTACACCTTCACCGTCAAGGGGTACATGGAGAACACCTTCAACTTCGCCCCCAACGCCCGGGCGGTGCAGGAGGAGATCGAGGAGAAACGATTCGGCACGATTCCGAAGAAGTACCACGAACGGGTTCGCGACCTGCCGCTGGAGCCGGAGCAGGTTCGCGAGAATGTCGCCGAACTGCGCGATGACGCCGACCTGCCCTTCCTGGCCACCGACCGCAACGTTCTCAACCTGCCGGCGGTGGGCAAGAGCATGACCTTCCGGGTGATCGGCATCACCCGTTACGGCCGGCGCATCCTCGAGTTCGACCACGACCGCACCCGGGCCCACAGCCCCATCATCGATGAGATGGGCAAAGTGGTCATCATCGAGTCGAAGTCGATCTCGGAATACCTGCAGCAGCTGGCCTCGATCGGCGAGGATGTCAGTGAATACGAGGGCCTGTACGGCTATTCGATCGGGGAGACCGAACCGCGCCTGCCGCTGTACGAATACCCCGATTTCGACTTCGAAGTCACCGAGGAGATCACCAACCTGGAACTGGGGTAGATTCTGGTCGCAGGAATTTCTTCTTCACATCTACGGGCTGTCTTTTCCCAGGAGACAGCCCGTTCACATGATCCTTCGTCACGATATTTCCAGCCCCAGCAGGGTCAGATCGTCATCCAGGGCGCGCCCCCCCTGCCAGTTGTGGGCCTCACCGGCAATGTCCAGGATACCGCTCTCGAAATCCCGGTCGCGGTGAGTTTCGACGGCGACGATGAGGCGTTCGATCTCGAACAGCTCCCCCGCCTCGTTCTGCGCTTCGAGCAGACCGTCGCTGAAGAAGTAGAGCCGGTCGCCGGGTGAGAGCGAGAGGGTTTCGGTCTCGTATTCGGCTTCGGGCAGGAAACCTATCGGAGTGCCGGCGGTTTCTGGCTGGCGGGCAGGCCCGCCTGCGGGCAGGTGGATCAGACCGGGATGCCCGGCGGTGACATAGGTGAACTCCCGCGTGGAGAGGGTCAGAATGCCGTAGATCAGCGTGAAGTACTGCCCCACGGATGGATCGAGGGGAAACTGCCGATTGAGCCGTCGGGCCACCCCGGCCGGATCGGTGATCACCGGCCCGCTCTCCGGCTCCGGCGAGGGGGTGCGCAGAACGGCGCGTTCGGGATCGGGGGAAAGCCAGCGGTGCAGGGTGACCGAGAGCAGAGCGGCCGGCACGCCGTGGCCGCTGACATCGAGCACGTAGACCGCCAGGTGGTCGTCGTCGAGACCGATCAGGTTGAGGGTGTCGCCGGCCAGCTCATCGCAGGGATCCAGCAGCCAGGCAGCCGCAACTCCCGGCATCTCCGGCCCCCGCTCGGGCAGGAGCGACTGCTGGATCGCGGCCGCAGCTTCGAGGTCGCGCTGCATGCGCCGGTTGGCGTTCTCGAGCCGGACGTTCGCCTCGCGCAGGGCTTCCTCGGCTTCGCGCCGGCGGGTGACGTCGGACTGCACGCCGATGAAGTGGGTGACCTCGCCGGCCTCGTTGCGCAGGGCAGTGAGCGAGAGCCGGTTCCAGAAGGGTGTGCCGTCCCGGCGGTAGTTGAGCAGTTCGACCACGCAGGAGCGCCCTTCGGCGATCGCGGCCCGGATCTCCTCCAGACTCGCCTCATCTGTCTCCGGGCCCTGCAGAAAGCGACAGTTGCGGCCGATACTCTCGGCCTGCGAATACCCGGTGATCTCTTCGAAGCCATGGTTGACGTAGATGAGGGGATTGTCGGGCAGGCGGTAATCGGTGATCGTGATGCCCTCGGCGGCCGAGGCCAGGGCGCGATTCTTGAGTGCGAGTTGATAGGGGAGTGGATCGCGGTCGAGATCTGACGAACCGGTGCGTGACATGAACGGTTCCTTCCCGGGAACGTCCGGCTTACGGCACGAAGACGAGGGCACGCAGGAGCAGGCCCACGATCAGGCCGGCGGAGAAGAGCAGGTGCATCTGCACGTTACGCCCGGCGGCGGGTTTGAGAGCGTCGGGATCGTCATGCCCCGAGGCCAGAGTGCCCCAGATGCCGGGCAGCAGAAAGAGGTAGGGCACCGCCGCCAGCAGGATAGGCCACCCCCCGTCGATGACGACCAGCCCCAGGACCAGGACATTGACGACGAGCAGGAGCTGGACCGCCAGGTAGAGCCGGGCGGTGAAGCGGGTGCCGCGCCGGGCCGCCGCTCCCAGCTTACCTCCCTGCCGGTCGGCATCGAGATCGATCAACTGGCCCATGATCAGGATCGAGAGGGTGCTGATACCGGTCATCGGCATGGCCGCCAGCACGGCCGGAGTAAAACCCACCCCCTGGCTGACCGCGGCTACCATGATCGCCATCGGCCCGAAGGCGAACCAGACCGAGACTTCACCCCAGCCGCGGTAGGCCAGTTTGACCGGCGCGGCGGTGTAGTACTTGCTGAAGAAAGCCGAGAGCAGGTAGAGGATCCAGAGGTGGGGCCAGAGTGCGGGATCGATCACGACCGTCAGACCCGCGGTGGCCAGGGCGGCCACCACCAGGCTCGAGCGGGCGACGCGGTAGAGAACCGGCATCATCTCGGGGTGGTCGAGCAGGATCCCCGAACCGCCGCTGAACTCGTTGCGATGAACGTTGACCCGGTCGGTGCCCTGCAGGGTGTCGTAGATGTCGTTGTAGACGTTGGTGGCTGCGTGCAGGCCGATCCCCATGACGAGCACCAGGGCCAAACCGGTCAGGCTGAAGCTGCCCGAGACGATCACCGCCACCAGCGTCCCCGCAATGAGCGGGGCAAAGATGGAAGAGAGAAAGGGAGCCCGGATCATCCGGGCCAGGCCGGGGCGCTCGCCATTGGCCATGGGACAACTCCTCGGTTACAGATTCTCGATCTCCCGCTGCAGGGCCAGCAGGCGGTCCAGATCACCGTGCACATCCACACCGGCACACCGGCCTGTGCCGTGGTAGAGGGTCGTCATTGACGTCCGGTTCACCCCGCCGCGTTCTGAGAGGCGAACCTCGACCTCTCCGTTCAGGGTCTCGCTGACCCGAACATGCATCCTCTCGCGGTCCGGACCACGCAGTAACCCGCCCGATTCGTAGCCGACCGTCATCTCCAGACGTCGGCGGCGATCCGAAACCACCCATTCGACCCTGTCGTCGGTGATAGCGAGGTGCTCGGTCCGGGCCCCGGTGTAGGTCGCAAAGCGGTAGAGGGTGCGCTCGCGCTGCAAACCGATGATGAACCCGTCGAAGGCTCCGCGCAACCAGGGGATGACCGCGATCGAGGCCGTCAGGGAGGTACCCGGGGAATTGAAATGATTGGATTGGATCCACACCCAGGCAGCGGGAAAGCAGCGGCCCCAGTCCTTCTCGGTATAGCCGCGCCCGCCGTCGAAGGCGACCTCGCGCCCGGCGATGGAGAAGGTGCCCTCCAGGGTATGATCCAGACTCAACACGCCATGATAGCACTCCATGAAGGGCACCCAGGCGTAGGGTCCCATGATTCCGGGTGAGCGCAGGGTCACCGGCCAGGGGGTGGTGTCCGAAAAGCGCACCTCGCCCTGCAGCGAACCGGGGATTGCCATCCCGGCACGGTTCTGCCCCGCTCTGCCCACACCAGACCCGTTCTCCGCCCCGGGCGTGTCTTCCGTTTCCTCACTCCGCTCCGTCAGATCGAGAACGATCCGGTCGGCGGTGAAGAGATTGTTCCCGATGCGGATCTCGAAGCGGTCGGGGGCCGCCTGGAAGGCCCCGGGAGGAAAGCGGTGATAAGCAGCTGTGCCACAGCTGCCGTCGAGAACCTGGATGAAGGCGTGGCGCTCGGCGGGATCGGAACTCAGGAAGATCCCGGGGATCACGGCCAGACGGTTGTCTTCGGTGCCGTCAACCAGCTTGTAGTACCAGCCTTCGAAGAAGGGCGGCCGGCGGCCCCGGCCGTGGTAGCGTTCGGGGTGCTGCAGATGCCGGAGCCAGAGCCACACACCCTCACTCCCCGTTCCCGGTTCCGCCGGATCGGTCACGACCGGCATCCCGCAGGGCGGCAGAATCACGGGCAGGAGTTGTACCAACAGCGGAACCGCTGGCATCGGCAGCAACGGCAGCGGAGCCATCTGCTGCTTGAGAACCGGCAGCGGCCAATTGCAGGGCCGTCCGCCGGATACCCGCGATCATCCCCCCGAAAATGATCTTGTGCAGGGGATACAGGGCATACCAGTAGAGCAGCCCGAAGAGCCCGCGGGGTTTGAAGAGAGCGGTCTGGACGAGTTCGGTTCGTTCGGACCCGGTCTGATCTGCAGTTCTTTCCGAAACGCTATCCCCGGTTCCCTGATCCTGCGCCGTGCCCCTGCCCGTTTGTACCGGTTCGAGATGGAAACCGAGCAGGGCCTCGCCGGGCAGTTTCATCTCGGCTCTGAGCCGCAGGTCCCGGTTCTCCTCCAGGCCGGTTACCCGCCAGAAATCGAGAGCCTCACCATAAGCGATCCGTTCGGGATCGCGGCGACCGCGCCGCAGACCGGGCCCGCCGACCAGACGGTCGAGCAGTCCGCGGATCCGCCACAGCCAGTCGGCCGCATACCACCCGTGCCCGCCCCCGACCCGGCCGACGGCCCGGAAGACGTGCTCGGGAGAAGCGTCGATGACGGCCCGATACTCTTCGCGGAAGGTGGTACCGCCGGCCCAGTCGGGGTCGCCGGGGATGGGACCGGCCATCGACCAGGTGGTCGGCACCCGGTGATTGCGCTCACTCTCGAGGGCCACCCGTATCGCCTCGCGGATCGAGAGCAAATCCTGAGGCATGAGTTCGGACGCAGCGCCGTCACGGCAAACCACTTCGTTGCGCAGCCCCTCGGCCAGGGGGCGGGCGATATCGGCGCTGATCGGCGTTACCAGGTGGATCCAGAGGGAGCTGAGCCATGGAGTGAGAACCGGTACGGGGATGATCAGCCGACGTCTCAGGCCTCTCTCTTCAGCCATGATCTGCATGATCTCGGTGTAGGTCATGATATCGGGGCCGCCGATATCGAGCACCCGGCCGTAGGTTTCCGGCACCTCGATGCAATCCGTCAGGTAGGTGATGACGTTGCGCACCGCGATCGGCTGGCAGCGGATCTGGACCCACTTCGGAGTAGTCATGACCGGCAGGCGCTCGACCAGGTAGCGCAGGGTTTCGAAGGAAGCCGAGCCCGAGCCGATAATCATGGCCGCCCGCAGTTCGGTCACCGGCACCGGACCGGAGGCCAGCACCGCTCCGACCTCGCGCCGGCTGCTCAGGTGAGCCGAGAGATCATCGCCCAGCTCGCCCAGCCCGCCGAGGTAGACGATACGCTCCAGGCCGGCTTCAGCGGCCGCCCGGGCGAATCGTTCGGCCATCTCGCGGTCGCGGCGGACGTATTCCGAACCGGCCGAGAGCATGCTGTGCACCAGATAGTAGGCCGGCCCGCAGCCGGCCATGGCTGTGATGAGACCGGAGATGTCCTTGTCGAAGAGATCGCCCGACACGATCTCGACCCGGGGATCGCCGGCCCACTCCCGGCCGGCCAGTTTGCCGGGCGAACGGGCGAAACAGCGCACCCGGTGGCCCCGCTCGAGCAGAGCCGGCACCAGCCTTCCACCGATATAACCGGTCGCGCCGGTGACGAAGACCGGACGGTTGGTATCCGGATCTGCCGCCATCAGAAGGCGATCCGCACGCCGGCCGAGAGGTAGTTGATCAGGGCGAAAGTGTAGACTTCGTCGACATCGGCTCCCCCTTCGAGGATGCGGTAGCCGCCGTAGGCCGAAATCCGGTCATTGACCAGATACCGCACGCCCACGAGCACATCCTCGGCCCGCCCCTGCGGCGCGGCCAGGGCGTCCCCGGCCATGATGAGGTGGAGCCGGTCGGTGGCCTTCCAGGTCAGATCGAAGTTGATGAGCGGGACGAAACCGGTATTCGGCTTCTCGGCCTTCTGCCCGCCCCCCTCGATCGTGATCGCGGCCGAGCGGAGCTTTATGGTTCCCCCGAGCCCCCAGATGAAGCGTTCGGAACCCCGCATGGCGAAGCGCCAGGTCGCCCGGTAGGAGTCGAAACGGTAGGTACCGGTCAGCGGCGTGCCGGCGGGAAAGGTCGTGCCCTCGAAAGTGACATCACGGTCGATCGAACCGGTCGAGCTGAAGCGCAGGGGCGCGGCCAGCAGCATGAGGGTGCTCTTCTCGCTGATCTGCCAGGCCAGGCGCAGGCGGACGAAAGCGGTGGGATCGGCTTCGAGCTCCTCCGAAAGTGAGAAGAGGGTCCCCGTCGTGCCCGGAATGCGTACGTCGTTGTAGCCGCTGATCGCCACGCCGGTCTCGACCTGAGCCCAGTAGCGAAAGGCCTGGCGGTCTCCTGCCGGTGAGAGAGCTCCATTCTGCGCAGCGACATCCGCAGTGGTCCCGAGCAGCCCGGGCAGAACCGTCGTCAAGGCTGCCGTCAGGGCTGCCGTTGTCAGGATCCTTGTGCTTTTCATACCTCACTACCCTCCGCAGGTCGGTCATTGTCTATTGCTGCCCCGGCACTCACCGTATTCCGATCCGCTCCTGAGGCGGCACAGGAATCCGTAACCGCTTCAGTAACAGTAATGGTTCTTAATAAATACATTGTCCTTACTATGTCCAGCAGAACCCGGTGAGGGAAATCCGATGGAGTAACAGAGAATTGCGGACAACCGTCTGAGTCAATCTGCCTGCGCTTTCAAGCCGTCACCCACGGTCCGGAGCCGGTTCCCGCTCGATGGAGATCTCCCGGATCAGATCAAATGCGGCGGGTCCAGCTCCCCTTTTCGGATGCGTGACCAGGTCCACCAGTCCCGCAGTTCGGCCGGCAGATCGGGATCCCGAGCCTGGGCGATGGAGCAGTTAAAGACATCCAGAACACAGGGATCGATGCGCCGGCCCCGCAAGCCGCAGAGCCGGTTGTAGAGCTTTACCCCATCCTGTCGGGAAAGCTCTTCAACACTAGTGATGCTCAAGTCGTGGAGATCAGCGAGGATGGAGGGGCCGATGCCGCGTAGGTCGATCAACTGCCGTGCCGCCGACTGATTATCAGCCATTATCCTGAAATCTCCTGCTTCCTGGTCTTCATGCGACTCCATTGGTCGTTACCAGAGTATCTTCCCGTCGGCACGAAAAAAAGGCGAAAATCATATCTCTGGGACCGATCCTCTCTCGAGCTGAGTCTATAGCTCCGCGAGCAGCCTTTGTGCCTCTTCCGCCCGCTCGTGCTCGGGCCGGGTTGTGAGGATGTGCTGGTAGACCCTCTCTGCCC
>CAZNUA010000017.1:0-1736 GCA_964576115.1 uncultured Gemmatimonadota bacterium
ACGGCCGGCGGCACTGAAGACGACGATCGCGCCCCCGCCGCTGTGATCGACGACGTAGGCGCGTCCTTCGGTATCGGACCAGACCATATCGGGCCGACCCACGATCGATTCGGGGCGCTCGTCGGCCTGCAGCTCGCAGACCTGTTCGTAGCGGAAGAGCTCTCCGGCATACTTCGGCACAGCCGATGAGGTCGCGATCCTGACCCCGTCCGCTGTGCCTGCGGTGAAGGTGTGTTCCTGAGCCGAAATATCGCCGCCGCCGGCCAGTGTCAGCAGGCCCGCCCCGAGACCGATCAGGACCGGGAGCAGGGTGGGGGGGTATCGGCGGGTGCATATGGCAGCTATCCTCCTGCCCCTCTCAACGTCCGAACCGCAGGGCCCATTTTTCAGCGACGCTGGACCAAGATCCCGGAACCGGGCTTCGCCTGATTCGCATGGGACCACCTGTGGGAGTCGGATTACCTCACGGTCTCCAGAGCCCTCTGCAGCCTCTCGTATACGGGACGGACAGCGACCCCGAGGTGTTCAATAGCGATCGGATTCCGCTCGGCGGGATCGGCCGCCAGATCGTACAGGGCGCCCCCGGCGGTGAGCTTGAAGCGGTGGTCGCGTACGAAACGGGTCGCTTCCCAGTTACCCCAGCGGGGATCGTAGGCACAGAAGATCCACTCCCGGGGCCGACCGCGTCGCCCCGCGATCCGGGGCAGGAAACTGCGTCCGTCGATGATCCGGTCGTCCGGTAGATCGGCCCCGGCGACATCGGCCAGGGTCGGCACGAAGTCGCTGAAATCGATCAGGTCGTCGATGACCGTTCCGGGGGGAGTGAACCCGGGACGACTGACGATCAGGGGAACGTGCATGCCGGTCGTGACCGCCCGTCCCTTGCCTCCGGGAACCTGTTCCTCACCCCGCCGCGAGGTGATCGAACGGTGGGTGCCGTTGTCGGTCGTAAAGAGGATCAGGGTTTCCCGGCGCAGGTCGAGTTCATCGAGGGCGGTCACGATCCGGCCGATGAGGGTGTCCACATGGGCGACCATGTCGGTGAAGTAGCGGGGGGCGCGGACCGAACGTTCGGCAGCCGGTACCCCGCTGCCCGGGGTCGGCTGAAAGGGATCGTGCGGCAGAATCATCGGGTAATAGGCGAAAAAGGGTCTTTCGGCGTGGCGCCGGATGAAATCGATCAAATAGTCGCAGCACAGATCGGGGCCGTAGGCCCCGGCCATCTGTTCGTGCAGTTCGCCGTTGATCTGCAGGGTCGGATCCCAGTACCGGGAACCCAGTTTTTCCACCTGCCAGAGGCAGTGTTCGTCGAAACCGGCAGCCCCGGGCAGGGTGCCCTCGCCGTGATAGCGGGCTCCTTCGACCCGCCCGGAGAGCTGCCATTTGCCCGTCACGCAGGTTCTGTAACCGGCCTGCTGCAGCAGGTGCCCGAAAGTGATCTCACCCGGCGGCAGGGTTCCGAACTCGGTGTAGTTGCGGTGGTTGTAACGGCCGGTCATGAGCTGCACCCGGGAGGGCGTACAGAGCGGCTGCGAGAAACAGTGCGTGAAGCGCATTCCCGAAGCCGCCAGGGCGTCGAGGTGCGGGGTCTCGTACGAGGTGCCGCCGTAGCAGTTCACACACTCGGCACCCAGATCGTCGGCCATGATCAGGACGATATTCGGCGGCCTGTTCGATTCCGAACAGGAGGTGAGCAGGGGGGCCAGGGCCAGAGCGGCCGAACCGGCTCCCGCGGT
>CAZNUA010000017.1:1836-45890 GCA_964576115.1 uncultured Gemmatimonadota bacterium
GGCGCCCAGGAAGACCCGGTTCGGGTCGAGAACGGTTTCGAGGGCTCGGGAGCCGCCCCCCGGCTCGAGCAGATCGCTTACATTGGTGAGGATGCTCCAGTCCCGGTCATTCTGGCCGATCCGACTTTTCTGCTGTTCGGTAACGAGGGTGATCTCTACCTCCCCGACGAAAAGGAGGTGACGGTCTTCCACTTCGCCCCCGATGGAACCCTGCTGGGCCGGATCGGGCAGGAGGGACACGGGCCCGGCGAGTTCGAGATTCCCGGCGAGGTCCATTTCAACCCCCGGGGGGAACTCGTTGTCCTGGATATCGGCTCCCAGCGGCAGATCTGGTTCACACCGCAGGGGGAGTTTCTGCGTAGCGAACCGATCCAGACCACCCTCGGCGACGGCCGGGTCACGGTTCGCATCCTCGATGCCGATCGGCGCCGGGAGTATCTGAACGAGCATTGCTATCTGCACCGGATGCTCTTCTTCCTTGGGCCCGAAGCCGACGAACTCGTCCGGCGGGGCCGGATGGCTCCACCCACTCTGCTCGAACTCGTGGACGAAGAGGCCGAAACAGTCACGGGCTTCGGGGAGCTGCGTTCCCATGAAGACCCCATCCTGATGTCTGTCCTCAACAGGGTACACTGGGCACTGCTCGACGCCGATCGGGTCGTCATCTCGTGGAACCACTATCCCGAGCTGGGAATCTACCGCCTGAACGGTGGTGTTCTCGAACGCCTCATCAGCCGCCGCACCGCTTTCCGCGTCAATCCGAACCCGACCCTGGAAGAGAGGGTTCTCACCGGTCCGGGCGGCAGCAACCAGATCACAATCATTCCGGTCGTCGATACCGTCTCGCTCGATGTCGCGGTCGACCGGCAGCACCGGATCTGGGTTGTGACGATGCTTCTGGACCAGGAGGAGAAGGATCGCCGGGAAGACGAGGATGAACTGACCGACATGGTCCGGCTCGAGATTTTCAGCCCGGAAGGGGAACTGCTGGCCGGAGTGCCGCTCGAGGCCTTCGTCGATCACATCGCCTTCGATCCGGAGGGAAATCTGTGGCTCATGGACGCCCGGTACAACATGAGCGTCTGGAAGTACCGGGTTATCTGGTGAGCAGGCGCAGTTCATCCATGAGCTGACTGTTTCGCGAGTCAATCCCGGGAAAAAGGGGAGAATGCGGGTGCAAGGCGAGTGCACGGGAGGTCTGGGAGAAGGTATTGAGAAGAAAAATCGCTAGTTTACATAATATATCTTATACGACATATCAGATGAGCACGTATTTCTCTCACCATCGACCATGCGGGTCATTACCACACCCGAGATGACCATGTCCGTAAGCATCCCACTGGGCCCAGAAAGCCAGAATGCATTGTTCGCTCCGGGTAATGAAACCCCCGCCGTACAGCGAATCGACACACCCGTAGCCGTTTTCATCGCTGATCCTGACCGCGATATCGTCGATCCCCCAGTGGAATGAACCGTGATAGTACTCTGAGAGGTATCGGCTCAAACCGATTGAAAAAGAGGTGCCCGCTTCAGTCTCACGAAGAAAGCCGGTGTAATACGCCTCATTACCGGGGGCATCGCTGATGTAACACCAGAGCGTATCACCTTCCGCTATCCTGAGTGTCCTGACGGCCCGGGTTCCCATCCTTTCCCAGATGTGGAATTGCCCATCCCATCGGTAGCGTGCCTCGGGATGGTCGAAAAAGGCGAGCTTCGCGAACCAGTTATGACGTACAGCACTGAGTTCCAGACAGGCCTCCCGGGTGCGCAGGAAACTCGGATTGGAACGATTGTATTGCGTCAGAGGCGGCAAACCGACCTCAGGCATGGCCAGGAACCGGGCCAGGACGGTTGAGCCTTCCTCGGGCTTCACAGGGCCGCTGCAGGCGATAATGACCACAGAGATGGCACAGATACTGATGATGAGGGCAACAGTGTCCCGGTTCCAGGACACCCTCGCTCTGCGGCTGTGTGTCATACGGCACAGGTCCGGTCAGTAGTCAATATGGTGGTTGCAGGTACGACGGAATGTCAGGGCTTGACGTCCACGACGGTGGCTGTGGTTACCAGTTCGGCCACTACGAGGATCTCGGCGTTGTGGAAGCGTACGCAGCCCTTGCTGATGTCCTGGCCCAGGGCCGAGGCGTCGTTGTTGCCGTGCATGGTCCAGTCCTGATAGAACGGGATCTGGCGGGCGCCGTAGGGGTTGTATTCGTGTCCGTAGGGCACGTTGCCCCGCCGCCAGCGGCTGATCGGCTTCCAGTCCACATAGAGCACGTGATAGGTGCCGGTCGGAGTGGCCTTGCCGATAGCGGGATTGCCGACCGCGATCGGGGTTTCGAAAAGCAGCACCTCGTCATGGTAGACCAGCGCCGTGTGCAGGTTCTTGACGATCTCGATCCGCGTGATCAGGGGTTCGCCCAGGTCCCGGAATTCGTAGCGCAGGCGCCGGCCCCAGGCGCGCACGTCATCGGAGATGCGGTGCGCCACGGGGTTGCGGAAAGTGCCGTCGAGGACCCGGTTCATTTTTACGATCGGATCGTCGGGGGCGTTGCCCCCCTGCCCCAGGGTGAAGACCTCTTCCAGACCCGAGGCGTGCAGAGAATCGATGTACGTCTGCAGGCGGGCGCCGAGCTGGCGGGCCCGGGTGGTGGCGGTGTCGTTCTGAGGTGAAGACTGGGCGCTGACGGAGTTCGGGAGAAGCAGTACGGCGCCCAGCAGAAACGCCGCAGTACGTCCGGTCATGAGCTCAGGGACCGTTGGCGGTGATCTCGGCCCGCAGTATGGCCGCCCGATCGGCCTGGCCGCTGTCGGGGAATCGGGTGGTCAGCTGTTCGTACACCGTGATGGCCTGTTCGGTCCGACCGGCCAGGGTCCAGCAGCGTCCGGCCTGCAGCAGGTAGTCGGCGGCGCTGATGTGCTCGCCGAGCAGACGAGCCGCTTCGGTGTACTGTTCGGCGGCTTCGGTCCAGTCCCCTGTCTGCTCCAGGCAGGCGGCCAGACCGGCTGTGGCGGCGGCTTTGAAGAAACGTCCTTTGGCGAAACGGTTGAGGTAGCGGTCATAGAAGACCCGGGCGGAATCGATCTGACCGAGGCGGAAGAGGACATGGCCGAGCATGAAGGTGGCCCGGCCCGCACTGGGTACGGTACCAAAGTTCTCGACCGCTTCGAGCAACAGGATCCGGGCCTGGTCGAGATTGTTGGATTCCAGCGCGTAACCGGCCTGCAGGGTCAGAATCGAGGCCTCGCGTTCGGCTGCCTCGCGGGCCGAGAGCGAACCCCAGAGGATCACGATCACCACCGCGGCGCCGATGAGACCGTAGGTCAGGACTTTCTGGTTCGACTTGAGCCAGTTGACGACCTTCATGGTCTCGGTGACGAATTTGTCCTCTTTGAGCTTCTGCCTGGTGATATGTTTCTTGGGGCGCAGCATGGCGCGATTCAACCCCCTCGAAAGACGTTGCGGTAGCCGGAGAGCACAATCTAGAGCCCGCCCCACCCCGGGCAAAGAGAAAAGGCGGTGTACTAAGGCAGTAGATCGAGCGCGCGCAAGCCGGCCTCGCGGTTGCGCCACTCTTCCCGGACCTTGACCCGCAGTTCGAGGTAGACCGGTTCATCCAGGAAGGCCTCGATCTCCTGCCGGGCCCGCGTGCCCACGGCTTTCAGGGCCCGCCCCCCCTTCCCCAGCAGAATCGGTCGCTGCGATTCCCGTTCGACGACGATCTGCACCTCGATGAAGGTCTTGCGCCCCTCGACCCGGCGGAACTGCTCCACCCGGGTGGCGGTGGCATAGGGAATCTCGCGACCGAAGCGGTGAAAGATGACTTCACGGACCAGTTCGGCCACGAAGAAGCGCTCGGGGTGCTCGGTGATGACGTCGGGGGGATACAGAGGCGGTCCGGGGGGCAGACAGGCGATGACCTCGACCAGGAGCGCGTCGAGACCGTCGTGCTTCAGGGCGCTGATCGGCACCACGGCCGCGAAGGAGTACCGGGCGGCGTCGTCGATCAGGGGCAACAGGCGGCTCTTTTCGACCCGATCGACCTTGTTGGGAGCCAGCACGACCGGGATGTCCCGCTCCACGGCGTCCAGAGCGTCGGCTATTTGAGCCTCGAGTCCGTCGCTCAATCCCCGGGGGGCGTCGAGCAGCAGGAGCAGGACATCGGCCCCCGCGATGGCCGTCACGGCCTGCCGGCGCATGACCGCCTGCAGGCGGTAGCGCGGATCGAGCAGGCCGGGCGTGTCCACCAGGACGGCCTGGTAATCCTCGCCGTTCAGGATGCCCAGCACATTGCGGCGGGTGGACTGCGGCCGGGGAGCGATGATGGACAGCTTGAGGCCCATCAGGGCGTTGAGGAGAGTCGATTTGCCGACGTTGGGGATCCCGGCGATCGCCACGTAGCCGCAGCGGTGCTGCGGTTCGGGATCACTCACGAGGCGCCGTCGTCCTCCAGCTCGTCGAGGTCGAACAGGTCGTCGGTCAGGCACAGGGCGATGCCCGAGAGCATGACTTCGGGACCCAGGCGGGTGAAGTCGCCGCTCAGCATGCCGGTGTCGACGTTGGCGTACAGCGAGCAGGCCGCCTCGCGCTCGATGGTCAGCCCGCTCATGTGATCGTCCCGCTCGGCCACGAAGGTCACCTCTCCGAGCAGGGTGCTGATCACATAGCCGGTCACGAAGTGGAGCTGCAGGTGAGTGCTGTGCGTATAGACGCTGACCAGGGATCCGCTTTCTTCGCCGATCTTGATCTCGGGATAGATCTCGATCCTGATGTGCCGCTCGTGTTCGTTGTCGTCGAGCAGCAGGGTCCAGTGGTCGGCTTCCTGCCGGGCTTCCACCCCCAGGATGTCGGCGATGCGCTCTATGTCTTCTGAACCGAGTGTGCGATGCATTCTCAACCCACCAGTGAAGCGACAATCCACATGGACAGACCCGAGAGAACCGGGATGCCGAAGTTGTCGTCGAGAGTACCGATACCGAACAGCTCGACGACGGTGGCGACGACGGCTCCGAACAGGCCGGCGGTGACGGGCACACCCGGCACCACTACCCCAATGATACTACAGCAGACCAGGCAGGCCAACGTTCCCTCGTAGGTCTTTCCCGGCGTCAGCGGATGCCGGCCCCAGCGCCGCCCCACCAGGGCGGCGGCCGTATCGCCGACGGTCAGGAAAAGCAGGGCCGCAACGGCGATCGGCACGGTGAAGAGCACGATGCAGACCAGGGCCGCCAGGCACATGTAGCTCGATCCGGTCAGCTCGTGGGCTTCGTGAGGCCGCAGAGCGCCTCCGAACTGCTTTTCGAAGAAAACCTTGACGGCCGGTATGCGCAGCCGGGCGACATCGACCGCTATGGCCACGATCAGAGCCGTGGCGACCACGATCGTACCGGCTTCCGGGCCCAGGACGAAAAGCGAAATCGGCAACAGACTGGCACCGAGGTGAATCGCCTTGCGCTCGACCTCGTTGCGCAGGACGACGTTCACCGCCCGCCTCCGGGCTGCAGCCGCAGATGATAGACCTTCTCGCGGTAAGTGTACGAAGAATAGGTCGGTTCCACCGTTACCTCGACCCAGATCAGAGGCCGATCCTGCGTCAGCTCGTAGCTGTCGCTGCGCTGTCCGACAGTACGAAAACGGCGCCGGGAGAGTTCCTCCAGGCCTCCTCCCCGGTAGCGGACCCTCACCGTCAGGTACGCGTATTCGGTCAGATGGTAAGCCAGTCGCAGGGTCGCTCCCTCCTGCACGGCTTGCAGCTCGGCGACGTCGGCACCGACCCAGTAGTACTGGGCGCTGCGTGTCTCGGCGACGAACATCTGCCCGAAACGGGGCCAGATGTCCAGGCCCCGGGGGCCCTCGAATTCCTTCCGGCCCCGGCCCCGGCGGCCGAAGGTGGCCAGGTGGTTCAAGTTGCGATCGAACTTGTGCAGGCAGTGACCGTGCCGGTCGGTGACCCAGAGATTGGCGTAGAAATCCACCGTCATGTATGCCGCCCGCATGGTGCTGCGGCCCACATCGGCGGCTGTGACCCGAGCCGCGATTTCTCCGTCGGGATCGAGCTTGACGATCTCCTCGCCGCTGCGGCCGGCAACGAACAGAGCGTATTCGCGGAAATACGACCAGCGGTCTTCGGGATGAGCCAGGGCGATTGCGCCCGGCTCGCCGAGCCTGTCGCCGAGATCGATCAGGTCGAGTGTCTCGCCCGTCAGGCTCTGCCGGACGAGCCGCGACCGGCCGGTGTCGGAAATCCAGACCGAGCCGTCGGGGACCAGAGCGACATCGTAGGGGGCGGCGAAACTGTCGCCCGGGGCGGCTGCGGTCAGGTAGGTGATATGGCTGAGGATGCGGCCGTTGTTGAACAGGACTGCAATGCGGTCATTGCCGGTATCGGCTACCACCAGGTTACCGACCGGGTCGGCATCGATTCCGTGCGGACTGCGGAACTGCCCGATCCCCCTGCCCCGCGAACCGTAGAGTCCGAGGGAGACCATACTGGTGTTGTAGATGATTTCCCCCCGGCCCGAGTTGACGCCGTAGACCGTGACCTCGTCGTCATCCGCCTCATCCCCGGGATCGTCCCAGGCGTCCAGAACGGTGACGGCGATGCCCTGCGGGTCGTCGAAGCTGGTCCGGCCGCCGAGCAGGAGCCGCAGATAGGTCTCTTCGCCTTTCTGTATGCCCCAGACATGGAGCCAGGTGGGAAAGACCAGGGTCATCGGTTCGTCGGGTTTGATCTGCTCGAGCACCCCCGTACGCCGCAGGGATTCCTGCTGAGCCATGACCGGCCGGGCGCACAGGCACACCGGGGCTGCGAGGAGCACTACCGCCAGTCCGGGCAGCAGAGAGTTCAGGCTCGTGCGTTCTCGCCCGCGTTCCACTCCCCGCTCCTATCTGATGACCGAAAACTGCAGGGACCGGGTGGTCCCGTCGTGTGTACCCAGGAGCAGATAGACACCGGCGGCGGCTTCGTTGCCCTGCTCGTCTCGACCGTCCCAGCCGAGGCCGAGATCGTCTGTGAATGTCGAGCCGGCTTCGAGCGCTGTAAATGTGTGCGACCAGATCAGGGCCCCGCTCAGGGCGCGGATTTCAAGTTTCACATGCCCCACAGTGGTCGTATCGAAGGCGAAGTACATCGTCTCGTCATCCCCGGGACGGAAGGGATTGGGGTAATTCTGGCGCAGGACGAAGGCGCTTCCGGAGGCCGACGCCGAGACCACACCGGCCCCCTGCCCCGCTTCGAACACCGCCGAGCGGTTCAGAGGCGAACCGGTCGAAAGACTGAAATTGTCTCCGGCGAACGACCACCGGATGATGTTGTTCCAGGTGCCGGTATCGAACAGTTCGATACCGGTTCCCTCGCCGGGTTCGGCGTCAACGCGGGTCCGGGTGGCGACCGACCCCAGCTGGCCGCCGGAGGCCTCGCCGGCGATGCCCACTCCCCATTCGGCCTGCTGGCTCGGATCGAGGCGCAGAGCCACCCCGCCGGAGGTGGTAGCTGACGGTGAACGGTAATACCGGGTCGCCAGAGCCGGCAGGGTCAGATCGAGGGATATCAGATCCTGGCTCTGGATCGCAACTTCAGAGAAGGTCGCTCCCTCCTCATAGTAGGAGCCGGGGATCGCCCGGTCGCCGGTGTGCAGCATCCATTCGGTGAAGGTCGCGTAGGTGTCGATCAGGTCGGTCCCCTGGTTCTGCAGGTAGACCCGATGGGCTTCGATCGGATCGGCCGGTTCAGTGGCCATCACGGTCCAGATGTCCCGGACCGCGTCGGCTCCGAAAAGACCGTCCAGCATGAGCGTCCAGACCACGCTCCCATACATGTGCAGGGGGTATGTGGAGGAGTATTCGGTTAATGTAAGCTGCGGATAATCAAGAAAATAAGGTGTGTAGTTCACGTAATCATTGATGCCGTCGTAGATCTGTTCCTCATGGTAGACAGCCGACGCTTCCGCAAACCAGATATATCGTTGATAGCTTCCCGAGAGCAGGGAATTGTTGTAGGCCAGTTGGAGGGCGTGATTGAACTCGTGGGCGATCGTGACCCGCAGGGAAGCCAGAGGCTCCAGCCCGTACCAGCTCTGCGGGTAATCGTTGTCGAGCACGATATAGGAAGCCGCGGTGTAGGGCGGTATGATCGAATACGGTTCGGTAGGCGCGGTGTAACCGAAATACCCGCCCTGGGCTTCGAGATCGATGAAGTAGACGTCATAGGTGCTGTTGCCGTCATTGACGGGGTACCGCCAGCCGCGGCTGAGGTACCAGGTCCGGACGCTGTCCAGGCAGGCCGCTGCGGTTTCGATGTAATCGGGGATGCCGTCGCCGTCCGAGTCCGCAGTCGGAACGGCGTCGTACTCGTTGTAGGGCGGATTGTTCTGAACCGTATAATGGATCAGGAAGTAGCCCCCGGGACTGGTCCAGGTCTGTTCCTGATAGATCGGAACCCGATTGTCGAAAACCTCCGAGGCGGCTCGCCCCCCTTCGCTCAGGGCGGCCAGAACGGCGCCGAAACCGCACTTGACCGGGCCGCCGCCCGCCGCCTCATGCTGGGCCAGGGTCAGTTCGAGTGCCTGGCCGTGGGTCAGGAGTTCCAGAGCCGGATTGACCTGGGCCCGCGTCCGCCCTGATCCCGGCAGGGCGAGGAGGCCGGCGGAGACAACGACGACCGACGTTCGGATGTGACGACGCAATACCTTCATTCCCCTCCCTCTCCCCTCATCCCGTAGCGGTCCATCTTGCGGTGCAGGGTGCTCGGGTCGATACCGAGGATCTCTGCCGCCGCGGTCTTGATACCCCCGGTCTGCTTCAGCACCCAGGCGATATAGGCCTTCTCGATCGTCTCCAGGGTCGGGGCCTGGTCGCTCTCGGGCAGGGCCCCCATCCTTTCGTCGGGCGGTTCGGTGATCTTGACCGGCAGGTCGACGGTGTCGATCACGGGGCTGTCGGTCATGATGACGGCGTTCTCGACCGCGTTCTCGAGCTCGCGCACATTTCCCGGCCAGGTGTAGGCCGTCAGGGCCGTCAGGGCCGAGTCGGAGAAGGTATACTCTCCGCGTCCGAAAACCATGATGAAGTGTCGGGCCAGCAGGGGGATGTCCTCGCGGCGCTCGCGCAGCGGCGGGATGTGAATCGGGACCACGTTGAGGCGGTAGAAGAGGTCTTCGCGGAAAGTCCCGGTCCCGACCCGCTCTTCGAGCGATGTGTTGGTAGCGGCGATGACACGCACGTCGACCGCGATCGGCCGGGTGTCGCCGACCGGGACGATCTCGCGCTCCTGCAGCACCCGCAGAAGCTTGACCTGGGTCTGCAGGGGGGTTTCGCCGACCTCGTCGAGAAATATGGTGCCCCCGTCGGCGACCTTGAACAGTCCGGCCTTATCCTGCACGGCGCCGGTGAAGGCGCCCTTTTTGTGCCCGAAGAGCTCGGATTCGAGCAGCCCCTCCGGAATCGCCCCGCAGTTGACCGTGACGAAAGGACCTTCGGCGTTGTCCCCGGCTTCGTGCAGGGCCCGGGCGACCAGTTCCTTGCCGGTCCCGCTCTCGCCGGTGATCAGAACCGTGCTCGTGGCCGGTCCGATCCGCCCGATCATCTGCTGCAGTTCGCGGATCGGTTCGCTCTCGCCCAGAATGGCTTCCGAGCCCGACTCGCGGCGGTCGGCGGCACGCAGGTAGGAGTGCTCGGTGAGCAGACGCCGCTGTTCGACCGCCTTTTCGACCCGGACTTTGATCTCCTCGACCTTGAAGGGTTTCATGACATAGTCGGAGGCTCCGAGCTGGACGGCCTGCACGGCAGTCTCCACCGACGCGAAGGCGGTCATCAGGATGACCTGCAGATGGGGATCCGCTTCCTTGAGCTGTTCGAGCAGCTGCACCCCGTCCAGCCCGTCGGGCATTTTGATGTCGGTCAGGACGACGTCGTAGCTGGTCCGGGTGCAGGTATCCAGCGCTTTTTCGGCGCTCTCGGCGGTGTCGACCTCATAGCCCATCCGCTTCAGGGCGATCCCCAGGAATTCGCGCATCGAGCTTTCGTCGTCGACAACCAGAATGCGGGCGCTCATGACTGTCCTCCCCCTCTTTGGAGCAGGATTCTGAAGGTGGAGGTTCCGGCCGCATCGGGTGCGTAGACGATCCGTCCCTCGTGGTTCTCCACGATCCGCTGGGCCACCGAGAGCCCGAGACCCGAACCACCCTGCTTCTTGGTATAGAACGGTTCGAAGACCATCTCCCGTTCTTCGCGCGCTACTCCCATACCATCATCCTGGATCCAGATTTCGACCCGGTCGCTGGTCCCGCCGATCCTTTCCTGCCCGGGTGCCAGACGGATACGCACGCTCCCCGTTTCGATCGCTTCGAGCCCGTTGAGAACGAGGTTGAGGAAAACCTGCTTCATCTGGTCGCTGTCGGCAAGGATGAGTACGTCTTTGTCGACCTCGTGTACAACCGTTTTGCCGGTCGTACACGAGGGATGGGTGCGGGCCAGCTGCACCACATCGTCGAGGACCGGCCCCAGCGGCAGGGGGCGGATGTCGGCGGCCTGCGGACGGCCGTACTCCAGAAAGGTGTCCACGATCCGGTTGATCCGGGCCGATTCGACGATGACCAGGTCGAGCAGGCGGCCGTCTTCGCCCTCGGGTTTGAGGCTCTCGCGCAGAACCTCGGCCGAACCGCTGATGCTGGCAAGGGGATTGCGCAGTTCGTGGGCGATCCCGGCCGCCAGTTCTCCGGTGACGGCCAACCGGTCCTGTCGGCGCATTTTCTCCTCGACGACCTTGGCCTCGGTCAGATCCTGAAAGATGACCACCGCTCCCCGCACGTCCTGACGGTGGCGCAGGGCGGTCGGACTGACCCCCAGCGGCAGGGGTTTTCCGGTGTCGGTACGGATCACGACTTCGTTACGCCGTTCGAAAGGGTTTCCGGCCAGAGTGTTGCTCAACAGGTCGGCCAGCGGCTCGAGACGGTCGGTCAGAACGGCTTCATACCGTCGGCCCTCGGGTTCGGGCCCGGTCAGCTGCAGGATCTCGCGGGCGGCCTCGTTCAGGAAGATGACGGTTCCCTCATCATCGACCGTGAGCAAACCCGATTCCACACTCCCCAGAACGTCGGAAGTGTTGATCCGGAAACGCTCCAGAATGATACCGCTGGTGGTGGCCACCGCGAAGAGTACCAGAGCCGTAAACACCCACTCCCAGACCAGCTGGATACCATCGTTCCCGGAGAAACTGACCGCCGTCTGGTTGTAGATCACACCATAGGGTGCCAGTACTCCGCTGGCGTCCAGAGCGAAGAGCACGCCCAGGGCCAGGGCCGAGAGACTGGCCGCGAACAGACTGCCGCGCAGGTAGAGAAAGGGACCGGCCAGGACGACCGGGAAGAGAAAGACCAGGGCCAGCGAGCTGCTCGAGGCGCCGGTGTAGAAAACCACCATGGTCATGACCAGCACGTCGATGAAGACCTGAACGTAGAGTTGATCCTCGCGCAGGGGGATACCGGCCCGCAGCGGCTGGCTCATCCAGAGACTGGTCAGCAGGTTGGCCAGGATCAGCGCCCCCAGCGGGATGTCGACCACGTACAGGGCGATGTTGCCGTAGTAGCCACGCAGCAGGAAGAATCCGGCCAGGGCCACGAAGAGTACCACCGCCAGACGCAGAACCTGAATGAACCGGATACTGCGGGGGCGCGTCAGGACAGCCATCGTTTCCCCGATCGGTGGGGTCGGGCCGGCGGTCAGCCGACCACCTTCATCATATCGAACATCGGCAGGTACATGGCCATGACCATGCCGCCGATCACCACCCCCAGGTAGACGATGATGAGCGGTTCGATGATCGAGGTCAGGGCTTCGACCGCCGCGTCCACTTCGTCATCGTAATAGTCGGCGATCTTGCCGAGCATCTTGTCCAGCTCGCCGGTCTGTTCGCCCACGTTGACCATCTGCATGACCATTGGCGGAAAGACTTCGGATTCTTCGAGAGGCGCGGTGATCGTTTCCCCCCCGCCGATGCTCGACCGGGCCCCCATCAGAGCGTCTTCGATAATCCGGTTGCCGGCCGTGCGGGCGGTGATCTCGAGCGCTTCGAGGATACTCACTCCCGAGGACAGCAGGGTGCCCAGGGTGCGGGAGAACCGCGCCACCGAACTTTTCTGGACCAGCTCGCCGAACACGGGCAGTTTCAGCTTGATCTGATCGACCACCTGCTCGCCCCTGTCGGTGGCGTAGTACTGCTTGAACAGGAAGTAGGCGCCGACGATGATACCTACGATGATAAGGATATAACTGGCCACAAAATTACTCAGGTTGACCACCAGTTTGGTCGGCCAGGGCAGCGGCACGCCCGAGGATTCGAACATCCCCACGAAATTGGGGATCACGACGATCAGCAGCACCGCCGTGGCCCCCAGGGCCACCGTCAGGACCACCACCGGGTACATCATGGCGCCCTTGATTTTGCGCTTCAGGGCATCGGCTTTCTCCATGTACTCGCTGACGCGCAACAGCACCTCGTCGAGGATTCCCCCCACCTCGCCGGCGGCGACCATGTTGATGAACAGAGAGTTGAAAATGTTCTTGTGCTTGGCCATCGCTTCGGAGAGGGTGGCCCCGGCTTCGACGTCGCCGGTGATCTTCTTCAGGGCGGCGGCAAAGGTGGGATTCTCCTGCTGGGACTGCAGGATGTTCAGGCATTGCACCAGCGGCAGTCCGGCGTCGATCATGGTGGCGAACTGCCGCGAAAAGCCGGTGACCTCGGCCGCCCCGACCTTCTTGGGGCCGAAACCGGGCAGACTCAGTTCGGCCGGCTTCTTCTTGACCTTGGCATCGGTGATCCGGCGGGAGCGGACGATCTGCTGGGCCTGATCCAGATTTTCGGCCTCGATCTCCCCGCTGACCTCTTTACCCCCCCCTGATTTGCCTTCGTAGATGAAGACCGGCACCGATCAGCCCCCCTTCCTCGACTGTTTGGTCGTCGGCCCCATCCCGGAGGTCCCCCCCCGGCTGAGCATTTCCTTGAGTTCCTCCGGTTCGGGACTGCGCAGAAGCGCTTCCTGCGAATCGATGTGGCGTTTCTTGATCAGATCGTAGAGCGACTGGTTCATGGTGCGCATGCCGAATTTGGTCCCGACCTGCATGATGCTGTAAATCTGATGAATTTTGTTGTCCCGGATCAGGGCGCGCACGGCCGGGGTACAGACCAGGATCTCGAGCGCCGCCGTGCGCCCTCCCCCGACCTTGGGCAGGAGCTGCTGGCTGACCACGCCCTCGAGAGTGAGCGAGAGCTGGGTACGCACCTGCTGCTGCTGAGTGGTCGGGAAGACGTCGATCAGACGGTTCATCGTCTGGGCTGCGGAGTTGGTGTGCAAAGTACCGAAGGCGAGGTGACCGGTCTCGGCGATGGTCAGGGCGGCCTCGATCGTCTCGAGGTCGCGCATCTCGCCGATCAGAACCACGTCGGGATCCTGACGCAGGGCGGCCCGCAGGGCGTTGGTGAAGCCCATGGTATCCGAACCGATCTGACGCTGGTTCACCAGCGCCCGCTTGTGATTGTGCACGAACTCGATCGGATCCTCGATGGTCAGGATGTGGACCGGTTCCGCGTTGTTGATCCGGTCGATCATCGCCGCCAGGGTCGTGGACTTGCCCGAACCGGTCGGCCCGGTGATGAGCACCAGCCCGTTGGGGCGTTCGCTGAGTTCCTTTACGATCGGCGGCATGCCCAGTTTCTCGAAGGTAAGGATCTCATAGGGGATGGTCCGGAACACGGCCGCCACCGCTCCCCGCTGCATGAAGACGTTGCCGCGGAATCGGCTCAGGCCCTTGATCCCGAAGGAGAAGTCGAGCTCCATCGTCTCTTCGAAATGCTTCTTCTGCTTCTCGGTCAACACGCTGTAGGCCAGGGCCTGCGTTTCCTCAGCGCCCATCCGCTCGAACTGGGTCATTTCGACCAGGTCGCCGTCAACGCGCATCTGTGGCGCCGTACCGACCGAGATGTGCAGGTCGCTCCCGCGCCGGGAGACCATGTCTTCGAGCAGTGACTTCAGGTTGAGCTGGGCCATGTCACCTCCCTCAATGGCGATCAGATCTCGGTCGTCTCGCGCAGGACCTCGTCGAAGGAGGTGATTCCCTCCTTCATCTTCTGCACCGCATCGCCTCGCAAAGTCAGCATGCCGTCGGCTACGGCGGCTTCCTTGATCTGGATGGTATTGCCCTCGTCGAGGACGATCTGACGCACCCTCGGTGTCATCGGCATGACTTCATAGGCCCCGACCCGGCCCTTGTAGCCGGTGCGGTTGCAGGTCGCGCAGCCTTCGGGGGTGAAGATCTCGGTTCCGATATCCGATTCGGGCAGGTCGAGCATTTCGGCCTGCTCGGGAGTTATTGTGGAGGGTTTCTTGCATTCCTTGCAGAGCCGGCGCAACAGCCGCTGGGCCTGGATGACGTTGATCGAGGAGGCCAGCAGGAAGGGCGCCACACCCATGTCGAGCATCCGGTTGATGGTGCTGGGTGCGTCGTTGGTGTGCAGGGTGCTCAGGACCAGGTGGCCGGTCAGGGCGGCCTTGATGGCGATCTCGGCCGTTTCGAGGTCCCGGATCTCCCCTACCATGATGATGTTGGGATCCTGACGCAGGAAGGAGCGCAGTGCCGCCGCGAAGGTCAGGCCGATCTCGGTGCGTACGTGCACCTGGTTGATGCCGGCCATGTTGTACTCGACCGGGTCTTCGGCGGTCATGATGTTGGTGTCGGGCTCGTTCAGCAGACTCATGGCAGAGTACAGAGTGGTCGACTTTCCCGATCCGGTCGGCCCGGTGACCAGGACCATACCGTAGGGCTGCTGCACCCCGAACATGAAGTCCTTCAGGGCCTTCTCGGTATAGCCCAGCTTGGTCAGGTCGAGGCTGAGATTCCCCGCATCGAGGATCCGCATGACGATCTTCTCGCCGAAGATCACCGGTAGAATGGAAACCCTGAGGTCGACCGCCTTGCCTCCGGTCTTGACCTTGATCCGGCCGTCCTGGGGAACCCGGCGCTCGGAGATGTCCAGATCGGACATGATCTTGATGCGCGAGACTACCGCGGCTTTGAGCCGGAAGGGAATCGGCGACATCTCGATCAACGTGCCGTCGATACGGTAGCGGACCCGGACGGCGCGTTCGTAGGGTTCGATATGGATGTCGGAGGCTCCCCGCCGGATGGCGTCGATGATGATCGAGTCGACCAGGCGGACCAGGGGAGCATCGGAGATGGCGGCCGCGAGGGCCTCGTCGTCCTCTTCCTCCTCCTCTTCGAGGACCTCCAGCTCGGCTCCCTCGAAATCGCGCAGGACGTCCTCCATGGCCTCGACCGCCGCCTCGGTCGGGGCGTAGTGGCCGTCGAGGATGGTCTTGATCGCCGATTCGGCGGCGATGACCGGTTTGACGTTCAATCCGGTCACGAACTTGATCGAATCCAGGACGAAGATGTTCGAGGGATCGGCCGCGGCCACGGTCAGGGTGTTGCCGTTCTTGTCGACCGCCACGACGTTGAACTTGCGGGCCACGTCGGCGGGAATGATGCTCACGACATCGGGATTGAGGTCTTCGGCCGAGAGATCGATGACACCGACGTTGAGTTGCTTGCCCAGGTATTCGAGAATCTGCTGTTCGGTGAGTATTCCCATCGACACCAGGTTGGCGCCCAGTGTGCCCCCCTGCGTCTTCTGATTGCCCAGAGCGTCTTCGAGCTGCTCCTGACTGATGGCACCTGCTTTCAGGAGCATCTGTCCGAGCTTGATCGCCATGCTCGATCCTTCCTCCCCGGTTACCGCAGCAGGATGATGGCCATCAGGACGAGCGCGAAGAGAATCACGAGCCAGGACACCGAACGCGGGCGTATCCGGCGCTGCCGTGAAGACGACGCCCGTTGCAGGGTGACGTGCCGCTCCTGCGCGACGGTCTCCTCGCTCTCGTCGTCTTCGTTCCGGCCGAAACGGAACCGGCGGTCTTCTCTCAGTCGTACCACGATCATTTCATCCTTCAATGATGTGATCGTGTTCAGCCAGACATTGTAGCGGGGCTCACATCAGAGCGATACCCCCAAAAATGTAGCCGGTCAATGCGACAGGCGGGCCCAGAATCATCCAGAACAGGTCGCGAAAACCGGGTACGATCAGCAGGACGAGCAGGATCAGGGCGCCGTAGCGCCCCACCCGCAGGTAGGTTGCGGTGGCCTGCGGGTTCAGAAAACGCAGCAGGATTTTCGATCCGTCCAGCGGTGGCAGGGGGATGAGATTGAACCAGGCCAGGATGATGTTGATGAAAAAGGCGAGAAAAACCATCACCATGAAAATCTCCCCCGCCCCGCTTACCCCGAAGCCCTGAGACCAGCTGCTGAAAGCCGCCAGGAACCGGTCGGCTCCCAGCAGGCGCATGAGAATCCCTGCCGCAAGAGCCTGCAGCAGATTCGACAGGGGCCCCGCCCCGGCGATCCAGAACATGTCGCGCCGGGGGTGGGCCAGATTGCGCGGGTCGACCGGAACCGGACGGGCCCAGCCGAAACGCTGGGTAACGATCAGTACCAGGGTTCCGATCGGATCGAGGTGAGCCAGCGGATTGAGGGTCAGCCGGCCCTGCTCGCGGGCGGTCGGGTCACCCAACCTGTCGGCGGTCCAGGCGTGGGCCCATTCGTGGACCGTCAGAGCCAGCAGGATGGGCGGAAGCAGGATGGGCAGCTGTCGCAGAATGTCGGGCATCGGTCGGGGAAATCCTCCCGGAAATCATTCGGGTGTGGACGACATGTCCTTCAATAAACGTTCGGCCAGCTCCAGAGCTCCCTGCCGGGTGGAATATTCGCCGCGCAGGCGGGCCGAGAGCAGGGTTCGCAGAACGGCGCCGACGACCGGCCCCTCTCGGGCTCCAAGGGCCATGATGTCCTCCCCGGTCAGAAGGGGGTCGGTGGTGCGCAGCTCGTTCTCGAACCAGGCGATCCGGTCCCGCACGCCGGGTTCGGAACCCGAACGCAACAACAGGGCCAGGATGGTTTCGGGTTCGGTATCGGTCAAGGCCCAGAAAATATCGCCGGCCGTAGCGGCGGGTTCGCGCAGTACCCGCAGGCTCGTCTCGCCCCGCCGCGTGGTTTCGAGCGCACAGCGGATCGCCCGCCGCCCGAGATGGTACTCGACCGTCAGCATCTGTGCGGTTTCGGGGCCGGTTGAGCTCATCAGCAGAAGCCAGAGCACGATCCAGGCTTCGGGTCTTCCTTCGACCGGGCGGGTGGAAAGATCGGCGAACCAGTCGAGGAGCCGGTCGAGCTCGTCCACGGCCGGGTTGAACACCTCGTCGGGATAGCACCAGTCCCCGCTGAACAGGGCCGCCCATACTCCGGCCTGCTGCAGCTGTGCGATCGAGTGCCGCGGATCGCGCTCGCTGAGAATGGCCACGATCTCGGCCCGCAGACGTTGGCGGCTGACCTCGTCGAGCAGGCCGCCGGCAACCGCCTCGGTCAGCCAGGTCGAGGTCTGCGGCTCCAGCGTGAAGCGGTACCGGGCCGCGAACCGGATGGCCCGCAGGATGCGGGTCGGATCGTCGCAGAAACTGCCCTCGTGCAGGGCCCGGATCGTTCCCGTAGCCAGATCGTGCCGCCCGCCGCTCGGATCGAGGAACTCCCCGGCCCGATCGGGCCCGAGCCGCACCGCCATGGCGTTGATGGTGAAATCGCGCCGGTGCATGTCGGCCAGGATGTCACCGGCGGCGACCTCGGGCAGAGCGCCGGGCGCGGGGTAACTCTCGCTGCGGGCGGTCGTGACATCGACCTTCACACCCCCGGGTAGGATGACCAGGGCGGTCCAGAACCGGGTGAACTCCTTCACCTCCCCGCCCTCACGGGCGGCAAGGGCGCGGGCGAAGGCGGGGCCGTCCCCTTCCACCACGAGGTCGAGATCGATCGCCCGCCGGCCGAGCAGAACGTCTCTGACCGGACCTCCCACCACCCAGACCCCCGTTCCTTCGGCCTGGGCGCAGCGGGCGGCGGCCCGGGCGGCGGCGCCCGCAGCCGGGCTCAGTCCGGCCTGCAGACGCCGGCCCATGTCCTCGCCGGGGTGCGGCGATCCGGATTCCGGTTCTGGCTTCGGCATGACTCTCAACCCCGGGGGTGAAAGGTGCGGTGGACGTCTTTGAGATAGGAGCGATCGACGCGGGTATAGATCTGGGTCGTGGAGATGTCGGCATGGCCCAGCATCTCCTGCACCGCCCGCAGATCGGCTCCGCCTTCGAGCAGATGGGTGGCGAAGCTGTGACGCAGGGTGTGAGGGGTGCACGCTTTCGCAATCCCCGCTTTGTCGACGTATTTCTTCATGATCTTCCAGAAGCCCATGCGGGAAAGCGGACCTCCCCGGACGTTCAGAAAGAGCGTGTCGGTCGGGGGTGTGGAGCGGCGCAGGCGGTCTCGGGGGCCGTCCAGATAGCGACCGATATAGTCCAGCGCGACCCGGCCGATGGGGATCAGACGTTCTTTGCGTCCCTTGCCGACGATGCGTACGAGCCCTTCGCGCCGGTCGAGATCGGTTACCGTCAGAGCGAGCAGTTCCGAAACCCGCAAGCCGGCGGCGTAGGCGGTCTCGAGCATGGCCCGGTCGCGCAGACCCAGATCGGAGGCCAGATCGGGCCCGTCGAGCAGGGCTTCGACCTCGAAGAAGTCGAGGACCACGGGCAGTTTTTTCCACAGTTTCGGTCGTTCGACCCGAGCCGCCGGGTCGGTGCTGCACACGCCCTCGACCCGCAGGAAGCGATACAGGGTGCGTACGGCCGAGAGGGCCCGCACCACGCTGCGGGGAGCCAGCCCCTCACTCCTGAGCCGGCCGATCCAGGCCTCGACCTGCTCGGCGTCGGCAAGGGCGAGGGTGCTCTCAAGAGCCTCGAGATGAGCCAGCCAGCGCTCGAGGTCGTGCCGGTAGGCGGCAATGGTGTTCGGGGACAGGTCACGCTCGACCGCCAGGTGGTCGAGAAACTGCTCGAGCAGCTGTGCGTCGGTCGCACTCATCCCCGGTCCCCTTCGCCCATGGTGTCCACGATCCGGGCCGCCAGTACCTCGCCGATGCCCCGCACCCCGGCGATCGCCTCGACCCCCGACTGCAGCATCCGCCGCACGCTTCCGAATTCGGCCAGCAGGGCCCGGGCTTTGGCCTCGCCCACTCCCGGTACCTCGGTCAGCAGCGTCACCCGGACGCGCCGGTCGCGGCGGGTGCGGTGATAGCCGAGGGCGAAGCGGTGGACCTCGTCGCGGATCCGCTGCAGCAGGCGCAGGGCGGGCGATTTCCGCCCGAGCGTCTGCGGTCCCTCTACTTCGGGCAGGTAGATCTCCTCGAGCCGTTTCGCCAATCCGATCACGGGCAGGGCGAGACGATCGATACCGAGCGAATCGAGAACGCGCCCGGCGGCTTCGAGCTGGGTCCGTCCGCCGTCGATCAGCAGCAGATCGGGCAGGTTGTCGTCTGTCTCGCCTGTCAGGAGTCGGCGGTAGTGGCGTTCGACGGCCTCGGCGATGCCGGCCGGGTCGTCCCCGCCGCAGGCCCGGCGCAGATTGAACCGCCGGTAGCGGTTCTTGACCGGTTCGCCGTTGTGAAAGCAGACCAGACCGGCGACCGGGTCGCTACCCTGGATGTGGCTGACATCCACCGCTTCGATCAGGTGCGGGGGGCGCGGCAGATCAAGGTCGCTCTGCAGACAGGCGATACCGGCCGGCACGAAATCGTCCCGGCCCTCACGACGGGCGATCATTTCGCGCAGGCGGTAACGGGCGTCGGTCGCAGCCAGTTCCTGTACGGCTGCAGCAGCGCCCTGCCGGGCCTGACGCAGGTTCACCCGCCGGCCCTGTCGCCGGCCGAGAGCTTCGGCAATGACGTCCCGGTCGGCCAGGCTCACCGGCACATACACCGTCGCCGGAATGTGGCTGGCCCGCAGGTAGTGGCGCAGGATGAGCCCGGCGAGGATCTCCTCGTCGACCTCCCCGACCTCCCCGCCCTCCCCCGGACCGGCTCCGGGCAGGGTGAAGGTATAGACCTCGCGGCCGAGCAGACGGCCCTCCCTGACCTGCGAGATGAGCCCGAGCCCCGCGGTGCCCGAAACCGCCGGGGTCACGACATCGAAGTCGACCCGTTTCTCGGACACCACCCGCTGGCGCTGGGTGGCCTTGCGCACGGCGGTGATACGGTCGCGCAGCCGGGCGGCGTGTTCGTAACGGTGGTCGGCGGCAGCGGCCTGCATGTCGCATTCGAGTTCGTCGAGGAGCTCGCCGGTACGTCCCCGCAGGAAGAGACGGACCTCGGCTACCAGAGCGAGATATTCGGACCGGCTCACCCGGTCGGTGCAGGGGGCGACGCAGCGGCCGATATGATACTCGAGGCATTCGCGGGCGTTCGGATCGCGGAAGGGAATCTCGTACGAGCAGGTCCGCAGGGGAAAGATGGCGAGCAGGGAATCGAGCATGCTCTCCATGGCCGACGCGCTCGTATAGGGACCGAAATAGGTCGCGCCGTCGTCGTCCACCTCGCGGGTTTTGAATACCCGCGGGTACTCCTCCTCGGTCAGTTTCAGGTAGGGATACCTCTTGTCGTCTTTCAGATCGATGTTGAAACGGGGCCGGTGCTCCTTGATGAGAGTCTGTTCCAGGATCAGGGCTTCGGCCTCGCTCCCGCAGGGAATGAAATCGAAACCCCGCACCTGTTCGGCGATCGGCCCGGCCCATGGCGAGGCCGAAGCGCCGGTGAGGTGGGAGCGCAACCGGGCCCGCAGATCGACCGCCTTGCCGATATAGATGATCCGCTCACGGCGGTCGGTCAGCAGGTAGACCCCGGTCCGGCGCGGTACCCGTGTGAGCCGGTCCCTGAGATTTTCGGTCATGGCCCGGGTCCTGCAGGAGCCCTCATGATCGTGTGCGCGCTTCGCGCATGACCCGGTTGAAGACAGAGGCGTACATCAGACCGCTGGCGATGATGAGGGCCGTGCCGATCCAGACCAGGATCTGACCGATCGCGATCAGCTGCATGGTATAGGCCACCATGACGGCCAGCAGGACCGCGGTGGTGACTTTGCCCAGCATATTGCTCGGCATCACCAGGTCGCGGTTCAGAAACAGCAGGTAGGAGACGGTGAGGATGACGAAGTCGCGCCCGATATACAGGACGACGAACCAGAGCGGCAGATCGCGCAGCAGTACCAGGACCACGCCGAGGGCGCCGACGAAGATTTTGTCCGCGACCGGATCGATGATCTTGCCCAACTGGCTGATCTCGTTCCGGCGACGGGCCACGAGACCGTCGAAGAAATCGGTCAGGGCCGCCACGACCAGAAGCACCAGAGCGGCGGCATCGCAGCCGGGCCGGTTCTGCAGCAGCAGCAGAACGATGAACGGAACCAGCAGAATACGAACGAAAGAAAGCAGATTGGCCAGCGTGAATACCCGCTCGGTCTCGAGCAGCTCCCGGCGCCGCTGACGGCGTCCGGCGGAATCGCGGATCAGGTCGCGGGTGTCGCCCAGGGTCTGCTTCATTGCGTCCCGTCCTCAGCTGCAGTGTGATCCAGAAGCCGGCGGGCGTGCTCGAGCCCGTCCTCGCCCCCCGCTTCGCCGCTCATCAGGACCGCCAGGGCCTCGCTGCGGGCCTCGCCGCTCAGATTCCGTATGCGGACCTGCGCGCCCGTTTCGTCGAGGTCTTTCTCGACCAGCAGGTGCCGGTGACCGCGGCGGGCGATCTGCGGCAGATGAGTGATGGCAAGTACCTGGTGCGCCTCGGCCAGGGCTTCGAGTTTCTGGCCGACGCAGTCGGCGGTCCGGCCCCCTATGCCGCTGTCGATCTCGTCGAAAACAAGCGTTGGAATCCGTGAGGCGCCGCCGAAAACGCTTTTCAAGGCCAACATTATACGGCTGATCTCACCACCGGACGCAACCTTCGGCAGACCCAGCAGGGGTGCCTTCGGATCGGTCGCGAGCTGGAATTCGATGCGGTCGATGCCGTGAACAGCGGCCTCGTATCGCCCGCCTTCGGGATCCCCGATGAGCCCTGCGGGGCTTTCGCGCCGTTCCCGGGCGACGGCGAACCGGGCCTCGGGCATGGCCAGATCGCGCAGCTGTCCGGCGACCGCGGCTTCGAATTTCCCGGCTGCGTCGTCCCGCTCCCGGCTCAGGTCCAGGGCGGCGACCGACAGCTCGGCGGTGAGACGTTCCAGCTCCTTTTCACGCCCGGCCAGATCTGTTTCGACCGCAAGGCCTTCGTTGAGAACGTCCTGCAGCTCTTCGCGCCGGGCCAGCAGAGCGGCTTCGCTGCCGCCGTATTTACGGGTCAGGCCGATGAGAGCCGAAAGCCGGTCGCGGAGACGGTCGCAGCGCTGCTGGTCGAAATCGAAGGCGTCGAGGTAGCGCCGCAGGGCGAGAACGCCCTCGTCGAGGGCCAGTCGGGCCTCCTCGAAGAGCGAGCCGGCTTCGTTCAGACGTTCGTCGAGAGCGGCCATGCGGACCAGTTCGCGGGCGGCGGTATTCAGTTCGGCGTTCAGCGGCTCCTCGCCTTCGGCGAAACGATCGATCAGATCGTGGAGGGCGGTTGCAATCCGTTCGGCGTTTTCGAGCCGGCGGACCTCCCGTTCCAGGTTGTCGATCTCCCCCGCCTGCGGGTCCAGGGCGTCGATTTCCGTCAGCTGAAAGGCCGTCAGCTCCCGTTTCTCGGCCAGTTCACGATTGCGCCGGCGCAGATCATCCAGTTCGCCCGAGGCCGCTTTATGGGCTGCCAGGAGTCCGTCGTAGGTGTCGCGCAGCGGATCCAGCCCGGCCCAGGCATCGAGGAGCAGAACGTGACGTGCGGGCCTGATCAGGGATTGATGTTCGTGCTGGCCGTGCAGGTCGACCAGCTCGTCGCCGAGCGAGCGCAGGACTCCCACCGTGACGGCGGTGTCGTTCACGAAGGCCCGGCTGCGCCCGTCGGCACCGATTTCGCGGCGGATCAGGAGCGTGTTTTCCTCCGCGGTCAAACCGGATTCTTCGAGCCGGGCCAACAGCGGCGAATCGGGATCGAGTTCGAACAGAGCCTCGACGTGGGCCCGATCCGCCCCCGCCCGCACCAGATCGCTGCTGGCCCGTTCGCCCAGCAGCAGTTGCAGCGCCCCGACCAGGACCGATTTTCCCGCTCCGGTCTCGCCGGTCAGGATCGTCAGCCGGGAATCGAGTTCGAGAGCGGCTTCCTCGATGACGGCGATATTCCTGACGTGCAGTGAGCGCAACATAAGAACTCAATATATCCGACGCCCGACGCCCGCTGCAGAGGAAAGCGCCGCCCGGTCGCGTTCTCCCACCCGGAACTGCAGGGCTTCACCGATCTGCTCCGCCCCCACCCTGTCGCTGCCGGCCAGGTCTGCGAGGGTCCAGGCGACCTTGAGCAGGCGATGGTACGTCCGGGCCGAAAGCCCGTAGCTGACGACCGCCGTTTTGAGCATGCGCCGGCCCGCTTCGTCGGGGGGCGGCAGGTGTCTGAGTCCGGCCGGTGTGAGGGCTGCATTGACCGGCGGGACACCGCTCATGACGGCGTTGGACGGACATTCGCTCAGCCTTTCGGCGGCCCGGCGTCGAGCCTCGACGACCCGCCCGTTGACCCGGTTCGAGGGTTCCCCCGAGCCGCTGTCGAGAGCCTCGACCTCGACCGGCGGGACGTCGACGTGGAGATCGATGCGGTCGAGCAGAGGTCCGGAGAGCCGGCTGCGGTAGCGATGAATCTGAAAGGGGGTACAGGTGCACTCCCGGCCGGGATGACCGAGGAAACCGCAGGGACAGGGATTGGCGGCCGCCGCCAGCATGAAACGCGAGGGGAAGGCGATGGCGTGAGCGTTGCGGACGATCAGAACCCGCCCCTCTTCGAGCGGCTGGCGGAGCACGTCGAGAACCCGACCGCTGAACTCGGGGAGTTCGTCGAGGAAGAGAATCCCGTTGTGCGCCAGACTGATTTCCCCCGGCCGGGGCACCGAGCCTCCTCCGGCCAGGGCCGCGGCCGTGATGGTGTGGTGGGGCGCCCGGAACGGAGGGCGGGTGATCAGGGGGGAGGCGGGATCGAGCAGGCCGGCCACGCTCCAGATCTTGGTGGTCTCCATCGCTTCGGCGGGCCCGAGCGGGGGCAGGATCGAGGGCAGGCGCTGGGCCAGCATGCTCTTGCCCGCTCCCGGCGGTCCGAGGAGCAGGAAGCTGTGCCCCCCGGCGGCCGCTATTTCGAGCGCCCGCCGGGCCAGGATCTGACCGCTGACATCGCGCAGGTCGGGCAGAACCGGTTCTCGGCCGCGGTCCCCGTCTGATTCGCAGCCGGGCAGCTCGCCGGTACCGTTCATGAACTCGGCGGCCTGACGAAGGTGCCGGGCCGAGCGTACCTCGAGCCCCTCGACCAGGGAGGCCTCCCGGGCATTGCCGCCCGCCACGATGAGTCCCTCCAGGCCCGCCTCGCGGCAGGCCAGAGCCATCGGGAAGATCCCCGGGATGGGATGGATTTCCCCATCCAGGCTGAGTTCTCCGGCCAGGCCCCAGCCCGCGAAACGGTCCTGGGCGATGTGCCCGAGGGCGCCGAGAATGGCCACGGCCAGCGGCAGGTCGAAACCGCTCCCCTCCTTGCGCCGGTCGGCCGGAGCCAGATTGGCGGTGATCTTGCGCAGGGGCAGAACGTAACCGGCGTTGCGGATCGCCGAGGACACCCTGACCCGGCTCTCCCGGACCGCCCCTTCGGCCAGACCGACCAGCAGAAAGGCGGGCAGACCCTGGGTGATATCCACTTCTACCCGCACGATATGTCCGTCGATGCCCATCACGCCGGCGGTCATGGTTGCGGCCATCATTGTTCTCTCTCCTTTTGCCGGGGGCTCGACCTTTCGGCTGGAGGACCTGCCGTGCCGACTCTATCCTTGGATCTCATGACGTTTTCGCTCGCGCATCCGGCCGGCGCCCTGACGCTGCTTCTGGCCCTGTTCTGGGGCGGGCTGGCATACACCTTTGCCCGGGCCGCCCGTCGGGCCCTCCGGCAGCCGGACACTCCCGACCCCGGTCTTCCCCGGCCGGCGGTCAGCGTCGTCATCGCCGCCCGCAACGAAGCCGACACCATCGGCGGACTGCTCCGCAGTCTGCTCGCCGTCGACTGGCCCCGCGACCGGCTCGAAATCATCGTCGCCGACGATCGCTCCACCGACGCGACCGCCGCCGAAATCGACGCGGTCGCCGCTGAATCCGGCGGTATCGTGCGCCGGCTCGCGATAGATCGCGTGCCGGCCGGATGGACCCCGAAGAAGTGGGCCCTGCAGACGGCCGTCGACTCGGCCGGTGGCGAGATCGTTTTGACCACCGATGCCGACTGTCGGGTGGGCCCGGAGTGGATCGAACGCCTGACGGCTCCGCTGCGCCGGGCCGACGGGCCCGAATTGTGCGGCGGACCGGTCGACTATGCGGGGGCCGTGGCCTGGCGCTGGCCGAAGCGTCTGCTGCGCGTCGAATTTTTTTCGCTCTCGGTCACCGCCGCCGGTTCGCTGGCGGCCGGCCTGCCGCTGGTGATCTCGGCCCAGAACATGGCTTTCACGCGCGATCTCTTCAGACGCTGCGGGGGGTACGAACCGCACGCCGCGATTCCCTCGGGAGACGATGTCTTCCTGCTCTTCGCAGCCGATGCGGCCGGGATCGGGACCGGATACGTGCTCGAGCCCGGGGCGGTCGTCACCACCCGCGCGCCTGCCTCCTGGGCCGAGTTTTATCATCAGCGCACCCGCTGGGCGTCCAAGGGCCTGCGCTACCCCCGCCGACCCCGGCTCGTCAGCGCCCTGGTCTGGCTCGTGAACGCCTCGCTCCTGCTCTCGGTCGCCGCGGCCGCGCTCGGTTGCGGTGCCCTCTGGCCGTGGGCGGCGGCCGGGCTGGTCCTCAAAGGGCTGGGCGAGATCGCTCTGCTCCGGCTCACAAAGCGGTTCGGCCTGAAACATCTCGGCATCGACTACCTCACCGGGGTTCCACTCCACCTGATATACGTGACCCTTTTCGGGGCGGTGGGAGCGCTCGGTCTCTTCCGCTGGAAGGAGAGCACCTGAACCGGGCGGCATGAACGGTCTCTTTCCCGGGGGACGGGGCATGGGGGGGCCCATCGGGGGAAGGCGAGTATAACAGCTAGCTGCGACGTTTCACAGCATACGATCAGAGCGGTTCGGACGGGTACCCGCTCCGGCGCCGGCCGATCCGCCAGTGCCGGAAATAGGGAACGATGGTCACGAGAAGCAGGGGGTGACGGCGCACGGCGGCGCTGACGGCCGTATACAGCCGTCGCTTTTCGGTCGGCCGGGCTTCGAGCTCGGTGACCAGGGCTTCGCGGGTTTCATCGGACAGACGGGTGATGATGTCAGCCAGGCGGTAATGATCGGCATGCAGTCGGCCCAGCATCCGCCGCCATCGCCGGTCGTAACGCCGCAGGTAGCGGGCTTCGGTGCGATCGCAGCGGCAGGCAGCGGCGGCGATGGTGCCGGCCAGCAGCCCGGCCCGCATGCCGCTCGATATCCCGGCTCCGCTCAGGGGATTGATCTGATGAGCGGCGTCACCGGCCAGAAGCAGCCCGTCGGCGCTGATGCGCTCCAGAGTGGGCGCGATGATCACTCCCCCGCCCGTCTCGCCGCATCGTACGGCCTCGGGGAAACGCTCCGCCACCCAGCGGTCGAGATGCTCCTTCGCGCTCAGACTCCCGCTTGAACGGTGACGGACGACCCCGAGACCGACATTGGCCTCTCCCCCGCCCCGGGGGAAGACCCAGCCGTAACCGCCGGGTGCGATCCGGTCCCCATACGCCAGTTCGATCGTATCGGCGGGTACATCGAGGTTCCCGAGACAGTACTGATGGCACGATTCCATCAAGGCCGGCGGCACACCCGTATCCAGCCCCCCCCAGCGTCCGACCCGGCTCACGATGCCGTCGGCGCCGATCACGATCCGGGCCGCGATCGGGTGTTCGGTACCGTCGTGACGAACCCTGACCACCCACCGGCCGCCGCTGCGTTCCATGCCCGCCGCCCGTGCTCCGGTCACGACCCGGGCTCCGGCGCCGGCCGCCCGCTCGGCCAGGGCTGGATCGAAGCGGCTGCGGTCGAGGATATACCCCTCCAGCTCGCTGGCCATGGTCACGCCCCTGCCCGACGGCCCGGAGAGTCGGACGAACCGGATGCGGTTGCGCACCAGTTCGGGGTCGGGCGTTCCGAGGAAGGCGCGGTAGGCCCGGGCACTCACGCCTTCGGCGCAGCGGACCGGGAGCCCGATCGCTTCGTCTTCCTCGATCAGGCAGGTGTCGGCCCCGACGTCGGCGGCGGACCGGGCCGCGCACGATCCGGCCGGTCCGGCGCCGATGACCAGCACATCGCACCGGTCAGGGAGGGCAGCCTCGGTTGCCTTCAAGGGCGTCCTTTCCCAGTTCGGGTTCGGGCTCGACCGGATACGAGCCGCTGAAGCAGGCGTGGCACATCGGACCGGGGCGCTCCACGGCCGCGAGCATGCCCTCCAGGCTCAGATAGCCCAGCGAATCGGCGCCGATATGCTTGCGGATCTCCTCGATACTCAGACGGGCGCCGATCAGCTCGGAGCGGGTCGGGATATCGACGCCGTAAAAACAGGGCCAGGCCACCGGTGGACAGGTCACCCGCATGTGCACCTCGCGGGCGCCGGCCGCCCGGATCAGACGCAGCAGCTTGCGGCTGGTCGTGCCCCGCACGATCGAGTCGTCAACGACCACGACCCGCTTGCCGTCGAGCACCCCACCGACCGGGTTGAACTTGACCCGCACGTCGTGATCGCGCTGTTCGGGCCCCGGCTGGATGAAGGTGCGCCCGACGTAGTGGTTGCGGATCAGGCCGAGTTCGAAAGGCAGGCCCGATTCGCGGGCATACCCGAGAGCGGCCGTGTTCGAGGAGTCGGGCACGGCGATCACGATGTCGGCTTCGGCCGGGTGCTCGCGGGCCAGATTGCGTCCCAGGCCGCGCCTGACCTTGTCGACCTTTTCGCCGTAGATGCGCGAGTCGGGCCGGGAGAAGTAGACGAATTCGAAAATGCAGGGATGGGTCTCGGGTGCGGCCGGCAAGCGGTGCGAGCACAACTCGCCGTCGCGGATCACGATCATCTCCCCCGGTTCGACATCGCGCTCGAAACGGCCGCCGACGATGTCGAAGGCGCAGGTCTCGCTGGCCACCAGCCAGCTCGACCCGAGCCGGCCCAGGCAGAGCGGTCTGATGCCCAGCGGATCGCGGGCCGCGATCAGGGCGTTCTCGGTGACGAAGAGCAGACACCAGGCGCCCTGCACCTGCTCCAGAGCCTCTATGATCCTGGCCTCCAGATGCGGCGCCCGGGAGCGGGCCACGAGGTGAAGGATGAGTTCGGTGTCCATGGTGGTCTGAAAGATCGCCCCCTCCTCCTCCAGGGCGGCTCTGAGGGAAGGGGTGTTGGTGAGGTTGCCGTTGTGGGCCAGGGCCAGCGAACCCGACCGGCTGGTACTGCGGATCGGCTGGGTATTGGCTGTATGCGGCGAACCCGTTGTCGAGTACCGGGTGTGACCGATCGCCAGATGACCGGCCAGACCGGCGATCCGCTCAGGCCGGAAGACGTCGTTGACCAGTCCGAGAGCCTTGTAGAGGTGGGTGGTCTCGCCGTCGGCCGAGCAGATCCCGGCCGCTTCCTGACCGCGGTGCTGCAGGCTGTAGAGACCCAGATAGGTCAGGTAGGCGGCTTCGGGGTGGCCGGCGACTCCGGCCAGGGCGCAGAAGTGGCGGAGCTCGTCGCCGGCCATGGATCAATCTCCCTCGTCTGCGGTCCGCTTCCGTTTCGCCGGACCGGCGTCGGATTCCTCGACCGGCAGCAGATCGAGCTGGCGGGCGATCCGGTCGGCCCGCACGACCTGCACTCTCAGGGTGTCGCCCAGCCGGTAGATGCGTCTCGAGCGCCGGCCCACCAGCCGGTATTTCTCTTCTTCGTACTCGTAGTAATCGTCGCCGAGGGCCGAGACGTGGATCAAGCCGTCGACCAGGAATTCCTGCAGCTGCACGAAGAGGCCGAAGTTGGTGACACCCGTGACGATCCCTTCATACTCCTCGCCGAGCTTGTCCTCCATGAAGGCGATCTGTTTCAGCTTGACCGATTCCCGCTCCACGTCCATGGCGATCCGTTCCCGCTCGCTGGCCTGTTCGGCGGTCTCGTCGAGCCAGGCCTCCAGATCGGACAGCTCGGCCCGCACCGGCGCCCGGTGGTGGTAGCGTTTGAGCAGGCGGTGCACGATGAGGTCGGGATAACGGCGGATCGGCGAGGTGAAGTGAGTGTAGGCCCGGCTGGCCAGGCCGAAGTGGCCGTCGTTGCGGGTGCAGTAGAGAGCCTGCTTCATGTGCCGGAGCATGGCGATATTGAGCAGTTGTTCGATCGGGCGACCCTCGATTTTCTGCAGCAGGGTGTTCAGTGCCCGCGACACGCTTCCCTGTCCTTTTCCGATCGGATAGCCCATCGTCTTCGTGAAGTGGGCGAATTCCTCGAGTTGCAGGGGATCGGGTTCCTCGTGGACGCGGTAGATGAAGGGGAGCATCAGTCCGGCGGCATACCGGGCCACCGCCTCGTTGGCCAGGATCATGAATTCCTCGACCAGGCGGTGGCTGGCCAGGCGGGGTCGGGCCCGGAGCGAAATCGGCACGCCGTGCGAATCGAGTTCGACCAGCGGTTCGGGCAGATCGAAATCGATCGTTCCCCGTTCAACCCGTCTGCGGGCCAGGGCCTCGGCTATCGGGGCCATCGCCTGCAGGGCCCGGACCACAGAGTCATCGATTCCTGCTGAGGGATTCCCCTCGATGATCGCCTGGGCTTCTTCATAGCTGAGTCGGGCCCGGGAGCGGATGATCGACTCCCTCAGCTCGCTTCCCACCGGACGCCCGTCGTGGTCCAGATCGATGAAGCAGGAGAAGGCGAGTTTCTCTTCGTCGGGACGCAGGCTGCAGGCTCCGGCCGACAGAGCTTCGGGGAGCATCGGGATGACCCGGTCGACCAGGTAGACGCTGGTGCCCCGGTGCCAGGCTTCGGCGTCCAGACGGCTTCCCTCGACGACATAAAAGGAGACATCGGCGATGTGCACCCCGATCCGCCAGCCCGAGGGCCGGGATTCGATCGAGACGGCATCGTCGAAGTCCTTCGCATCGGCGGGATCGATCGTGAAGATCGTTTCCGAACGCAGGTCGAGCCGTTCGTCCAGGTCCTGGTCGACGGGCCTGGCCGCCGCCTTACGGGCCTCGGCTTCGATCTCGTCCTCGAAGGAGAGCGGCAGACCCGCCTCCTCGGCGATCAGGGTGACCTCGGCTCTGGGATCTTCGGGTACGAGCCAGTTCTCTCCCTTTTCGGTCAGCGCATAACGGGCCCCTTTGAGACGCCGGATCCGTCCGGCGTCGAGCAGCTCGCGCAGAGCCGCCTTGAAGCGGGCGAACTGCCGCCGGCGCAGGGCGAGCAGGGTGAAGAGTTCCTGCTCGCGCAGGGGGTGGCCCGCTTCACCGAGCAGGCGGGCGATATCTTTTCCAATCGTGTTTTCAGGCATACTCCCAAGATAGGGCTTCATCCGACCCGCGGGAGTCCGAATACCGTCCGGGGGGTGTTGCAGTCGGTTCGGGGTCACGGTACGATCATCTCCCGTTTCCCCGTACCGTGCCGAGAGGACATGATGCGATGATCACTGCCTGTCGCCGCTTTATCGCCCCCACCCTGCCGCTTCTGCTCCTCGCCTGTATGCCGCTGACGGCGCCGGCTCAAACCGGTTTCGCCGGCGCCACCGGCGGGCGCACCGAACTGCCCAAAGTACTCCCCCTGCGCCAGCGCGACGCCGTCATCGACCGCTGGCTGCGCATCCGCCTCGAGACCGTTCTGCCCGAGATCATGCGGCGTGAAGGCTTCGACATGTGGATCGTCGACAACCGCGAGTACAACGAGGATCCGGTCTTCTTCACTCTCATGCCGGGGGTGACCACCGCGGCGCGCCGGCGCACCATCCTGGTTTTTTACGATCCCGGGCCGGGCCGGCCCGTGGAGCGCTTGGCGGTCAGCCGTTACGGGATCGGGGAGTGGTATCGGGGAATGTGGGATCCCGAAGCAGAACCCGATCAGTACCGGGCCCTGGCCCGGATCATCGAAGAGCGCGATCCTGACCGGATCGGGATAAATGTCTCCGACACCTTCGCCTTCGGGGACGGCCTGAGCGCCTCGAGCCGGGAGAACCTCGAACGGGTGCTGCCGGCCCGCTACCGCTCCCGCCTGGCCGGGGCCGAGCGACTGGCGGTCGGCTGGCTCGAACGCCGCCTGCCCGAGGAGATCGACGCCTACGACGGGATCAGCCGCATCGCCCACGATATCATCGCCCGCGCCTTCTCGGGCGAGGTCGTCCATCCCGGGGTCACCCGGGCCGAGGATGTGGTCTGGTTCTTCCGTCAGGCTTTTGCCGACCTCGACCTGGGCTACTGGTTCCAGCCCTCGGTCGACATCATCCGCCGGGGCGGTCTCGATCCCGCCGATCCCGACGCCGATATCATCCGGCCCGGCGATGTACTGCACTGCGATATCGGGCTCGTCTACCTGGGGCTGTGTACCGATACCCAGCAGGTGGCCTACGTTCTGCGGCCCGGCGAGAGTGAGCCCCCCGCCGGTCTGCAGGCCGCTCTGGCCAACGCCAACCGGGTTCAGGATCTCTTCATGAACGAGTTCGCGGCTCACCGGACCGGAAACGAGATCCTGGCCGCGGCTCTGGCGGCCTGCCGGGCCGAAGGGCTCGAAATATCTATCTACACCCACCCGGTCGGCTACCACGGCCACGCCGCCGGGCCCACGATCGGGCTGTGGGACCGCCAGGAGGGTGTCCCCGGCAAGGGTGACTACCCCCTCTTCGACGATACCGCCTATGCCATCGAACTGAATTGCCGTACCGCGGTTCCCGAATGGGATGGCCAGATGGTCACCATAGGGTTGGAGCAGAAGGGGATCTTCACCGGCGGACAGTGCCGTTTCTCCGACCGCCGGCAGACAGCCTTCCACCTGATCTGGTAGACCGGTCCGGGAGATGCCCCAGAAAAACGACGGCACCCCGCGCGGTCGCTTCGGGACTTTCGGGGGGGTCTTCACCCCCTCGGTCCTGACTATTCTCGGGGTCATCATGTACCTGCGCCTGGGGTGGGTCCTCGGCTCGGTGGGGCTGCCAGCCACCCTGCTGATCGTGACCCTGGCGAGTACCATCACCTTCCTGACCGGGCTCTCGATCTCGGCCATCGCCACCGACCAGCACGTCAAGATCGGCGGCGCCTACTACATGATCAGCCGCTCGCTGGGCATCGAACCGGGGGGCGCCATCGGGGTGCCCCTCTATTTCGCCCAGGCCCTTTCGGTGGCCCTCTATACGGTCGGTTTCGCCGAGAGCGTGGTCCGCACCTTCCCCGCCCTGAACGAGAAGGCGGTCGCGGTCGTGACCGCTCTGGCGGTGGCCGCGGTGGCTCTGCGTTCGGCCCGGACGGCGATCCGGGTGCAGTACGTGATCATGGCCGCGATCGGACTCAGCCTGCTCTCTTTCTTCTTCGGCCGGGCCGTCGAGCCCTTTGATCCGACCCTGCTCGAGTGGCGTCCGGGGGGGCAGTTCTGGCCTGTCTTCGCGGTCTTCTTCCCCGCCGTAACCGGGATCATGGCCGGGGTGAACATGTCAGGCGATCTCAAGGACCCGGCCCGCGCCCTGCCGCGGGGAACCCTGCTGGCGATCGGAACCGGGTATGTGATGTACATGGTCATACCGGTCTTCCTCGCTCTGCGGGCCGGTTCGGCCAGTCTTGTCGGCGACAGCCTCGTCATGCGCCGGATCGCGCTGTGGGACAACGCCATCCTGCTGGGGGTGTGGGGGGCCACCCTATCGAGTGCGGTCGGCAGCATCCTCGGCGCCCCGCGCGTGCTTCAGGCCCTCTCGCGCGACGCGGTACTGCCGAAACGCTGGCGCTGGCTCGGCCGGGGGAGCGGACCGGACGACGAACCGCGTCTGGGTACCCTCCTGACCCTGGGGGTGGCGCTCGTCGCCATCCTGCTCGGGAATCTGAACCTGATCGCTCCCATCCTGACGATGTTCTTCCTGACCACCTACGCGGTGCTCAACATCACCGCCGGGACCGAAACCCTGCTCGGTAATCCCTCCTACCGCCCCACCTTCCGGGTTCACTGGATCTGGTCTTTTCTGGGCGCGCTGGGCTGTCTGGTGGTCATGTTCCTCATCAACGCCCTGGCCGCCGGGGTAGCTGCGCTGGCCGTCATCGCCATCTTTCTCTGGCTCGAGCGGCGCGAGCTGACGACCACCTGGGGGAGCGTGCAGGGCGGGCTGTGGGCCGCCCTGGCCCGCACCGGCCTGATGCGGATGACCACCGCCTCGGACCCGAAAAACTGGCGTCCGCACCTCTTCGTGCTTTCCGGGGCTCCGACGAAGCGCTGGCACCTCATCGACCTGGCCTCCGCCCTTACCCACAACCGCGCCCTGCTGACCGTGGCCACCGTGCTGGGCGAGGAGGCCGCCGATCGGGATCGGGTGGCTTCGATGGAGGAAACGATCGCCGAGTACCTCGAGCGCCAGGGCGTGCGGGGTCTGGTGCGGGTCACGACCGCGGCCGATCCGTTCATCGGCGCGTTGCGCCTGATCGAGACATACGGGTTGGGGGCCCTGGTGCCCAACACCATCATCCTCGGAGCCAGCGAGCGGCCGGAGGTCTGCGGCACCTACTGCGGCATGATCGAGGCCCTGCACGATGCCCGCCGCAACGTGCTGGTGGTGCACCACAACCCGGAACGCGGTTTCGGTGAACGCCGGACGATCGATGTCTGGTGGCGGGGCCTGCGCCGCAACGGCGGATTGATGATGGTGCTGGCCTACCTGCTGAGTTCGAGCGTCTCCTGGCGCGGGGCCGACGTGCGTCTGAAGATGGTCCTGCCTTCCGACGCCGCTCTCGAAGGCACCCGGCGCAACCTGGTCGCTCTGGCCGAAGATCTGCGCATCGGAGCCTCACCCCACCTCATCCCGGCCCGCGGCCGGACTTTCGACGAGATCCTGCGTTCCTCCTCGGCCGACGCCGATCTGGTCTTCCTCGGCATGGCCGATCCCGGCGAGGGTTTCACCGAGTATTACGAGTCGCTGGCCGAGCGGATCGCCGGTCTGCCTTCGACGGTGTTCGTGCTGGCCTCCGAAGACCTCGCCTTCCGAGACGTGCTTCTGCAGACCGAGACCAGAGTCACCTGAGAGGTTTCGGCCGGTTCCCGGTTGGCAAATGTTGGACACCCGCCCTCCCCGGCGGTACATTCCTGCTTTCGAAAAATCGTTGCCAGCCCCGTGCAAGGAGACCCCCCATGCGCTGCTCTCGCACTCCGGTATTGACCGCCTTCATCCTGCTGCTGGCCGGCTCGGTGTCGATCCAGGCTCAGGATAAGCCCACCCTGACCCCCGAGGACTACGGTCAGTGGGAGTCCATTGGGCGAAATATCACCTTCTCGACCGAGGGCACCTGGGTCGCCTATTCGATCAGCCGGGTCAACGAGGAGAACGAACTGCACCTCTACAGTCTGGAGGCCGATACCACCCACGTGGTCAAATACGGTTCCCGTCCCGCTTTCTCTACAGATGGGAAATGGTGCGCCTATACCATCGGCTACTCCAGCGAGGAGCGCGAGCGGCGCCAGGAGTCCCGCCAGCCGGTTCACAACAAACTCGGTCTCTTCGATCTCGAAACCGGTGAGGAAGCGATCATCGAGGACGTGGCCTCATTCGCTTTCCGGGACGACGGCGCCTGGCTGGTCATGCGTCGCTACGGCATCGAAGGTCGGGAAAGCGGCGGAGTCGATCTGGTGCTGCGGGAGATGGCCACCGGCCGCGACACCAACTTCGGCAACGTTTCCGATTTCGCCTGGCAGGACGAGGGCGATCTCCTCGCCCTCATCATCGATGCCGAGGGACAGGCCGGGAACGGGGTGCAGCTCTTCGATCCCGGCTCGGCCACCCTGCGTACCCTGATATCCTCGGAGACGGTCTACAAGGATCCGCACTGGCGGGAGGAGGCCGACGATCTGGCCGTCATGCGCGAGCGTGAGGACGAGGGCTTCGAAGATCCCACCCACGACCTGATCGTCTGGACCGGATTGAACACTCGCTCTCCCGGGATGAAGATCTTCGATCACAGTACCGTGCCCGCTTTCCCCGACAGCATGCGGATCGTCGATTACCGCAGTCTCTCCTTTTCCGAGGACGGCACAGAGGTCTTCTTCGGGATCAAGGCCTGGGAACCGAAGCCGGCCGAACCGGGGCGAGCCGAAGAGGACACCACCGGGGCCGAGCCCCGCACCGGACGACCCGAGGAGGGCGACGATCCCTCCAACGTCGAGGTCTGGCACGCCCGTGACACTTCGATCATGCCCGAGCAGAAACTACGGGCCAATTCCAACCGCGCCCGCAACTACATATCGGTCTGGAATCTGGAATCGGACAGCTTCGTGCAGCTGGCCGATGAGGTGGTCGAGGATGTCTTCCCGATCGAGGGCACGAACCGGGCTTACGGGACCGATGCGACCCCTTATGAGCGCGAGGCGATGTTCGGTCCCAATCGCAACGATATCTGGGTGATCGATACGGTGACGGGGGAACGGACGCTGATCAAGGAGGGATTGCAGTACAGCTTCGGAGTCAGTCCCGGCGGTCGCTACCTGCTCTATCTGGAGAACGATCACTACTACACCTGCGACCTGGAGAGCGGGGCCCACGTCAACATCACTCAGGGCGTGCCGACCGACTTCATCGATCACGCCGACGATCACACCGTGGTCCAGAAACCCCCCTTCCGTTACGCCGGCTGGGCCGAGGACGACGAGGCGATCCTGATCTACGACGAATTCGACATCTGGGCGGTCGCTCCCGACGGTTCGGGTGCCGAACGGCTCACTTTCGGCGCCGAGGACATGATCCGCCACCGCTACTACCGTCTCGACCGCGAGCAGGACTTCATCGCTCTCGATGAGCCGATGTACATGACCCTCGAAGGTGAGTGGAGTAAAAAGTACGGCTATGCCGTGCGCGACCGGCGGGGTCGGGTCACGCCGCTCGTATTCGCCGACGAATCGATTGCCGGGCTGACCAGGGCCGAGGAGACCGATGTCTACGCCTACACCCGTCAGGACTTCGACGACTCCCCCGATCTCTTCGTCGGCGGGCCCGACCTGACCGATGCCCGGCAGATCACTAACACCAATCCCTTCCAGGCCGACTATGCCTGGGGGTATTCGGAGCTGGTCGATTTCGAGAACAGCGAGGGCCGGCCGCTGCAGGGGGCGCTCTTCTACCCGGCCGATTACGAGCCTGGACGGCAGTACCCGATGATCGTCTACATCTACGAGATCACCAGCAACACGGTCCGCCGGTACTCGGTGCCTTCGGAGCGTAATTCCTACAACACCACCGTCTGGACCCAGCAGGGGTACTTCGTGCTGCAGTCCGATATCGTCTACCGCGACCGCAATCCCGGGCTCTCGGCCCTGGACTGCATCACCAGTGCGGTCGAGACGGTGCTGGAGACGGGGATGATCGATCCCGAGCGGGTCGGACTGGTGGGCCATTCGTGGGGGGCCTACCAGACCGCCTTCGTGGTGACCCAGACCGATCTCTTCGCGGCCGGCGTGGCCGGGGCGCCGCTGACCGATCTGATCAGCATGTATCTCTCGATCTACTGGAATTCGGGGAGCACCGACGCCCGTATCTTCGAGATCAGTCAGGCCCGCATGGAGGTACCCTTCTGGGAGGACATGCAGGCCTACATCGACAACTCCCCCCTGCACAGCATCACAAAACTCAACACCCCGCTGATGATCGCTTTCGGGGACGAGGACGGGGCGGTCGACTGGGATCAGGGAATCGAGCTCTACAACGCCGCCCGCCGGGCCGGCAAGGACTTCGTCATGCTGGTCTACCCCGGCGAGAATCACAGCGTGCGTCAGGATGCCAACCGGATCGACTATCACTGGCGGGTACTGGAGTGGTTCAACCACTACCTCAAGGGTGACGAGGCTCCGGCCTGGATCACAGAAGGGGTGAACTTCCTGGACCGCCAGAAGCAACTCGAACGTTCCTCGTCGGGTGACGAGGGAGGCCGCGGTCGACCGGGCGGACCCGGCCGCGGGCTCATTCCTCCGGCAGGGTGAATTCCCAGGCGCAGTACCATTCCTCGGGGTGGGGATCGGGGGGACAGCCGAGGCAGCGGGTCTGGATCCGTTCGTCGATCGTGCGGGCGAAGCCCTCGTACTCGATCAGGCCGACCGGCTTGCAGGGGAAATCGGGCAGGCCCTTGCGCTTGCGGGCCGACTGCACCCGGCAGTCGTTCATCCGGAAGACGAGCCGGTGCTCCTCCTGCTCGACGATTTCCTGGATATTGATCAGGGCGTAGAGCCGGTAGCCGAGAGCCTCGGCCAGGGCGGGTATTCCGCCCCCCGGTTCGATGCCGTGTCGTTTCATGATCCGTTTGGCTTCGATGACGGTGAAGCTCTTCCATGCTTCGGCATCGAGCTGTATAGCCGTTTCCATGTCAAAGCGGTCTTCGGCCGCCAGAAACCAGAGGCCGTCGTGGGCCAGCCAGTTCAGGGCGGCGTCGTGCAGCATTCCTTCGAGTCGTGCGCGCTCAATTCCATCCAACATGCTCGTATCCCGTGCGTATGAAGTGAGTGATGGAACAATCAGGGTACCAGGTTGCTCTGACCTGCGTCAGGCGTCATCATGCAAAAGGTAGCCGCCGGCCGACGGGCGGAGTCAACCGGAAAGGAGTTCGCAGTATGAGAAAGAGACCTGTGCGAACCCGGTCCGTCGCGGCTGCCGTCCTGCTCGGATTACTCTTTTTCACGGCGGGTGCTGCGCTCTCGGCAGCCGACCCGTCCCGGCTTCAGGCGGACGATATGCTCCGGATAACGATCATCTACGACAATTACGCCGCTCGTGAGGGGGTTCAGACCGACTGGGGCTTTGCGGCCCTGATCGAGTACGGCGGCGAGACCATCCTCTTCGACACCGGCACCCAGGGCTCGATTCTGCTGTCCAACGCCGCCGCCCTGGAAGTCGATCTGAGCCGGATCGACCGACTGGTTTTCAGCCACGAGCACCAAGATCATACAGGCGGCCAGGCGTCGTTCTACGCCGGCCTCGATGACGACGTGCGTCCGACGACCTGGGTCATCCCCTCCTTCCCCGAGGCCATCACAGATCTGGCCGCACGCCACGGCGACGTGGTCACATGTTCCGACTTCACCGAGATCATCCCCGGTGTCTGGTCGACCGGCGAGATCAGGGGACCGGTCAACGAGCAGGCTCTGGTCGTGCGTCTGGACCGGGGAATCGTGGTCATCACCGGCTGCGCCCATCCCGGTATCGCCCGGATCGTGGAGCTGGCTCGTGAACACTTCGGGGCCGATGTGCTGCACGTCATCGGAGGCTTTCATCTCGGGGGCACTACTGACCGGCGGATCGAGAACATCATCGCCGACTTCCGTCGGCTCGGAGTTCGGCGCGTGACACCCACCCACTGCACCGGGGACCGGGCCATCGAACTGTTCCGTGAGGCCTACGGCGAGGACTATCTGGCCGGGGGAATCGGCCGTGTCATCGAGATCGGCGGTTCTACTCGATAAGTTCTTTCAGACGCTGCAGCAGATTCAGGGCCTCGATAGGAGTGACAGCCTCGGGATCGATCTCGTGCAGGGCCTCGACGAGGGGGTCGGGCCGGCGGGTGAAAAGCTCGATCTGAGCCGGCGGTTCGGGAGGCGGTCCGCTCCCCGTGGGCAGGGGCCGCTCCCGCTCCAGGGTGTGCAGGATGCCGCGGGCCCGGTCGATGACGGCCTCGGGCACTCCGGCCAGTTCAGCCACGTGTATGCCGTAGGAATGATCGCAGCCCCCCGGCTCGATGGTGTGCAGGAAGATCACCTTATCCCCCCACTCCCTGACCGCCACATTCAGATTGAAGATGCGCGGGAAGCGTTCGGCAAGTTCGACCAGTTCGTGGTAGTGGGTGGCGAAGACCGTTCGGGCGCCGATCTCGTCGTGCAGGTGTTCGGCCACTGCCCAGGCGATCGAGAGACCGTCGTAGGTGCTTGTGCCCCGCCCCACCTCATCGAGCAGGACCAGGGAATCGGGGGTGGCATTGTGCAGGATATTGGCGGTTTCGTGCATCTCCACCAGGAAGGTTGATTCCCCGCCGGCCAGATTGTCCATGGCTCCGACCCGGGTGAAGATCCGGTCGAGCACCGGCACCCGGGCCGACTCGGCCGGTACCCAGGCTCCAGCCTGGGCCATGAGACAGATCAGACCGACCTGACGCAGGTAGGTGCTCTTCCCGCTCATGTTGGGTCCGGTCACGATCGCGATCTGCCGTTCGGTCGAGAGGAGAGTGTCGTTGGGAATGAAGGTGCCGGCGGGCAGCAGAGCCTCGACGACCGGGTGTCGGCCTGCTTCGATGGTCAGGGTTCCGTCCTCGGTCAGTTCGGGGCGCACAAAAGCGCGGGAACGGGCGCTCGAGGCGAAGGAGAGCAGCAGATCGGTCAGGGCCAGGGCGCCGGCGTTGCGCTGCAGGGTTTCGAGGTGTTGAGCGCAGGCGTCCCGCAGGGCGACGAAGAGTTCGTATTCGAGCTCGCGGGCCCGTTCTTCGGCGGTGAGAACCTCCTCCTCTTTCTCTTTGAGTTCGGGGGTGATGTACCGTTCGGCGGCCACCAGGGTCTGCTTGCGGATGTAATCGTCGGGCACTTTCTCGAGGTGGGTTTTGGTGACCTCCAGGTAGTACCCGAAAACCTTATTGAAGCCGATCTTCAGGGTCGGAATGCCGGTCCGGTCCCGTTCGGTCTGCTGCAGTTCGGCGATCCACCCCTTCCCCGAGGAGGTCAGCGAGCGCAGACGATCCAGTGCGTCGTGAAAACCGTCCCTGACGATTCCCCCCTCGGTCAGAGCCAGGGGCGGATCATCAACCAGGGCCCGTTTGAGTTCCGATGTCAGTTCGGGCAGCGGATCGAGCTGTGAGCCGAGTTCGTCGAACAGCGGGGTGTCGAAGGCGGCGAGCAGTTCGCCGAGTTCGGGGAGACGTTCGAGCGCTCCCCGCAGCGAAGCCAGATCGCGAGGGCTGCCCTTGCCGGCGCCGATTCTGACCGCGCTGCGTTCCAGATCCCCCAACCCGTCGAGCATCTCGGCCAGACGGGAGCGGAGATCGTCTTCTGACAGGAGCGCCTGGACCGCGTCATGACGGGCGTTGATGGTCTTCCGGTCGGTCAGGGGCCGCAGCAGAGCCCGGCGAAGTGCCCGGGCTCCCATCGGGGTGGCGGTCTGATCGAGCACTCCCAGCAGGGTTCCCGCCGTACCGCCGTCGCGCAGATTGGCGACCAGCTCCAGGTTGCGCTGTGTGGCGGCATCGAGCAGCATCCCGGCGTCCCCCGCCCTGATCTGAACCCGTTTCAGATGGGTGCAGCTCACCCGGCTGCTGCGCAGATACTCGATCAGCGCTCCCAGCGCGGCCGTGCCGCGGGATAGAGTCTCGAGGCCGTAGCCCTTCAGAGTCGTGACACCGAAGTGATCGAGCAGGGTCTGAACCGCCAGATCGGTGTGGAAGCGGTATCCCTCAAGGCGGGTCAGGGTCGGATCTGCGCGTCCCGCGAGACCGGGCAGCTCCCCGAGATCGAAAGCCTCGGGGATGATGATCTCGGCCGGGTCGAAGCGCTGCAGTTCGTCGGGCAGAGCGGCGGCGGAGACTTCGGTGACGGTCAGCTCGCCGGTGGAGATGTCGGCCACGGCCAGCCCGAGCGGGCCCGGCTCGCCTTCCGGCGGGGGTGCGATGACCATGAGGTAGTTATTCCGTTCCCCGTCCAGGTACCCCTCGTTCAGCGCCGTGCCGGTCGAGAGGACTTCGACGACTTCGCGCCGGACCAGACCCTGGGCCTTTTTCGGATCCTCGACCTGTTCGCAGACGGCGACCCGGTATCCGGCCCGCAGCAGACGGCTGATATACGCCTCGGCGGCATGGGCCGGGAAACCGGCCAGGGGCACCGCTTCTTCACCGTCTCCGGCGTTCCGGCTGGTCAGGGCGATCTCCAGCGCCCGGGCGGTCACCCGGGCGTCCTCGAAGAAGGTCTCGTAGAAATCTCCCAGGCGGAAGAGAAGGATCTCGTCGGGGTGTTCGGCCTTGATCCCGAGGTACTGCTGCATCAGGGGCGTGCTGGCGCGGGCCACCGGACCTCGCCGCCTCTCAGGCCGGGGGGATCCGGGTGACCAGGGGATTGCGGTCCTCCAGGGCGGCGTCGGCAAGGAGATCGCGCCGGAAAGCGGTGGCCTCGGCGCGGGTGGCGAACCGGCCGACATACACGACCACATACAGGCTGCCCCCCACCCGTTTGCTGTCGTGCCAGGCGTCATACCCCTGCGAGATGAGCGAGGCCACCAGGCTGCTGGCATTGGACAGGCGCGAGAAAGCCCCCACCTGCACCGTCCAGTTCTGCTCTTCCCCCATGCCGGTGAGGGTGTCGACTCCCGCGGCGGTCATGGTGTCCAGCCGGGCCTGGACCAGGCGCTCCCGGTTTTCGAGCAGCCAGCGCCGGGCTTCTCGTCCTTCCAGGGTGTCGGGGTAGCGGGTAAGCATGGCCTGGAAAAGAGCGCGGGCCAGATCGTTCTCCTCGCGCCGGTCCCGGGCTCGGGCCTGCACGAGCATGGCCCGTGGGTGAAAATCGTTGAGATAGGGAGCGCTCAGAATCCGGTCGGCCCAGACCAGAGCCGAATCGGGCTCACCGAGAAAGAGATGGAGTTCGGCCGTGGAAAGGAGCGCCTGCCCCTTCACGGATGGATCGGTGGCACTTTCAGCGGCGTTCTTGACCAGCCGCAGACCGATCCGCAGACTGTCCCGGCTGGCGTCGGCGCGGTTGATCGAATGCAGGTAGGTCATGCCGCGCCAGTAGCGGGCCTCCTGCCCCAGGGCGGAGTCGCCCTGACGCCAGGCCACCTCGCCGAAGAGCCCCCGGGCGGTGATGTAGGAGCCGGTATCGTAGCGGTACTGGGCGATCCGGAACCGGGCTCGATCGGACCACTCGGTGCTCGGCCAGCGCCGGGTTACCTCGGCGAAATACCGTTCGTTGGCGGTGGAGGTGTCTGATTCGAGCAGGCCGCGGTAATACAGGATCTCGGCCTCGACCCGGCCGGCGCTGATCAGGGCGTCGAGCATCGCCCGGGCCTCGTCGTAGCTGGCCCGCTGATAGAGATCTCGTGCCGCCGCCAGAGAGGGCGGGCTTTGATCATCCGCCTGGGCGCTCGAGGTGCCCGGCAGGGCGGTGAGCCCGAAACCGGCGGCGGCGATCAGAATGGTGAGGAACCTGTTCATCGATCCTTCTTGCCCTGTTCCTGCCCGTTCGGTGAGTCGAGGGGCGACCTGGTGCTTCTATGGTGATGCAGAATTCACCGGTCGTCCAGGGGCTGCTTTTTAAGACGCTTTACCACGGTTTCCGTTCGGTCGGTCGGCCCCGCAGGGTCCAGGTGCCCCGGCCCGTGATCTCGACCTCGACCATGCGGCCCAGGAGATCGTCTGCCGCCTGGATCACCACCGTGTCGCCGCCCCGGGTGCGGCCGGTCCACTGCTCCGAACCGCGGTGTCCCCGCCCGTCGACGAGGACGTCGAGAGTGCGGCCGATCAGGGTTTCATGCGCCCGGGCGGTCAGCTCCCGCTGCAGGGCGATCACCTGTTCGAGCCGTTCCTGCTTGACCGGCCCCAGAACATCGTCGTCCAGCCGCCGGGCCGCCGCAGTTCCCGGTCGCGGAGAGTATTTGAAATGATAACCGGAGTCGAAGGCACAGCTCTCCATGGCGCTCAGGGTGTCGGCGAATTCGGCTTCGCTCTCGCCGGGAAAACCCACGATGATATCGGTCCCGAGCGTCACCTCCGGCACCTCGGCTCTGAGGCGGTCGGCGATGGCGAGGAACTCGTCGCGGGTATACCCCCGGTTCATCCGTTTCAGAATACGGGAGTTCCCCGACTGCATCGGCAGGTGAACCGCTTCGCAGACGGCCTCGACGTCGGCCAGAGCCGTGAGTTCGCCGTCGCCGAAATAGAGCGGGTGCGGGCTGGTGAAGCGGATCCGCTCGATCCCGGTCTCCCCCACCCGGGTCAGCAGGTCGCCGAACGTCAGAGGGCCGTCGCTCCAGGCGTTGACGGTCTGCCCCAGCAGGGTGACTTCGCGCACGCCCTGCGCGAGCAGGGTCCGGACCTCGGCGAGGATTCGTTCGAGCGGCCGGCTGCGCTCCCGGCCGCGCGTGAAGGGAACCACGCAGAAGGTGCACATCCGGTCGCAGCCGCGCATGACCGTCACAAAGGCGGTGACCGCCCCCGGCTCGCGCCGGGAGGGCAGGCCTTCGTAGAGTTCGTGCGGATCGGGCCGGCAGAGGAGGCGGGGCTCATCGGCCGGGTCGAGTATGGTTTCGGGCAGGCTCCGATAGGCATCGGGCCCGACGACGAAATCGAGAACGGGCAGCCGCTGGAGCAGACCGGATTGCAGGTGCTGGGCCATACAGCCCACGATCCCTATCCGACGCGTTCCGTCCGACTCCAGCCCGGCCAGCTGGTTGACCCGGCCGACGACCCGTTCCTCGGCCCGCTCGCGCACGGCGCAGGTGTTCAACACGATGACGTCGGCTTGTTCGGGATCGGCGGTGATACGAGCTCCGGCGGCGGTGAGCAGGCCGCTGATGAGTTCGGAGTCGCGCACGTTCATCTGGCAGCCGAAGGTCTCGATGTAGACCGCTGTGCTCACCCGTCACCCCCTGACAGAACGGCCCCGAACCGCCACTGCGATCCGGGGCCGCATGAGCGTTTCATCACCAGGGCTATTTCTCCTTCTTGTCCTTCTTTTCCTTTTTCACCGCCTTTTTCTTTTTCGCCCTGGTTTTCTTCTCAGCCGGTTCAGCGGCCGGTTCGTCGCCCTCGTCGGGCTGATCTGCGGCGTCCTCGTCGGCGGTTTCGGTCTGCTCGGGCTCCTCCGGTTCTTCCGGTTCCTC
>CAZNUA010000017.1:45990-69275 GCA_964576115.1 uncultured Gemmatimonadota bacterium
TCAGCGGCCGGCTCGTCGCTCTCGCCGCCGGTGGAATCCTCGACCTCTTCGGTTTCGGCCACTTCGCCTTGAGCGCCTTCGGTGTCGCGCTCTTCATCTTCATCGGCGTTTTTCAGGCGTTCCTTCAGATCGGCCAGGTCGGAGGCTCCGGCGTGATCGGCCAGCGTCGATTCCCGTTTTTCGTGCTTCTTGAGAAAGGATTCCTGCTCCTTGGCATCCTTGCTCTTGAAGTACTCGGTGACCGAGAGGACGATCTTTCGCCCTTCCCGGTCGAACTCGATCACGGTCAGCGGCAGTTCGTCGCCTTCGTCGAACGCTTCCTCGGGACTCTTGAGGTCACTGCGTCCCAGATGCTGCAGCGGGACGAAACCCTCCACATCGCCGGGCAGATCCACGATCACGCCCTTGTCGATCAGGCGGCCGATGACACCGGTCGTTTCGGTTCCCGGATCGAACTCTTCGGCCAGATCGTCCCACGGGTTGGGCGCGGTCTGCTTGTGCCCGAGCGAGATCCGGCGCTGTTCCTTGTCGATGCCCAGCACGATGACCTCGATCTCGTCCCCCTTCTGGACCAGTTCGCTGGGATGCCGGACCCGCTTGGTCCAGGAGAGATCGCTGATATGGACCAGACCGTCGATTCCGGGCTCGATCTCGACGAAAGCGCCGAAATTGGTCAGATTGCGCACTTTGCCGCTGAGTTTGGTCCCGATCGGGAAGCGTACTTCGAGGGTTTCCCACGGATCGGGTTCGGTCTGCTTCAGCCCCAGCGAGATCTTCTCGTCCTCGGCGTTGACCCGCAGGACCACCACTTCGATCTCGTCGCCGATGTTGACGAGCTTGGAGGGGTGCCGGACGTGCTGGGTCCATGACATCTCGGAGATGTGCACCAGCCCCTCGATGCCCTCTTCGAGCTCCACGAAAGCGCCGTAATCGGTGATTGAAACGACCTTGCCGATGACCTTGGCGCCGACCGGGTAACGCTCGTCCACCCCCCGCCATGGATAGGGCTGCAGCTGCTTGAGACCGAGGCTGATGCGGTCCTTCTTGTCGTTGAAATCGAGAACCTTGACCTGCACCACGTCACTGATGTTCACCACCTCGCTGGGGTGCTGTACGCGGCCCCACGACATGTCGGTGATGTGCAGCAGACCGTCGACACCGCCCAGATCGATAAAGGCCCCGAAATCGGTGATGTTCTTCACCGTTCCTTCGCGGATCTGCCCCTTGTTCAGATTGGTCAGAACCTCGTTGCGCATCTCGGCCCGTTCGTTTTCGAGCACCATGCGCCGGCTGACCACGATGTTGCGGCGGTTCTTGTTGATTTTGATGATCTGCAGGCGGATACCGCGGCCGATGAACTGGTCGAAATCGCGTACCTGGCGCAGGGCGACCTGGGAACCGGGCAGGAAAGCCGACACTCCCATCAGATCGACCATGAGCCCGCCCTTGATGCGGCGGCTCGGCCGGCCGATGACGACCTCGTTGTTCTCGTAGGCGTCCTTGATCTTGTGCCAGACCTTCATGAAGTCGGCTTTCGACTTACTCAGCACGATCTGGCCGTCCTGGTTCTCGATGTTCTCCAAGAAGACTTCGACTTCGTCGCCGACCTTCACGGATTCGGGCGGCCCGAACTCATCGAGTGGAATGGCCCCTTCGCTCTTGAAACCGACGTCGACCAGGACGTCGCGTTCCTCGACGGCCAGCACGACTCCCGAGACGATCTGGCCTTCGTCGATTTCGGCCAGGGTCTGGTCGTAGAGCGCCATCATCTTCTCGTACTCTTCCGGGCTGTACTCCGGGGCTTCGAGCTCCTCTTCGGAGAGAATGGGCGAGCTTTCTTCAGCAGCCGTCTCTTCGAGAGGGTTGGTGGTTTCGGTTTTCTCTTCCGTCATGTTCTCAGGGGCCTCCTCGGACCATCTGGGCCGGTACCCGTCGGCTCCCGACCCGTTTCCTTGCGGCCGGTGAACCGGCCGGTTGGGGGTTCATTTCAGGCGCTCGTGCGCCAGTTCTTCGACTTTCGCGACCTGCTCTTCGATGGTGAGCCCGGTCGTGTCAACCTCAACTGCATCTTCCGCCCGACACAGAGGGGAGTGCGTGCGCCCCGAGTCGCGGGCGTCGCGTTCTTCCAGCTCCCGCTCCACTCCGATGACGTCCATCGTCCGCCCCCGGGCGGCCAGTTCGGCCTGGCGCCGCCGGGCCCTGACGGGCAGATCGGCAATGAGGTAGATCTTCAAATCCGCTTCGGGAAAAACGACCGTCCCGATATCGCGGCCTTCGAGGACCACGCCACCCGCCCCACCCAGCCGTTGCTGGGCCGCGACCAGCAGCTCCCGGACGCGCGGTACCTCTGATACTGCGGATGCCGAGCGGGTCACCTCAGGAGTTCGAATCTCGTCAGAAACATCCTCGCCGTCAAGGAACACACGCACGCCTCGTGCAGATGGTTCCAGGTCGATCGTGACCCTTTCAACCGCTCCGGCGACCGCCGTCCGGTCACCCGGGTCGATGCCGCGGCGCATGACCGCCAGCGCGGCAGCGCGATACATGGCGCCGGTGTCGATGTAGAGATAGCCCAGTCGGTGCGCCAGGAGGCGGGCAGTGGTGCTCTTGCCCGAACCGGCCGGGCCGTCAATGGCGATGATGAGACCTTTCGGACGGGGCATGCTCCTACCTTTCAGGCTCGGGCTCGAGACCGACCGAGCGGCGCAGCCGGATCACTTCACGGTACGACAGCTCGCGCACCCCTCCCGGAGGCAGATCGTCGGCCGAAAGTCCGGCGAAACGCCGGCGGTGCAGATGGTTCACGGTCAGACCGAGAGCGGCAAAAAGACGTCTGACGATCCGCTTGCGTCCCTCGTGAAGGACAATGACGACGGTATGCTTCCCGGACCGGGTGATCCGGTCGGGTCGTACCGGACCGTCCTCGAGCTGATACCCTTCCCGAAGCTGACGCAGCTGGTCAGAGGAAATTCTCTCGGCCAGCCGCACGACGTACTCCTTCGCGCTTTTGTACCTGGGATGGGTCAGGCGGTGGGCCAGATCGCCGTCGTCGGTGAGCAGGAGCGCGCCGGTGGTGTCTGCATCGAGCCGTCCGACCGGGTAAAGCCGCCGCTGCCGATGAGCGGGGCCGAGCAGGTCGAGGACCGTCGGCCGTCCCTGCGGATCGCGTACCGTCGTGATCGTCCCGGCGGGTTTGTGCAGCAGGAGGCAGAGCGTCTGTGCCGGCAGGGATACAATTCTGCCCTCGACCTCGACCTGGTCCGACCCGACTGCAACGTCGTACCACGGTTCGGTCACGATGACACCGTTGACGCTCACGGTCCCGGCGGTTATCAGGTCGTCGCAGGCGCGCCGGGAGGCCGTTCCGGCCGCAGCGAGGAAACGGTTAAGCCTCACGCTCCTCCTCCCCGCCTCCGGACTCCGGCGGCATCGCGCCGGTCATTACGTCGGCGGCGCCGGTCTCCGGTTCCTCTCCCTGCTCGAACACCGTTTCCTGTATCCCGGCCGTTTCGGCGTCACCGGGGTCCTGTTCCCGGCCACGGTCGGTTTCTGATTCCGCCGGCCGGTCTGCCTCCTCGCCGGCCGGTAGCTCCGTGAGCCGGGTTCCGATCAGAGCCGTCAGTTCCTCCTGGTCGGGCATGTCGCTCAGGCTGTTGAGCCCGAAGTACTTCAGGAAAGCGGCGGTGGTCCGGTACAGCAGTGGGCGACCCGGCCCCTCGTCGCGGCCGCTGATGGTGACCAGGCCCCGCTCCAGGAGGGTCTTGAGCGCGCTGTCGGAGTTGACGCCGCGGATGGCGTCGATATCGGGGCGGATGACCGGCTGGCGGTACGCCACGATAGCCAGGGTTTCCAGGGCGGCCCGGGAAAGACGCTGGCTGCGGTGGTCTTCCTGCAGCCGGGCCACGAGTCCCGCCCATTCGGGACGGGTCGCCATCTGGTAGCCGCCCGCAATCCGCAGAGCGGTCAGGGGCCGCCCTTCGGCTTCCCAGTCGGCGACCAGCTCGTCGAGGTAACGCTCCACGGCGCCGGGTGTCAGGGCCTGGTCCTGCTCCACCCACCCTCCTTGCTCCAGCAACCGGGCGATCTGGTAGGCCGAAATCGGTTCGGTGACCGTGAAGAGGATCACCTCGACCGCATCGCGGAGTCCTTTGCTCTGGCCTTCGGTCATGCGCCGGTACCTCCGGGCAGCGGGTTGACGGGGGTGCGCCGGTTCAGCCAGACCGCCCCGTACAGTTCGTCCTGTTCGATGCCGAGTTCACCCAGCCGGGCCAGTTCGAGAGTCGCCACCAGGGTCACCACCATTGCCATCCGGTTGTCTAGGGTGACCAGAACTTCGGTCAGGTGCAGCCGTTCGTTCTCGGCCAGCAGCTCGCGCAGGAAGGCGATCTGGTCGCTCACCTTGACCGGCACTCCGCTGACCCGGTAGCGGTCCTCTGCTTCGACCCGCGCCAGGGCGTCCTGGTAGGCCTGGAGCAGGTCTATCAGGGCCACGTCGAGGACGATCTCTTCCGAAGGCGGCATGTCGATCGGTCCCGGACCGCTCTCTCTCAGGTAATAGTGGGTATAGGTCGCCTCCCGCTCGGCCAGGCGCTCGGCGGCCTGCCGGAACATCTGGTATTCCTCGAGCTGCCGCACCAGTTCGAGGCGCGGGTCCTCTTCGTCCTCCAGCTCGGGGCCGGGCAGGAGCAGGCGGGCCTTGATCTGCATCAGGGTTGCGGCCATGACCAGGAAGTCACCGGCCACTTCGAGATCGAGCAGCTGCATCACCTCGACATACTCGAGGTACTGCTGGGTGATGTCGGCGATCGGGATGTCGGTGATTTCCACCTCGTTCTTGCGGATGAGGTAGAGCAGCAGATCGAGCGGGCCCTCGAACGCCTCTATGCGGACGGCGTAGGCCATGCCCGTTCAGACCTCGAGGCGGAAGAGTTTCATCGCGTCGCGCACCAGCTCCATGGTCTCGCGAGCGAAACTCCGGGCCCGTTGTGATCCTTCCCGGAGGATCTCGAGGATATGTTCGGTATCGGTCTCGATTCGGGCCCGCCGCTCGCGAAAATCGGCGAAGTGGTCGCCGATGGCCGCAGCTGCTTCGGCCTTGCACTGCACGCAGCCGCGGGTTCCCTCGCGGCATTCGGCCGCTATCCGTTCGCGTTCGGAGGCGCTGAAAGTCTCGTGCCAGGCGAAGACATTGCAGATCTCGGGCCGGCCGGGATCGTCTTTGTGGATCTTCTGCGGGTCGGTGATGGCGGTACGGACCACCTCGTGCACTCGTGCGGGTTCGTCGCTCATCAGGATGACGTTGCCCAGGCTCTTCGACATCTTCTTCCCGTCGGGACCGGGGATCCGCGCCGAAGGGGTCAGCAGGGTTTCCGGCTCGGGAAAGATCTCGGCATAGGTTGTATTGAACTTGCGGGCCAGTTCGCGGGTCAGCTCGATGTGCGGGATCTGGTCCTCGCCCACCGGCACGGCGTGGGCCCGGTACATCAGGATATCGGCGGCCTGCAGAACGGGATAGCCCAGGTGCCCGTAGGATACCTCGCCCCGCAGGTCGAGATCCTTGACCTTTTCTTTGAAGGTGGGGTTGCGCTCGAGCCGGCCGAGGGTGATGAGCATGCTCAGCAGCAGGTGCAGTTCGGCGTGCTCGGGCACGAGCGACTGCACGAAGATGGTGGCCCGGTCGGGTTCGAGCCCCGCCGCCAGCCAGTCGATGACCATCTCGACGGTATCGTCGGCGATCCGCTCGGTCTCGTTGTAGGTGATCGTCAGGCTGTGCCAGTCGACGATGCAGTGATACGATTCGTATTCGTGCTGGAGTTCGATCCAGTTCGAGAGGGCGCCGGCATAGTTGCCCAGGTGCATGCGGCCGGTGGGCTGCATGCCGCTCAGAATTCGCTTTTTCTCTTTCATGGACCTCAACATAGGCCCCTCCCCCGACCTGTCAACGACGGGCCACATGCACGTACGCCCCCTGACGATCGGTCCGGCGCAGGGTGGCTCCGGCGACGGTGAGCCGGGCCAGGGTGGCCGGGTCGGGATGGCCGTGGCGGTTGCGCGCCCCCACCGAGATGACGGCCAGCTCGGGCGAGGCGGCCGCCAGCAGGGCCGGCGAGAGAGCATCGGCACTGCCGTGGTGGGGAACCTTGAGTACCTCGCACCGCAGATGCGCCCACATCGGGCGCAGACGTCCCTCTCCATCCTGCTCGAGGTCACCCGTCAGGAGAACCCGCTCGGTGCCCAGAAGGGCTCGCAGCACCAGGGAGCGGTCGTTGGCGCTCGACGGGACGGTCGAAGGATCGGCCCCGGCCAGCACGTCGAGCGTCACCCGGCGTCCCAGCCGCAGGCGATCGCCGCTGGCGACGGGGATATCCGGCACACCGGCGTCGAGCAGGGCCAGGCGCAGCCATTCGGCGCTCGGAGGCGCGGGATCGGCCCACTCGCCGCGCACCAGGGCTCCGATCGGGAAACGTCGAGCCAGAGCCGGCATGCCGCCGATGTGATCGGCGTCGGTATGGGTCGCGATCAGCAGGTCGATCCGTTCGATGCCCCGGCTCCGCAGGTAGGGTGCGACGACGGCTTGCCCGGCATCCCAGCCCGGATAGCGGGGGCCGGCGTCGATGACCGCCACCCGGCGGGGCCGGACGCTCTCGATGACGATGGCATCCCCCTGCCCGACGTCAAGAAAGGCGATCCGCGGGGCGCTGCGGGCAGAGAGTGGACTCCAGACGACAGCCAGGGCCGCCAGCAGGGCCATCAGGTCGGCCCGGCCTCCGCGGCGCCAGCAGGGGACGATCAGCAGGGCCGGCAGGGCCGCCCAGACCGGGAGCGGCAGCTGGGCGGCCGGAAGCGAGTTCCAGAGCGCAATCCACCAGAACATGAGCCGGCCCAGGCCTTCGCACAGCGCTCCTGCGAGCATCGCTGCAGGCAGACCGAGCGCGGTTGCCAACACGGCGGCCAGCGCGGTCGGAAGCCAGATGCCGAGCAGGGGGACGGCCACGACGTTGACCAGGGGCGCGAAAGGCGAGAAGGTCCCGAAAACGAGAATCTGCAGCGGCAGGACGGCGCTCTGGGCGGCCAGGGTGAGCAGGAGCAGGTTGCATCCCGCCTGCAGCGGGGAACGCCGGGTGGATTGTCCGGAGGGGCGTGGACCGAGGATGGCGACGATGCCGGCTACGGCCGCGACCGACAGCTGGAATCCGACCGAGGCCAGCAGGCGGGGATTGACGAGGAGAATCGCCAGCGCGGCCACTGGTAAAATACGCTCCGGTTCGGTCCGTACCCGGGCCAGCATCACCGCCACTGCGAGGGTGGCCATGCACCCGGCCCGCACCGCCGAAGGAGGACAACCGATCAGGACGATATAGACCCAGAGCAGAGGCAGACTCAGGCTCAGACTCAGAGAGCGGCGCCGGCACACCAGACGGGCGAGCAGGACGAGCGCGGCCAGGATGATGCCGACGTGCAGTCCGCTGATGGCCAGTATGTGCGCCGCGCCGGTTCCCCGGAAAGCCGCCGCCCACTCTGCATCGAGCGCACGGCGGCGGTTGAACAGAACCCCCTGAATCAGTCCCCAGACCGGTTCGGAAGCCCAGGCGGGACGCTGCCGGGCCAGAACCTCGAGCGGTTCGGTGTCTTCATCGTCCGCCGGTTCGAGGCGAGAGGCGGTCAGCAGGGGACGGTAGCCCGGATTCGAGAGGCCGTGGTGGGCGGGGCGGGAATCGCCCCACGGGCCCCAGCTGATACGGATATCGGCCGCTCGGCCCGCGATCAGGGCGGATGCGAAGAGAGCGGCTACCAGCAGACGTCGGCCGTTGATGAAGCGAAAGCCGATCAGGGCCAGGGCGGTGAGGACCAGGAGTGCGGGGGCGACTGTTTCCGGCAGGTGTGGAGCGCAGAGCAGACCGGCGCTCCAGGCTCCGGCCAGAGTCCAGAGCTGGCGGACAGACACAACGGCGTGCCTTCCCGGGGAGCGATGGTTGAACCGGGGGGCCGGCCCCCCGCACGAAGCGGGAGGCCGGGGGGCTGGTGCGTCAGATGCTCGCCAGAGCCTGGTCGAGATCGGCGATGATGTCTTCGACGCGTTCGATCCCGACCGAGATCCTGATCAGGTTCTCGGTGATGTGGAACTGGGCCAGTTCGTCGACCGAGTAGGTCGAGTGGGTCATACTGGCGGGATGCTGGATGAGGGTGTCACAATCCCCCAGACTGACGGCCAGGGTGCAGAGCTTCAGCTGGTTCAGGAAGGCGGAACCGGCTTCTCTTCCACCCTTAATGTAAAACGTTACCATTCCGCCGTAACCGCTCATTTGACGGGATGCTATCTCGTGCTGAGGGTGGCTCTCCAGGCCGGGATAGGCGACCTTCTCGATCTGTGGATGGGCCTCGAGGTATTCGGCTATCCGCAGGGCGTTGGTTTCGTGCCGCTCCATGCGGACCGGCAGGGTTTTCAGTCCTCTGATCAGCAGCCAGGCATCGAAGGGGCTGATACATCCGCCCAGATCGCGCAGCGATTCGGAACGCAGGATACCGACGTGTTCGGTACTTCCGACCACGATCCCGGCAACCACGTCACCGTGCCCGGAGGTGTACTTGGTGCAGCTGTGCATGACCATGTCGGCGCCCAGTTCCAGGGGCAGCTGGAAGTAGGGCGTGGCGAAGGTGTTGTCGACCACCAGGAGGACGCCCTTCTCTTTCGCGATCTCTGCCACGGCGGCGATATCAACCACCTTGAGAGTCGGATTGGCCGGGGTTTCGATCCAGATCAGGCGGGTTTTCGCGTCGATCGCGTCGCGCACCTGGTCCAGATCGAGGGCGTCGACCATGTGAGCCGTGATGTCCACCTTGGGCAGGATGTGCGCAGCCAGGGAGTGGGTGCCGCCATAGACCGGCTGGCAGAGGACGATGTTGTCGCCGGACCGGCAGAAGCCCATGACCACCGCGGTGGTCGCGGCCATGCCGCTCGAAAAGGCGACTCCGGCTTCGGCCCCCTCGAGCAGGGCCATGGTCTGCTCCAGGGCTTTCGTGGTGGGGTTGCCGATACGGGAGTAGATATACCCGGTTTCTTCTCCGGCGAAGATGGCGGCGCCGGCTTCGGCGCTTCGGAAAGCGAAGGTGCTGGTCTGGTAGATCGGTTTGGTGACGGCTCCGGTCACCGGATCGGTGCCACCCGAGCCGTGAATCGCCCTGGTCTCGATACCCCAGTTGCGCATGTCACCTTCACTCATCTCGGACATCGTTTCTCTCCCGGTTGGTGTCCTCTTCAGCGATGAACTCACTCAGAATCCCGCCGCTGCTTTTGGGGTGCACGAAAGCGACTGGACGTCCCTCTACCCCGATATCGTCTCCGGAGCCGAGCAGTTCGAAACCCTCGGTTTCCAGACGCTTCAAGGTACCTTTCAGGTCGGCGGCGGCATAGCAGATATGGTGCAGTCCCGGTCCGCGCCTGGCCACGAACCTGGCCACGGGTGAATCGGGATCGGTGGCTTCGAGCAATTCGATTTTACTCTGCCCGACCTCGAACATCGCCACCCGCACGCGCTGGGCCTCGCTCTCGGCCGTCGAGACAGGACCGCGTCCCAGCAGGCGGGTAAAGAGAGCGGTCGCCTCCTCCAGGTCGGCCACGGCGACGGCCACGTGATCGATGCGGGCGGCAGAGGCAGGGTCGGTCATCAGTCGAGTCCTCCCGGCGGATTCCAGGTCCCCCAGACGTCGCGCAGAGCGTTGCTGATTTCTCCCAGAGTGGCCCGGGCCGAGACAGCCTCCATGACGCGCGGCACCAGATTGTCCGATCCGCGGGCGCACTCCCGGACGGCGTGCAGCATCTCGTCGACCGCGATCGGATCGCGCTCGTTCTTGAAACGGGTCAGGGCTTCTATCTGGGCGCGCTCGCGGGCGGGATCGACCCGCAGGATCTCCAGCTCCTCCCCGCTTCCCTCCGCCTGGGTGAAACGGTTGATCCCCACCACGGTGCGTGCGCCCGATTCGACCCCTTTCTGGAATTCGTAAGCGGCCCGGTGGATCTCACGCTGGAAGTAGCCGGTTTCGATCGCCGGCACCGCCCCGCCCAACCGGTCGACCTCTTCGATATACGACCGGGCCCGATCCTCCAGATCGCGGGTCAGAGCCTCGATCGCCCACGAACCGCCCAGCGGGTCGGCCGTGTCGGCCACCCCGCTCTCATAGGCGATGATCTGCTGGGTGCGCAGAGCCACGGTGACGGCCTCTTCGGTCGGCAGGGCCAGGGCTTCGTCCATCGAATTGGTGTGCAGGCTCTGGGTGCCGCCCAGGACCGCCGCCAGGGCCTGCATGGTGACCCGCACGACGTTGTTTATGGGCTGACTGGCGGTCAGGGTCGAGCCGGCGGTCTGGGTGTGGAAGCGCAGTCGCCAGGCCGCCTCGTCGGTGGTCCCGAAACGGTCGCGGGTAATTGTTGTCCAGAGCCGTCGGGCGGCCCGGAACTTGGCAATCTCTTCGAGCAGGTTGTTATGGGCGTTGAAGAAAAAGGAGACCCGCCGGCAGACGGTATTCAGATCCAGCCCGGCCTCCCGGGCGGCCGCGAGGTAGGCGATGGCGTTGGCGAAGGTGAAAGCGATCTCCTGGGCCGCCGTCGACCCTGCCTCACGGATGTGATAGCCCGAAACCGAGATGGTGTTCCAGCGGGGCATCTCGGCGGCGCAGAAGGCGAAGATGTCGGTGATCAGACGCATCGAAGGGGCCGGGGGATAGATATAGGTCCCCCGGGCGATGTACTCCTTGAGGATGTCGTTCTGGATCGTCCCCGTCAGGGCTGCCAGGTCGATACCCCGCTCCCGGGCCGTTACGCCGTACAGCGCCAGCAGGATCATGGCGGTGGCGTTGATCGTCATCGACGTGGAGACCCGATCCAGCGGAATGTCGGCGAAAAGGGTTTCCATGTCGGCCACGGAATCGATCGCCACCCCCGACTTGCCGACCTCGCCCGCCGCCAGCGGGTCATCGGAGTCGAAACCGATCTGGGTCGGCAGATCGAAGGCCACCGAGAGACCGGTCGTGCCCCGCTCCAGCAGGAGTCGATAGCGGGCGTTGCTTTCGGCCGCAGTGGCATAACCGGCGTACTGGCGCATGGTCCAGAGCCGGCCGCGGTACATGTCGGGGTACACCCCCCGGGTGAAAGGCGGTCGGCCCGGTTCGCCGAGTTCGGTCCCGTAATCGAAGGCGGCGACCTCTTCCGGGCCGTACCGCTCTTTCAGGGGGGTGCCGCTCGTGGTTTCGAGCGGGCGTCCCTCGGGTGTACTGTCGGCCACTACCTGCCCTTCCAGTCGGCGGCGCGCTTCTCCAGGAAAGCCTGGATTCCCTCGGCCTTGTCATCGGTGGCCATGATAGCCCCGAATTCCCGGGCCTCGGTGCGGTAGCCCTCGTCGTGATCGCCGTAGGCGGCATCCATGGCCCGCTTGATGGCCGATATCGCCACCGGCGACTTGCCGGCGATGGCCCGGGCCAGGTCGAGGCTTTCCTTCAGGGCGCTGCCTTCTGGTGCGATCCGTTCGACCAGGCCCAGTTCGGCGGCCTTGGCGGCGCTGAGCATATCGCCTGTCATCATCAGTTCGGCGGCCTTGCCGTAACCGACCAGACGGGTGAACCGCTGGGTGCCGCCGTAGCCGGGCAGCAGGCCGAGGTTGACCTCGGGCTGTCCGAAACGGGCGTTCTCGGCCGCCACGCGGATGTCGCAGGCCATGGCCAGCTCGCAGCCCCCTCCGAGTGCGAAACCGTTGACGGCCGCGATGGTGGGTTTGGGCAGCTGTTCGAGCTTGCGGAACAGAGCCTGCCCGCGACGGGAAAAATCCTCTCCGCCGGCGACATCGAGGGGCTGGATCTCGGTGATGTCGGCTCCGGCCACGAAGGCCTTCTCCCCCGCCCCGGTCAGGACGATGACCCTGATCTCGTCATCGGCCGCCAGGTCGTCGAGAGCCGCTTCCAGTTCGTCGAGGGTGGCGATGCTCAGGGCGTTCAGGACCTTGGGGCGGTCGATGGTCACGATGGCCACATGACCGTCGCGCTCGACCCCGACCGCGGCCCCGCCGCCCGACTCTGTTGTCTGGCTCATTATCTGACTCCTCCAGTCCCTCCGGGGACCGATCACGACAGGCCCCGGGTCATGAATGCTGCCTCTCTCAGTCGGCCAGCATGGCGCGCGAAATCACGATCCGCTGGGCTTCGCTCGTGCCCTCGTAAATTTCGCAGATCTTGGCGTCGCGCATCAGACGCGACACCGTATACTCGGCGGTGTAGCCGTAGCCGCCGTGGATCTGCACCGCCTCGAGCGCCGCCCGCATGGCGGCTTCGCTGGCCAGCAGCTTGGCCATGCTCGATTCTTTGGTGTGCCGCCGACCCTGATCACGTATCCATGCCGCCCGCCAGGTCAGCAGGCGGGCTGCCTCGAGTTCGGTGGCCATGTCGGCGATCTTCCACTGGATGGCCTGGAAAGCCGCCAGCGGACGACCGAACTGCTCGCGCTCCCTGGCATAGGCGATGCTCTCGTCCAGGCAGGCCTGACCGATCCCCAGGGCCTGGGCGGCGATGCCGAGCCGGCCCACGTCGAGGGTGGCCATGGCGATGCGGAAGCCCTTGTTCTCCTCTCCGAGCATGTTGGCCGCCGGCACCCGGCAGTCCTCGAAACTCAGGGGAACGCAGTCGGAGCAGCGGATCCCGACCTTGTCCTCGTGTTTGCCGACCTCCAAACCGGGGGTCCCCTTCTCGATCAGGAAGGCGCTGATTCCCTTCCCGCTCGGGGCCTCCGGGTCGGTCTTGGCATACGTCAGGACCACGTCGCACGAATCGCCGTTAGTGGTGAAGGCCTTGGCGCCGTTGATGACCCATTCGTCGCCGTCGCGGACAGCGGTGGTCTTGATCGAGCCGGCGTCGGTTCCCGCTCCCGGTTCGGTCAGAGCGTAGGAGCCCAGGATCTCCCCCGGTGCCAGACGTTTCAGAAAACGCTCCTTCTGGTCGTCATTGCCGTAGTGGTAGATCGGCTCGCAACACAGGCTGTTGTTCACGCTCATGATCACGCCCACCCCGGCGTCGGCCCGGCAGATTTCCTCCAGTGCTAACGCATAGGCGACGTGCCCCGCTCCGGTACCGCCGTATTCCTCGGGCACGGCGATGCCCATGAAACCCAGCTCGCCGAGCTGTTTGACGATGTCGGTCGGGAACTCGGCCTTCTCATCCCGTTCGGCTGCACCGGGCTTTATCTCGCTCTCGGCGAAATCGCGGGCCGCCTGCCGGATGAATTCCTGCTCCTCGGTGAGTTTGAAATCCACGCTGCTTCTCCTGTCATGAGGTGCCGGTATCCGGGCGCATCACTCGCTGTAGTCGTAAAAACCCCGACCGCTCTTGCGTCCCAGATGCCCCGCCGCCACCATCCGGCGCAGCAGCGGGCAGGGCCGGTACTTCGAATCGCCCAGGCCGCTGTGCAGGACCTCCATGATGTCGAGGCAGACATCGAGACCAATGAAATCGGCCAGGGTCAGGGGACCCATCGGGTGGGCCATGCCCAGCTTCATGACGGTATCGATCGCCTCGACCTCGGCCACCCCCTCCATCAGGGCGTAGACGGCCTCGTTGATCATCGGCATCAGCACCCGGTTGGACACGAAGCCGGGGTAGTCGTGCACTTCGACCGGGGTTTTGCCCAGGGCGGTGGCTTCGGCCATCACCGCCGCGGTGGTCTCATCGGAGGTGGCGTGGCCGCGGATGACCTCGACCAGCTTCATCATCGGTACGGGATTGAAGAAATGCATACCGATGAATCTCTCGGGCCGTGAGGTCAGAGCTCCCAGGTGCGTGATCGAAATCGAGGAGGTGTTCGAGGCCATGATGGCGTCTGATCCGGCCAGAGCATCGAGCCTGGTCCAGACCTCTTCCTTGGTCTCCTCCTTCTCCAGGACCGCTTCGACGATCAGGTCGGCCTCGGCGGCGGCGTCGAGTTCAAGGGTGAAATCGATACCGGCCAGAGCGGCGTCGGCCGCGGCCTGGTCGATGATCTCTTTCTTGACCTGCCGGCCCAGGTTCTTCTCGATCGTGCCGCGGGCGCGGTCGAGGTACTCCTGGGCGATATCCACCAGTGCAACCTGGCGTCCGGCCAGAGCGGCCACGTGGGCGATACCGTTGCCCATGGTGCCGGCCCCGATGACTGTAATTTTCTCGATAGCCACGGTATCCAACCTTTCCGATCAGGATTCGAGTTCGACCGCCAGGGCCACGGCACCGCCGCCGCCCAGGCAGAGCGTCGCCAGACCGGTTGAAAGACCCCGGTTGCGCAACGCGTGAATGAGGGTGGTGAGGACACGGGCGCCGCTGGCTCCGATGGGGTGCCCCAGCGCAATCGCGCCCCCGTTGACGTTGACCCGCTCCCAGTCCCAGTCCAGTTCCCGGCCGTCTGCCAGGGCCTGGGCGGCGAAAGCCTCGTTGGCCTCGATCAGGTCGTAGTCGTTGATCGTCGTGCCCTGCTTCTCGAGCAGGCGCCGTACGGCCTGGACCGGGGCGTAAAAGAGTTCCTTCGGCTCGACCGAAGCCTGATCGTACCCGGTGATCCGGGCCAGGATCGGCGCCCCGAGTTCCTCGGCCGTTTCGCGGGCCGCAACCACGACCGCCGATGCCCCGTCGTTCAGCCCGGGGCTGTTGCCGGCCGTGACGATCCCCTCCTTATCGAAGGCGGGACGAAGCTTGGCCAGGATCTCGACCGTGGTATCCGACCGGTAGGATTCGTCGTGATCGAAGATGACCGGCTCTCCCCTTCGTTGGGGGACCTCGACCGGAACGATCTCGGCCTCAAAGCGACCCTCTTCCCAGGCCCGGGCGGTCTTGGCCTGGCTCTCGGCGGCGTAGGCGTCAAGATCCTCGCGGGATAGACCCGATTTCTCGGCCGTGTACTCGGCCAGTATGCCCATGTGGCAGCCGTTGAAGCCGCACCAGAGGCCGTCGTGGATCATCAGATCGGTCAGTTCGGCGTTGCCCATCCGCAGACCGGTCCGGGCCTTGAAGAGCCCGTAGGGGACATTGCTCATGCTCTCCTGACCACCGGCCACGAAGAGCGAGCCGTCACCGGCCTTGATCATGGCGGCGGCCAGCATGACCGTTTTCAGCCCCGAGCCGCAGACCTTGTTGACGGTGGTGGCGGGGATCGTACCGGGCAGACCGGCCCCGATCGACGCCTGCCGGGCCGGGGCCTGGCCGACGCCGGCCTGGACCACCTGACCCATCAGGACTTCATCGATACGATCGACTCCTATGCCTGCCCGCTCGATGGCGGCCTTGATGGCGATCGAACCCAGGCCGGGGGCCGGCAGGGAGCTCAGGGTTCCCTGGAAGGTCCCGGTAGGGGTTCTCACGGCACTCAGGATAACCGGTTCTCTGGCGCTCGCGCTCATATTCAGTCCTTTCCCGAAGCTGTTGATCTGTCTCTGTTGACCTTCATCGTCCCGGACGTTCTCAGCGCCGCCGGGACGGCACGGTTTCCGTTTCTTCGATCTTGTAGGCGCCTGCGGCGCCGGCCCTGATCCGTCCCCACCGCACCCGCGGGGCGTGATAAAATCCCAGCCACGCGTTCCGCTCGGCCGCCCGGGCGAGCAGGGCCGCTTTGACGCGGGCTGATACCGCCGGTTCGACATCGACCCCTTCGAGGACCTCGCTACGGACGTGCGAGGTGGTCGGAATCAGATCGCCGGCCAGCAACAGGGTCTGGTCGCGACCTTCGATCCAGATCACCTGATGACCGGGCGTGTGGCCGCCGGTGAGTTCGAGGCGTACACCCGGCATGGGTTCGACGTCGCCGTCGATGAGATCGAAACGTCCTTCCCGTTCGTAGACACGCGCCACCGCACCCGCCACGTACTGTGCCGTACGCAGATCGGGCGCCTCGGCCGCTTCGAATTCGGCCCGCTGCACGACCAGCCGGGCCTCGGGCAGGGCCGGTTCGAGTTGTCCGAGCAGGCCCTCGGAGAGCAGGCGCGGATCGGAGAGATCGCCCCCGGTGATCGCCTCGCCGGCCACGGCCCCGGCGACGTGGTCGAAATGCAGGTGGGTGGCGACGATCGTTCCGACCTCATCGGGATTCACACCCGCTTCGGCCAGCATCTCTTCGAGCGGTCGTTGGCCCTGCAGGTCATAGCGGTCCCGGGCATGATCGCCCCAGCCGCTGCCGATTCCTGGATCGATGAGAAGACATCCTTCCGGACCGGTCACAACCGCTGGAGAGATGCCGAGCATGACCCGGTTGTCCGCATCGGGATGGTTCAGCTTTTCCCAGAATACACGCGGGTAGATCCCGTAGAGGGCGGCTCCGTCGAGCCGGAAAGTTCCCCCGTCGAGGACAGTCAGGCTCAGACCGCCCAGGTCTATTCGCGAAGGAGGCTGGTTCATAATTCGGTCAGAATCTCCCGGGAGATCACCAGTAACTGGATCTCGCTGGTACCCTCCCCGATCGTGGTCAGTTTCATGTCCCGCCACATCCGTTCCACCGGGTAGTCCTTCGTGTAGCCATATCCGCCATGGAGCTGGATCGCCCGGGTCGTGACCCACTGGGCCACCTCCGAGGCATAGTACTTGGCCATGGCTGAACTCTTGATGATGCTCTCACCGGCATCTTTGCGGCGGGCCGATTCGTAGATCAATCCGCGGGCAGCCTCGATCCGGGTGGCCATTTCGGCCAGCATGAACGCGACGGCCTGGAATTTGGCCAGGGGCCGGCCGAACTGCTCCCGTTCCTGGGTGAACTTCAGAGCTTCTTCGTAGGCCCCCTGGGCCAGTCCCAGGGCCATGGCGCCGATCGAGATGCGCCCGCCGTCGAGGATTCTCAGAAATTGCTTGAAGCCCTTTCCAGGTTCTCCCAGCAGGTTCTCGTTCGGGACGCGGGCGTTCTCGAAAACAACTTCGCAGGTGGTCGAACCGCGGCAGCCGAGTTTGTCGGGGATTTTGTTGACCGTCACTCCCTCGCTGCGCGGATCGATGATGAAGGACGAGATATCGCGGGTTCCCGCGGTCTGACCGCCGGTGCGGGCGGTGAAAACCATCGTCTCGGCTTCCTTCGCGTTGGTGATCCACAGCTTGGCGCCGTTGACGACCCACTCCTGGCCCTCCTGCACCGCGGTAGTGCGGGTGGCGCCGGCATCGGACCCGGCATCGGTTTCACTCAGGCCGTAGGCCCCCAGAACCCGCCCGGAAGCCAGAGGTTCGAGGTATCGCTCTTTTTGCTCGGGGGTGCCGAAGAGATGCAGCGGCTGGCAGGCCAGCGACACATGAGCCGCCATGATCAGGGCGGTCGAACCGCATACCCGGGCGATTTCCTCGATGGCGACGGCATAGCAGAGGGTATCCATGCCGCTGCCGCCGTTCTCTTCGGGGATAGTCATCCCCAACAGGCCGAGGTCGGCCATTTTTTCGATCGACTCGTGCGGGAAGCGCTCATCCCGGTCGATCTCCGCAGCCAGCGGTTTGAGTTCATTTTCGGCGAAACTGCGGACCATTTCCTGGAGCATGCGGGCGTCTTCAGTCAGGTGCACATCCAGCTCCTTTTCACGTCCCGGTTCATGTACATTCACGGCGCCGAGGGACGCAGATCCCTCAGGCGCAACTGGGGTCGGGTAATACCTCTGAATTCGTTCTCTTCGAACGCAAAGACCAGGTCGACCTCGCCCCGTTCGGTCTCGTCGATCCGTTCTCCCAGATTGAAACCGATGGCATCGATCGGTCTTCCGTTCTCCGATTTGACCTGCATCTTGAGGTGGCAACCGTCCGAGCCGACCCGCCGGGCGCCGGCGGCCAGGCGGGCGTTGCGGGTCAGAAAGACCGGTCGGCGGTTGCGGGCTCCGAAAGGCTCGAGGCGCTTGAGCCCGGTCAGCAGATCCTGTGTCAGATCGTCTATTGCAACCTCACAATCCACCTTCAGAGTCGGACCGATGTCGTTGTCGACCAAGTGCTTGCGGGCAACGCCCTCGAAGGCCTGGGTGAATTCGTCGAGCCGGTCGCGGCAGATATTCAGGCCCGCCGCATAGGGATGGCCTCCGAATTCGGTGAGAAAATCCGAACATTCGCTGAGGGCGTCGTAGAGATCGAAGCCTTCGATGCTCCGGGCACTGCCCCGTCCCTGGTCCCCCTCCAGAGCCACCAGAACGGTCGGCAGGTGGTAGCGTTCCACCAGCCGGCTGGCAACGATCCCGATCACGCCCGGATGCCACCGCTCGCTGCAGAGCACCAGAGCGTAGCGATCCCCGACGCCCCCCTGTTCCTCGACCATCTCGACCGCCCGTTCCAGGGTTACCGCATCGGCCTCGCGCCGTTCGGTATTGCGTTCGTCGAGCCGGCGGGCCAGTTCGGCCGCATCGAAGGGATCGTCGGTGAGCAGAAGCTGCAGGGCGTCTCCGGCGTCCGCCATCCGGCCGGCGGCGTTGATACGCGGTGCCAGGGTGAAGACGACCTGGCCGGCGGTGATCTCGCCGGTGGTCAATCCGACCCGGTCGATCAGCGCGGCCAGACCAGGCCAGAGTGTGCGCCGCATCTGGGGCAGACCGTACTTGACGAAGACCCGGTTCTCACCCAGCAACGGGACCACGTCGGCGGTGGTTCCCAGGGCCACCAGGTCGAGGTATTCGAGCAGCGAAGGACCTTCAGTGGGCGGAGCCAGTGCGCAGGCGACTTTATAGGCGATTCCCACCCCGCAGAGGTCGGTGAAAGGATAGCGGCAGTCCACGCGGTGTGGATTGATCACGGCCAGGGCGTCAGGCAGCTCGGGACCCGGGGTATGGTGGTCGGTGATGATCAGATCGAGCCCAAGCTCGCGCGCCAGAGCCGCTTCGGCGATCGAGCTGATGCCGCAGTCGACGGTGATGAGCAGATCGATCTGATCGCCGTGGGCGGTCCGGACGGCCTCGGCGTTCAGGCCGTAGCCCTCCTCGGTCCGGTGTGGAATGTAGGCGTCGGCCTCACCTCCCAGGCTGGCGATCACCCTGACCAGCAGGGCTGACGCGCTCACGCCGTCGACATCGTAATCGCCGTGTATGCGGATGCGGCCTCCCGAGCGCACCACTTCCATGATCTTCTCGACCGCCGGTTCCATGTCGGCCAGCAGCCAGGGATCGTGGCCAGTACTCAGATCGGGGGCGATGAACTCGTCGATCGCGGCGGGGGTGGTGTATCCCCGGGCGTGGAGAAGTCTGACGATGATGGGGTGCAAACCGGTCCGCTCGGCGAGCACGGTCAGGTCGGGTACGGGGACCTGCGGTTCGATCTGCCAGCGGTATTTCACGCCCCGCGTTCTCCTCCCGTCGGGCTCTGGGCTCCGAGCGTATGGGACAGACAGGCGCGCGGCCGGACGTGAAAAACGGAGAGACGACCTGTAAGCCGGATTCTGTGCCGACCCGCGGTTGCCGAGAACCGGGGAAGGCGGCAATCATCTGTCTGGGACGACGGTCACCCGTCGCCTCACGCGGCCTACCCGGGAGTCATCGTGAGGCGGGCCACCTCTGCTCCCCTATTTGGCCTTGCTCCGAAGGGGGTTTACCGTGCCCGTCCGGTCGCCCGGAACGGCGGTGGGCTCTTACCCCACCTTTTCACCCTTACCGGCCCGCAGGCCGGCGGTTTGTTTTCTGTGGCACTTTCCGTCGGGTCACCCCGCCTGGGTGTTACCCAGCCTTCCGCCCTGTGGAGTCCGGACTTTCCTCACTCCTCTGCCCCGCGGGGCGGGGAGCGCGATTACCCGGCCGTCTCTCCAGCGTTCTTCACACCCCAGTCGATGCCTGCGTTTGCCAGCGCATCGGCCCGGGCGTTGTCCTCTCGTCGCACGTGCCGCACGCTGACCCCCTCCAGGCGGATCAGGCACTCTCGAGCCTGCTCCCAGAGGAGACGTAGACTGCTATCACGTACACGATACTCACCTGAGAGGTGCTTCACCAGCAATTCAGAGTCAGAGTTGATAATACCCGTCCCGAGTCCGAGTTCCTCGAGCGCCTCCAGACAGTGGAGCAAAGCCCGATATTCAGCCTGATTATTGGTCGTTTCGCCCAGGTACCCGGCCCGGGCGTACACTTCGCCGGCCCCGTCGACGCTGATCGTGACGCCGAAGCCCGCCGGTCCGGGATTGCCCCGGGCGGCGCCGTCGACGTGAGCCGTAAAGCGGGAGGGGCCCGACGGGGCCCTCACCCTTCCGCCTCCTCGCCGAACCAGACGATGATGCGGCCGCAATTTTCACAGGTGATCGGTCGCTCGGCCCGACGGATCTCGGTCACGGTCTGCGGCGGAATGCTGGCATAACAGCCGCCACAGGCCCCCCGCACGACCGGGACCACGGCGGTACCCTGCTTGCCGGCCTTGACCCGGTTGTAGATCCTCTTCAGGCTGTCTTCGATCCGCGGCGTGAGGGCGTCCCGCTCGCTCCGGATCCGGGACATCTTGACGTCCACGGTCGAGAGCTTTTCCTTCAGATCGGCGATCTCGGTTTCGGCCCCGCTGCGGTAATCGTCGAGTTCCTGCCCTTCGGTTTCCGTTGCTTCATCCAGGGTCTCGAGTTCATCCATGATCTCGAGCAGGTGGTCCTCGCCGGTTCCGATCTCTTCTTTGACGGCGTCCATCTCCTTCTGCAGTGCGTCCCACTCCTTGTTGGTCTTCACTGCGCTCAACCGTCCCTGCAATTTCCCGAGCTGATCCTGTCGTTCCTGAACATGGCGTTCGAGATGACGGCGCTCCTTGTCCAGTTCCGCTTTGCGCTCCCGGGCTTCGGCGATCGTACCGGACTTGAGATTGAGGGTCGCCTCGAGTTCTTCGATCCGCTGTGGGTAATCGCCCTTTGAACGTTCGAGCATGGCCAGCTGATCGTCGATTTCCTGCAGTCGGGCCAACATTTCGAGCTGTTCTTTCATCGCCACGTCTGTGCTGTCTCCTCGGCCGGGCAGGTACGTTCAGACGATCCGTCCCGGTGCCGGATCCTCCAGGAAAAGTTCAACCTCCATCGTCCATCCGTTATGGTCAGCGGCGCTGGAAAGGGTGTCGGCTATGCGGCGCACCCCGGGCTGTTCGGTCGCCCGGTGTCCGGCGTCGACACAGACGAGCTCTTCGGCAACGTCAAGCCTGATATGATAGGTCAGGTCACCGCCGATAAAGAGCTGGGCCCCGCGAGCCAGCGCGATCGGGATGCAGCTGGCCGTACTGCCTCCCGCGACGGCCACGGTGGTGATCTGGCCGTTCTCCGGGCCGGTCACATCGAGCGGCACTCCGCCCAGAGCTTCCTTGATGCGGCCCAGTAGAGCCTCGAGTTCGACCGCCTCGGGCAGGTCGCCGAGGATCCCCAGTCCCAGCTCTTCCCCCTGGCGGTAGGTTCGGTACAGGTCAAAGGCGACTTCGTCATAGGGGTGATGGCGGCGTAGAGCGGCGAGAACCCGCTCGACCCGGTTCTCGGCCACGCGCATTTCCAATCTGATCTCGTTCACCTGTTCGAGTTGGCCGATCTCTCCGATCAACGGCCGGGCGCCACCCTGCGGCCGGTACGAGCCGGTTCCGGCCAGGGCGAAGCTGCACTCCTCGTAATTGCCGATTTCACCCGCTCCGGCGACAGCCAGTGCCGAGCGCAGGTCTTCGGCTCCGTTGTCGGGCACGAACGTCACCAGCTTGTAGAACACGCCCTCTTCGTCGGGAGCCAGGATGTGTTTGTTCTGCAGCCCGATAGCGTCGGCCAGAGCCCCGCTCACGCCGTACGGCTGCCTGTCGGCGCAGGTATGGACGGCGATCAATCCGATTTCAGCCGTCAGCAGGGCCTTGGTGACGGCACCGGTCAGGGTCTGCGGATCGATAGCGGTCAGATGCGGGTAGTAGAGCGGGTGATGGGTCACGACCAGCTGGGCCTGGATTTCGATGGCCCGCATGATGGCGTCGACCGAAGCGTCGAGCGCGACCAGGCAGCGTTCGACCGGGCGCTCGCCGTGAACCTGCCAGCCGCTGTTATCGTTCTCGTAGGCTGTCGCGAAGGGAAAACGTCTGTCGAGGGCGGCGAAGACCTCTTCAGGCCGTGGGTTCACATCAGCCCCCGAACGAAAAATGCACCCGCAGAGGGGTGCATTTCATCGGGATCGAACACTGGCTTCGCTCAGGTGGGATGAGATATCGCCTCATGCAGTCCTCGTCCCGGGTGAGTGTGCACACCGTCGTTTCAGGTATGCACCTGAACTGTAGAGCCTATGCAATCAGGTCACGCAAACGGGGCTTGTCAACGTTCGGTTTTTCCGGGCCAGGAATGACCGGCGAGGGGAACGGTGAAGAGCACCCCCTGCATCAGGCCGGTTCGGGGCAGACGGATCAGCCGGGCGCCGACCCGTTCGGCCAGGGTCAGGTAGAAGGCTGCGGCGCCGGCCAGCATCGGGGCCCGGTCCCAGGGGATGCCGAGCATGACCAGTTCTTCGGATCCCGTACCGATGACGATTTCAAGCAGCCTTTCGAAATCTTCGGTGGCTATGCCGGTCGCGGTGGAATCGGCGTCCTTCCACAGCCGCCAGCCCACGGCCAGATGATCGAGCATGGCGGCCTGTCCGCCGACATAGACGACCGTACCTTCGGCAGGGATAGTGTCGAGCAGGGGTGAATCGAGCCGGCGGCCGATCTCGACGGCCAGCTCTCCCAGCTGTCGCCGGGTATCGATCCCCGGTGCGTCCTGCCGCTGCAGGAAGCGTTCGAAGCTGGACGCCAGTCCCAGGGCGTGACTCTCGATGCCGGGCGTCCCGCCCTCAGTGCCGGGGGTGATGACCTCGAGACTGCCTCCTCCCAGATCGATGATCAGGGCGGGATCGGGGCACTCGGGGGCCGAAAAATGCACTGCTTGCAGGACGAGTTCGGCCTCTTCTGAAGCCGCGAGGATCTCCAGTTGCAGGCCGGACATACCCTGGATCAGATCGATCGCCTGAGCGGCGTTGGCGGTCCGGCGGAAGGCCTCGGTGCCGACCGCCCGGTAGCGACTGACCCGGTAACTGTCCATGACCTGGCTGAAACCGGTGGCGGCAGAGACCAGAGCTTCGATAGTCTGATCGCGGAATTCATGCAGGCGGAAGGCGTCGTTGGCCAGCCGCAGGGCCTCCCGTTCGCGGTGGATGATATCCAGACCCCGTTTGCTGTCCAGACGGGCGACCGACAGTCTCAGGCTGTTGGAGCCGAAGTCGAGCCCCGCGATATGATCTGCGCGTTGTTTTTTCATGCGTTATGAAGAACTGGTGGGCCCAGCAGGAATCGAACCTGCAACCTGCGGATTATGAGTCCGCTGCTCTAACCGATTGAGCTAT
>CAZNUA010000018.1:0-62857 GCA_964576115.1 uncultured Gemmatimonadota bacterium
TCAAGACAGTGGTGCAGTCGCTGATCTTTCTGTTGTTGGGGGCCGGCGGGATGCTCATCCTGCGCCGGAGCGGTGACACTGGGGCATGACGGCGATCTCACGGCGTCTTCATCCATCGCTTCACCGGATTCCGGTCGGACCGGCACTCCCGGCCGGAAGGGTGTGGAGCATGGTTCTCACAGCCTCTCTCATCATCGGCGCTGTCGGCCTGGCGCCCACGACGGCTGTGACTCAGGTCGCCGATGTCACACCGGACGTCAAGACCCTGGCTGTGCGCCGGATCGGCACCCCCCCCGTACTCGACGGTCGCTTGCCCGCTTCGGAGTGGCCGTCCGACTCCTTTGTCAGCGGACTGATCCAGCTGCGGCCCCATAACGGCGAGCCGGCCGAGGCCGACCTGTACGCCTCGGTGGCCTCGGATGGAAGTGCCCTCTATGTGGCCTTCCGGGCGCCGCTGTACGGCGGCGAGGCGCCGGTGGCCGCAGTGACCGGCCGCGACAGCGGGTCGTTGATCAGCGACGATCTCGTCGGGCTGGTGATCGACACCTTCGGGGACGGTCGAAGCGGCTTCGGTTTTTACATCAACGCCCTGGGCACGCAGGCCGACGTGCGGATCGCCAATGATGCCGAGACGACGGATGACACCTGGGACGCCGAATGGCAGGTGGCCACCGCGGTGAGTGAGGCGGCCTGGACGGCGGAGATCCTTATTCCCTTCCGGTCGCTCTCCTACGATCCGGATCTGAGGGAATGGGGTTTCAACTTCGGGCGTCAGTATCCGCCCCGGCTCGAAGAAGCCTGGTGGAACGGTCCGGTCGAGAAGAGCTTTCACGTTTCGCGCTGCGGCCGGCTCGTCGGTGTGCCGGTCCCAGAGCCCCTCAACCCGATCTCGGTCACCCCGTACTTGACCGTGCGGCACGCCGAGACCGCGTACGGACAGTTCTCGAGCGGCTGGCAGGGTGACGCCGGAGCCGATATTGAGAGCGATCTGGGGCCACAGTTCACCCTCAACGCCTCTCTCAACCCCGATTTTGCCAGCGTGGAGGGCGACCGGGAACAGATCAACCTCTCTCCCTTCGAACTCTCCTTCCCCGAAAAGAGACGCTTCTTCCTCGAAGGCAACGATCTCTGGAGCAACCGGATCAGGGCTTTCTACACCCGCCGGATCGGGCAGATCGACGGCGGCGCCAAACTGGTCGGGCGCACCGGGCATAATACCATGGCGGCTCTGGCGGTGCGCGAGGCGACCCTGCCCGACAATCCCGAAACGGCCGGCAACGAGTACCGGCCGGGATCCACCTGGGGGGTCCTGCGCCTGCGGCGTGACGTACTCGAGAACAGCACCATCGGGCTGATCGGGGTGAACCGGCACTCGACGGACGGCGAGACCGGCGCCCTGGGCAGCGACCTGTATCTGAACCTGACCGGCGACTGGTACGTGACCGGACAGGCGATCGTCTCGTGGCCCGATCCCGCCCTGGAAAGCGGGGCGTTTTTCCTGCGGGCCGAGCGCAAGACCGATATCTATGATTACCACCTGCGCTATACCGAACTGGGCGAGCGGTTCCGCAACAATGTCAATGAGGTCGGGTACATCCGCGATGACGATCGGCGCGAGCTCGACGCGGCGGCCAGCTATACCTGGTATCCGCACGGCGGGCCCCTCCAGTTCCTCGAGTATGAATCCAACTACAACATCTACTGGAGCCGGTCGAACGGACGCCTGCGGAACTGGGAGATTCATCAGTCATGCGATCTCTACCTGCGCAACGACCTGAGTTTCGAATACGAAGGGGAGTTCGAGAGCCAGGAACCGGACGTACGCTTCGATCGCCATTACTTCAATCGCCAGCACACCTTCTCGCTCGGCTACCGCACCGAAGAATGGGCCAGTACGAGTGTGAGCCTGTCAGTCGGTGAATGGCAGGACTCCGACCTCACACTCTGGGAAGCCTCGATCAACCGCTCCTTGCTCGAGGGGTTGACGGCGTCTTACTCCTTCGTCGATCTCCGGCTCGAGCCCGATCCCTGGGAAGAAAACGCGCAGATCCATATCGTGCGCCTCGAATACGCCTTCACCCCCGACCTCTACTGGCGCATCTTCGCCCAGACCAACAGCGGCGATGACGAGGTCTATCTCTACTCGGTTTTCGGGTGGCGCTACCGGCCGCCGTTCTCGGCCGTGTACATTACCTGGACCCGGGACGAGATCATCGGCTCCGATCCCCGCCCGATCCTCTTCCTCAAAGTGAGTTACCAGATCGGAGGCTGAAAGACCCGATGAATAGACGACGATCCAGAGGCGGACCGATTCTGCGCCGCGCGTTCCTGGCCGGTTTCATCCTGCTCGGTGTGCCCGTCGCTGCAACCGGAGCGCAGGAAGCGGTTCCGCACGGCTGTACGGTCATGATCGCGGGGCGGGAAGCCACGGCGGACGGCTCGATCCTCTTCGTGAAGACCGAGGATGACAGCCCCCGCGACATCGATCGGCTCTGGTTCGTTCCGCGCCGGACCCATCAACCCGGATCGGTCGTGAGACTGCGCCGCGGAGGCACGTTGTCCCAGATCCCCGAAACATACGCGTACTTCTGGGACCAGTGCCCCGGGACCGCGTTCTCGAACGGGGTCGTAAACGAATGGGGGGTGGCCTTCGGCAGCAACGGCTGTGCCTCGCGGGAGGACTCGTACGACGAGGTCGTCGCCCGGGGGGAAATCGTTGACGGCGGTATTGGTTTCCGACTCAGGCTTATTCTCGCCGAACGCTGCCGTACGGCCCGCGAGGCGGTCGAAATGGCAGCCGAACTGATCAACCGGTTCGGGTACGCGGCTTCGGGGCGGAACCTGAATATCGTCGGTCCCGGGGAGGCATGGCAGCTCCAGATGGCGCGGGGCCGGCACTATGTCGCCCGCCGGGTCCGGGACGATGAAGTGGCCATCATCGCCAACACCTTCAGCATCCGAGAAGTGGATCCCGACGATCGGGAGAACATCATCTGTTCACCCGATCTGATCGCCTATGCCATCGAACGGGGCTGGTACGATCCGGCCGGGGGCGAGCCTTTCGATTTTGCCCGCGCCTATGCTCCCGAACGGAACCATACTTCGCCCTCCAATACCGACCGTCAGTGGAACATGGCCCGTCTGCTCAACGAGGACTTTCCGCTCACTCTCGAGGACGCCCGGGCGGGGCGGATGCCGGTTGCGGTCATTCCCGACCGTCCGCTCACTGTCCGTGATGCCTTTGCCGTGTTCCGCAACCACTACGAGGGCACCGCACTGGATCGTTCGGGATTCACCGTCTCGGGTGAATACGGGCAGAGTCCGCATCGCAATGCCTCCCCGATCTGTAACTACGGCACCCACCGGACCACCGTCATCCAGCAGCGCCGCGATATGCCGCCCGCCGTGGGCACCCTCATCTGGCGGGCTCTCGACCAGCCCTGCAGCAGCGTCTTCGTTCCCTGGTATCTGGGAGCCGACCGCATTCCCGGGCCGTACCAGCAATCCCCGGAGAACCTCGCGACCACCGACCGCGATCTGCTCGCCTTCCACTTCGACCTTCCTCCAGAGATCTGGAAACTGGATCGCGAATCCGCCTCGGGCATCTTCGGCTACCTGGGTGGTCTGGTCGATGCCTGGTACGAGCTGACCATCGATGTCGTCCGGGCGCGGTGGAACGCTTTCGAGGCGGTCCAGTTCGATCTGCAGCCGGCGATCGAGTCCACTGCCCTCGAGCTCTGGCACCAGGATCCCGATCTGGCGCGCGAGTACCTCACGATCTATACCCGGTCCCGCGCCGTCGAAGCGCTCGATATCGCCCGTGAGCTGACCGCGGCGATCGAGCAGCAACTGTGGACCTCGGGCGTGAGAAGGAGACTCATCCCCCCCGGTGACTGAGCCGGCACGAGTCATGACGAGTATCCCTCTTTATACTCGGGATGGTTAAAAAAAAGGCGGCCCGAAGGCCGCCTTTTCCCGATGTGCCCCGGGATCGGAGCCCATCCTGTGGATCGTATCGGGTGAAATCTACATCCGGTCGACGATCGCTTCTCCAAAGCCCGAGCACGACACTTCGGTCACGTCCTCGCGACCCTCGCGCTTCATCAACCGTGCCAGGTCGTAGGTCACGTGGCCGTCGATGATAGCCTGGCCCATGCCCTTGTTGATCAGGTCGGCGGCTTCGTTCCACTCCATGTGGTTGAGCATCATCACCGCCGAGAGGATCAGCGAACCGGGGTTGACCTTGTCCATCCCGGTGTACTTCGGGGCGGTACCGTGAGTGGCTTCGAACAGGGCCACGTCATCAGACATGTTGGCCCCCGGTCCAAGTCCCAGACCGCCGACCAGGGCGATGGCCGCATCCGAGAGAAAGTCGCCGTTCAGGTTCGGCGTGCAGAGAACGTTGTACTCGTCGGGGCGGGTCTGGATCTGCTGGAAGATCGAGTCGGCGATCCGGTCCTTGACCAGGATCTTGCCCTCGGGCATCTCGCCGCCCAGTTCGTCCCAGAGCTTCTTCTCGGTGACGATCTTGTCGGCGAACTCATCCTCGGCCAGCTCATAGCTCCACTTGGTGAACGACCCTTCGGTGAACTTCATGATGTTGCCCTTGTGCACGAAGGTCACGGTCGGCAGATCGTGGTCGACCGCCCACTGCAGGGCCATGCGTGCCAGCCGCTTGGTGCCGGTCACCGAGATGGGCTTTACCCCGATCCCGGAGTCGGGCAGGATCTCGCGGCCGGTCTTTTCCTTGATGATGTCGATGATGGCCATCGCGGTCTCACTGCCGGCTTCGAAGTCATGTCCGGCGTACACATCCTCGGTGTTCTCCCGGAAAATGATGAAGTTCACCTTGTCGGCGTACTTGCTGGGCGAGGGGACGCCTTCGAAGAAACGGATGGGGCGCACGCAGGCGAACAGGTTCAGGTGCTGGCGCAGGTTCACGTTGATCGAACGGAACCGGGGCGCCACGCCGTCGTCCTTGCCGCACTTGTCGCAGGTGCCGTCGTGGTACTGCTGGTGGGCGCAGTAGAGGCAGACGTGGGTTTCTTCGCCGATCGGGGTGGTGAAGGGCCCCTTGATGGCGATCCGCAGGTAGCGGATGGCGTCGACCGTCTCCTGGGGGAAGACGTCACCGTAGTGGTGGAGACCTTCCAGGCCGGCGTAGAGCGGGCACCAGGAGATCTTGCGCTGGCCGCCATAGGCCTTCTCGACGGCTGAGTCGACCACATTCTGCATGGCCGGAGTGATATCCAGCCCGATACCGTCCCCACGCAGGTAGCCGATAACGGGATTGTCACCGATAATGTAGCGGCCGTCTTCGTACTGGATGAGGTCGCCTTCGGGGATCGTAACTTCCTTGAATTCCATCGTGTCCTTCCTGTTCGGTGTGGCGGCCTTCAGGCGCCGCTCCGCACGCATGGTGCACTCGCAGATCGGCGTACGGTGGTCAGTGAGCACCGTACTATATACGTATCCGCGCGGCGGGAAACAAGCGGCTGGGCGGGCCTGATTCCGATTTGTGAACCGGCCGCGATTATTCGGTGCGCAGAGCCTCGATCGGATCGAGACGGGTAACCCGCAGGGCCGGCAGCAGACAGGAAAGGAAAGCCACCGCCAGCAGCAGCAGGGTAACGAGAATCCAGGTCAGCGGTTCGATCGGGGCTACCTCGTAGAGCATTCCTTCCAGGAAGCGGCTCAGAGCCGCCGCGGCGGCCAGACCGATGCCGATCCCGATCAGGGCCCGGACCATGCCCTGACGGACGATCAGGTTCAACACCCCCTGCGGCATCGCGCCCAGGGTCAGCCTGACAGCCAGCTCGGGGGCCCGCTCGTTCACGCCGTGCGCTACCACCCCGAACAGACCCGCACATCCGAGGATCAGGGCTATGAAGGCGAAGATCCCGAAGACCGAGGTCGTAAACCGTGAGCTGGTCAGAGAGCCGTCCAGCGATTCCTCGAGGGTGCGTATATTGGCCATTGGAAGATCGGGATCCAGGTCGGCCAGGATGGCCCGCAGATCGGGGACGACGGCCCGGGGATCGCCCTCGGTATGCACCACGAAGGTGACCGGGTTCCAGATGTCGAGGGCGTACGAGATATAGGCCGCCCGGGTCGCCTCACGCCCCGGCCCCCGCTCGCGCATTTCCTCGACCACGCCCAGGACCGGCGCCCGGGTGTCTTCCTCTCCCCACAGCAGGGCCTGGCGGCCGAGCGGATTCTCGTCGGGCCAGAGGGCAGACGCCAGGTTCTCGCTGCAGATGAAACCCGACAGGACCTCGGCATTGCTCAGATCGTGCCAGGTCCGGCCCTGTTTGAGTTCCAGGCCCATGGCTGCGAAATAGTGGGGCGTGACATACCGCCAGTCGGCCAGCAGCATGGCTTCCTCACCCAGGTGCGCCTTTTCGGAGGTGATGATGCCCATGTTGGTCGACCATGGCCCCATGGGGGCGACACTGACCGCTCCGGCCTCCTGCACGGCGGAGTGGGCTTCGATCCGGTCGAGAAAGGACTCGAGCAGCCGGTCGGCCCGGTCGTTACGGGAGACCAGATCGAGGACCGACGTCGGCGGCGGGCCCGGCGGACTGTAGATGTTCTCGGGCAGTTCGACATCGAAGAGCAGGCGGTTTTCGGCTTCGAACCCGACCTCGCTCCGGGTGAGTCCCGCCAGGCTCGAGAGCATCAGACCTGCCCCGATCAGCAGGACCAGCGAGAGAGCCAGTTCCACGATTACCAGCCCCCCCTGCAGCCGGCGGCGGCTGGAACTTGCGGTGGTCCGGTTGCTTCCCTCCCGCAGGATCGCCCCGGCCCTGTCCCGGGTGGCCTGCAGGGCCGGGATGATACCCGCCGTAAAACCGGTTGCAATGATCAGCAGGGCGGTAAAAAACAGGACCGCGCCGTTCAATGTCACCTGCTCCAGGCGGGGGATCCCGCCCGGATCGAGGGCTTTGACGAAGCTGATTCCCCAGGTGGCCAGGATGATCCCCACGCCTCCCCCGATCACGGTCAGAAGCAGCGACTCGGTCACAAGCTGGCGGATGATCCGGCCGCGATCGGCCCCCAGAGCCGACACGATGGCAATCTCACGCCGGCGGGCGGTAGCCTGAGCGAGCAGGATGTTGGCCAAGTTCAGACAGGCGAGCAGTAGGACGAAGCCGACCGCCCCCAGCAGCACCAGCAGGGTACGCGGCGCCTGCTGTCCGTGCAGCCAGTCGCGCAGGGGCATCAACGTCGTTCCGGTCAGGTCGGCTTCGGTGGATTGCTCTGCTATCTGAAGCGCGATGCGGTCGAGTTCGGCCCCGGCCTGTTCGGGGGTCACGCCCGGTCGCATCCGGCCGAAACACGAGAGAATGTGATTGTTACGATCCCCGGTGGCATTGGCTCCCAGCGGCAGAAAAACCTCGTGCCACGTCTGCCAGTATTCGCCCGGTTCGAGGATCCCGATAACGGTGCACGGTTCTCCGTTCAGAGTGATCGACGAACCGAGTAGGGCCCGGTCACCGGCGAACGCCTCCTGCCAGAATCTGTAGGAGAGGACGGCCACGCGGGCGGGATCGCCGCTCTGATCCTCCTCGGGCGTGAAGGTGCGGCCGAGGTGGGTTTCGATCCCGAGCGCGGGGAAGAATCCGTGGGAGACCAGGCAGGTGGACAGCTGGCGGGCCGATTCCTCCCCGGTCAGAACCGAGCTTCCCCGCCGGTAGGCCCCCAGATGAGTGAAGCTCATCGCCCGTTGCTGCAGATCGAGAAAGTTCGGTTCGCAGACCGCGCTGTACTCGGACCCCCGATCGTCATTGCGTTCGAATATCCGCTGGATCCGGTCGGGCTCGGGGTAGGGCAGGGGCTTGATGACGGCCTGGTACACCAGGCTGAAAATGGCGCTGTTGGCCCCGATCCCCAGGGCGAGCATCAGGGTGGCGATCCCGGTCGCGGCGGGCTTCTTCGCCATCCGGCGCAGGCCGTACCTCACATCCCGGGCGAAGGTCTCCAGAAAACGAGCCCGGCTCTCTTCGCGTACCTGTTCCTTGGTCATCTCCATGCCTCCCAGACTCTTTAGAGCCTGCCTGCGGGCCAGCGTCGGATCCATCCCCTGTTCGATGAATGCTTCAGTCTGCATCTCGATGTGGAACCGGAGTTCGGAATCGAGCTGTTCCTCCAGAGCGGTCGTCCGGAAGAGGTTCAGGAAGCGGTTCAGGAAGCGACGCAGGTCGGCCATGATCGTGTCAATCCTGATCAGGTACGCGAGGGTGTCAACGTACCACATGCGGCTGTCGAATGCTTCCCCTAGATGAACGACAAAAGAGAAGAAATTGTTTCACATCGGTTCCGACTATCCCTCAGCGGGGGATCCTGTCAGAAGGGGGCGCACCGCCGGAGCCGTCGAATCCGGCCGGATCGCTCTGACGGTTGCGTCTATTCCACCCGCAGGATCTCGACCGGGTCAGTCCGCACCGCCCGCCAGGCAGGATAGAGAGTGACCAGGATGGCGGTGAGGCAGATGATGAGACCGGCCCCGATTACGACCAGCGGATCGAGCGTACCGACTCCCCAGACGGCCACCTGCAGAGCCAGGGTCAGGACGATCGCTCCGGCGGTCCCGATCCCGATTCCGATTCCGACCTGACGGAGGCCGTAGGAAAAAACCTGTCTGATGACCCGTCCGCCGTCGGCTCCCAGGGCGTAGCGCACGCCGAATTCGCGGCGCTGCCGGCCGACCATGTAGAGCATAGTGGAGTACATACCTGCCAGGGCGAGGATGAGGGCCATGGCTCCAAAACCGGCGAAGAGCCAGGTGAAAGAGCGGGGAGTGGCCAGTGATTCATCCACCCTGTCCTGCATCGGAATGATGTCGTCGACCGGCAGGCCGGGATCCAGACTCCAGACCGCACTCCTGACGGCCGGGGCGAAGATTTCGGTCTCGGCGCTCGTTCGCACGACCAGTTGCAGGGAGTCCATGAATCCGGTCAGGGGCGAGTGCGGGATATAGAGACCGTAGGGCATCCCCTGGCGCAGACCCCAGTGCGGTATACCTTCCACCACCCCGACGATCGTGAAGATGTGGGTGTCCGCGACCCGCAGTGTCCGGCCCAACACATCTGTTTCTCCGAAGAGCTGCATCGCCGTGCGGTAATTGATGATGGCGACGGTCGGTTGGGATCTGATGTCGGCTGAGGTGAATTCGCGTCCTGTCAGAAGGGGGTGTTCGAGAGTGGTGAAGTAGCCCGGTGAGATCGGGTGCATGATGGCGGTGAGCGGTTCGGCGTCGGCCGGGGCCTCGGTGCTGGTGAAGGGCACGTGCCAGCCCGATTGCCCCGGACCGGTGTGCTCGAAGGGTGCGATGGGAATGGCGGCGACGGCTTCGGTGCCGGGCAGGCGCCGGACCCGGTCCAGGATATCCGTCATGAAAAGGATCCGTTCCTCGCCGCTGTAGGCTGGGCCGAGCCGCAGGGGTATGGTCATGAGTCGCTCGGTCGCCAGGGGCAGATCGAAGCTGACAAGGACGGCCAGACTGCGCAGCATCGTCCCCGCGCCGACCAGGAGGGCCAGGGTCAGAGCGATCTCGGCTATCACCAGACGGCGCCCGATGCTGCCGCTCCGCCGGCTCCAGGTGACTCCGGTGCCGCTTTCCTTCAGGATCTCGTGCGGTTTGCGGTGGGCCGCGATCAGGGCCGGCAGCAGGCCGCAGAGGATCCCTGTCAGGGTCGCAATGGCGAGGGCACCGGCAAGGATGCGCAGATCGAGATGGACCGAGGCGAGTCCGGGAATGCTGTCCCCCTCGAGACCGATGAAGAGACGCAGACCGAAATGGGCCAGCCCGAAACCGAGCATCCCCCCGGCCAGGGCCAGGGCGGTACTTTCGGTCATGATCCAGAGGATGATCCGCCGGCGGCTGGCGCCGAGCGCTCCCCGCAGAGCCACCTCGTGGGCCCGATCGGTGCCGCGGGCCAGGAAGAGATTGGCCACGTTGGCACAAGCAATGAGCAGGAGGAAACCGACCGAGATGAGCAAGAGCAGGATCCGCGGTGCGATTCCACGCACTTCAGCCTCATGTAGCGACATCAGGTATAGATGCAGGGGGGTGCCGTCCCGCTGAAGATAGCGATCGGGCAGGACGTCGGCCATCGAGTGAACCAGTCGGGTCATTTCCTGCCGGGCGCCGTTGATGCCCGTTCCCTCGGCCAGGCGGCCCGTCACGGAAAGGACCGCGAATCCGTAGGACTGCGTGCCGGGGGCTCCGACCGTCATCGGTGCCCAGACATCGGTCCGCTGGTTGATCAGCACCCGGGGCGGCCGGAAATCGGGTGCGAGGATGCCGATGACCGTTACCGACGCTCCCCCCACCTGCACCTGCTGTCCGATGACTCCGGGATCGCTTCCCCAGCGGTTCTGCCAGTATCGATGGCTGAGGAGAACGACCTCCGGAGAATCGTAGTCTTCGCCCGCCTCGTACTCTTCGGGAGTGGGGAGGCGCCCCAGGCTGGTCGTGCCGCCCATCAGTTCGAAGAAATGAGGGGTGATGCGGGCCGCGTTCACCCATTCGGGCCGGTCGCCGACAATCAAGGCCAGTCGCTGATTCCAGGTCGCGGCCAGAGCGTCGAGCGTCGAGAGGTGCTCCCGCCAGTCGGCGTAGTACCCGGGGGAGACGACGTTGGCGGTGATATAGACCAGACGGTGGGAATCCGGGCAGGGCAGGGGCCTGAGCAGCAGGGTGTCGAAAACACTGAAAATGACCGTCACCGAGCCGATACCGAGGCTCAGGATTGCGATCACCATCAGGGCGAAGAAGGGCCGCCGGCGGTGGGTTCGCAGGCTCAATCGCAGATCCTGCCGGATAGCCTGGACGATCTGCCCCAGACGGAGCCAGCGGTCGCGATGGGTCTCGATTACCCGGCACTCGTCTCTGACCGCATCCGGATCGCCGAACCGGCGGCGGGCCTCGGCCCGGGCAGCTTCGGGCGACCAGCCTTCGTTTACCATATCCTCGACCGTCTGTTCCAGGTGGGCGGCGAGTTCCTGGTCGATGTCGATTCCGGCTTCCCGTTCGTGCACGACGGGGCGCTGGCCGGTGATGTGTGCGATCCGGCGGTGGTTGTTCTTCCCGGTCACGTTCACCATCCCTTTCTCATACCTCGGCCGCCTTCATGACAGCGGCCATGGCTTCCACATAGCGGGACCAGGTGTCCTCCTGTGAGGTGAGCTGACGCTGACCCTCGGCGGTGAGGGTGTAGAACTTCACCTCGCGGTTGGTCTCCGATATGCCCCATTCCGATTCGAGCCAGCCCCGGGCCTGCAGGCGGCGCAGGGCGGGGTACAGAGCTCCTTCTTCGATCTGGATCACCGCTTCCGAAGACTGCGTGATCCATTTGGCGATCTCATAACCGTGCATCGGACGCCGGCTGAGGGTCTTGAGGATCAGAATGTCAAGGGTGCCCCGGAAGAGATCAAGCGATTCGCGGCTCATGCCGTCCTCCCCGTTCGGCCCGGTCCCGCTCCCCGCTGTCTCATACCGGCCGGGAGCGCTCACAGGCCTAAGGTTCATACACCTAAGAACATTATGCATAAGGTGTACGAATATCGTCAAAGGAAAGTTTCATCTGCGGAGACTCCCGACCGGGGAGAGATACCCGAGGCTCCGGCCGTGGCGGCCCGGATCTATTACGCAGGTACCTGCCTGCGGCCGGTTTCCGAGCCGGCATTCGGGAGCGCGACAATTTCCTTGACAAATATTTAGAGCACTCTAAATATTAGAGTGTAATTAGTGCACCAGTGCCCCCGGCCAGGGGGAAGGAGGTACAAGGTGACGGCATCAGAAAAACTGGAGGGCGACCTGCAGTATGTGAAAGAGGTCGTCGAGAGAGCCGGTGACCGGCGCTACCCGCCCGAGATTTTCTATCTCTGGGCGGTCATCGTCCTAGTGGGCGATATCCTGCTCGACATCGATGGTCAGGTGGGGGGGGCCTTCTGGATGATTGCGGCCCCGGCGGGTTTCCTCTTGAGCGGCTGGCTCGGCTACCGCTGGGGTCGGAACCTGGGGCAGCAGTCCCATGCCGAGAGCCGGTCGCACGTGCTGCACTGGCTGGGTCTGCTGGTCGCGATTTTCGCCGGCTCCCTGCTGGTGGTGCAGGGTGTACTCAGGCCGGAGGGGATGGGAGCCTTCATCCTGCTCTTACTGGCGTTAGGATATTTCACGGCCGGACTCTACCAGGCCCGGCCTCTGCTCTGGGTTGGACTGTTGCTCGCCGCGGCTTATGTGGCTGTCCTCTTCATCGAGGGCCCGGTCTGGTCGATCGTAGGGGTGGTTACCGCCATCGCCCTGGCCCTGACCGGTTGGGTGGAAGGACGCCGCAACCGTGTCTGAGGCCCGACCGGAGCCAGACGCCGTCAGGGAGGAACTGGCCGGTCTTGACCGCCTGCTCGAGCACCGGGTCCGCCTAGCGATCATAGTCCTGCTGCGCCGTTACGATACCCTCTCCTTCTCGCGGCTGAAGGAGCTCACCGGTGAGACCGACGGCAACCTGGGGGCGAACCTGCGCAAGCTCGAAGAGGCTGGCTACCTCTCGGCCCGCAAGGAATTCGTCAAACGCAAGCCGGTCACCTGGTACGCTTTGCGGGCCGGGGGCCGCCGGGCGCTCTCGACTCACGTGCGGGCGCTCGATGCCCTGCTCAACGGAGCCGGGGGAGAATGAATCCCTGGGATTCTACTCGGTTCCGTGTATCCTGAGTGCGGGACAGGAGGGGAGCCGATGCCAGGAACAATTCTGATCATGATGTTCTTCCTGTTCGGCACGGTGGAATCGACCGGGGTTCCTGACACCGGTACAGGTCCCGGAGCCGTATCGTCCGCTACGGTTCTGACGACCGCCTGTGAGCAGGATCCGGCTGCTCTCATCGTGCAGGGACGTGGTTTGCTTGCCGAGGGCGTGAACCGGCGTGAGCGCGATCGCATCGAACAGGCCAGGGAAGTCTTCGAACAGTTGATGGCCGCTGGCGACAATGCACAACTCGGCCATTACTACCTTGGCCTGGCCGGCTACCGGTTAGCCAATCTGGGCCCGGAGGAGGATCGACGTACCATCCGACGGCACATCAATGCCGCCATCGACCACCTTGAAACTGCGGTCGAACTCGATCCCGATTCAGCCGAGTCCCTGGCTCTGCTGGGCGGTGCCTACGGGATCAAGATCGCCGTCTATCCCCTGACCGCCATGACCCTGGGGCCGAAGAACCAGCGGGTGCGCGAGCGAGCCCGCGAGCTGGCCCCCGACAATCCCCGGGTGGTCCTGCTCGACGCTATCAGCTACTTCAATACTCCCGGCGCCTTCGGAGGAGATAAAGAGAAGGCTCTCGAACTGGCCCTGCACTCAGCCGACCTCTTCACTGCCGAAGAGGTGGACGATCCGCGGCTCCCCCGCTGGGGCAGGGAGGAAGTCTGGGCTTGGATCGGAATCATCCAGACCGATGCCGGCCGGGACGAAGAGGCCCGCGCGGCTTATGAGAGGGCTCTCGAGATCAATCCCGATTACAGCTGGGTCAGAGATGTCCTGCTCCCCGACCTGCCGCCCGGCACCTGATCCGGATCAGATCCCGGCCCCGTACCTGGTGCATCGTATCGAAGCCGGGTGATCGTTCCCGGAACATTCACCGGCCAGGATGCGTATCTCCTTTTGGATTTAAAAAGGAGTTGTGGTATCTTTTCCTTTGGTATTTCAAAAGGAGATAGATGAGGCAGAGGGGATAAAGAGCCGAGGAAGATAGAGGAGAGGCCGATGGCCGAATCGAAGGCGGACGTGCTGCGGGGAACCCTCGATATGCTGGTTCTCAAGACCCTGGCTCTGGAGCCGATGCACGGCTGGGGACTGGCCGAGCGGATCGAACAGATCTCCCGCGGAGTCTTCAGCATCAATCAGGGCACGCTCTATCCGGCCCTGCAGCGTCTCAAGCGCAAGGGCTTGGTTCGTTCTCAGTGGCGGATGACTGAAAACAATCGGCGGGCCCGGTATTACTACCTGACACGGGGGGCGGAGAAGCAGCTGGAGCGCGAGATGCACGAGTGGGAGCGCACGTCGGCGGCAGTGAACCGGATCCTCGCCTTCACCTTTCCGGAGGCGCGGTCATGACCTGGTTCTGGGGGCTTGTGGAACGGCTGCGCAACCTCTTCCGGCGCCGGCAGGCAGAGGAGGAGTTGGAGGAGGAGATCCGGTTCCATCTCGAACGGGCGGTGGAGAAGAACATCAGGCGAGGTATGTCAGGCGTCGAGGCACGGCGGGCGGCTCTCATCGCCTTCGGCGGCGAGGAGCGGATCAAGGAGCAGACCCGCCGGGAGCGGGGAGTGCATGTCCTGCTGGATCTGCGGCAGGACATCCGTCAGGCCCTCCGCGACCTGAAACGGCGTCCCGGTTTCTCGGCCGTCGTGATCCTCACCCTCGTCCTCTGCGTGGGCGCCAACACCGCCATCTTTCCCCTGATCAATACGGTCGTCCTGCGGGCGTTGCCCTATCCCGACGCCCGGCGGCTCGTCTATGTCTACAACTCCGCCCCCGGAGCCGACGAGGAACGCCTCGGAAACAACTACATCGATTTCCACCAGCGGCGGGAAGGGGTGGAGGCCTTCGATGAGGTGGCTCTCTTCACCTACGGGGGAGGGGTGGTGGGAATGGGCCGGAGCCAGCGACATGTCTTTACGACCTCCGTCACACCCTCGTATTTCTCATTGCTGGGCGTGCGACCGGCCGCCGGCCGGTTCTTCCTCGAAACGGAGGATCAGGGGGAGCCGGGAGCCGGCGACCGCGAGGTCATCCTGAGCCATGGATTCTGGCAGCAGTACTTCGGCGGAGGGGATGATGTGATCGGTCAGACGCTGATCATGGGCGAGACCAGCATGGTCGTTGTAGGTGTCCTGCCGGCCCATTTCCGTTTGCCGACGTGGGAGACCGATGTCTTTCTGCGACTCTCCTGGCCCGGGCGGGCGTGGGCTGAAGACCAGCAGTATAACGATAATACCGCGTTGGAAATGATTGCCCGCCTCAAACCCGGGGCGACCATCGAACAGGCCACTGAACAGATCGCTGCCATCAATGAAGCGAATCTCGAAAAGCTCCCGGCCGCCATACGGGAAATCATCAGCAATGCTTCTTATCACACCGTCGTGCGCGGCTGGCATGATGACCTGATCCGGAACCTGCGCCGGCCCCTGCTTCTGCTCTGGGGAGGCGTCCTGCTGGTGCTGCTGATCGGCTGCGTGAATATCACCAATCTGCTGCTGGTCCGCACCTCCTCGGCGCTGCCGGATCTGGCTACACGGCACGCTCTGGGTGCCGGGCTCTTCCGGCTCGTGCGGCAGCAGGTGACCGGGAGCCTGGTCCTGTGCACCCTGGGAGGAGCGATCGGGATCGCGGTGGGAGCTTTCAGCCTGAAGCTGCTGAGTGCGTTCGCCGTCTGGGAAATTCCGCTGATATCGGAGGTCCGGCTCGACAGGATGGCGCTGCTGTTCTCAGGCGGGCTCGTGCTGGCCGTTGGGCTGCTAAGCGGTCTGGCTCCGGCCCTGCGCTACCTGCGTGAGGGGTACATGGGATGGTACCTGCGGGGCGGAAGGCGAAGTGCGCGCGGTCGCGGAAGTCTCGGCCTGCAGAACACGCTGGTCAGCGCCCAGATCGCCGTGACCTTCATTCTGCTGATGGGAGCGGGCCTGCTTTATGCGAGCCTGCGGAACGTCCTGGCGATAGAGCCGGGCTTCGAGGCCGAAGGCGTGCTGGCCAACGCCGTCAGTCTGCCTGTCGAACGCTACCCCGCCGCCGCCGCCCGAATTGCGGCCCAGGAATCGATCCTCGACGAGATCGAAGCCCTGCCCGGCGTCCAATCAGCGGCTATCACGAGCCAGCTCCCTTTCTCCGGGATCGTGAATTCCATCGCCATCACGGTCGAGGGATATGAGCCCGGCCCCGGCGAATCGGTCACGACCCCGTACAGCACGTGGGTGAGCCCGGGGTACTTCTCCTGTCTGGGGATCCCCCTGCTGCGGGGGCGTGATTTCACCGCCAGCGATCGTGCTGATACCCTACCGGTGGTCATCATCGACCAGAATCTGGCCCGCCGTTACTGGCCCGATACCGATCCGATCGGCAAGCGGATGCATCCGGGTATCGACGACGAATCAGAACCCGGATATGTACCGGACTGGCACACCATCATCGGCGTCGTGGGATCGGTCAAACACAACGACCTGCTCGAACCAGATCCCGGCGGGGCTTTCTACCGTCCCCTGGCCCAGTCGTGGCTGACCTACTTTCGAACCGTGGTCCGCACCGACGGCGAGCCGCGTTCTTTCGCGCCGGCGGTTCGGACAGCGGTGCAGCGGGTCGATCCGGCGGTTCTACCGTACTGGACTGCCGACCTGGCCGCCGACCTGACTGCCTCGTTGATTCCTCGCCGCACGCCGATGCAGCTCTTGATGACCTTCGCCTCTGTGGCCCTGTTGCTGGCCGCGCTGGGTGTTTATGGCGTGCTGGCGTATGCGGTCGGACGGCGGGCCCGCGAGATCGGAATCAGGGTGGCTCTGGGCGGGACAAACCGGCAGATCGTACGCCTGATCGGAGGACAGTGGTTGCGGATGATCGTTGCCGGGCTGGCGATCGGCATTGCAGGCGCCTTCGCCCTGATCCGGTTCATCGCCAGCCAGCTCTACGGTGTCGCCCCGGCCGATCCGGCGGTTTTCCTCGCTGTCATGTTGATCCTGGGGGCAGTGGCGGCTTCAGCCTGCCTGCTCCCGATCCGGCGGGCTCTCAGGCTCGATCCGGTGGCCGTGCTCCGGGTGGAATAAGGCTCGGTACAGATCCGTGTCGGGTGATATGACGCCATTGTTTTTCCAACCCTATTCCTGACGCACTGCCTGGACCGGATCGATGCGGGCCGCCCGGCGGGCCGGCTGGAGGGTGGCCAGCAGGGCGGTGGCGATCAGAAGAAGCGGGATGCCGACAAAGGTCACCGGATCGAGCGGCTGGATCCCGATCAGCAGCGCGGTGAGGCCCTGTGAGGCGGCCGCCGCGGTCGCCAGCCCGAGTCCGAGACCAACCGCAATCAGCCGAATGCTGTCGGTCAGAACCAATCGCAGGATCCGGCCCCGCCCGGCTCCCAGGGCGATCCGTATGCCCACCTCGCGGGTGCGCCGGGCCGTCTCCAGGGCGATCACGCCGTAGAGACCGGTGATCCCCAGCAGCAGAGCCGTCAGCCCCAGGGCGCCGGCGATGCTCCCGACCAACCGGGGCAGGAAGAGCATGATTCCCAGGTACTCGGAGACCGGTTTGAGATCGAAGGGGGGCAGGTCGGGATTGATCTCGCGCAACACGTTCCTGATGGCGGGAATCAGCGGCCGCGCGTCCTCACGGGTCCTGACCACGGCGTAGGAGAAATCGGCCTGAAAGGCGTGCTGGAACTGTGCCCGGTAGAAGTACGGTCGCGCGGCTTCACCCAGAGTGCGGTACTTCCCGTCAGCCGCCACGCCCACAATCGTATATGTTCTGTCTCGACGGCCGATCTGGATCTGGCGTCCGATCGGATTCAAGCCGGGCCAACACCGCTCGGCGAAGGTCCGGTTGATGACAGCGACCAGAGGAGCTCCCGCGACGTCGGTCGTCGAAATGGCTCGCCCCTGTTCGATCGCGATTCCCATCGCCCGGAAATAGTCGGGACCGACGTCCGAGGTCTGGATCGACAACTCGGATTCGGCCTCGACGGTCGGAGAATCGGAAACATAGACCAGGTTGATGCTCTTGCTGAAATCCAGCGGCAGGCAGTCGGTGAAGGCGACCGCTTCAACACCGGGCAAAGCGCCGAGGCGGCTTTTAACCTCCTGCAGGTAGGTCCGCGCCTGCGAGGCCTCGAAACCGCTGAGTTCGAGGGGGAGTTGCATGACCACGCCCGAACGCAGATCGAAGCCCCGATCGACCGCAGCGGCTCGCTGCAGACTGTGCAGGAAGAGGCCGGTGCAGATCAGGAGCAAGGTCGAGACCGTCACCTGGGCGGCGATCAGCAGGTTTGTGAGACCGAAGCGTCGGTAGTGGATCGCCGGGCCGGTATCGCTCCCTTTCAGGATCTCCACGAGGTTCGGATCAGACGCCTTGCGGGCCGGGAGCAGTCCGAAGATGATCCCCGTCACGAGGGTCAGGATACAGGCGAAGAAAACTGCCTGCAGGTCGAGGCCGAAGGCCAGGTTGAGCGGCAGCGGCAGGGGCAGGCGCAGGGCCAGCAGCAGCTCGATCAGGCCGTGCGCGATCGCCACGCCGGCGAGCCCGCCCCCCAGTGCCAGCAGGAGACTTTCGGTCAACATCTGACGGACCAGCCGCCCGCGCCCGGCTCCGATCGCGAGTCGGATCCCGATCTCACGGCGGCGAGTCGAAGCCCGGGCCAGCATGATACTGGCCAGGTTGGTGCAGGCGATGAGGATCACCAGCCCCACCAGGCCCATCAGGAAGAGGGAAAGCATTCTGATGGCCTGATCGATCTCGGGGGTGAGGATCGCATCCTTCGACGGGATCGCCGTCAACCGGAATTCCTGAGTCCCCGGGTACTGCTCGTTCATCCGGGCACCCAGTGCCTCGATGACCTGGCGGGCTTGAGCGAGTTCGATCCCGTCACGCAGCCGTCCCTTGGCCCAGAAGGTTCGCCGGTTGGGATCTGACAGGGCATCGTCACCGGGGCCGATGAGATGGCGGTGAGCCAACGGAACCCAGAAATCAACGGCGAGCGGGAACATGCCGACGAAATCGGGGGCGGCGACACCGACGACGGTAAAGGGATGCCCGCCGAGACGCAGGGCGCGTCCGACGATCTCGGGATCGGCGCCGTAGCGCTGCCGCCAGCAGTCGTGGGAGAGGACCACGATCGGATCGGTCCCGGGCCGGTCGTCTTCATCGGTGATGAAGATCCGCCCCAGCGCCGGTCCGACACCAAGGACATCGAAGTAATTGGCGGTCGCGAACTCGTGGAAGACCATCTCGCTCTCATCGCCCCGATCGAGCAGGCTGATGGAGATCTCGTAAAGAAAGAGGTCGTCGAGGACGTCGGTGGTGCCGGTCCGCAGGGCCAGGTAATCGGCATAGGAGAGCTGCATGCCCCAGTAGCTGTCGTTCGGTCCGATCAGGACGAGTTCGTGAGCCTCGGTGACGCCGCGATCGTCATCGAAGAGGGTGGTGTAGATACTGTAGATAGCCGTATCGGCCCCGATCCCGACCGCCAGAGAGAGGATCGCGACCAGCACGAAGCCGGGACTTTTCCTGAGGGTGCGCAGGGTGTAGCGCAGATCGTGGCGGAATCCGTCGAAGGAGCCGGTCAACCGGAACCGGTACTCCCGCCGCCGGCTTTTCTGCCGGCAGTAGGTGCGCGTCACCTCTATATCGCCGAATTCCCGTCGTGCTTCGTTCCGGGCGGTCTCCTCATCTATACCCGCGGCTACCAGCTCGTCGATCCGCCGTTCGATGTGAAAAGCGAGTTCGGTATCGACATCGGCCCGGGCCTGTTCGGCCGCTCGTCGAGGAATGCGCAGAAACCGCCTGATGGCATCGAATGCGGCCATCTCAGACCTCCCCGGCCGGATCGAGGATCTGCGAGACGGCCCGGGAGTATTTCGCCCAGGCTTTCATCTCGCGGGCCAGCTGCTTGCGGCCGATCGCCGTCAGGGCGTAGTACTTGGCCCGCCGGTTGTTTTCGGACAAGCCCCAGGTCGAGGTCAGCCAGCCCTTGTTCTCGATCCGGTGCAGGGCCTGGTAGAGGGCCGCGTCTTCGAGCCCGAGCACGCCCTCGGACCGCTCCTTGATCGCCTTCGAGATGGCGAAGCCGTGCTTGGCTCCTGACACCAGCGTCTTGAGGATCATGACGTCGACCGTACCCTGGATCAGGTTCATGCTCTCACCCACAGCGGATCCTCCTCGTCGCTATACCCCTCACATGATGAGGGGACTCAATGGGTGTATACGCCAGGGGCGGGGGAAAGGTTGCGGTCGCTGCTGTCGCGGCTTGAGCCGTCAGTACATAAAGACGTCTGAAAACAGTGGGTCACTCATCAATGACCAGCCGGAAGCGCTTCACGGTCGGGAAACCTTCGGGCGAATCGCAGCAGGCCACGATCGTCTCGCCGCGGATGTACGGTTCGGCGATACCGAGGCCGAGCCGGAAGCCGTCGGGCACGATCACCTCGCCGAGATAGCGACCCTCGAAATCGAAGACATCCATGATCGGAGCATCCGACCAATAGGGATCGAGGTACGACTGGAACGGATTTGCTTCGGGATCGGGTTCCCGGTCCTCATGCGTGCGCCCCGGTCCCGGGCGCTGGACCCACAGGCGGCCGGTGGGATCGAGGATGAAATCTGAATAGGCCGGTTTGGTGTCGGGAATCGGCGGGCCGTTCCAGACCCAGCCCGGCTGGGCCACCCGCATGCCGGCTGCGGTCAGTGCCCGCCACCACTCCTTTTCCTCAGTCTGCACCCGCACCGGTTCGCAGGCGCGTTCGATGACGAGCTGGCGTCCACCAGGAAAAGACAGGGTGATCCTGAAACTCTCGCTGATCCCGGCTGCGATGACGCCGTTGTGCCCCGAGTTCCAGACCACGTCGGGCGCGAAGGGGACGGCCGAAGCGTTCATGCCGCCCCCCTCCTCGACATTGGTTACCACCGGCTGTTCGTAGTCGAAGTCGGGAATCGCGATAGTGTCGCCGGTGGCGCCCTCGGGACCGAAGCCGATCAGAGCTCTCTGCCACTCATCGATCGGTTCGAACGGATTCAGGATGCCGGGGGTGAGCAGGACGCCGGTGTCGGTGAAGCGCATCGAATAGCCGTACGAGACACTGGTGACATACGGCCAGCTCATCAGGTACTCACCGGCCGGGCTGTACACGTTGAACCGGTGCCCCCGCCCGTCGCGGATCACCAGACGACCGTCGCTGGGATGCACGGCCAGGGCCCGCGGGCGGACGTATTCGCCGGGTCCCTGTCCCGCCCGACCGATGTCGGTCAGGTAATTGCCCTCCAGATCGTAGGCTCTGATGATCGGCCCCACCCGGTCGATGAGATAGATCCGGTCATTGCCGGCGGTGAGAGCCTCGACCTGGCCGATGAGGTGTTCTTCGGGACCGTCGGCGGTCCCGATCGAGGCTTCTTCGACCAGCCGGGCCGGTCCCTTCCAGACCGAACCGGAGAGAGTGCGTACGGTCGTGATCAATCCATCGGTCGAGGTCTCAAACCGCCACTCTCCGCTCCCGATGTCGGACCGGCCCGAGCAGGCCCCGGTCAGGAGGATGGCAGCGAGACAGAAGGAGACTACTGCGAAACGGGCAGGAGAGAGATCGGGGAGACTCATGCGAACCCATCCTGTGTGATTGCGCGCCGGTTCATCCGGAGAACGGTTTCGTATCGGTATGGGAGAGAACGTGCAGCCCCGGCACCCGGCGGAATTCCGTGACATTCCGGCTGACCAGCGGCAGGTCGAAGGCAACTGCGGTAGCCGCGATCCAGAGATCGTTGGCGCCGATCAACATGCCGTTCTGCCGCAGAAATCTGTAGATCCGGCCGTACTCCCAGGCCACGTCACGGTCAATGGGGAGGACGTCGAAGGGTGAGAGGAAGGTTTCCCAGCGGCTCTGCCCGTCGGGGGGAAGACCGGCCGCCAGTTCCCCGGCCACCGTTGCGGTTGTATAGAGCGGTTCAAAGGCGTGTTCGGTCAGGAAGGAGTGCGCGGGCCCTTCGCTACCCTGTGCCAGTTCGCGCTCCAGGTCGATCAGGAAGGTCGTTTCGAGGATCAGTCCGCCGCCCATTTGTCCTCCGGCGGACGGACGGTCCGCTTGGCGTCTTCGATGGCCCTGAGTTCCTCGGTTCGGTAGAGCGGCCCTCGTTCCCTGACGTGCTGGAGCAACTCGGCACCGGTATACGGCTGGTCGTCCCAGCGGGCCCGCATGATGACGTCGCTGAAGGATTCCGACGGTTCCCGCTTCGCCCGCCGCAGGCGTTCGTAGGCTTCAATCCGTACTGATATCGTTTTCGTTGCCATACACAGACAATACACAGACTGTGCATATCCGTCAAGGTGATGGTCCTTCCATCATTCTCAGATCTCCCTCGTTCTCACACCTCCCCGTTTCGGGCCCGACGTGTCAGCAGGCTGACGCCCACAATCGCGAACAGGGCCGCGGGAAAGGCCACGATCAGTTCGTACAGCCCGGTCGGACCGGCCAGGAACTGTTTCCAGACGATCACCACCACCGCCCCGGTGATCATCCCGGCCGCGATCCCGGCCCGGGTCGTGCGCTTCCAGTACAGGGCGAGGATCAGGGCGGGACCGAAAGCGGCGCCAAGTCCCCCCCAGGCGAAGAGCACCAGCCAGAAGACCAGGTCCTGGGCGGTCCAGGCCACGATGAGGGCCACCAGACCGGCGCCGATCACCACCCAGCGGCTCAGCCGCAGCTTGACGGCTTCGCTCATTTCCCCGCGCCGGCGCAGAACCTTCTCGTACAGATCGCGGACCACGGTGGAAGCCACCACCAGCAGCTGTGAATCCACCGTGGAGAGGATGGCGGCGAAGATCCCGCCGATGAGCAGACCGTAGAGAATGGGACCGAAGTAGTCGGAGGCGAGAACCAGGAAGACCAGCTCGGGATCGGCCTCGGGCAGGTTTTCGGCCAGCGGTACCACGGCCCGTCCCAGCAGACCGATGAAGACCGCTCCCCAACCCAGGATCACGTTCCAGATCGTCCCGATCACCGCCGCCGAGCGCAGCCGGGCCGGATCGTTGACCGACATGTAGCGGACCACGATATGGGGCTGGCCCGGCGAACCGAGACCGATTCCCAGGAAGCCGATCAGGGCGCCGAAACCGATCGAGACCGGATCGATCAGGGCCGGGTTGAGCTGATTGAGCACCTCGAGCAGAGCCCTGACACCCCCGATGCGGACGAAGCCGTAGATGGGGAAGAGCACCAGGCCGATGATCATGATCACCGCCCGCACTACATCGTTGTAGGCCACGGCGATGTAGCCGCCCATGACCATGTACACGAGGATCAGTACCCCCGAGATGGCCAGGGCGAGGAGCAGGTCGACATTCAGGGCCGTGCTCAGGGCCTTGGCACCGGCATTGAACTGGGCGGCCACATAGGCGGTCAGGAAGATGCCGATGATCACGACCCCGATGATGCGGATGAGGTGGCGGCGGTCAGCGAAACGGGATTCGAAATAATCGAGCAGGGTCAGGGAATCGTACCCCTCGGTGGCCTGACGCAGGGGGCGGCCGAGGAAGATGAACTGGAAGAGTTCGGCCAGGATGTACCCGGCCACGGCCCAGACCGCACCCACCCCCGAGACATAGGCCATGCCGCTCACGCCCAGGACCAGCCACGAGGAGCGGCCCGAACTAACCGCCGAGAGGGCCACCACCAGTTTGTCCATGGCCCGGCCGCCGATCAGGAAATCGGACTGGCTGCGGGTCCGGCGCAGGGTCAGGATGCCGATCAGGATCGGCAGGGAGAGAGTCAGCAGGAAGATCGTCAGGGCGACCGGGTCGGCCAGTTTCTCATACGTCTCCATCGAACCCGCCTTTCTTCCCCCGTTCGCGGGTAACGACGTAGAGCAGGAAAGCGAGACCGATGATCAGCAGCGGCAGCAGGAAGAGGACGAGTCTGGCTCCGAGCATGCGGTGATCCTCCGGTTGGTATCCCCCCAGAGGCTAATCGGATTCGAGTCCGGGCGCCTACCCCTTTTCGGTCGGCGGCGCGTACCCGGACCGGCCCAGTCCAGCGCCCGTGCCGATCCGTCATGGACGTCCAGAGCTGCTTTCATGGTTTCATATCCGACCGTTTCTGCCTGGTTCAGAGCTCGTTACGGGTCGTTTTCTTCGCTCGCCCCGGTCATCGGTGACGTGCCTCCAGGTGCATCACGGATCGATGTCAGGCCGGCCGGGTCAGCCAGACGACCTGGTAGGGGGCCAGGGTGAGCCGCAGTTCGCCGGCCGTGTCCGGGATCCTCAGGTCGGAGAGGGCATCCGACCAGGGCCCTGAACCTCCGTCGGCTGTTGCCGATGATAGGCTGATCTCGACCTCCCGGTCGGTGACGTTGATGAGGGAGAGGAGGTGGCTCGAGCCGTCGGGTGAGGTGCGCCGAACGGTAAAGACGGCGGGATCGGTCGGCACGATCCGCTGGGAGCCGTTGGGGTGCAGGGCGCGCAACCCGATCCTCTTTTCGATCAGTCGGGCAAAGGCGGTCACGATGGCATGGGTGGTCGAGGTGCGGTCGAGGCACTTCTGCAACAGTGCCGCGGCATCGATCGTGCGGCGGTTGATGCTCCGGGCGCTGCCGTCGGTCAGAACCGCGTCGAGATCGTTCTTCGAGCCGAAGAGACTGGGTAGATAGATACCCGGCACCCCGGCCAGAACCAGCCCGACGGCCCGACTGGCGACATAGCGCCGGACGGTGAGCGCGTCACCCTCGGGAGCGTCGACCGGTTTCAGGGCGCTGAACCAGGTGATGTTCATCTCATACGGGAGCAGGTTCCCCTCGCCGTCGTGCCGGTTGGTGATGAATCCGCCGCGGTGCAGGATCTGATCGATCATCCACTCGGTCTCTTCGCACGGCAGGATGTCGCGGACCGGCAGCAGCGGGATGCCGTCATGGGAATCGAGGATGTTGAAGAAACAGGTCCGATTCGAGGGTGTCTCGAGTCCGCGGGCCCAGGCGGTCAGAGCCCGGCAGTCTCCTCTGAGGAAGGAGTAGAGTACCAGCGGCGGCAGGGCGAAGTTGTAGACCATCTGGGCCTCGTCGGTGCCGTCACCGAAATAAGAGATGTTCTCGGTGTGGGGAATGTTCGATTCCGTGACCAGGGCGACCCGGGGAGCGACGGCATCCAGAACGGCCCGGAAGAGCCGGACCAGGGCGTGGGTCTGCTCCAGAAAGGCGCAGGAGGTGCCCAGTTCCCACCACAGGTAGGTCACGGCATCGATACGGATGATATCGGCTCCCCGGCGCACATAGGTGAGCAGCACCTCGATGATCTTCAGCAGAACCTGTTCGTTATGGAAGTTCAGGTCGATTTGATCGGGACTGAAGGTCGTCCAGACCCATTTCTCCCCCGAAAGGGAGGGGTAGGCTGTCAGCAGATCGCTGGCGCGCGGGCGCAGGATGAGCCGGCGGTGATCCTCGCCCAGAGCGGTCCGGGTCGAGAATCGGATGAAGAAATCCCGATAGTCGGGATTGTCGGCCAGGAATTCGCTGAACCAGCGACTCTTTGCCGAAATGTGATTGAAGACGCCGTCGAACATGAGCCGGTAGCCGGCCGCGAGTTCGTCGATGTCGTCCCAGGTCCCCAGTTCGGGATCGACCTGCTCGAAGTCGATGATCGAGAAGCCTCGGTCCGAAGAGGAGGGAAAGAAAGGCAGAATGTGAACCGTGTTCACGGCGCCCTTCAGAAAGGTCTTGAGGAAGCGGGCCAGGGATCGCAGGGGGGGGCTCCCCGCACTTGCCACGAGATCGCCGTAGGTGATGAGGATGATGTCCTGCTCGGTGAATCTGTCGGTGGGATCGACCCGGCTGTCACCGGCGATGATCTCGTCGGTCCGGAAGGCGTGGAAGACCTGCAGAAGGCGTTCGAGTTCCGCCGCGCAGGCCGCGGATCGTTCCCGGCCGTAAAGGAAATCGAGTTCCCGCCTGAGAGACGCCCGCTGATCGGAGGCCAGGGATAGCGGCGCACGGGTGAAATCGGGTTCGGGCAGATATCTGCGGGTCACTTCAGGAGGTGCGAACGCATCCCCCCTGAAGACCGTCTCGCCGGGATGATCCATTCCCTCCTCCCGTGGGCGCAGGGGTCTGTTCGGTCGAGAAGGATACAGGCCGGATCCCCGGTGGTTCAATCGCCGGTCGGGACACTATTCTAACAGCGGCGCTCCCACGATCGCCTCGGCGATCTCGGGATCCAGACCGGTCGCGAAGGCCACCCGGTTTCCCTGGCAGCGAAGAACGTGCTCCGGACCGTGCAGTTTTTCCAGGATCGGTTCGAACATGGCCGCGAATTCCGCTGCATCCCCGGCACTGTCCCAGTAACTGATGCCGACGATGGTGATGGCGTCGGCGGCATTGGTGAAAGCGGTGAATCGGCAGCCGTCCCAACCCTCGGCCGCCTGTGCGGACTCGGCCGGCGGAGTGCCGTGAATCTCGCCCAGCGCTCTCAGGTCGTACTCGCCCAGGCTGTTGCTGCAGTAGGCTTCCCACCCGGCCGGCATCCGGCCGGCGATTCCAGCCAGATCGATCTCCTCGGGCACATCCCCCGCCAGATATTTCTCCACGTGCAGGGTCTGCTCTTCGGAAACCGGCATGCAGTAGAGCAGGTCGGCCAGTGGTTCCTCGGGGCGGGCCTCATACACCCCCTGTACGAAAGTCGATCCGACGACATAGGGTTCGAAGAGGAAATCGACCACGAGGCGGGGCGGTGCGTTCCGGTTCTCCCGCCTCAGATCCCCGGCACTCCGGATGAAGTTGGCCCGCATGAAAGCACCCACGTCGGGGAGCGCGGCCAGGGGTATCCACTGGGCGACCGAGAGCATGACCATGCAGGCCATCCCCTCGAGGACCGACCGGTGGGCGAAACTTCGATCAAGATTCTCGAGATCCTCCAGGAACAGGGCCTCCATATCCACCACCCGGTCCTGCAGGGCGTGGGTGAGTTCGTGGGCGATCACCATGCGTCGGAGATACAGCTGCTTCATCGCCGCCGGGGTGTCGAGCAGGGTGATGTAGATCTTTTTCTGGGTTTCATAGCCCGCTCCCGCCTGATCGGCCAGGAAGGTGAGGAATCCCTCCTGCAGACCGTACCCGCGCGGCACCATCCCCAGTTCGCCGAGAGCCCGGCCCAACCGGTTCCACTCGTCGCCGGGGAAGCTGTCCTGACCGGTACTGTCCACGTGGGCCCGCAGTTCGGCCCGGGTCCACACTTCGATCGGGACCGGCGGGCCGGTTTCGAATCCGGTCAGCTCGCAGACGCGCGGCATGATAGTGGACGCCTGAGAAGAAACGATCTCGTATTCCCGGCCGCGAGCGGGGTCGGAGGGATACTGAGCCTCGACCGGCAGCGAGGTCGCAATGATGAACGCGAACGCTAATGTGAAGACTGAAATCTGACGGCGTCTGGTCATTGTAGGCTCCATTTTTCTTATTCGTCTCGCAGCAGAGCCACCGGATCGGCTGCGGCGGCCCGCCGGGCCGGCCCCCAGGTCGCCGCCACTCCAACCCCGAGAAAGATGACGGTGATGAACAGATAGGTCGCCGGATCCGAAGGCCGGACACCGATCAGCAGGGAGGCCAGAGCGCCTCCCAGCGCGAAAGCCGTCACCAGCCCGACCGCCAGTCCGATGACGACCAGCCTCAGCCCCTCGCGCATGACTGTGCCCAGTACGTCGCGGTGTTCGGCTCCCAGGGCGATCCTCACCCCGACCTCGTGCATGCGCCGGGCGACATCGAAAGACACGGTCCCGTAGAGCCCGATCAGGCCGAGCAGGAGCGCCAGCAGCCCGAGACCGCCGAGCAGGGTGGCCAGCAGACGGGGGACGAAGAGCATGATCTCGAGGTGCTCGTGGATAGTTTTGGCTTCAAAGACCGGGATGTCGGGATCCACGGCCCGGGCCTCTTCATAGACCAGCGGCAGGAGGGGAGCCGGGGGGCCCGAGGTGCGGGCCACGATGCTCATGCGGCTCGAGAAACTCTGCTCGAAGGGCAGGTAGATGAAACCGCGCGGTCTTTCTCCCAGGGTGCGGTACTTGCCGTTGCGGGCCACACCGACCACTTCCCAGACGGTCTCGCCGGTAAAGCCGACCCGCAACCGGCGGCCGATCGGATTAGCGTCGGCCCACAGCCGCCGGGCCAGGGTCTCGTTGATGACGGCCACCGGGCGGGCGCCCTCGGTATCTCCGGCTTCGAAACTCCGTCCGCTCAGCAGGGGGATGCCCATGGTCGTGAAGTAGTTGACGCCGATCCGGGCGACATCGGCCTCGGCTGCCGCTCCGTCCTCTTCTTCACGATCGGCATCGCTGATGTGCGAGTTGGCGATCCCCGCTCCCAGCGGCAGGGAGGTGATCAGAGCGGCTTCTTCGACGCCCGGCAGGGCGGCGATGCGCTCCCGCATCTGGTGAAAGTAGCGCCGGATCGTTTCGGGTTCGGAGTGCTTCACGGCCGATTCGAAGAGGACCGTGAAACCCTGTGTGGTCGCGAAGCCGGGATCGGTGCTGCCGGCGCTGGCCAGGCTGCGCAGAAAAAGACCGGTGCAGATCAGCAACAGGGTCGACACAGCCACCTGACCGACGACCAGGATCCGGCGCAGGTGGAAACGCTGCCGTCCGCCCCGGAAACTGTCACGGCTTTTGAGCGAGGCGACCAGATCGGTCCGGATCGACTGGGCCGCCGGCAACAGTCCGAAGACGATTCCGGTTACGACGGCGACTGCGCCGGTGAAGAGAACCACACCCGCATTTAGCCCCAGGTCGAGGTTGATCGGAATGGGCAGAGGAGGCTGGAAGGTCATCAGGGCTCGCTGCAGAACCCAGGCGACCGCCAGACCCGCCGCCCCGCCGGCCAGGGCCAGCAGGAGGCTTTCGGCCAGCAGCTGGCGCACCAGGCGCCACCGGCTCGATCCCAGAGCCAGTCGGACGGCGATCTCGCGCCGTCGGGCGGTGGCACGGGCCAGAAGCATACCGGCCAGGTTGGTACAGGCGATCAGCAGGGCCAGGCCGACCATGACCATCAGGAACTGCAGGAACAGGCGCACCGGGGTGTCGATCAGACCGTGGACGCCGATATCCTCGACGGCCACGACGGTGAAATGATAGTCACCGGAATGCAGTTCGTGGATTGCAGCCTCGGCGGCCTGGATCACCGCTGAGGCTTCGGCCTGCCCGACGCCGGGGCGCCGCCGTCCCTTGACACTGAAGAGGAACTGTGTTTCCCGATTCATCAGGTCGGCCAGACCGCCCCCGATCATGGGGTCGTGGGTGATCGGAACCCAGATCTCCGACGTCATCGGGAGCATGCCGGTGAATTGCGCAGGGGCCACCCCGACGATCCTGTATTCCACCCCGTTCAGGCGAAATGATTGCCCGAGAACGTCCCGGTCGCCGCCATAGCGTTCCTGCCAGGTCTGATGACCCAGCACGATCGTCGGTTCGGCTCCGGGCTCATCGTCGGCCCCGTCGATGAAGAAACGGCCGAGAGCGGGAACGATACCGAAGGCCGAGAAGTAGTTGGCTGTCACCGCTTCCCCGAAGACGTACTCGCTGTGGCCATCGGACTCGTGCACCCCGATCGAGATATCGTACGTGATGAGATCGCTGAAGACATCTTCGGTGAGCCGGCGCAGATCGAGATAGTCGGGATAGGAAAAGGGACCATAGGTGAAGTCGTCTCCCGACCAGTAGATCTCCATCAGTTCCTCGGGAGCCTCGACCGGCAGAGAGCGCAGGAAGATCGATTCGAAGAGACTGAAGATGGCCGAGTTGACCCCGATCCCCAGTGCCAGCGAGACCACCGCCACGAAGACGAAGCCGGGAGAGCGCCGGAAAGAGCGCAGGCTGTAGCCGATATCGCGGCCCAGGTCGGCCAGGGCCGCGGCGACACCACCCCGTCTCTTCAGGACGGTTTCTCCGGCGTCGAACCACTGCCCGGCTAGTTTTTCCCGTTGTCCGTGCTCGAGTATGTCGAGATGCTCCGCGAGGTCGTTCCACTCCCCCAGGCGGGTCAGGGCCTCTCGCTCGGCCTCGGCTTCGGTGAGTCCACGGGCGCGGGCCTCGATCCAGCTCTCTTCGAGCTGGTTGGCGATCTCGGCGGTGATCTCTTCACGCCGGTCGTGTGTGAGGGCCTCGAGCGGCAGGTTCCGTCTGATGAGTTCGGTCCAGTCAGGCATGGTCGAATCCGATGACGTCGTTGACCGCCAGGCTGAACTCGGCCCACTCCCGGCGCTGCTCGACCAGGGCCTGCTCGCCCCGGGGAGTGAGGTGGTAATAGCGCCGGCGGCGCTGGCCGGGCTTTTCGACCCAGCGGCCGCTGATCCACCCGCGTTGCTGCATGCGCACCAGAATCGGATACAGGGACGAGATATGGAACTGGATGCGGCCCTCGCTGCGCAGTTCGATCAGCTTCCCGATCTCGTACCCGTGGCGCGATTCCTCCTGCAGCATGGTCAGGATCAACAGTTCGGCGCTGCCCTTCTTGAGTGCTTCTCCTCCCACGGGAATCTCCTCGTTTATGGCTCCCATATGTATCGATCATATATACGCAGGTCCCGATCCGGAGTTGCAGCGGATGACGTAAACCGCTCATCATCATCCAGCGTCATCTCCGGGGAGGGGGATCGGTTAAGGGGTACCGTTATGAACCTGCTGAAAGCGGACAGCGGGATGGTGATAATCTGCACCCTGCTCGCTCTGTCCGTGCTCACTGCCCCGGTCCGGGCTCAACCCGATATCGCCGGCGAATACGATTTCTCGGGTCATGCCGGCGTCACCTTTACCAGCTGGGCCGGCCAGGGTGAGTTCTACGGCTTCATCATACCGGTGGGTAAACTCGACGCCTCCAAGGTCGATTTTCATTCCGCTACCGCCGAAGGTGTCATGGGGGCCGAATTCCTGGGCTATTCCCGCGAGCGTCTGATCGGAGTACATGCCGGAATCTCGCGTTATCTGGGGTACACAGACCTGGTGGCCTCGCTCGGTGCCGGCCTGTGCTGGGGGCGCCGCTTCCGGCTCTACTGCGACGAGGACGGTATGTACAGCGGGCGCGATTTCTACGTCCGTGATCGAGCCCGCACCCGGTTTATGCTCGATCTCGAGGCGTCTCTGGCCTGGCGCGGCGATGATTTCATTGCCGGAATCGGCGTGCGGTTGGCAACCCGCTCGATCTTTGTCCGGATCGGCTTCCCTGCCGCATGGTAGGGCGCCCGCACGCGGTTTGACCGCTACTGACGTGCGGGCGCCCCGGGGGGGAATCGGTCGTCGCTCGTGAATCGAGCCGGCCACCCGAGGAAGGGCTCATTCGGGGAGCTGGTCGAATACCTCCTGCAGCTGTTCGCGGTAGTGGCGAAAAGCCTCTCGCCCGGATCGGGTCAGGGAAATCATGGTCGTGGCGCGCTTGCCGACGAAGGTCTTCTCGATTTCCACGTACCCGGCCTCTTCGAGCACGCTCAGGTGACTGGAGAGATTTCCCCAGGTCAGGTCGGTCAGATTCATCAGGAAGATGAAGTCGGCACTCTCCAGCGTGTAGAGGGTTGTGACGATCATGAGCCGGGCCGGGGAGTGCACGATCCTGTCCAGATCGGCCAGGGGGTGACGCCCGGGCGCTTCGGTCGAAGTTGGGCCCGGATTGTGCTCCTCCCCGGAGCCGTTCCCGTTGCGGGTCATACCCCGTTTTCCCGGTTGTGGATCGCCGGTCGGGGATAAGCGCGCAGGAACCGCACCAGCAACACCGTCCCGATTAGAATCATGACCCCGCCGAAGAACCCGAAAACGATCGTAAAGGCATGAGCGGTATGCTCGCGCAGCAGGACCGCCAGCGGCATCGAGAGGGCGAAGAACCAGGCATAGAGATAGGCACGGTCCCAGTCGAGGTAGTACGCGCCCAGGCTGAAAACGACCAGGCAGTTGATACTGAAGATGACGAGAGGGAGCAGGGCGGCGAACGGTGAACCACTGCCCTGAGTGAGCAGTGCGAAGACGAAGAGTATCAGGCCGAGCAGGACCGAGGCGGCCAGGACAAGTCGGGTTTTTCTGATCTTCTTTTTCCGTTCTGCGCCGAATTTCACGCGCCCCAGGCGGGGGACGGTGATGAAACGTTTGGCCATCAGGAAACCGGCTATCAGAACGACTGCCACGATGATCAGACCGACTATCGAATCGCGCATGCCGCTGATGCCGAGTTCCTCGAGGATGGCACCTCCGCCGAGCAGAAAGAGCACGGCTCCGAGGTAGATGTCCCAGATGCCGTCCTGAAAGGTTGCCCGGAAGGCCTTCTTCTCGATGTCTGAAACTGAAAAGATGTTCACCATGATCGTCAGGTCCCATTTCTGTGTGCCGGTGGTCTCTGTACCACCCGGGTCTGAGGGGTGGAATTTCCAAACCACATTGATTTTCCATGTACTTTGCTTTCCAAAGTATATACGTCAGTTCCCCCGTCAAGTTTCAGTTCGAATGCACAGGCCGCATTTGCATACCGGGCAGGTGAACCTTTTGGCGCCCCCGGAAGTATTGTGGGACAACAACCGGTGCCGATAATCTTCAACCTGGCCTTCCCGGGAGGTTCTGGTGCGCGTTCTTTCAGCCCTGCTCTGTGCTGTCCTGCTCAACCTGTGCTCTGGGTCAGTCGCGGCCGGCAATGTTCGATCGTCCGATCCGGATACCCGGGATCCCCGGGCAGATATCCGGCCTCTGCGGGCCGAGGTCGCACCGGTGATCGACGGCGCTCTCGACGATGCCCTCTGGCGGAACGAACCGATTTCAGAACCCTTCATCACTTATAACCCCACCCGTGGCGACATCCTGCCGCAGCACACCGAGGTCTGGGTCGCCTGCGACGACGAGAACCTCTATTTCGCCTTCCGCTGTCACGACAGCGAAGCGGACCGTATCAGGACCACCATCACCCAACGGGATAATATTTTTGCGGATGACTGGGTGGGGATCTCGCTCGACGCTCTGGGAACCCGGCAGACCTCGTACGATCTCTTCGTCAATCCGAGCGGGATCCAGGGCGATATTCTCACCTCGGCCGTGAGCGGCGAGGACCTGGCCCCCGACTTCGTCTGGGAGAGTGCCGGACGGGTGACCGCTGAGGGGTACGAGGTGGAGATGAAGGTGCCCCTGCGCAGTATCCGCTTCCGCAGCGGCCGGGAGGTGCGGATGGGGATCCTCTTCTGGCGCCGCATCAGCCGTCTCGGGGTGAGCGGTTCGTGGCCCGAACTCCCGGCCGGCACGAGCGTCTTCGCCTCCCACGCCCCGCTTCTGTTCGAAGAGCTCCGCGCCCCCCTCCTGCTCGAATTCCTGCCCAGCGTGACCTGGGGGTCGAATCGCGAGCGGCAGAGCACGTCGGCCTGGGCCGACCGGGATATCTCGCGTGACCTCGGGATCAGTATGAAATACGGTCTCACGTCAGCGGTTACTGCCGAGGCCACCTGGAATCCCGACTTCAGCCAGGTCGAAAGCGATGCCTTCCAGGCCGAGGTGAACCGGCGCTACGACGTGTTCTATGAAGAAAAACGGCCCTTTTTCATGGAGGGGGTCGACATCTTCGATTTCGCTCTGATCGGGCACGGCTACATGGGCACCGTGCTGCATACGCGGAATATCGTCGACCCCCTCTGGGGCGGCAAACTGACCGGCACCGTCGGCCAGGCCTCCTTCGGTCTGCTTGGCGCCGGCGATGAGTGGCCCGGGTATGCCTGGGAAGGAGCCGAGAATCCGAACCTGGGGAAGCAGGCGCAGTTCCTGATCGGACGGGGCAAATACAGCCTGGGTCGAGACTCCTACGTGGGCCTGCTCTATTCCGGGCGCACCTTCGCGGGGCACGAGAACGCCGTTGTAGGGGCCGACACCCGGCTCTGGTTCGGGGAGCGCACGACGGCCAGCCTCGGCGTGCTGGGCAGTTCTACGACCGACGTTGGGGGAGCGGCAGCCCACGGCACCTCGGTCCAGGCCACCTATAATTACGCCACCCGTGGTTTCGGAGCCGCGGCGGCGTTTGAGCACTACGACCGCACCTTCGCGATGGATTCGGCCTTCCTGAACCGCACCGGCGTCGACAACGGCTGGATCTGGCTCAGCCCCAATTTCTATCCCGAAAACGAGCGGCTCGGCTGGCTGCACCGCTGGAGTCCCGAACTGGTCCTCTCCCGCACCCGTGATCATGTTACCGACAGAAGCGACGAGTACTACAGTCTGGCCCTGTCTACCTTCATGACCCGGCAGGGCAATCTGCGCCTGGAATACGGTTATTCGCGCGAGTGGTGGCAGGACCGCTTTTTCGACCAGGTGAGCCTGGCCCTCAACGGTGGAGTGCAGCTGTGGCGCTGGCTCGGTTTCGGCGGGCACGTGGCCCTCTCCGACGGGATCTACTACTGGTCCGATCCCGCCTACGCCGGCAAGAGCCGCTCGGCCGGCCTCGAGTGCAACCTCCAGCCGAATGCCCGCTTCAGTCAGGGTCTGTTCGTCTACCACGAACACTTCCGGCGGGCCGACAGCGGTGCCCGGGTCTATGAGGTGAACATCGTCGTGAGCCGGACGACCTATCAGTTCAACCGCTATTTCTTCGTGCGTGGTCTGGCCCAGTACGACAGCAGCCAGCGGCGCCTGCTGACCGATTTCCTGGCCTCATTCACACTCATCCCCGGCACTGTCATGCACCTGGGCTATGGTTCGATCTACGATCGGGGTGTTTGGAACGCCGGTCAATACGTGGCCGGCCGGGGGAGTCTGACCGAACTGCGGCGGGGCATTTTCTTCAAGGCCAGCTACCTCTGGCGCTTCTGACCGGCGCGGCGACCGCTTAGCGGACTGCCGTGCACTCCGGCCCGGCCCCCTCTCGGTGACCTCGTTCCTTCCTCTCGGTCTGGACCGGGAACCCGACATGACCGAAGAACGTTACGGCATCAGGGTCTGGATCGCGTATGCGGTCGTTTCCGTTGTCTGGGGCTCCACCTATCTGGCAATCCGGGTCGGGGTAGTCGAGATGCCCCCCTTCTGGATGGCCGGCGTGCGGCTCGTCACTGCCGGGGTGATCCTGCTCGCGATCGCTCTCGCTTCAGGGCGCCGCCTGCCCCGCGAGGCGTCGGCATGGGGTTGGCTCGTCCTCACCGGGGTACTCATCCTCGGCTTTGCCCTGGGGGGGATGTTCTGGGCCGAGCAGCACCTGGAGTCGGGCCTGGCCGCCCTGCTGGCCTGTGTCAGCCCCATCCTCATGGCGCTCTACGGTTCGCTTGGCCCTCGAGGCGAGCGCCTCACCCCGCGGATCGTGATCGGACTGCTGATCGGACTGGCCGGGGTGGCCATCCTGGTCGATCCGGGCTGGGCCCACATGGACGGGGCCGTTCCTTATGTCGCGGTGGGGGTCATTCTGGCGGGCAGCAACGCCTGGTCGGGGGGCAGTGTGCTGGCCAAACGCAAGCTGACGGCGGTCAGCCCGCTTCTCTCGAGCGCGATCCATTCCCTGGCGGGAGGGATCTTCCTGCTTCTGGTCGATCTGGTGCTGCGCGGGGGCTCGATCCCGGCGGCCCCGGGCCGGGCCTGGGTTGCCCTGGCCTATCTGACCCTGTTCGGAAGCGTGATTGCCTATTCCGCCTATCTCTACCTCGTCACCCACATGGCTCCGGCCCGGGCGGGTACCTATACCTACATCAATCCCGTCATCGCCGTTCTGCTCGGGACCCTGATCCTGAACGAGGCGATCACCTGGCGGATCGTCCTCGGCGGGGTCGTGATCCTCGGCGGTCTGGCCCTCGTGCGCCGGGCCCGCCTCCGACCGCGCGGGGCGCTGCTGGTCGAAGAACCGGCCGCCTGATTGACTCCCCGCTCGCGGGGTGATATATAGAGCCCGTCCGCTCACTCCCGACGGGGAGGATGTCCTCACACATCATGGATACCTACGGCTGGCTCTCGGTTCTCCCCCCTCTTCTGGCCATCGTTCTGGCCGTACGTACCAAGCAGGTCTATATATCGCTCCTGGTCGGCATCTGGCTGGCCTGGACGATCATCGCCGGCGGTAACCCGCTCGGCGGAGCCGTGACGACCGTGGACGGCCTGATCGAGGTCTTCGCCGATCCCGATAACACCCGGGTGATCCTCTTCAGTGCCCTGATCGGAGCCGTGATCACCCTGACCCAGCGTTCGGGGGGCATGCAGGGTTTTGTGAACTGGGTGGTAGGCCGCGGCCTGGTCAATACCCGCCGATCGGCGGGTCTGCTGGCCTGGTTCCTCGGGCTTGTCATCTTCATCGAATCGAGTATCTGCGTGCTGGTTTCGGGCGCGGTCTCCCGACCGATCTTCGACCGCCTGAAGATCAGCCGCGAGAAGTTGAGCTACATCCTCGATTCGACCTCGGCCCCGAAGTGCATCATCATCCCCCTCAACGCCTGGGGGGCCTTCGTGCTCGGCTTGCTGGCCACCCAGGGTGTCGACGATCCGGTGCGGATGTTCATCGCTTCGATCCCCCTCAACTTCTATGCCTTTCTGGCGCTGGCCCTGGTCCTGGGAGTAATCCTGACCAACCGGGATTTCGGGCCCATGATCGAAGCCGAACGGCGGGTACGCGAGGAAGGCAAGCTGCTGCGCGATGGAGCCGAGCCGCTGGTGTCGGACGAGGTCGTGGCCATGGAAGCCAAACCGGAGATCCCGCAACGGGCCGTGAACATGGTCCTGCCCGTCACGGTCATGGTCATAACCATGCCGGTCGTGCTGCTTGTCACCGGGCGGGGGAACCTGATGCAGGGTTCCGGTTCGGTCTCCGTTCTCTGGTCGGTGATCGCGGCCATCCTCGTGGCCGGTATCGCCTACCGGATTCAGGGCCTGATGACAATGCGGGAGATCGTGGACCTGATCATGAAAGGGGTCGGCGGACTGATCCCTCTGGCGGCCCTGATGATGCTTGCCTTTGCCATCGGTGATGCCTGCGACGCCCTGGGGACCGGTCCCTTCGTGGCCCGGGTGGCTGACGCCGCTCTGCCCACCGCCGTCCTGCCGGCGGTTCTCTTCATCGCCGCCGGTTTCATCGCCTTCTCCACCGGCACCTCGTGGGGCACCTTCGCCATCATGATCCCGATCGCCATCCCGATGGTGCACGTTATCGGACTGCATCCCGGTCTGGCGCTGGCGGCGGTGCTCGGCGGTGGGGTCTTCGGCGATCACTGCTCGCCGATCTCCGACACCACCATCATCTCTTCAATGGCCTCGGCCACCGATCACATCGATCACGTCCGTACCCAACTTCCCTATGCCCTGACCGCGGGGGGTGCAACGGTGGTTCTCTACCTGATCGCCGGCCTCATCTTATGAGCCGACCGATCCCCTCACCGCCGGCGCTGATCGTACCCGTCGTCCTTGCCCTGGTTCTGACCGGGTGTGTTGCCGATCAACGCCCCGACGACGGCGGTCCCCCTGTGGCTCCCGCCCGGGTGGCGTTCACCGACGGACAGCTCACCCTGACCTACGACGGCCAGGTCATCTTCTGCGCCACGGTCACCTCCAGGGTCCCGATCACGCTGAGCGAGGTCGTTGATGCCGGGCAGGCCGTGACCCAGGCTCTGCGGCTGCAATCGGCCGATCTGCGCACACCGGTCCACCTCCGCGGCGAGATAGCCGCCGGATCGACGGCGTTTGCCTGCGAGGTCGACCGTCGCCGCACCGGACTCGATATCGTCCGGCACGTCTCGGGGCCGAGCCGGAGCCGGCTGAACCGCGCCGTCTACGACCGGAACGCCGACTGGGTGCTCTCGGTCGACATCCCCACTCCGGTCGTGATCACGCCCGAAGAGAGCGGGGCCGAAGGTACCCGCTTCGGTCTGGAGGCCGAGGGCAGCTACGTCACCCTGCGCTTCCGGCCGCGCTGGTACGGTCGGCATCGGGGATTGACTGCCTTCCGGCCGTGGGAGTACGAAGTCTGGCCCGGTTCGGTGGCGGGGTGGTGCTCGTGGTTTGCGTACTTCCGTGACATCGACGAGGAGACACTGCAACGGGCGGCCGAGGTCTTCGGGCGCGAGCTGGGGCCTTTCGGCTACGACTACTTCCAGATGGATGACGGGTATCAGCAGGAACCGGGGGGGCCGCCCGAGAGTTGGCTCGTACCCAATGAGAAGTTCCCCTCCGGCCTGGAAGACCTGGCCCGGACCATTGCCGGTTGCGATCTGGTACCCGGGATCTGGACCTATGCCTCCTTCCACGACCAGGCCTGGGTCGAGACCCACCCGGAACTCTTCGTCCGCACCCCCGCCGGTGAGCCCGCCCGCGGCATGTGGGTCGGCTACGTCATGGACGCCTCTGTTCGGGCCACGCTGGAGGAGATCGTCCGGCCGATCTACCGCGGCCTGAGGGAAATGGGGTGGGGCTACTTCAAGGTCGATGCCCTCCGGCACCTGCGTTACGAGGGGTACAACAGCTTCCCCGGCCATTTCGCCGAACGCGGTCTCGACCGGGTCGAGGTTTTTCGTGCTTTTGCCCGGGCGATCCGGGAGGAGATCGGACCAGAGAGTTTCATGCTCGGCTGCTGGGGGATCCGGCCCGAGCTGATCGGTATCCTCGACGGCTGTCGCATCGGCGGGGACGGCTTCAGTTACGCCGGCCTGGCCCAGTACAACTCCTTCAACAACGTTATCTGGCGCAACGATCCCGATCATGTCGAGCTGACCCCTGAAGAAGCCTACCGTTCGTGCCTGGTCACCTCGCTGACCGGCTCGCTGCTCATGCTCACCGACCGCCCCGAACGCTATGAGAGCGATCTGGTCGAACCGGCCCGGCGGGCCGCCCCGGTGCTCTTCACCCGGCCCGGGCAGATCTACGACGTCGATCCGAGCCGCTCGATGTATCTCGAGGCGGTCGAGACCGAAGTCAGCGGCGACGGCCACCGCATCTTCGACGCCAACCTGATTCCGCGCTGCGATCTCTTCAGCCTCGAGGTCACCCGTGATTTCGGTCACTGGCTCTGCCTGGGCCGGATGGGGGGTGCCGACGAATCGATCTCCTTCGCCGAACTCGGTCTGGACAGCGAGACTGCCTGCCATGTCACCGAGTTCTGGTCGGGTCGTTATCTCGGCCGTTTCCTCGGGGAATTTCCCCCGGGCCCGATCGAGCCCCGCTTCGGTTGCCAGCTCTTCGTCATTCGGCCCGCTCTGGACCGGCCGCAGATCCTCTCGACCAGCCGGCATATCTCCTCCGGGGGGCTCGAACTCTCCGATGTCCGCTTCTCCGGCGGCATGCTCACGGGCCGCAGCCTGCTGGTGGGGGGGGACCGGTACACCCTGACTCTCTTCGAACCGGTCGGGTGGAGCGGGGCCGAGGTTACCTGCAGCGGAGCGCGGGTGATGCAAAACCGGACCGAGGCCGTCGGTGAGGGCGCCCGCGTGCGCCGGATCGTGCTCGAGAGTGACGTAGCCGCTGAAGTGGAGTGGCGGGTGGAGTACCGTTCCGCACCTGGTTCCTGAGGAAGATCTGTCGGAGATCCGGAGGCCCGGTGTCAGCACTACTCGTGGGGTGGGGCGGCGTGCGATTCAATCCAGTCCTGCAGGCGGTCCCGATAGACATAGCCGAGGACAAAGAGCGCTGTCGCCAGCACCAGCAGGCTGACAGCCAGTACCCACCGCTGCCCGGCCGCGGCGCTGCCCATCAGGGTCGAACCGGCGATGCCTGGCAGCCGTCCCACCATCGACACGGCCAGGAACCAGCCGAACCGCATCGGTGAGAGACCGGCCACATAACAGAGGATATCCTTTGGTATGCCGGGGATGACGAAGAGCAGGAAAAACCCGATCTGAGCTTTCGAGCTACAGCTGATCTGTTCCAGGCGCGCGACCCGGTCGGGGGGGAAAAAACGATGGACGAAAGCCGGGCCGAGAGCGCGCGCCAGATAGAAATTCAACGCCGAACCGATCGCAATACCGCCGGTCGTCAGGGCCAGACCGGCTCCGAAGCCGAACAGGTACCCACCCGCGATCTGCACCGTTTCGCCGGGAATGACGAAAACCAGCACCTGGACGATCTGGGCGCCCAGGAAGATGAGCGGGGCGGCCAGACCCCATTCGCTGATCCAGGTCCGCACCGCTACGGGGGTGGAGAAGATATCCCAGATCTGGTGCCGGAAGGCGAAGACCAGGACGAGCAGACCGACGATCAGCAGGGGGAAAGCCAGTCCGGCGATCAGACTCCCCCGTCGTCCGGTGGTATCCATTCGTTACCTGACGGGGTGACCGAACCGGGACCAGCGGATCCGGCTCCAGAAGGGGCGAGTGGGATCGGCCTCCCAGGAATAGAGCACGAACATCGCCCGGCCCAGGATGAGATCTTCATCCAGAAAGCCCCAGCCGCGGCTGTCGAGTGAAATGTCACGGTTGTCGCCCATGACGAAAAGTTGATCGGCCGGTACCGTGACCGGCCCCATGTTGTCCCGTTGTGAACTCAGGGGAGGGAGGATGGTCTCGTTCACCGGGCGGGCCTGTTCGGGCAGGGGTACTTCCTCGCCATCCACAAAGACATGCTTGTTACGGATTTCGATCGTCTGTCCCTCAACTGCAATGATCCGCTTGACCAGTCGGGTTCGCTCTTCGATCGGGGAATTGAACACGATGATATCCCCGGGGCGGGGATCGCGCAGGGCCGGCAGGCGCACACCGATCAGAGGCAGGCGCGCACCGTAGATGAATTTATTCCCCAATACGGTATCGCCGGGCAGGACGGTGTACTCCATCGACGACATCTCGACATTGTAGGCTTCGGCAATGGAGATGCGGATCACGGTCGTCAGGAGGATGACGATCAGCAGGAACTTTGCCAGCTCGAGCAGCTTCTGCGAAGAACCGGGAGGATCGACCTTCTCCGGTTTCACAGGCGACGCTTGCGGCTTTTCTCCCGGTTGCTCGCTCATCACGCCCTTTCTACGGCAGGAATACGCACCGGTTCCCCGGCATCGGACTCCTAATCTGATATCGATCGGGCTCTCCCGCCACCTGAGTCTGGGATTTGATTTCTGCCTTTCGGCCGGGCGGTTCGCTGAGCCATCATGTTCCCCGGAGCCGGGTCGGCTGTCATGAGCCTGGATCCGGCGGCAGCCTTCGGAGTCAAACGCATGCACGAGTCCAGCCTGGCGGGAGCCGATGAGCGTCATCTCAGGTTCGGTATGAACCTGTCGCTGGCGATCGGTATCGGCATGCTCGTTCTGAAAGTGTGGGCCTGGCTCCTGACCGGCTCGACGGCGATCTTCAGCGATGCCGCGGAATCGGTCGTCCACGTGGCGGCGGTGGCTTTTGCCGCCTACAGCCTGCGTCTCTCGCTCAAACCGGCGGACGAAACCCATCTCTACGGTCACGCCAAAATCGGTTTCTTCTCGGCCGGATTCGAAGGCGGGCTCATCGTGCTGGCCGCCCTGTTCATCATCTACGAAGCCGTCACCGGCTGGCTCGGGGGGCTCGAGCTTCAGCGCCTGGGTCTGGGCATCGTTCTGACGGCGCTGGCCGGGCTCGTCAACGGCGGTCTGGGTCTCTATCTGATCCGGCTCGGCCGGCGGCGACAATCCCTCATCCTCGAGGCCAACGGCCGGCACGTCCTCACCGACTGCTGGACGAGCCTGGGTGTGGTCGGCGGGCTCGTACTCACGATGCTGACCGGCTGGCTGCCCTTTGATCCGCTGATCGCCATCGCCGTGGCGATCAATATCATCGTCTCCGGCTTCGGGCTTCTGCGCCGCAGTGTCGGCGGTCTCATGGATCGGGCCGATCCCGGTATCAACGAGGTGCTCAACGAGGTCCTGGGTCGCGAAACCGTTGCGCGCGGCCTGCACTACCACGACCTGCGGCACCGCAATATCGGCGATGCTCACTGGGTCGAAGTGCACCTGCTCTTCCCCGGTGGGATGAGCGTCGAGGAAGCTCACCGGATCGCCACCGAGATCGAAAGGGCTCTCGAGAACGCTCTGCCGGCGGCGGCGTACGTGACCACGCACCTCGAGGCGATCGAGGATCACGCCGAACTCCACGGCGACCCCGATCGCCCCCCGCCTGGAGAAAAAGCCTGAAAGCGCCGGTACCGGTTCCGGTGCCGGGCCGTATCCCGTCACCTCTAACTCCGAACAGGATCGATCATGGAACTGCAGCCGTGGACCTATGACGAGGATGAACTCGTAGCCGACCTGGGTATTTTCCGGGTGCGGAGGCTGCGCGGCCGGTCCTCTCTCACGCGTCACACGTCTTCTATTACACGGGTCGAGTCCTCCCCCTGGGTGAACGTCGTGCCCCTGACCGATGCGGGCGAGGTCGTCCTCATACGTCAGTTCCGGCACGGCACCTGCGAGTTCACCCTCGAGGTGCCCGGCGGTCTGGTCGATCCCGGAGAAGATCCCGCCGCGGCTGCGGCCCGCGAACTGCTCGAGGAGACCGGCTACGCCGGTTCGGCCCCGGACCTGCTTGGCAGCGTGACTCCCAATCCGGCCTTTCTCGATAACCGCTGTTATACCTATCTGATCTCAGACTGCCGCCCGGTCGCCGATCCCTCTCCCGAAGAGGGCGAGGAGATCGAGATCCAGATTCATCCCCTTGGCGCTGTTCCCGAACTCATCGCCACGGGGAGGATCGACCACTCCCTGGTCATAAATGCTTTCTGGTGGTACTTCGGACCCGATCCGGCCCGGGTCACCGCCGCTCCCGCCCCCCGCCGCGGGGAGAGTGAAGAAAGCTGAAACTTCCACGTCGCTTCGACCGTGGGAAAAAAAGAGCCCGGTACCCTTTCAACCTTCGGCGGCTTTCCGGCATCGAAGGTTTGACAGAGTTCTGACGTCGAGAACCAATCGCACCCGGCAGTGACCCCGCCTTCATCCCCCCTGTCACGAACGGGTGCAGTGTCCCGGTCCACGACCGGGCAGGGGAGGTGACCATGAAGAGTATCCGAACGACGCTCCTGGCCTGTGCGGCCCTGCTGATTCTGGCATCGACGGCCGGGGCCCAGGAGGTCGAACGTTTTGATTTCTCGGGGGTGAACCGCATCGAGGTGGATGGCACCTCGGGTGATATTGCCATCTTCAAGGCCGAGGGCCGGCAGGGGTACGTCGAGCTCGAACAGAATGTCATGCCCCGCGAAAACTTCCGCGGCGAGGTCGACCAGAGCGGGAACACCCTCCGTGTCGCCGAGCACTGGCGGGGCCGCACCACCCACGGCCATGTGGCCTGGCGCATCTACCTTCCCGCCGGCGGTGACGGGCTCCGGATCACGATCGATACCGCTTCGGGTGATCTCGAGGCCACCGATGTAGCCGCCGGTTTCCGGTTCGAGACCGCCAGTGGAGATATCGATCTGCGCGGTGTCCAGCTGGGTGAGGGATCGCGGTTCGATACCGCCAGCGGTGACATCGATCTCAGCGACATGACCGTGACCGACGGTGCGTCCTTCGACACCGCCAGCGGCGATATCAGCCTCGATGACGTGACTGTCGGCAACGATGTCGATTTCGACACCGCCAGCGGTGACATTACTCTGGAAAACGTGACCATCGGCGAGGGGTGCGACTTCTCCACCGCTTCGGGTGAGGTCCGGGCCTACAATTCGCGGGGTGCCCTCGAACTCGATTCGGCCAGCGGTGATGTGGACATCCGGGAGTGCGTCCTGACCGGACCGAGCCAGTTCTCGACCGCCTCGGGGGATGTCGATATCTCGCTCAACGATATGGTGCAGCACGATCTGGAGGGTTCGAGCGCGTCGGGTGACGTGACCCTGTCGATCGACGATTGGGGACGGAACTTCACCCTCATCCTGGTCAAGCGTCGGGATCGCGGCCGTCTCACCTGTCCCTTCGAGTACACTTCCGAACGCACTTTCGAGCGCTACGATTACGTGTACGAGGAGAAGATCGTTCAGCAGGGCAGCGGTGGACCCGAGATCCGTATCTCGACCGCTTCGGGAAACCTCGTCATCAGGCGCTGACCGGCTTTAACCCCCGCGCTTTCTCAGCTGTTCTGAACAGCGCGGGAAAAAGACAGGTGTATCAGCGGGCCGCTCCGGTTCTGAGCCGTGGCGGCCCGCTTGCGTATCGACTCTTTGTGCCTCAGGAATGACCAATGGACCGATGCGAAAGGCGATCGGGGTTGACCGGTACGATAATTATATGCATTTTTGTGCATAAATGCATGAATAGGTACAGGTATTCCACATCCTGTCATCATGCCGGTGAGGACACGTTCCGGGAAAAGCATGGCATACGACACAGCCCCGACAACCAGGATCGACTGGCGGGAACTCGCCCGTCCGATCCTGATTCTGACAGCGGTCTTTCTGCTGTTCTTTTTCCTGCCGCTGGAGAGCGTGCGTTTCCGCTCGGCCGTACTCGAAGCCCTGGCGTTGGCCCGCTGGTACGCTCGCGAGCACGTTCTCCTCTGTCTGGTCCCCGCTTTTTTCATCGCCGGCGGCATCTCCTGCTTCATCTCCCAGGGGGCGGTCATGAAGTACCTGGGCGCCCGGGCGAAAAAGGCGCTGGCCTACAGTGTGGCCTCGGTGTCCGGTTCGATCCTGGCGGTCTGCTCCTGCACCATTTTGCCGCTCTTCGCCGGTATCTGGAAGAGCGGGGCCGGCCTGGGACCCGCCACGGCTTTCCTCTATGCCGGTCCGGCCATCAATATCCTGGCCATCATCCTGACCGCCCGCGTCCTCGGAGCCGGTCTCGGTCTGGCCCGGGCCGTTGGAGCCGTCCTGTTCAGCATCGTCATCGGCCTGCTGATGCACGCTGTCTTTCGAAGCGAGGAAGAGACCCGGGCCGAAGTGCAACAGCATCAACCCGAGATGAAACCCGAGCGCTCGCTGGGACAGAATGTGCTCTATTTCGCAGCCATGATCGGGATTCTCGTTTTCGCCACCTGGGGACAACCGGATGAACCGGTCGGTCTCTGGCAGACGATCTGGAGCGTGAAGTGGATCGTAACCGGCTTTTTCGCCGTCGTTCTCGGGATCATGCTCATGCTCTGGTTCGAGGTTCGGCCGGGGCGGCTGGTCCCGGCCGCCGGTGCCGTTGCCCTGGCGGCAGTCCTGATTCGCGAACCGCTGATTACCTTTTCACTCGGCATCATCGCCCTGAGCTGGCTCCTGACGGTCACCCCGGGAAGGGCGCAGGAGTGGTTTCTCTCCAGCTGGGGATATGCCCGGCAGATCCTGCCTCTGCTCTTCGCCGGAGTGCTTGTCGCCGGACTCCTGCTCGGACAGCCGGGCTCCGAGGGACTCATCCCGGCCCGGTGGGTCGGCTCACTGGTGGGCGGGAACTCGCTGGCCGCCAACCTGTTCGCCTCGGTCGTGGGAACGTTCATGTACTTCGCGACCCTGACCGAAGTGCCCATCCTCGAAGGCCTGCTGGGGGCGGGCATGGGGCAGGGGCCGGCTCTGGCGCTGCTGCTTGCCGGACCGGCTCTGAGCCTGCCGAACATGCTGGTCATTCGCAGTATCATGGGAACGAAGAAGACGCTCGTCTTTGTCGGGCTGGTGATCGTGATGAGCACCCTGGCCGGTTTGTTCTACGGACTCCTGAGCGGCTGACCGGGCTGAACGCGGGAAAAGGAAGACGCTCACACGGAGCAATGAAGGGGAGATAGACGCATGGGACTGCAGGTGAAAATTCTCGGACCGGGGTGCGCCAACTGCGACCGGCTCGAAGAAATGGTCCGCGCCGTCCTGGCCGAGCTGGACATGGCCGCCGAACTCGACCACGTGCGCGATCCGATGGCGATCGCCGAGTGGGGGATGGTACAGACCCCGGCCCTGGTGGTGGGGAACCGTATCGTGTGCTCCGGTCGGCTGCCCCATCCCGAGGATATCCGCGGGTGGCTACAGGAAGCCGCGGTCCGATGAGGGCGTCAGCTTCCGCGCCCGATCCCGTCCGGATCTCCCACGAGGCCAGGCTTCTGGCCCTGCTGGGACAGTCCACCCGCCTGCGGCTGCTCTATATGCTGCGCGAGGGGGAGCGATGCGCCTGCGAACTCGATCCAGCCATGCCGGAAGACCAGTCGGTCATCAGCCGGCATCTCATCAAGATGCGCGAGGCGGGCCTGCTCTCCTGGCGCCGGGAAGGCGTCTCGATCTACTACCGTGTCCGCGATCAGCGTCTTTTCGATCTGCTGCAGCTCACCGACGATCTCATCCTGGGTGCGCTCGAAGAGAGCCGTGAGCACCTCAGGGGCTGAATTCCGGAAACCGCCGGTTGCGCTCGCCGGTCAGGTCTCGTAATCGAACCAGTCGAAAGCGGCAGTGTTGCTACTCTCCTGCCCACCGCCGGTGGCATAGAGACCGAAGTAGACGCCGGTGAATCCTCCGGCTACTTCCGAAGAGAGCCAGCGGCACTCGCCGGTTCCGACCGTCGTGTACGATCCACCCCCGAAACCGATACTGAAGGTGTAGGACTGCCGGTCGGCGGTGACCTGCAGTCGGACCGTTCCCGGTTCGAGTTCCCGGACCACCGTTTCAGCCCGCAGATCACCGATTCGGCGCCGCAGAATGAGGCGGCGCCTTCCGTCGTGCCGGACCACGGCCAGATCGTAGTGATGGGATTCGTTCATGAAGACGGTCAGACCGGCCTCTTCGCCCTCCCGCTCCGGTTCGAAATTCAGGCGGGTTGAGGCCCGACAGTCGAAATGCTCCTGCCGCCGGCCGAGGAAAGCCGGGGCGCCGCCGTCGTCGAGGGTCACCGGCTCGCAGCGCAGGGTCAGAGATCCCGGCCGCGTGGTACGTGAATACGCTCCCGGAACCGGGTTGCGGATCGTATTCCATTCCGGACCCGGCCGATCGCCGTCGAAATCGTCGCGGACCGGTGCCGCCGGCCAGGGATGGGGTTCGAGGTCCGGAGCCGTCATCTCGAACTCGAGTGCCTCGCCGCCGTTGATGACCGGCCAGCCGTCGGCGGTCCAGGTCACCGGGGCCAGGAAGGTCTCGCGTCCCAGGTGATGGTAGCCGGCCATCATCCCCATGACCTGGCGAATCCCGAGGCACACCAGCCACCAGGAGCCGTCATGGGCCTCGAGCAGGTCACCGTGACCGACGGCCTGGATCGGGTGGGTGACCCGGTGGCGGTGAGTGAGGATCGGATTGTGGGGGCAGCTTTCGTACGGGCCGGTCACCGAACGACTGCGGGCGATGACGATCATGTGTCCCCGGTGAGTTCCCCCCTCGGCCGCCAGCAGGTAGTAGAAGCCCTCCCGTTGGTACAGATGCGGGGCTTCGACGTAGGGGTCCTCGAGACCGGTGAAGATCAGGTGCGGCTGCCCCAGAAGTTCGCCCCGTCCGGGATCGAGCCGCCGGGTGACGATCCCCCCCCGCTCCCAGTCGTTGCGGGTGAACCAACAGGTGCCGTCGGTATCCCAGAACAGGTCGGGATCGAACTGCGGGCCGGCGACGGGAACCGGTTCCGACCACTCCCCGGCGGGATCCTCGGCGGTGACGTAGAAGTGCCCGCGCCCGCCCACCAGGGTGGTGATCAGCCAGAATCGTCCGGCGTGATGGCGCAGGGTGGGGGCGAAGATGCCGTACGAACTCCTGATGCCCTCCAGCGGCAGCTGACTCGGGCGGGTCAGCGCGTGGCCGATCGGGCGCCAGTGCACCAGGTCGCGGCTGTGGTAGAGCGGCACCCCGGGGAAATATTCGAAACTGCTGGTGGCCAGATAATACTCCCCGCCGACCCGGCAGATGCTCGGATCGGGATGGAAACCGGGAATGATCGGGTTGGTGAAGGTGGTCACGGTCTGTTCTCCGGCAGCTCGGTCCGGGGCGGGTGATCCGTGCCGCCGGCCGAGCCCCAGACCCATCATCCCGGCGGCTGAGAGCTGCAGGAAACCTCGCCGTTTCATATCAACCCGGTCGATCCTTCATCGCAGGGCATACCCCTCCAGCCATTCCGAGCCCCATTTCCCGCTCCGGGTCGAGATCGTCATGATCGAGCTCCCCGGAGAGAGCCGGCGGTAGAGACTCTCGGTCACGGTTATCTTCTCGGTCTGTTGTCCCGCGCGCCACGACTGGACGATGGCGTGGTAGCTCTCGTCATCGTCGGAGGTGCTGATATACCTGTCCACGACTCTCACCTCGTGTTCGATAGCGGGCGAGGTATCGAGAGCGCCGTTGGTCCAGATCTTTACGCCGGCGCCGGCCAGCGGAAAACCGAAAAGGGCAAGCAGAGCAACCAGAAAGAACTCCCGGTGCGAGGCGGAGCGGCCTTTGAGCAGGGAGAAGGCGAAGTAGAGAAAGAGCAGGAACAGGGGGATGCTGAGCAGGAGCCCGCTCAGTGCCAGGGGCCAGCCATCGAGCGGGGTATAGGTTGTCAGACCGATCACGAGGGCCGCGACGCCGAGCAGGTCGACGGCGATCGGGATTGCGAAGGCGACCACCCGGCGGGCTTTCCAGCCCGATTCGGAGCTGGTGATCATGAAGGCCTCGGGCAGGCTGGCGTGCAGTCTGACGAGCAGCCCGGCGACCTGCTGCAGTCTAGCCCGATCCATGTCCCGCTTGTGCCGGAAGGGCGTCCAGACCGACTTGAGCGCTTTCCGGTTCAACTCGATCGAGGTGAAGCCGAGGTCGTGAATCTCGCGGATCAACTGCCGTGTCGCCGAAGAACCCAGCACGGTTCGCATGTATTCGGTGGCGCTGCTGGTGATGTAAAAGGTCTCGTCGAACTCGGGGTCGCCGGTCTTGAGCTCCACGTTCAGGCCGAGCTTTTCGGCGAAGCGGTCGAAACCGGACTCTCGTGACACTTTGAAGGTCACCGTCGAGGGATGAGCCACCTTGACGGTGTAGGAGGAAGGGGAGTTCTTCGAACCGGGGTGGTAGTGGTAGGAGTAGGCGACTCCGTCGTGTTCGCCGCTGCCGTTGCGGGGGAACCCCTCCTCCTCCCCGCCGCCCGCAAAGAGTCCTCCCGCCGACTGCCTCCGCTTCAGAATCACCACCAGGATGGCCGCTGTGATACCGATCGAAACGACCATCATCAGGATGATGAAGATCATTGGATTGTCCATGACGTCGAAATCCTCCGGTTATGGATTTCGAGTATATCCGGTCCGGTCTCAGGGTGCGAGGGCCGGGCTCAGCCCCCGATCGCCCAGCGCACGAAGTTCTTCAGTTTCGGCGGAGTGCCCTGCATCAGGATCGCCCCCCGGAAGACCCGGCCGCTGATCCAGACCAGCAACAGGGTAAAGAGGACCGAACCGCCGAAGCCGGCCCAGACCTGCCAGCCGGGAACCCCTTCGGGGGTGGCCATGCGCATCAGCAGCAGGGTGGGGGTGAAGGGGGGGATGAGCGAGAAGAGTGTGGCGAAGGTGGCGTTGGGAGCCTGCAGGATCGGCATCGTGAAGAACAACGGGATCATGATGGGCAGCATGGCCGGGAAGGTGACGTTCTGGGCTTCCGAGGGGTCGTTGCACATCGCTCCCAGAGCGGCCAGCAGAGCGCCGTACATGAAGATCGCCACGATGACGTAGAGCAGGAACCAGGGCAGGATGTTCCAGGGGATGAACCTTTCCAGGTGGACATTGCGCAGAACCACGACCGCGACCGTGAGATAAACCGTCCAGGCCGTCAGGGCCACCGCGACCCCGCCCAGGAGCTTGCCCATCATGAAATCGAAGGGGCGGATCGAACCGAGGATCACCTCGGCGATGCGGTTGCTCTTCTCTTCCATGACCGCCTGCAGCTGCGGTACCGCCGCCATCATGATCATCAGGAACATCAGCAACATGACGGCGATCGGCACCAGGATCGTCTCGAGCTCGCTGGCCTGCTCCGCCTGGCCGATCTCGCCGGTGGCTTCGTCGGTCGAGACCAGGCCCATGCCGGCCACATCGATCCAGGCGAAGAGGTCGGGGACCTGCTCGGTATTCACTCCCGCCTCGACCAGCCGCAGGCGCCTGAGTTCGTTGTTGATCACCGAACTGAACCAGCCCCGGTTCTCGTCGATGGCCGCGTTCGGGGCATGATATCCGATCCGGTCACGTTCGCTCCCGGTGGGATGGAGCACCCCCGGGCCGATCTCGATGAAGGCGTGCAGTTCGTTACCGCGCACGCGTTCGGACAGCGCGAACCGCTGGCCGTCGGGATCGGCCTCGTCGGGCGGCACGATCTCGATCAGGTAGGCGGGCACACGGCGGTTGCTTGCTTCTGCGAGCAGGGCGGCATTGCGCTCCCCGGCTGCCGCAGTGATGACTTCGGCCATCAGGCCGGAGCGGTCGACGACGGCGAACTGCTTGTCGGCGGTATCCACCCGGCCTTCCATCAGGGCGAACACGATCCCGCTGCCGCCCATAAAGACCGGCGCGACGAGCAGGCCGATGATGAAACCCTTGGTGCGGACGGTGGCGAGGTATTCACGGCGGGTGACCTTGAGCATCTTACTCATCATCCGCCTCCTCTCCCGCTTCGGGGCCGGCAATCCTGACGAAGATGTCGTGCAGAGACGGGCTCATGATCTCGAAGAGCTCGACCCGGGCCCGGCTCACGATCTGTTCGAGCAGGGCCTGTGGATCAGCCTCCCGGCTCAGCTTCAGCTCCTGCTCGCGGCCGTAGTCGATCACCTTTTCCACCCCCGGCAGATTGTCGAGTGCTCCCTGCCCGTCACCGAGGCGCAGGCGGATGGTATCGTGGCCGTAGGTGTTCTGGATCGATTCCAGGGAGCCGTCGAGCACCTTCTGACCCCGAAAGATCATGAAGATGAAATCGCACATCCGTTCGGCCGTTTCCATGTCGTGGGTGCTGAAAATGACCGTCGCACCCTGCCGGCGCATCTCCAGGATCGCCTCGCGGATCACGTCGGTATTGACCGGATCCAGACCGGTGAAAGGCTCATCGAGGATGATGAGATCGGGGGCGGCCACGACGGTGGAGATGAACTGCACTTTCTGGCTCATCCCCTTGCTCAACTCCTCCACCTTGCGGTTGGCCCAGTCGGTCAGGTCGAGTCGCTCCAGCCAGCTGTCGGCTGCCTGCGGTACATTCCGGCCGCCTTTCAGATCCCCGTAAAAGCAGAGCAGTTCGCGCACCTTCATGCGCTTGTACAGACCGCGCTCCTCGGGCATATAGCCGATCCGGTCGGTGGCCGCACCGGTGCGCTCGGAGCCGAAAACACGTATCCGCCCCCGGTCAGGGTAGAAGATGTTCATGATCATTCGCAGAGTGGTGGTCTTCCCCGAGCCGTTCGGTCCGATGAAGCCGTAGACCGTTCCCTCCGGAACAGCGAGGGTCAGGTCCTCGACGGCGGTCACTTTACCGAAGGTTTTCGTCACTCCTTCGATCTCGACTGCGTGCATGCAAGACACTCCGGGCCGCGGGTGGCGGATTCCGACCTTCTCACGGGTCAGGTTCCTCTGATATACGTCAGAATAGGCACGTTCTCTTCAGGGGAATCCGACGTGTATGGCAACTGAATCAGAAGTGACAATCTTCGCTCCCGGCGATTTGCCTCCCGAGGGGGAATACCGCATTCTGGCGGAGGCTGAACGGAGCTGGATCGTCGCCGTCGTTGAGGGACGCCCCTATGCTTTCCGGAATCGTTGCGGCCACATACCCCAACGGATGGACGGCGGGCGACTTCAGGGGCGGATCTGGCGCTGTCCACACCACGGCATCCGCTACGATATCGGCACCGGAGAGGTTGTCGACGATCGGGGTTTCAACTTCATCCAGCCTCTCGAGATCGTAGCCTGTGAACTTCTGGATGGTTCGCTCGTCCTGCAGACCGGGGAGTGAAAGAAGCATATAGACATCCCGTTCGGGATCGTCTGTGTTACCGGAGGATCTACGTCATGTATCGGTATTGTCTTGCAGGCCTGATGATTGCCCTGCTCGCCGGTTGTGCGGCGCGCGGAAGGGTGCCGGCCGGTTCTGAGGCCCGGACCGGCCCGCTGGCCATCACCCACCGGGGGCGGGGGGCCTGGATCTTCGAACGGATCGTCATCGACAGTACCGGTACGCCAGGTGCGCCCGAGATCGTCCGGATCGATATCGCCGACGGTGGAGTCCTCGAAGCGGGCCGGCCGGACGTGGAGGGTGATTGCCCCGATCCCGGAGACATCACCACTCCCGTCTGGCGGATCCGGTTCCTGACCGGCGATGACTGCTTTCTCTTCGAAACCGAACGGGGGCTGTACCAGGCCTTCAGCCGCAGGCTCCACTCGGCCCGGCGCCTGCTGACCTCGCAGTACCGGTACGAAGTGATCTGGCGTTCAGGCGTTACCGACCTGTTCCGGATCGCCTCGATAGAGCGTGAGACCATCTTTGGTAAGGAGTACGAGGTCGTGGAGGTGTATCACGAGGCCGGTATCCGGGAACCGATCATCTACCGCTGGGCGATCGGTCTGGGACTCATCTACTACGAGCATCCGGACCACCTGGCCCGGTACTATCGCCGGTCCACCACCCGCACGCCGCAGCGCATCTGGATCAATCGTTCCCGGATTACCTACCGACTGGTCGAAATCGCCCGCTGATCAGCGCCCCCCCGAGATGATCTCGACCCTCGAGGCCATGCTGTATCCGGTCGACCCGATGTACGCGTAATAGGTCTGACCGTGACCGGTGATGGCCATCCGGTTGACCGCGAAAGTCCGCAGGTAGTAGAGCTCCGCCGGCGGATAGCCGCTGATTTCGCGTGAAGTCGTCGTACTCGGCAGCAGCCACGATTCCATTACAGAAGGATCGAGGTTGTAATTGCTGACACTGACCACGACATGAGACGCAGCGGCGGTCTCGTGAGCCAGGGTCCAGGTCAGATCGAAGGGCTGGCTGACCTGCGATTCATCCGCCGGGGCCGTAATCGTGGCCACGGCATCGGGAGTCGCAGTCGGGCCGCCGGTATAGGTCTGATCACCGATCGTGATCGAAACCGAGATCTCATCCCCGGCGTCTTGAGACCAGTTTTCACTTTCCGGCATGTACCTCCCGACCAGGTGATAATCGCCCGGCGGGTGGTAGGTCAGAGTCACTTCATCACTGGTGGTGTTGTTGGTAACCACCACCGTGGCGTCGGTGACGGGGGTACCGCCGGTGATGGGGTTCCAGAAGTCATCGGTCGAGGTGGTGGCATCGGTGTTGTAGATGAAGAAGGTCGGCCAGGAGAAGTAACCGACGATCTCGTACCGGCCGGTCGTCTCGTTTTTCTCACAGCCGTTCGAGAAGATCAGGACCAGGCCGAAGGCGGCGGCCAGAGCCAGAACGCGTTTCATGTATCCCTCCCTTGAAGGTGCTTTCCCGGAATCCGGAAGAATGTAACAACCCGTTCCAGGAGGAGCAAACGGTATGAAAAGGCCGTGACGGAACGATGACATCGGGGGTGGGACGTACACTACCCGGACAGGAATATGCCCCGCATCTTTTGCACTCTGGAGGTTCCCGGATGGAATTCCTGCAGACCCTGCCTGTCTGGGCGGTCGCCCTCGTCATCTTCCTGTTGCGTCTGATCGATGTTCCCCTCGGGACCTTCCGGACCATCTCGGTCGTTCTGGGGCGGATCAAGATATCTGTCGTGCTCGGCTTTTTCGAAGTTGCCATCTGGGTACTTGCCATCTCCCAGGTCGTGGCCGAGATAGATCATCATCCCTTCCTGGTACTGTTTTATGCCGGCGGTTTCGCCGCCGGCAACGCGCTCGGCATCTACCTCGAACGCCGCTTCTCGCCGGGAATGTACACTGTCAGGATCATCTCCACTCAGCGGGCGCAGGAGATCATGAACGCCTTGCGGGATCACTGCGTCGTTCTGGCCCGACTCAGCGGAGAAGGCCCGCAGGGTCCGGTAAACCTGATCTACCTGACCACCCCCCATCGCCAGATTGCCGGGGTTCTGCAAACGGCCCGCGACATCGATCCCGACCTCTTCTTTCTCATCGAGCGGGTTCAAGCCTGGAGCGCAAACCTGAAGCCGATCACCAACCCGACCGGCTGGCGGGCGGTGATCAAGAAGAAGTAAAGTCGGTTCGGATCGAGTCCGGGAGACAGAACGCAACCTGGATGCCTCCAACACGGTATGTAGGGGTGAGATGGATATCCCCCGCGACAGACGCGAGGTGCGTCGGGAGAAGCGCCGGCGCCTGATCCTCAGGAGCCTGCCGCCGGTGCTGGCGATGTCGCTCCTGCTCGGGGCCATCGTTCTGGCTTCGGGCCGCGATGAACCGGCTCCGATATCCGTGGCGGCGCCTCTGCCGCCGGCTTTGCCCGACAGCGTCTGGAATGCCCGGATCAACGACTGGGCGGCCGATGCGGTTCCTCTGACCAGTCTGCTGGTCTCGTGGCGCGACACCCTCATCATCGAGCACTACGCCCCGGGTGTGACGCCCCATACCCGGGTGAATGTCAAATCGGTATCCAAGAGCGTTCTCTCCGCCCTCGTCGGCCTGGCGTTCGAACAGGGGCACCTCGACAGCCTGGGACAGACGGTAGCCGACATCCTGCCCGAATACTTCACGGCCGAGACCGACCCGGGCAAACGGGAGATCACGATCGGCCATCTGCTGACCATGTCAAGCGGGCTCGAAGGAACCAGCTTCGGCAACTACGATGCCTGGATCGCCAGCCGGAACTGGGTTCGGTACGCTCTGGACAGGCCCCTGCTGAACGAGCCGGGCCGGCGGATGGTCTATTCGACCGGTAACACCCACCTGCTCTCGGTGATCCTGACCCGGGCAACGGGAATGAGTACCCTGGCCTTCGGCCGCCGCCACCTCTTCGAACCGATGGGGATTGCGATGCCGGCCTGGGATCGCGACCCGCAGGGCTACTACCTGGGGGGAAACAACATGCACTTCACCCCCCGGGAGATGCTTTCCTTCGGGCGACTGTATCTCGACGGCGGCTCATATCGGGGAAAGCAGCTCCTGAGTCCGGAATGGGTCAGCGCTTCGCTCGCGCCGACCGTCGGACGGCCCGGTCGTTCCGGATACGGTTACCTCTGGTGGTACCGTCGGATCTGGGGCTACGACGTCCACTACGCCAGCGGGTACGGCGGGCAGTATATTGTGCTCGTGCCCGGGCTCGATCTGGTCGTGGTCATGACGACCTCGCTCACGAACCGGCCGCGGGGCACACCGCGCCCGCCGGTTTTTTCCCTGCTCTCCACCCGCGTCCTGCCGGCGGTTCGGGATCGGCTGCGGCACGAGGAGAACGCCCGGCTGGCTGTCGCGGCCCGGCTGGTACCGGTGGCTCCTCCCGACGAAACGATTCTGGGTCCCTACCTGGCGGCGCTCGCCGACACCGTTCGCTGATTCCCGTCTCCTGCCGCCGATTGCGGCCGGTATCCTCCTCGTACCGCCTGTGGTCGTCGAGCCCGCCATCTGCCCGGCTCACGGGCAGAAGAGGGTAGTCCCGGCCGGCATCCGATCTGCATATTGGGCCGGTCAGGAGCAAACCCGATGAGCAGCGACTTCACCGACATACGCCGACGTCTGGCCGCCCGCCGGCCCCGGCGGGCCGAGATGGACGGCCGGATCCCGGCCGCCGTGGCTGCTGTGCTGGTCGAAGGGGAAGAGGGATTGGAGATCCTGCTGATCAAGCGTAGCGAGCGCGAAGGCGATCCCTGGTCGGGTCAGATGGCCATGCCCGGCGGCCGCAGGGAACCCGAAGATGCCGACCTGCTCGAAACCGCCATCCGCGAGACCCGCGAAGAGACCGGGGTAGCTCTCTCGGACGCCGACCTGCTCGGCGAGCTGGACGACCTGAGCCCCGCGCACGAACACCTGCCTCCCATCCTGGTCCGGCCCTACGTCTTCGGTCTTCCTGTCCGCCCGCCGGCACACGCCCGCGATGAAGTCGATCTGGTTCTCTGGGTGCCCCTGCGCCGGCTGCGGGAGAGCCTGCAGGAAGAAGAGATCACCGTTCGGGAGTTCAACCTGAGGGCCCCCGGCTACCGGCTCGGAGAGCATTTTGTCTGGGGTCTGACCGAACGGATGCTCACGCCCTTCCTGGCCCTGCTCGACCTGCCCGCCCCCTTGGACTGACGCGGCGGCTCAGAGCTCGCACTCGCTCCCCGGTCCTGCAGTCACCCCCGCAACCTTCGCTCCCGTCTTGTCGCGGGTATACGTGCCCGGTGTAAACCGGGCGGCGGTGAAGACCGGACCGTCTACGCAGGCCCGCTCCCCCGACGGGGTCGAGCATTTTCCACAGATCCCGATTCCGCAACTCGTCATCCGCTCCACCAGGTGGTGGATCTGCTCCGGATCGGCGTAGCGTCGGGCGATCGCGTCCACCCCGGCCATGGCCACTTCGGGACCGCAGGTAAAGAAGAGGGCGCCGGCGGGGGGATCATCGGCCAGATGCTCGGCGAGCAGTTCGGTCACCAATCCCGCAAAGCCGCGGCTACCGTCGTCGGTGGAAACCGCTACCGGCCCGAGGGCCTGCAGTTCCTCGAGGTAGACCAGTTCGGCCGAAGTCGTGGCGCCCACCACGATCCGTTTCGGGCCCTCGTGACACCGGGCGGCGTGATGGACCGGGGCGATTCCGCACCCCGCGCCCACAAAGACGACCTCCCGCCCGGCCGGCAGCTCGAAGGCCCCGCCGTAGGGGCCGCGGATACGCACGATGCTGTTGGGGACCAGTTCGAAGACCTTCTCGGTCATCGGTCCGACCCGGCGCACGACCAGTTCGAGCCCGGAGCCGCAGGCCGCGACCGAAAAGGGCCGGGCCAGTCCGGTTCCGAGCTTGAGAAAGACGAACTGCCCCGTTGCGGCCTCCAGATCCTCGTAAAAACGGATCCGGCGCAGCTTGGGGCCGTAGTCGGTCACCGCAGCTACGGTGAAGGGGCGGTAAGTCATCAGCGGGCGGTCGAGGGTCAGTTCGGCGGCCGAGTCGGTCCCTTCGGCCAGGTCGGTTTCGAGCCGCTGGAAGTATTCCCGGATCCCGGCCGAGTCGAGGCCGCCCAGAGACGAACCGATAGCGTAGAAGAAGCCCGGATCTATGTCGTCGAGCCGGCGGATGTCGGCCGCGCCCCGGATGCCGCCCATGACGATGAAGGGCACCCCGGTCACCGCTCTGAGCCGGCGGACGGTGTCGAGGGTAACGGGGAAAATCGGGGGCCCCGAGAGCCCTCCGAAACCGTTGGTCAGCTCGGGATTCGGGCCTCCCAGGGTATTGATGGCCGACAGGGCGTCGGCCCCGGCTTCGACTGCGGCCCGGGCGACCTCTTCGAGGCGCTCCACACCGGCATTGAGCTTGACCACCAGGGGCCGCGGGCACACCCGCCGGACCGCCGCCACGATCCCGGCCACGCACTCGGGATCGGAGCCGATCAGAATGCCCCCCTTCTCGACATGCGGGCAGGAGACGTTGATCTCGATCCCGTCCACATCTCCGGCCGCTTCGAAAGCCGCTGCGGCCTGCGCGAAACCCGCCTCGCTGCTCTCCCCGATCTGGGCCAGCAGGAAGACATCGGGCGGAGCGCTCGCCCGCAGAGCCCGGAAGCTCTCCACCATCGGTTCCAGGCCCGGATTGGCATAGCCGACCGCGTTCCAGAGAGCGGTCGGAGCGGGTTGAGTGAGAATGTCCTCGGCGTACCCCGTGCGCGGTTCGATTGTCGTGCTCTTGCCCACGAAGAAACCCAGTTGAGGGATGTTTTCGAGCATCCACCGGGCGGTGTCGTCGTTGGTGGCGATTACTCCCGAGGGGAAGCCGAACCGTCCGCGCACCTGTTTCCCGAGCAAGGTGTATGACACCGCTCCTGCCTCCCTTTCCCGTCCTCCGGTTCCCGGTTGCCTCTCAGTCGCCCTGTTGATCGAGGGCTTCGGCGATATCATCGAGGACCTCACCGGCCGCCGCTTGCTGATCGGCGGCGGCGGTGATAGCCCGCCCGATCACGAGCAGCGACGAACCGGCGGCAACCGCCCGACCCGGACTCATGACCCGTTTCTGGTCCTCCCCGGCCGGGGTGGTCGTGCCCCGGATCCCCGGGGTGACGTACATGAAACCGGGTTCGAGTTCGGGGCGCAGGGTCTCCAGGTCGAGAGCCGAACAGACGATCCCGTCCAGACCGGCGGTAGCACTCAGATGTGCCAGCCGCAGGACCTGGGTCTCGAGATCGCCCGGCACGCCGCATTCGGTGTTCAGGATCTCTTCGTCGATGCTGGTCAGCACGGTTACGGCAACGATCTTCGGGCGCCGACGGCCGGCTCCGGCTGCGCTCTCGGCTCCCTCGCGGGCCGCTTCCATCATCGCCCGCCCCCCCGCGGCGTGTACGTTGAACAGGCTGACGCCGAGTTCGGCCGCGGCCCGGGCCGCCCCGCGCACCGTATTGGGGATGTCGTGGTATTTCAGGTCGAGGAAAACCCCGCTGCCGGACCGATGGACTTCATCGATCACCGCCGGCCCGAACCGGGTATACGATTCCTTGCCGATCTTGAAGATGCCGACGAAAGAGCCGAGCAGTTCCAGCCGCTCCCGGATATCGGCCAGGCTGTCGAGGCCGTCCAGGGGCAGACAGACCATCGCCCGGGCCGCTTCCCGGGCTGCTGAGAGCTGGCTCACGTTCCGGCTCCTTTCCACCGCTCACTCGACTTTCGGAAACCCGTGCTTCTCGCCCCAGCCGAAGGGATCGCGGCGCCACTCGTCGAGCAGGGCGAGCTCGTCGTCGGTAAAACTGCCGCTCTCGCGGGCGGTGGCGAGCAGAACATCGAAAGTCAGCAGAGAACGGACCGTGCAGGGGGGCTCGAGGGCCCCAAAGGCTTCGGCGGCCCGCTCCAGACCGTAGCTGAAGATCGCGAAGCAGTGATCGGCACGCCCGTTGGCCTCGCGCACGGCCTCGACCGCGCGGGCCGAACTGCCCCCGGTCGAAACCAGGTCCTCGATCACCACCACCCGCCGTCCTTCCAGATCGCGGTCGGCATCGATCCCCTCGATGCGGTTCTTCAGACCGTGCCCCTTCGGTTTATCCCGGATGTAGATGAAGGGCAGGGAGAGGTGGTCGGCCAGAGAAGCGCCGTGGGGGATCCCGGCCGTGGCTGTGCCGGCGACTACCTCCGGATCGGCCCCGGCCCCGGCGATGAGATCGGCCAGGCCGGCCACGATCACCTTCCGTATCCCGGGATGGAAGAGAAACATACGGTTGTCGTTGTAGATCGGCATGCGGTAACCCGAAGCCCACTGAAAGGGATCCCCGGGACTCAACTTGATGGCGCCGATCCGCAGACCCTCGCCAGCGATGATGCGTCCGATCTCGTCGATGGTCCTCAACCCTCCTCCGCCCGGGCGGGCTCGGCGTATTGTACGCCTTCGGGCCGGAGGGTCCAACCGCGATTCAAGCGGCCGGCGGCGATTGCCCCGGGGGTTCAGGCGGGCGGGGGGATCTGGAGTCGATAGCGGCGCACGATCGGCCGGCCCTCGTCGTCTACGGTCAGGCAGATGAAAGAGTCGCCTTCGATGACAGGCTCCGGTTGCGACGCAAAGCCTTCCGGCACGGGCACCCGCCCCAGGTAGCGGCCGGTTGCCTCCTCGAAGACCTCGAACCAGGTGTCCTCGGCCCAGGCCGGGGAGCGTTCCCACCCGCGCCAGTCGTCGGGTTCGGTCCAGCCCTCGACCGGCCGGCCCTCGCCGGTGCGAAGTACCCAGAGGCGACCGCTGCGGTCGGGGATGACGGCGGCGTACCACGGTTTGGTGTCCGGGATCTGGGGCCCGTTCCAGGCCCAGCCGGGCCGGAAGTGCCGCATGATGGCCTGAACCCGGCGCGTGTACCACGCCTTCTCGGTTCCAAGCACCCGGACCGGCTCGGCGGTGCGCTCGATGACGGTGCGCCGGCCGTCAGGGTAGTGGACCTCGAAGCGATAGTCAGCTGCATAGCCGGTGATGAGAGCGCCCTCCCAGGTCAGGCTCCAGACCTCCTGGGGACCGAAGGGCACCGGCTCGGGGCGGTAGTTCCCCTGCTCATCGGCCACGGCGGTCAGAATAAAGTGCTCGTGTTCGTATTCGGGCAGGCGCAGGGTGTCGATGATGGCGCCGGTTGCATCGAGGGCGAAGAAAATATAGGTGTTCACGTACCCCAGGTCGGTCTCGGGTGCCGGACGGTAGGTGAATTGCGTTACGATCGGCACTCCGGTACGGGTGACGCGCAGCAGCAGGTTCGATCCGCTCAACCCTCCCTGCAGACCGGGGTGCAGGGTCTCGAGGTACTCCCCCTCGAGGGTGAAGCGGTGCAGGATGCCGCCCACCCCCTCGCGCACGATCAGAAGCTCCTTGACCGGATCGATCCCCACATCGGTCGGCCAGATCAGTTCGCCCGGCCCGCGGCCCTGGCGGCCGATGTTCCCGACGTGGTTCCCGGCCCGGTCGTACACCTTGATGGTGTAATAGGAAGCATCGCAGATGTAGACCCGGTCGGCGGTGGCGTCGATACCGACAACTTCTCCGAGCAGGTCGTGTTCGCCCCGGGTTTCGGTCCCGATGGCGGCTTCTTCGATCAGACGTCCCTCGCCGCTCCAGACCGAACCCCCGGTGGTCCGGACGATCAGGGTGGTTCCCTCGGTGGTCGTCTCGCCCTGCCAGTCACCGGTCTGCCCGTTACTCTGCGGGGCGGCGTTGCAGGCGGTCAGGAGGATCAGCATCCCGATCGAGGTGATGAGCCGTTCGTGCTGAAAACGGGATGTCATGATCGTGCTCCTTTTGGAGTGAGACCGGGCGCGTACTCCCTCAAACGAGGTCCCGGGGGTATAGTTCTGCAACAGTGCAGGCAACCGTCCGGTTCGCAGTCCCTGCCGTCGGCTGATGATTCAGCGTGTCCGCTCCCGCACCGGCAGGACGAGCCGCGAAGGATAGACTGCGTTCCTCTCGACCGTGATGGCCGGCATTCCCTGCTCGGGGCAGCGGTGCGCCATCGACTCGTCGTGCCCGGCGATCGCCACGCGGATGGCGTGCCCGGCCCGAAACACGGTGGAGAAGGGCAGCAGGGTGAGGCCGATCTCGGTGACCTCGCCCGGCACCAGGGGTGCCGCGTCTCCGGTCCTGAAAGTGTGGTAGATCCCGAGCGGCACGAAGGGGGCCTGCGTTGGATCCTTCTCTTTCCGATGGCGGGCCCGGAGCATCCCCTCGGTGAGATAGGTCACCCTCCCGTCGGGTGAGACGTCCTCCAGATAGACATGGAAGGCGCCGTCCTCGAAGTCGGATGAAACGTACAGGCGCACCGTCGGACTGCCGGTCATCTCCAGGTCGGCCGGGAGCGGAGCCGAGGTGTAGACCAGGAGTTTTTCGTCTTCCTCGCGGCGGTCGCCGTAGTGCACCTGATTTCCCATCTGGGCCATCCAGCGGTTTTCGTCGCCGGTCGTGGCGGTGAAATCGACCTCATAGCGGTCGTTCCCTTGCCGACCCGCGGGGCTGTCGTTCGCCAGGAGGTTGTCCGGCGCGAAGTACCAGGTCCGGTCGGCGATCCCCGCGGGGGGCCAGGTGGGCGTCACGGTCCACTCGTTCAAGCCGTAAGTGAAGTAGAGGATGCGTCTGGGCTCGCTTTCATTCGTGCCCGCTTTCAGGTGGCGATCGAACCAGGTGAACATGTCCTCGCAGATGTCGGACGGCGCTTCCTCGAAACCGGGCGCCCGTCCCTGGTCACCGAAGAGATCCACGATGTTGCTCAGCTGATGTCCGGTCGGCCCGATTACCACTTTCTGGGGTGAAGCGAAGGTCAGATACTTTGACAGCACGCCCTTGGCGACCTCGGCGTCGAGCCATCCGGCCCGGGTGTAGGTGTTGACGCCCGCCGCTTCGATCCGGGCCCGGTAGGTGTACAGGGCGACGTCCTCCACCGCACAGGCGAACCCGGGCATGGTCTGATCCGTGTACTCGATCTGCTCGAGATAGGCGTAGAGCCCGGTATTTTCCCGCCTGTCTCGCAAGGCCTGTTCGAAGATCGCGAGGTCGCCGGCCTCCGTCGGTCGGCGAAGACCCCGGATGAGCGACCGGTAGAACAGTTTCTGGAACAAGGAGAGTTCCTCCACCCCCTCGGAGAGCGCGAAGAGGCTGTCCATATCGTCCAGGTCCATGGCTTTGATCATCCGCGCCCAGGCGTGGATGAACTCCGCCGAGCCCAGTCCTCCGGGCCGGATGACCGTATAAGGATCGAAATCGGGAGCGACGACGTGGACGGCCTGCAGGGCGGGATGCCCGGTGGCGCAGCTGACCTCGGCGGTGGTGCCCGAGTAGGAACCGCCCATGGCCCCGACGTGCCCGTTCGACCACGGCTGATCGACGATCCAGTCGAAGCCGGCCGAAATGGCGTCGACCTCGTTCGGCGGGTACTCCGCCGGTCTCGGCCCGCTCGACTGGCAGGAACCGGGGGACTGGATCCGGACGAAGGCATACCCCCTGGTCGTGAATCGCGCCGCCGGGCCCTGATTGAGGTCGGCCTGCAGGCCCCAGGTCTGCAGCACCTGGTAGAGCCAGCCGGGGTCGTATTCCTCGAGATATCGGGAGGTCTCGATCACCGTCGGGATCCTCTGGCCCGATTCGAGGTCCTCCGGCAGCCAGGCACTGATCCAGATCTGTGTCCGGGAGTCGAGTGCGAGATAAGTCGTGACGTTCACCGGCCAGCCGGCCGGGATCGTCCTGCGGGTGTAATCGGGCGCGAACGCGATCCCGATTCCGACGAACAGGACCAGCACGCCGCCAACCGCACCGAGCCCGATTCCGATCCAATGGAAAATGGATTTCCGGTTCTTCCTGCGACTCATCCTGTTTGTCCCTTGTCTGTCGGCGATACACTGATCCCGGTGGGAGCGTTCCGGGACGCGGGAATATCTGTTCTACGAGGAACACCGGGCCTTCGGTTCCATCAATAGATTCCGCCTGTGACGGAAAGTATGCCCCCGTTGCGGTTCCTTGCGGAGCAGACCACCCTCATCCGCTGCGGGACCGGTGTCGTATATGGTCATGAGTGATCCGGGGGCACATCCCCGGCACCGGAGGAGATCCGGATGTCAGACGTCGAACTGCTGAATCGAGCCCGTACCGGTGACGCCGGGGCCTTTTCGGCCCTGGTCGACCGCCACGCCGGCGCCGTCTGGAACTACCTGTACCGGTTCATGCCCGCCCGCGCCGACCGTGAGGACCTCTTACAGGATGTTCTCGTCAAGGCCTGGCTCCGGCTGAATTCCTACGATCCGGGGCGCGGTGAGTTCCGGACCTGGCTTCTGCGCCTGGCCGCCACCACCT
>CAZNUA010000018.1:62957-65195 GCA_964576115.1 uncultured Gemmatimonadota bacterium
GATCCGGGGCGCGGTGAGTTCCGGACCTGGCTTCTGCGCCTGGCCGCCACCACCTCGCTGGACGAACTCAAACACCGCCGGCGCGAGCGAACCCGGATCGAGTCATATGCCGGAACGGTCGAGAAAGTCACCACACCGACTGACGGTTCGGCCGCCTCGCCCGGCTGCGAGGAGATTCGCGCTGCCCTCGAATCACTCTCCGATACCGAGCGACAGGTCGTCGTTCTCTCCTTCTACCACGATCTGTCCATGCCCCGGATAGCCGCTCTGCTCGACATCCCCCTGGGGACGATCAAGTCGCGGATGCGCAGTGCCCTGGCGCGCCTGAGAGAGCGGACGCCCATACTCAAGGCAGGTGATCTGTGATGAAGCATCTCGCCGCAGACGAGATCCTCGACTATCTCAAAGGCAGAACCGGCCCCGAAACCTCGGCCCTGATCCGTCGGCACCTGGAGGAATGCGAGGTCTGCCGCTGTGAACTCGCCGCCCTGGAAACCACCACGACGTGGCTCGAGGCGTGGCCCGACGAAGCGGTCCCCGATGACGTCCTCGGGCGGGTCAAAGACACTCTTTCGGGACTCTCGCCGGTGCCGGTTGAGGCCCTGCCCGCCAACGGAAGCGCCCGCCGGTCCGGCCGCCCGTGGCCGGCCAGGTTCGCCACCGCGGCGGCCGCCATCGTCGCCCTGCTGCTGGTCCAGACCTTTCTCTGGACTCCCTTCGGGACGACCGTCAACGTGCAGGGCCTGCTCACCCTGGCCCCACCGGCGATGGCCATGACGGCCGGGCAGACCGTACCCGACACGGTGCTGGTGATCACCCTGCATCCCGACGGAACGGTGAGCGTGCCGCTGATCGAGGGTCAACTCGCGTTCGACGATCTGACCGACCGGCTTCCCGGAATGGTCGGGGCGGACAGGTGGCGGACGATTCTCCTGCTGGGTTCAGATCCCGAGCATCCGGTCTCGATCCGGCTCGACCGTTTCGAGGCTCTCAAGGAGGCACTCGGAATCGACAACCTGCGTGTCGGAAGCGGGGTCGTGGGTGTGGCGCCCTTCTTCTGGTCGCATTCTCATCCCACCTGGAGTTTCAGGCGGGGTGTCCCGTTCGTCGCCCGTGGTGACTCCCTCAACCTGCCGGCGTTTTTCAATGAGTTCGCCGTTCCGGCCAGGGAAGAAGGACTCCAGTGGATCTTCTCTCCGGGCCAGGGCCTGCCCGGTCACTGGGTGTACCGGCCGGAAGAGGAGGGGGGCTCCATCTTCGCCTTCTCTCCGGGGAGTTGGAGTGTACCGGGACAGTGGTTCGCATCCGGTCCCGGGGCCGGTTCCGATGCGGAAGCAGTTCTGGAGTACAGCGCCCTGACCGAAGGCAACGGGATCACCGCCGCGATCACCGACGAGGGCCGGATCATCTTCAGCCGGGGAACGGCTGAGGAGAACCTGGCCGTGGAGCAGCTGCGGGCCCTGGCCGAACTCATCCCCGATCTGCATGTGAAGATCCTCGTTCCCGAAGACCGCCTGGACCAGGCCCGTGAACTCGAGTTCGCCGCCCGCCAGCTCGGGATCGAGTCGATCGAGATTGTGAAAGTGAAGAAGAAATAGCCGAACAACCGGAGGGAAGGTCCGGATCCAGAATTTATCTGGAACGTCCTGAGTGTCACCTGCGCAGGAATGATGATTGCATCCCACCAGGTCCTGGTGTTGAGAAGAGGGTGACATTAGTAAATTAAGGTGTACTCTAGAACACTCATTAGTTTATTAGAGTGTACCTGATTATACCAACGCACACATCCGGGGGTGATCGCCGCCATGAAACCGCGCTACATCGCCGAGAGTATCGAAGCGGATCTCGCCGAGAAGATGGTCTTCGTGGGCGGTCCGCGCCAGGTGGGTAAAACGACACTCGCTCTGTCTCTGCTTGGCCGGGACCAGAATGAATCGTCGCCGGCATACCTGAACTGGGACTCACTGGCCGACCGTGAGGATATCCTGGCGGCACGGATTCCGGCCGGACAGAAGCGCATCGTTTTCGATGAAGTCCACAAGTACGCCCAGTGGCGCAACCTGATGAAGGGACTCTTCGACACAAACAGGTCTTCGGTCGAGTTCCTGGTCACCGGTTCCGCGCGGCTCGACTACTATCGCAAGGGTGGTGACTCGCTGCAGGGGCGATATCACTACTATCGCCTGCATCCCTTCTCGGTGATGGAAATCGAATCCGCCCCGGACAACCAGGGAGCCG
>CAZNUA010000019.1:0-11995 GCA_964576115.1 uncultured Gemmatimonadota bacterium
TCGGCGGTGGCTTCGATATCCTCTTCGCTCGGCACCCCGACCCAGACCAGGCTGGCCCTGCGACACTTCGAGGTGATGGCGTCGAAATCTTCGCACGTCTCGTAATCGTCGTAGCAGATGCTGGAGAGGTTGTTGTCCATCTGCATCAGATCGGATTCGCGGGTGCAGGCCATACAGCCGAGACAGCCGACGGTGCAGACCTTCGAGACGTCCTTGCCCATGTCGTGGTTCGAACAGGCCACCACCAGCATCTCGGAACGCTTGAAGGGCACCATGGTGATGATGTTGCGCGGGCAGGCCAGCGAACACGCCTTGCAGCCCACGCAGGCTTCATAGTCAACGGTCGAGAGGCCGTCTACGACATGGATGGCGTCGTAGTCGCAGGCCCGCTCGCAGTCGCCCAGACCGAGACAGCCGTAGGTGCAGCCCTGGTAGCCGGCCACCAGGTTGGCCGCCGTGCAGGTCATCTCGCCGGTATAGTCCATCTTCTCGAGTCGATCGTCCCAGTGAGCGGCACAGTGCACCACCGCCTTGTAGGGCCAGGTCTCGGTGATCTGAACCCCGATGATCTCGGCGATCTTCTGCGCGCAGGCCGCTCCCCCCGGACCGCAGAGGTCTACCTCGGGCTCTTCGCCCGAAGCCACCGCCTCGGCATAGGCCCCGCACCCCACGTAACCGCAGCCCCCGCAGTTGGCGCCGGGAAGGGCGGCCTGGATCGCCTCGACCTTCGGATCGACCTCGACGTGGAAAACGCGGTTGGCCCAGCCCAGAACCCAGCCCATACCGACCGCCAGCAGAGCCAGGATCACAGCGGCCAGAATCAGTGTGACAGTGGTGACCACGTTCGAATCCCCCCTACCTTCCGATGAGAGCGGCCAGGGCCTGCTCCACGCCCCGGTCGACACCGGTGAAGCCCATGAACGCCATGGCCATGATACCGGCCACGATCAGCGCGATACCCGCCCCTTTGAGCGCGGCGGGCACGTCGGCCAGATCGAGTTCCTCGCGGATACCCGCCATGAGCGAGATGGCGATGGTGAAGCCGATCCCGCCGCCGATGGCGAGCGCGAGCGCCTCGTGCAGGCCCCAGAGCCGGGTGGGATCCTGCAGGTGTTTCATGATCTCGAGACAGGCGAAGAGGATGGCGCAGTTGGTCGTGATCAGAGGCAGAAACACCCCGAAGGACGTGTAGAGTTTCGGCTGGAACTTGCGCACGTACATCTCGACGAACTGGACCGAGGAGGCGATCACGAAGATGTACATGATGTAGCTGAGAACCGAGAGGTCCACGGTGGCTCCCTCGGCCCCGCCCATCACCTGCCAGACCCAGACCGGCAGGGGCGCTCCGGGCCGCAGGATATAGTACGTGAACGCCCAGCTCAGGATCGAGGCGATGGTGATCACAAAGGTGACCGCCAGCCCCATGCCGAAGGCGGTCTCGATCTTGCGGGAGACGCCCAGGAAGGGGCAGATCCCCACGAAATAGTGCAGCACGAAGTTGTTGATCAGGGCCGCGCCGATGAAGATCAGGATGAGCGAGCTGACAGTTTCCATGCTATCCCCCCTAACCTGTCTGCGCCCGGCTCGAGCGGCGCTTGCCGAACCATTCGGCGCCGCCCAGCAGCAACCCCAGGGTCAGAAAGGCACCGGGAGGCAGGACCATTATGCCCCAGGCCGGCCAGCCGGTCCCGAGGACGTTGATCCCGAACCAGGTGCCCGAGCCCAGGATCTCGCGTACGGTGGCGATACTGGCCAGGGCCAGCGCGAAGCCCAGGCTCATGCCCACGGCGTCGGCCACAGCCGTGCCCAGGCTCTGCTTCGAGGCGCAGATCTCGGCCCGCGAGATGATCAGGCAGTTGACGATGATGAGCGGCACGTAGGGCCCGAGCTGCTTGCTCATGTCGTACATATAGGCGGCCAGGAACCGGTCGGCGATCGTCACGAAGGTCGCGATCGTCAGGGTGAAGACCAGGATGCGCAGATGCGGTTTCAAAAGGCCGCGGATGAGGCTGACGATGATGTTCGACATGATCAGCACGAACGCCGTCGCGCCGGCCATGGTGATGGCCGGTTTCATGCCGTTGGTCACGGCCAGGGTCGGACACATCCCGAGCAGCTGGCGATAGACCGGGTTCTCGGGCAGGATGCCGTTGAGGAACCGTTCGGCTGCGGTGGGTTGATCAGACATCGTTACTCCGGTGCATGTGAACCGCTGTGGGTGGCGAGTACGTCACGCAGGTTGGCGACCGCGGTATTGACGATGGTGGTCACGCTCTCCGAAGATATGGTGGCGCCGGTCAGGGCCAGAATCTGGTTCGCCTCGACCGGCTCGGTCTTGACCACTTCGAGCGGCGGCTGAGCCGGACGTCCGGCAAAGCGGGACTGGAAATCTTCGCCCCGGATGAAATCGCCCAGACCGGGGGTTTCCTTCTGGGCCAGGACGTACATGCCGGTAATGGTCTCCAGCCCGGCGTCCTGGCCGATCAGGACCTCGATCACGTCCGCAAAACCCTGTCCCCGGGCCGGGAGGACCCAGCCGAGGTGCTCGCCGGTGACCGAGAAAGCCTTGTAGACCCGCACGTCGCGGCCGTCGGCGCCCTCGACGACGAGTTCCTCGGTCCGGTCGGTCGCGGCTCCGGGAACCAGGGTCGGGATCACACTGTAGGTCTCGTTCCGCTTGTTCTCGGCGATCTTCGGTCCCAGGGTGGTCTGCACGAAGGCCAGGGCGCCTCCGAAACAGAAGGCCAGCACGATCACCAGCCACGCCTGGCCGATGTAGCTCTTCTTCTCCGGCATGTTCTCAGGAATGTCACTCATTGCGTTACGCTTTCTCGGGCACCGGGCCGCCGACCGGCCGCGGGATCGTCCACTGGTTGATGAGCGGAACCGACGCGTTCATCAGCAGAACAGCGAACATGACTCCCTCGGGGTAGCCGCTGAAGACGCGGATGAGCACGACGAAGAAGCCGATGCCGATCCCGAACCAGATCTTGCCCTTGGGCGAAAGGGGGCTGGAAACGGGATCGGTGGCGATGAAGAAAGCGCCGAAGAGAAGCGCCCCGGTGAAGAGGTGGTGCAGAACGGTCAGCTCGGTCAGACCGATCAGATTGGCCAGACCGCTGAAGACGATGACCGAGCCCACCACGCTGGCCGGGATCTCCCACGACGCCGAACGCCGCCAGCAGAGGTAGAGCCCCCCCACCAGACAGGCCAGGGCGCTGGTCTCACCGAGCGAGCCGTTGTGGGAGCCCACGAAAAGGGGCCAGAGAGCGGGGAGTTGGGTCAGTTCCCCGGCCGCTTCCTTGGCCGCGGTCAGCGGTGTGGCCTGGCTGACGGCCTGAACCGCCGCTCCTGCCTGCACGTAGGCCCCCGCTCCCAGCTCGCGGGCGAAGCTGAGCATGACGAAAGCCCGGCCGACCATGGCGGGATTGAAGATGTTGTTACCGAGTCCGCCGAAGACGGATTTGCCCAGTCCGATGGCGATCATCGAGCCGATGACGGGGATGTACCACGGTGCGCTCCAGGGAATGGAGAGGCCGAGAATCACCCCGGTCACGACAGCCGAGAGGTCGGCGATCGGATTGGGCTGGCCCCGCATGCGGGTAAAGAGCGACTCGGCCACGAGCGCGGTCATGACGCAGAGGCCGACCTGGATGACGGTGTACCAGCCGAAAACCAGCAGTGAGGCCAGCAGCACCGGGACCAGGCCGATGATCACATCCCGCATCATCCCCCGGGTAGTGACCGAGGTGTCGGAAAGGTGCGGCGAGGGCGCGACGATGTTCCCGCGGATGATCTCGGCGGTCACCCCGTCGGTCTCTTCGGCGTCCTGTCCGGTCGGGTTCTGGTTGTCCTGTTCCGCCATGCGATTCCGGTTCTCAGGGTTGCGAAGCGTCTCTACGATTTGCTCAACATGATCTTGCCGACCCGTATGAGCTGGACGAGCGGGATACTGGCCGGACAGACATAGGCGCAGCAGCCGCACTCGACACAGGCCTGCAGGTGATAGCGGCGCGCGACCTCTTCGTTTCCGGCCCGGGCCGCCAGGGCGATCTTGGTCGGCACCAGATGCAGCGGGCAGGCATCGACGCAGCGTCCGCAGCGCACGCAGGTGGTCTCAGCCGCCCGGCGCACGTCGTCGCGGGTCAGCACCGTCACCCCGCTGGTACCCTTGGTGATCGGCGCTTCGAGGCTGCCGGCCGTGAAACCCATCATCGGTCCGCCGGCCACGACCCGGGCGGCGTCATCGGTCATGCCGCCGCAGTATTCGATCAGTTCACCGTAACTGGTGCCGATCGGAACCAGCAGGTTCTTCGGTTCCCTGATCCCGGCCCCGGTGACGGTCACCACCCGGTGGGTCAGCGGCGAGCCGCGCAGGACGGCGCGCGCCACGGCCGCGATCGTCCCGACATTGTGGACCACCACCCCGACGTGGAGCGGCAGCCCCAGGGTCGGAACCTCGCGGCCGACCAGCGCGGTCGAGAGCTGTCGTTCGGCTCCCTGCGGGTATTTGGTCTTCAGAGTCCGGACCTGGATGCCGGTGCCTTCGGCGGCCGCTTCGAGGGCCGCCACGGCCTGCGGCTTGTTGTCTTCGATGCCGATGATGACCTCACGGGCACCGGTGGCGTGGCGGGCCAGCAGGGCCCCGGTGACGATGGCACCCGGTGCTTCGAGCATGATCCGGTAGTCGGCGGTGAGGTAGGGCTCGCACTCGCATCCGTTGATGAGCAGGTATTCGATCGGCGTTTCTTCGTTGCGCTGCAGTTTCACGTGCGAGGGGAAGGCGGCGCCTCCCAACCCGACGATCCCGGCCTCGAGGGCGGCTTTCGAGATCTCTTCAGGGGCAAAGCGCTCGAGGTCCCCGGTCGGCCACTCGCCGCCGAAGATGTCGTCGTACAGGGCCCGGCCCTCGAGCGACTGTTCCGCTGCGGCTTTGATGGGAATGACCCTGACGTGACGTCCGTTCGGCAGGGTGGCCTTTTTTTCTTTGGCGACCTTGCCGTCGATCGAAGCGTGAACGGGTGAAGAGATGAACCCGGTCGCCTCGCCGATCCGATCCCCCAGCTTGACCTCCTGCTTGTTTTCCACGACCGGCTCGCATGGGGATCCCAGATGCTGCAACAGGGGGATGAGGACCTCGGCCGGGGTCGGGAAAACCTCGATCGGCATGGCCTCGGCGAGCTGCTTTTCTTCGGGGGGGTGAACCCCCCTGGCGAAGGTTGCCTTACCCTCGGTGGCTGTGCTCACGGCAGGATGTTCCCTTGTCTGGATCGGTAGTGTGTTCAGCTCGAAAACATAGGTCTTCAGACGGGGCGGAACAAACGGATAATGAGGTCTGAAATACCGGTATTATGGTGCCCGATCGGATCTGTCGGAGGACGCCTCGAAACCCCTTACCAGGTCGGGATTTCATCCTCTTCGCGACCGGTCGCACTCGCCCCCTCTCCCAGTTCGGCGGCCTCGTCGGGCCCGGCTCCGGCGGTCTCGCCGGACCGTTTCGAGAACAGCGAACTCAAGATCCAGAAAGCAATCAGAATGATGAAATAGATGGTGCCCCCCGCCCCCTCGCCCTGCTCGGGAGCCACGATCTGCCAGACGATGACGAAAACCGCAAAGAGGATGAGGAGCAGGGTCTTCACCAGCCCGCGGGACGGGCTCTGTCCGGTCGGTTGGGGACCGGCTGAGGATTCGGAACCCGCCGGGATCGCGGTCTCGGCGGTCCCGGCCCGGTCGGCAGCCGGGGCCGAGGCCTGCTGTTCCTCGAAAGCCTTCCGGAGTTCGGCGAAGAGACTCCCCGGCTGCGCTTCGGTCTCGACGGCTTCGGGGGACCGCAGCGTGGGAGCGGCACCCGTGGCAGCGGCGGTCGATGAGCCCGATTCCGTCGGGCTGGAGGTACTCCCGGTTTCGGCCCACGTTTCGATCTGCCGGCGCAGTTTCTCCCCGGTGAGCCAGAGCGGCAGGGGACTTTTTTCCGATTTTTCGAGCAGGCGGTGGCAGACGGTGCAGTAGCTGGTGTTGTCGTGGAGTTTGCTACCGCAATAGGAACACCAGGGCATGCCTTCCTCCCTCGCTCGAACCGCGACCCGAACGGCGACCGCCTCACCTTCGAGTCTGCACCTTTCCGGTCAATGGTGCAAGCCCGGCCCGTCATGTCATCCGACGCCGGGAAATCGGATCAGGGATAGATGAGTCCCTCCACGGCCGGGACGATGCGGTAGACGGTCGGCAGCCGTTCTTCTGTTTCCTCGTCGGTGACGAAGGTCAGATAGTGACCGTGACTCACACGGCCGGATGAGGCCGGCAGGTAACACTGCCCCAGATACTCCCCCTCGGGACTCACGACCAGACAGGTTGTCCCCAGACCCCGCTCCCGAGCGTCGAAATCATGGTACCGGACCAGCCAGTGCCAGCCCGCTTCATCGACCTGCGAGTCGTTCCAGAACGCCTTGTTCTCGGGCAAGGTCAGATCGAGACGGCTCTCCCTGATGTGGGGTGGAGCACCGACGAGCCGCTCTTCCTCCAGGGCCCGGACATTGGCTTCATCCTGCCGGGTGACCGGCCGGACCGGCAATTCCAGGCGGATCCGCCGGAGGAGCCGGCCGCTGAAATCGTACCAGGCGATGACCGGCTCATCGCCGTTGCAGAGCATGCAACCCAGCCCCGGCCGGACGCAGACCTGGGGCTGGGGAGCATAGTACATGGCCGCACTGCGCCGACCTCCATCCTTGATGGCAATGGAAATCCCGTGGGGAGTCTCGATCGCGGCGATTTCGTCGCGGTCGCTGTTCAGGATCGACACCCGCTCCCAGACCGAGGCGAACTCATCGCCCCGCTCCTCCATCCTCAGCACCTGGAGGAGGGTTCCGTCATCGGGCCCGAAATACAGGCCCGAGAACATGACCGGTCGCCGCGGAAGCGAGGTCATATCGATCAGGGTGCCGTCGGTACGAAAACGGGTTACCCGCCAGCCCCGGGGATCGCAGAGATGGATCACATCGCCCTGCAGGTACTGGAGCTCCAGGCTCTGGAACTCACCCGGCCCGCCGCCCTCCCGGCCGAAAGACCGCAGGTAGCGACCCGCGGGATCGAAGACGGCCACCCGGCCGTTGCCTGTATCTGCGACATAGAAATACCCGGCCTCGTCACGGATGAACTCGCCCGGCCGGAAGAGAAGGGACTCCTCGTTCTCTGGATCGGAAGACAGGGTGAGTACTTTCTCGAAGGTGAACAGGGGCGCTTCGAACTTCGCGCCGCCGGTTGTCAGGGCGGTCGGCACCCCCGCTTCCTCGATGATCGAGAACTCATACCGCGGATTCTGCTGCGCGTCGGCGCTCGAGACAGCAAAACCGAGACCGATGACAATCAGCAGGACGTACTTCACGCGGCTTTCTGACATCGTTCTATCTCCAGAATCGGGGGCGGTTGTCGCGATAACGATCCGGAATATGCAACTCCCACCATATCACTTTTCACACCCCCCTGAAAACCAGATGTCTGAGCCCCGCCTTTCGGAAAGGAACCGGATACGATAGGCTGTTTTCATGGATCAATCCCCTCAGGAATCCGGACGCGACCGATATCCATTCCCCTGGTGGGGCTGGCTCGGTCTGGCGATCATGGCGGCGGGGGGACTGGGGGCCCTGCTGACCGACTGGCGGCCGCTCGAGTTCTATTTCACCCCCTGGATGTGGAGCGGCTATCTGCTGTCCGTCGACGCCCTGGTCCGGCGGCTGCGGGGGACCTCGTGGCTCTCCCCTCACCCCGGCCGGTTCCTGCTCCTGCTCCCGCTGAGTCTGGCACTCTGGCTCATTTTCGAAGCCTATAACCTGCACCTGCAGAACTGGGCCTATGTCGGCCTGCCCGATTCGCTGCCGCTGCGGCTGCTGGGCTATGGCTGGTCGTTCGTCACCATCTGGCCGGCCCTCTTTCTGACCGCCGACCTGCTCGAAGCCTTCGGTCTCAGAGTGACCGGCTCGCCACTCATCATGACCCCCCGCCGGTTGCGCCTCTGGACTCTGGCCGGCGCGCTGATGGCCGCCGTACCCCTGCTGCTGCCCGCCCGGATCGCAGCCTACACCTTCGCCATCGTCTGGGTGGCTTTCGTCCCCCTGATCGAGCCCTTTCTTCTCGATCGAGCACCGGTCGACACCCTGCTCGCCCGGGCCCGGCGCGGGGAGTGGACCCGCTGGGTCAGCCTGGGGACGGGGGGACTGCTCTGCGGCCTGATCTGGGAGAGCTGGAACATGGTCGCAGAGGCGCGCTGGATCTACATCTTCCCGATGTTCCAGAACTGGAAGATCTTCGAGATGCCCGCCCCCGGCTTTCTGGGTTTCATCCCCTTCGCCTGGGAGGCGGCCTCTCTCTATGCTCTCTCGCTCGCCATCCTGGTCCGGATTCACCCCCGGCTGCGCTCGACGGCCCTCCTGCCGCTTGCCGGCCCGGCCGGGGAGTGAACCGCGGGCGGCGGGACGTCAGAGACTGCGCAGGGCGACGAGGATATTGCCTTCCAGCAACTGCTGGTTGTAGCGGTTCACCGTCCCGACCATGAGCAGAACCCGGTTGTTGCGGGCCACGATCGCATTCTTCGGCAGATCGTCGACGCCGTACTGCTCGAAACTCTGGCGGTCTTCGAGCATGACCACCGGCCACTCATAGCCACCTTCGGCGAAGATCGCGCCGACATCGGTCGTATCCCCCTCGGCGGGAAAACAGACCGTGATGACCTTCAGGCCCGCCTCGGCGTGCCGCTCCACGATCGGTTTGATCAGAGCCAGCTGATCGGTGTCGTGCTTTTCGGCCGGATCCAGAAACATGATCAGAAGGGCCGAGCCCTCCTGTTCGCGCAAGGCGATTTCCTCCCCCGCGGTGGTCTGCCAGGTCAGATCGGGCAGACGGTTGCCGGCCAGAAACGAACCTTCGCCCTGCTGGACCGTCGGCGGGTAGCCGGCGGAAACAAGCAGTATGCCGCCGAGGGTGAGGGGAAGAAGTATCCGTGTGGTGAGAGTGCAGAAGGAGCTCATCAGCAACCTCCTTTCGATGTGATCTGACTCCCTGCCGGATCTGCTCCGCAGTCCCTGTGTATCAGGCGTTTCAGGTCCACGTTCATTCGGTGCTATCCGACCCCTTTCAGGGCAGACGCACGCTTTCTGCGGCTCCCAGGAATATGCCGTTGAAGAGCAATCCGAAGGCGCCGTGTGTCTGAGCCCGGTAGGTGATGTCCGACGCAAAAGCATAGAGTTTTCCCTGCCCCTGCGCGGCCTCGAAAAAAATCGTCCCGCCCTCGAGCCGTTCCTGTCCCCAGGCCCAACCGCTGCGCAGCGGGGCGTCACGGTCGAACCACCCGATCCGGCGCACCCCGCGTGCCGCCGCTCCGGCTCGCAGGCGGAAAACCGTATCCCGGCTGAAGAGGAAGTCGAGCCGGTCGGGCAGACCGTGCACCAGGGGGCTGCCCGGTTCGAGCCGGACCGAAAGGAGCGAACCGGGGATGAAGAACTCGTCCATTCCCAGCCGCTCCCCGTCGACGGGATCGACCAGGTGGTTGCCGACCGGCAGGCCGGCATGTTCGGCCAGGACCGCGCTGGAACCCAGCGCTATCACCGTTCCGCCGGCCCGGATAAACTCGAGCAGGCGTGGCACGGTTTCGGTGACCGTGACCGAACCGGTCCGGTCGCGGTACTCCTCGGGCACCTCGGGTTGTCCCGACCCGGCACCGCTCCTCATACCGCTGTAGCCACCCCGTCCGCCGCGATCGGTGCCCGGAATGGCGCCGTCGGGGAAGACGAGAACATCGAAGTCAGCCGTCAGGTCGCCCCGGTCGAGTCGCTGGGGGAAGACCAGATCGAAGTCGAATTCGAAGCGCTCGAGCAGATAGCGGTCCCACCCCGAAGTCATCGAACCGCCGTAGCGGTCCCAGAGGCCGATGCGGGGCCGGCGCAGCTCGAAGGCCGGGCCGGCGGGAATCCGGTCAGCGCCGGTGAAACTCACTCCCGTCTCCTGCGCACAGATTTCGACGATCTCTGCGACCCCGGCCCCGGCCGGAATCCAGTAGGTGCCCGCCGGCCAGTCGCGATCCGCAACCCTGACCGGAGCCCTCAGCCAGAAGACCTCGTGACCGGCTCCCAGCAGCCGGTTCAAGGCGATTGCGGAGGCGGTGACGCGGTGGTCGAGCAGAAAGCCGGCCGCTCCGTCAGCGGCCTTGACCTGCCCCTCCGGAGGCGGAACCGGCCCCTCGAGCAGTTCGAAGGGACCGTCGAAAGCTTCGAGAATGCGGTCGAAGGTCACGCCCATCTGGAAAGCCAGGGTCCAGCCGGCACTGTCGTACGGGGGCACCGGCGGCCCGCCGGGGTAGGCGAAATCGTCGGGGTGATTCTGCGGCTCGAACATATCGAGCACATGCGGCCGGAAAGCCTGGGCGGTGAGGACGACATAGGACCCGGCCGGGTAGGTCCGGTCCGACACGGTAAAATCGGCCGTGGCCCGCTGTACTTCCACCCCGCCCTTCATGAGCACGTTGACAAAGGTGGTGGCCCGCGGAACATCGACCTGATCGGCGGGCAGAATGTACCCGCGGGGATCGCGGTCTTCGGGCCTCCGCAGGCCGGCCAGGTAGTCCTCCCGGTCGCCCCGTCCCCGCTCGAGCCGCTCGCGCTCGGCCTCGATTCGGTCGGGGATGACGGTCCAGGAATCGCGGCTCCCTTTTTCGATCTGGTTACTGCCCATCCGCCAGATGTTGTACAGCAGCTGGTCGCGATGGCGCGAGGCATAGTCGAGTACGGCGAAATCGGCCGTCATCGAATACTCGATCGACTGGCGCTGGTGCCAGGGACCGGGCTCGACCGGCAGGGGCAGGTCGGTGCTCGCGATCTGCCGCTCGGGCCGATAAGGAATCTCCATCGGCGTGGGATGGCCGATGATCTCGGTCAGCAGCCCGATCATGTTGTGGTAGTACGGGGTGGTACGCTGGCCGCCGTTCCACCAGATCGAGTACGACGCCCCGGAGCGCATCGTGCTCCCCCCCTTGCCCTCAGCCACGAAGCGGTGATGCATGGCCGTGCCGACCTGCTCGATACCGGTCAGGACGAGGGGATCGATGTTGTAGTTGGGAGGATCGCGGAAGGGAGGCGCGAAGAGAACCGTTCCCGACGGCCCGGTCTGATGCGGGTTGTAGACGATCTGGGGATACCACTCGCGGTAGAGCACCCGATTCATGTTCTCGGTTTCGATCAGGTTGGCCATGTAGGAGTCGCGGTTGTTGTCGTGCCCGACGTAATGGTGATAGAGCACCGGCAGGCCGCCCGTGCTGCGCTCCTCGGGGTTCTCGGCCCGCATGTACCAGTTCGAGACCAGGTCCATTCCATCGGGATTGGCGTGGGCGGCCAGCAGGATGACGTCATCCAGAATGCGCCTGGTTTCGGCATCATCCCCGCTCACCATCCGGTAGACCAGCTCGACGAGCTGCTGGGCTCCGACCACCTCGGTGGCGTGCAGACCGCCGTCGATCCACACCACCGCCCGTCCCTCGGCAGCCAGTTCGCGGGCGGTGTTCTCGTCGATCCCGTGAGCCCGGGCCAGCCGCCCGGCGATCGAACGGTAGTGCTCGAGCCGCCGGTGGTTGTCGGCAGAGGTGATGATCGCCATCAGCTGATCGCGTCCCAGGGAGGTCTTTCCGATCGAGGTCAGCACCATCCGGTCCGATTCCCGGTCCAGCGTCCGCCAGTAATCGGCAAGCTGTTGATAGGTCAGCAGAACGTAGTCGGCTCCCACCTCGCAGCCGAACTGCTCTTCGGGAGTCGTGACGCGGGTACCGCCGCAGGCGGCAGTGAGCAGGAGCAGGACCGGGAGTGCGGCGAGGCCGGCAGAGAAGCGGAACCGGGCGGGAACGGGAAGGGGCCGGTGCATGAGGAAAACCTCCACGGAAGCGGGGAGACCGCGGCCAGATGACCTTTCTCTATCAGGAATACTCCCGGCGGGTTCGATACTTCAAGCCATGCGTCGG
>CAZNUA010000019.1:12095-63550 GCA_964576115.1 uncultured Gemmatimonadota bacterium
CCTTTCTCTATCAGGAATACTCCCGGCGGGTTCGATACTTCAAGCCATGCGTCGGTGTCGGCACCTACGAAAAAGCCGCCCTCGCGGGGCGGCTTCCGGGACGGTTCCCGATGACAGCGGGGGTTCAGTCCCGGCCGTTGGCGCGGCGGCGCTGCTTGCGCTTCTGGCTCAGCTTGCGCTGGTGCTTGCGCTCGGAGGGCTTGAGGTGGTAGCGCTTGCGCTTCAGGTCCGTCGTTATCCCCTCCTTCTTCACCTGTTTCTGGAAGCGTTTGAGGGTTTTTTCGAAGGACTCGTTGTCACGGACCTGAACGTACGCCAAGGGACTCAACTCCTCTCCTGATGCGGATTTATCGCAAGAACCATCGTCTTATCAGCGTTGCTAGATAAGCTAATTCATTGCTTCCGTCAAAGGAATAATGGTCGACGATCCACGCTCACAGCCTCCCTGCGAACGTCGGGGACAGGCCGGGCTCACTCCCACTCGATCGTCGAGGGGGGTTTGTGGGTAATGTCGTAAAAGAGGGCCGAGACCCCGTCCAGGGCGGTTATGGCGGCCGTCATTTCTTCGACCACCTCCCAGGGCAGGTCGGCGAACCGGGCCGTCATGGCCTCCTGGCTCATGACCGGCCGCAGAACCACGCTCTCGCCGCCCCCCGGCCCGATCAGGGGAAGCAGAACGGTGATCAGCTGCCAGGCGCTGCGCTCGAGGCCGGCTGTGCGCAGGATCTCCATGGCGATTGCGTCGACTTCGCGCAGGACGTCGAGCCGTTCCCGGGTCACGGTGGCCGCCACCAGATCGAGGTCGGCCGGGTCGGCGGCACTCAGGGTGTAGACGATCCGATTGACCTCCTCCACGGCGTTGGTGATGCGGGTCGATGTCTCCTCGAGCAGGCGCCACTCCCGCTCCCCCCCGCTCAGAGCAGCCGGATGGGCGTAGGTCCGGAAATCACCCTGCACCCCGACGCTGCGTAGCGGCAGAACCGCCGCGCGGTAGCCGTTTTCGGCCGCCAGAACCTCGGCCCGGGTCTGCGCTGAGGCGAGCCGCTCGGCCTCGTCGGCGGGCAGCGGGGCGCCGTCATGGCAGAGCAGGCGCACTCCCAGGCCGGGGCCGGGAAAAGGATGCCGCCAGACCAGGGCATCGGGCAGTCCCAGAGCCAGACCCGCCTCCCGGACCTCGTCTTTGTAGAGGTGAGCCAGAGGTTCGACGACCTTGCCCTGAGCGAGCAGGACCTCGATCTCCTCGACCCGGTTGTGGTGGGTTTTGATCGTGGCGGCGTGACGGGTTCCTCCAGTTTCGATCGTATCGGGATAGATCGTCCCCTGAGCCAGGAGCCAGCCCCGGTCGAGATCGAATTCATCGAGGTGCTCGCCGGCCACTTCGACAAAGGTACGGCCGATGATCTGCCGTTTGATCTCCGGATCGGTCTCTCCGGCCAGGGCCGACAGGAACCGTTCGGAGGCATCGACGCATTCCAGATTGTGATAGCCCTGTTCGGCAAAGACCCGTTCCACCTCGGCTGACTCGTTCTTGCGCATCAGGCCGTTGTCGATATGGATGCCGTGCACCCTTTCCGCTCCCAGGGCGCTGTTGAGCAGGGCGAAGCAGACAGTGGAATCGACCCCGCCGGACACGAGCAGGAGAACCCGGTCATCCCCCACCCGCTCGATCAGCTCGGTCCGGATTCCATCGATGTAGTCGCCCACATCCCATTCCCGGGCGACATCGCAGAGGTCGACGAAGCTTTCGAGCATCGCCATTCCGTTCGGCGTGTGGGTAACCTCGGGGTGGAACTGCAGTCCGTAGTAATGGCGCACGCGGTCGCCCATGGCGGCGACGGGGCAATCCTCGGTGCTGGCCAGGACCTCGAACCCGGGCGGCAGCTGGACGATCTGGTCGCCGTGACTCATCCAGACCTGTTCGCGTTCGGCGGCTCCGCGCAGAGGCCCCTCGCGGCGGCGTACCAGCAGGTCGGCCGTGCCGTACTCCTTGACCGAGCCGCGGGCAACGGTGCCGCCCGTCTGCTGAGCCATCAGATGATGGCCGTAGCAGAGACCGAGAAGGGGAACCCCGAGTTCGAATATCTCGCTGTTGAAAGGCGGCCGCTCGTCATCGTAGACACTGCTCGGGCCGCCGGAGAAAATGAGGCCCCGCGCGAGCGCCAGTTCTTCGACCGGTGCATCGGGAGGCAGTATCTCGGAATACACCCCCAGCCGCCTGATCCGGTTGGCAATGAGGTGGGCGTACTGGCCGCCGAAGTCGAGGACGGCGATGAATTCCCGCTCCGGGGCCGGGCCGGGTGGGGTCACGGGGTGATATCCTTCCACTGCAGGGTTGTCAGGGTGTCGCGCTCATCCAGCTCGGGGTCGGCCTCGGGATAGTCGGTGACGTTATGCAGGCCCCGGCTCTCGGGCCGCGACAGGGCCGAACGGGTGATCAGCAGGGCTACCTGGGCCAGGTTGCGCAGTTCGAGCAGCTCGCCGGTGACCCGCGTCCAGCGATAGTAGTTTTCGATCTCGCGGGCGATCAGTGTCAGCCGGCGCGCGGCGCGTTCGAGACGGCCGACCGAACGCACGATACCCACATAGTCCCACATGATATTGCGGATTCCGTCCCGGTCGTGGCTCGTCATGACCCGTTCGCGCTGCTCGTGGGTGCCCTCGACGTCCCAGGGAGGCACGTCGGGCACGTCCAGATCGCCGGCGGCGAACACCTCGCGTCCCCGCCGAGCCGCCAGCTCGGCGAACACGAGCCCCTCGAGCAGGCTGTTGCTGGCCAGCCGGTTGGCGCCGTGTACGCCGGTGCAGGCCACTTCGCCGATGGCGAAGAGCCGGCCGAGATCGGTCTGGCCGGCCAGATCGGTCGGCAGTCCGCCGCACATGTAGTGGGCGGCCGGCACGACCGGGATCGGTTCGGTGGCGGGATCGATCCCCAGCTCCCGGCAGGTCTTCACGATATTCGGGAAGCGCTCTTCGATCGCGGCCGGGGTGCGCCTGGAGAGATCGAGCAGAACATGGGAGTTCCCGCTCTCCTTCAGGCGACGGTCGATCGCCCGGGCGACGATATCACGGGGAGCCAGATCGCGCAGTTCGTGCTCGCTCTCCATGAAGGCCCGTCCCTCGTGATCGCGCAGGATGGCCCCGAAGCCCCGCACGGCTTCGCTGATGAGAAAAGCCGGATCGCCGGTGCCGTAGAGCGAGGTGGGATGAAACTGCATGAACTCCAGGTTGGCCAGACGCGAACCGGCCCGGGCGGCCATGGCCAACCCGTCGCCGGTGGCGATATCGGGATTGGTGGTGTGCCGGTAGACCTGTCCGCAGCCGCCGGTAGCGAGGAAGGTGAGCCGGGCCGGATAGGGTTCGACCTCCCCCGAGGCGGTGTCGAGTACGTACGCGCCATAGACCGTCTGATGCTCTCCGACCCGCCGGAGGCCGAGAAAGTGCTCGGTGATCAAGTCGACCCCGATGTGATTTTCGAACATGAGCACGTTGGGATGAGAGGTCACGGCCTCGACCAGGGCCCGTTCCACTTCCTGACCGGTCAGATCGTGCACGTGCACGATTCGCGAGTGGGTGTGCCCCCCCTCGCGCCCCAGACGCAGGGGCGAACCGCCGTCGGGGGCCTCGCCCGCCCCCTCGTCGACCAGGGGGGTCTCGGTCCGGTTGAAATCCACCCCCAGATCGAGCAGTTCGCCGATCAGGCGCGGGGCCTCCCGGACCATGACCCGGACCGCCTCGGGTCGGCAGAGACCGGCCCCGGCTTTGAGGGTGTCGGCGATATGGGACTCGAAATCGTCGAGCGGGCTCAGGACCGCCGCGATTCCTCCCTGGGCATAGTTGGTGGCCGAGGTCCGGTCCTCTTTCTTGGTGACCACGGCGACCCGGCCGGCGTCGGCGAGTTTGAGAGCGGTGGTGAGCCCGGCTATGCCGCTGCCCAGGACCAGGAAGTCGAAGGGTTCGGTCATGTCAGGGCTCCCGCGATCAGGTCGATGGTGCGGGGCTCGAAGCCGGCTTCGGCCACCCAGAGTTCCTCGGCGATGCCCAGCCCCGCCGGCACCAGCTTGGTTTCGTCCTTGGCGGTGGTCACGATCACTTCCCCTCCAGCCACGTGGCGGCGCTCCCTGATCAGATCGATATCGGTTCCGGAGTAGGCATGATGATCACCGAAGCGGAGATGATCAACCACCTGCGCGCCCCGTCCCGCGATCTCGTTTTCGAAGGCTCCGGGATTGGCGATTCCCGACACGAGCAGGACCGGACGATCCGCGAGCCAGGAGGTGGGTTCGATCGTTCCCCCGCCGCCCGGCCGCAGTCCCTCGATACGTATCACCCCGCTGACGACCTCGGCCCCTCGGCCCAGAGCGTGCAGCAGGCGGGCGAGCCGGGGGGGGATGGGCAGGACGGCTTCGCTTCCCCGGTGGACGAGAATGAAGAGATCGGCTTCGCGCAGGGCCGAAAGGGGTTCGCGCAAACGACCGGCCGGCAGAGTCCAGCCGTTCCCGAAGGGATCGGCGGCATCGAGCAGAACGATATCGGCGTCGCGTTCCAGTCGCCGGTGCTGGTAGCCGTCGTCGAGCAGGACGATTTCGGAGCGGTAGCGATCGCGCGCCAGCCGCACTCCCAGAGTCCGGTCGCGACTGACGATCACCGGTACCGGCACGGCCCGGGCGATCATCACCGGTTCGTCGCCGGCCTGGGTCACCGTGACCAGGGGACCCGAACCGTCGCTCACCAGCAGCGGCCCCGATCCCCGTCCCACCGCCCGGTAGCCGCGGGAGACGACCGCCACCCGGACATCGCGTTCGCGCAGGGCGCGGGCCAGCCCGATCACCAGTGGCGTCTTGCCGGTGCCCCCGACGGTGATGTTTCCGATCGAGACGACCGTGAGACCGGTGACGCGTCGCCGGCGCATCAAGCCGGTGCGGCCGATCTCGCGCCAGCCCCAGGTCAGACCGGCATAGAAGGCGGCGGCGGGGACGAGCAGACAGTACGCGACAGCTTCGAGCAGGGTCAGCCGGCGCGGCCGGTGACCCGACCAGATGACCCGCAGGCCGGCTTCGACACGGGAGCGCAGACCGGTCACGGTTCCTCTCCGGCCTCGGCGGCGACAATACTGCCGCGATCGGGCCGGCCCCGGCGCTCGGAGGCGTGCTGCAGACCCAGCAGGCGCCGGTAGCGTTCCACGATATCCGAACGCGTACCCCGCCCGGCCGCCACCGCTTCCCGGGCCGCCTCGCCGATGTCCCGCCGCAGGGCGGGATCGGCCAGCAGATCGGCCAGTTGCGCGCCGAGTTCCCCGGCCGACGCGACCCGACGGCCGCCGCCTGCGCCGAGCAGCAGCTCGTCGGCTCCGGCGGTTTCGCCGGTATACGGGCCGAAGAGAACCGGGACGGCATAGAGCGCGGGCTCGAGCAGGTTGTGCCCGCCGGTCGGGACCAGACTGCCCCCCACGAAAGCCGTATCGGAGGCGGCATAGATGCTCTCGAGTTCGCCGATGGTATCGAGCAGAAGCACCCGGGCCGGGCCGGGTCCGCTCCCCGACGGCAGTGTCGAGCGCCGGACCGCGTCGTACCCGGCACCGGCAATCAGACTCTCGACCTCGGCGGCCCGATGCGGGTAGCGGGGAGCGAGAACGAGGAGCAGATCGGGATGTTCGTTGAAGACCGGGCGGCAGGCTTCGAGAACGATCTCTTCTTCTCCCTGACGGGTGCTCCCGGCGGTGAAGATCGGCCGTTCGAGCGGCAGACCGAGGCGGGCGCGGCGGGCGGGGACCGGTTCGTCCTCGATCCTGGCCAGCGGTTCCGATTTCAGATCCCCGGTCACCGCCACCCGGTTCCGGTCGGCACCCAGCGCCACGAAGCGCTCGGCATCGGCGGCCGATTTCACGCAGACCAGATCGAGTCGGGCCAGAACCCGGCTCATAGCGGCCCGCAGCCACAGGTAACGCCGGAAGCCCCTGACCGAGAGACGGCCGTTGACGACCACCAGACGGGTGCCGTACGCAGCGGTCTGCAGGATCAGGTTGGGCCACAGTTCGGTCTCGGCGATCACCAGAACCTGCGGGTGCAGGCGCCGGATGGCCCGCCGGACGATGACAGGAGAATCGAGCGGCAGGTAGAGCAGAAAAACGCTTTCCCCCAGCAGCTGCCGGGCGCGTTCCCGGCCGGTGCTGGTAACGGTCGTCACCACCACCGGCAGGTCGGGGGTCAGGGCGGCGATGCGGGGCAGAATACGCGCCAGCACCCCAATCTCACCCACACTGGCGGCGTGCAGCCAGATCGTCCCGGCCCGGTCGGCCGCCTCGCGCACGCGGCGGGGAATGAATCCGTACCGGCTCGGCGTCCCTCCCCCGCTCCGGGCGTCGACAACGAGCCAGAAGGGGAGCATCAGCACCGCAGCGAGGGTACCTGCCAGACCGTAGAGTGCGGTCAGCAGGACCTCCGGGATTTTCCTCAGGGCGGAACGCATTACCCCGCTCCCCCCGCAGAGGACGTCTCCATGAGCTCTTCAGCCAGTTCGGCGGTGCGGGCGGCCGCTCCCGGGGGACCGAGCCGTTCGGCCAGGCGTTCGAGCCCGGCCGTGACCTCGTCGCGTGCGCTCCCCTCGGCCAGCAGCGGTTCGAGGTGTGCCGCGACGACCTGACCGGTAACCCGGTCCTGGAGCAGTTCGGGGACCAGCCGGCGGCCGAGAACGAGGTTGACCAGCCCGATGTGCGGCACCCGCACGCGACGCCGCCCGATCCACCACGAGAGAGGATTGAGACGGTAGACAATAACCATCGGGCAGCCCAGAAGACCGGCTTCGAGAGTAGCGGTTCCCGAGGCCACGACGGCTCCCCGGGCCGCGGCCAGAACGTCGGCGGTGCGATTGCGGACCAGATGGATACCGTCGGCGGCGGTGAAGCCTCCCGGTGACGGCACCGCCGGAGCGAGAGCGAGCGGACCGGCGGCGAGCTGTTCGGCGTAGATCTCCCGCTCCACTCCCGGTGCGGCGCAGATGACCGGGATCAGCTCGGGCCTCTCACGGCGCAGCTCGGCCACGGCACAGGCCATGGCGGGCAGTAGACGGCTGATCTCCTGCCGACGGCTGCCTGGCAGGAGCGCAACCAGGGGGGCTTCGGCGGGCAGGAGCATCTCGCGACGCAGAGTCGCGGCACCGACCCGCGGGAGGGCGGCATCGAGCAAGGGGTGTCCGACAAAGACGGCCCGGGGCTCGACTCCGTACTCATCCCCGGTGCGGGCGTAGAAGTCCGGCTCGAAAGGCAGCACACAGGCAATCAGATCGGTTACCCGGGCCAGGTCGACGACGCGCTCTTCGTGCCAGGCCCAGACCTGGGGTGAGACGTAGTAGAGAACCGGCAGATCGAGTTCGCGGGCGAAGCTCGCCAGGCGCAGGTTGAAGGCGGGGTAATCCACCAGCACCAGCAGATCGGGGCGCTCGGTGAGCAGGTGCCGTTTCATGTCGCGCAGAACCCGGCGCAGATAGGGCAGGTGACGCACCACTTCGGCGAAGCCCATGAAAGCCAGCTCGTCGCTGTGATGCAGTAACCGCACCCCGGCTTCCTGCAGAGCTGCTCCCCCGATACCGCTCCACCGTACGCCCGGCCGGCGCCGGGTCAGTTCGGTCACCAGTCCGGCTCCGTGCCGGTCGCCCGAGGCTTCTCCGGCGACAATGACGGCGTGCTCCGACCCCATTTCAGCCGGCTTCGATCAGGCGGGTGATCTCTTCGGCGAGCTCGAGAGCGGCGACCGCCTCGGCCGCACTCACCCCGGCCGGTCCCGTCGACCCGGCGCCGTCGCGCCGGGCCAGAACGGCACGCAGAAAAGCATCGATCTCGACCGCCAGAGCATCCCGCCCGCCCCGCTCCTCTGCCCGGGTGATGGTGCGGTCCTCGAGGGTGAGAACGGGATCCTCGCCGGGGCCGGGGGGCTCGTCAGCCGGGCGCAGCCGGATCGTTTCGCGCACGCCGCTCTGCAGATCGAGGGAAAGATAAGTCCGGGGCTGGAAGATGCGCAGTTTGCGCATCGCGCCGAGCGATATCCGGCTGGCCGTGACGTTCGCCACGCAGCCGCCGGGAAAGGTCAGGCGGGCGTTGGCGATGTCTGGCCCGGGAGTGATGACTCCCACCCCCGAGGCGGCGATGTCGGCCGGGGACTCCCCCACCAGGTGGAGGATCAGATCCAGGTCGTGCACCATGAGATCGAGAACCACCCCGACATCGGTACCGCGCGGATTCCAGGGCGCCAGTCGGTGGGTCTCGATGAATCCGGGGGCCAGGTCGGCGGTTTCGAGCCCCTCGAGCGCCGGATTGAAGCGTTCGACGTGTCCGACCTGCAGAATCCGTTCGGCGGCCGTGGCCAGTTCGGCCAGCCGGTGCGCCCCGGCGGCGGTGTCGGCCAGCGGCTTCTCGACCAGCAGGTCGCATCCGGCCTCGAGAGCGGTGCGGGCCACGTCGACGTGGTCGGCGGTCGGGACCGCGACCGAAACCGCTTCGCTCGCGGCCAGGCACGCCTCGAGCGTGTCCGCCTCGGTGACCGGCACCGCGGTGGTTCCAGCCCGTTCCCGGGCCCGGGCCCGGGCAGCGGGATCGCGGTCGTAGAGACAGATCCCCTCGACCGCCGGATGTTCGAGGTACTTGTCTAGATGGTAGGAGCCCAGGTGCCCGAGGCCGACCACACCGATCCCGAGCCGTCCGGAACGGTGCGGTTCGGAACTCACCCGATGATCCCCCGTTCCGAGTTCTCGATGAAGTCCAGCAGGTGACGCACTTCGGGCAGATCGGGCAGCTCGTCCCGCACCCGGGCGATCCCGTCGGAAAAGCGCAGGCCCGAACGGAAGAGAAGGCGGTAGGCGCGCTTGAGGACGGTGATGGTTTCTGCCTCGAATCCCCGCCGGCTGAGACCGATGCTATTGATGCTGCGGGGCTTGAGCGGCTCGCCGGCGGCCAGGATGTAGGGAGGCACGTCCTGTACGATCCGGAAGCCTCCGCCGATCATGGCGTGGTCGCCGATGTGCACGAACTGATGGACCGGAGTGCTGCCGCCGATAATCACCCAGTCGCCCATGATGACGTGGCCGCCGATCTGCACGGAATTGGCGATCACGCAGTGGTCTCCCAGAACGCAGTCGTGGGCGACGTGGACGTAATCCATGAGCAGGCAGTCGGCCCCGACGACCGTCTTCCAGCTTGACGCCGAACCGCGGTGCAGGGTGCAGAACTCGCGAATGACGGTCCGTGGTCCCACTTCGAGAGTGGTATCCTCGCCGGCGTACTTCAGGTCCTGGCAGATATTCCCCACTGCCGCGCCGGTGAAGACTTCGACCTCCTCGGCCAGGGTGGTCCGCCGGGCGATATGCGCGTGCGGTCCGATCCTGACCCGGTCGCCCAGCACGGTCTCGGCCTCGATGACGGCGAAGGGACCGATCGTCACACCGGCGCCGAGCTCGGCGCCTTCATCCACCACGGCGGTGGGATGAATCACGGTCGCCTCGCTCATGCCGGTTCTTCGTCCGCGTCGGGTCGTGGCTGGATGGTGGCCATGAACTCCCCTTCGGCGGCCAGCTGGCCGTCGACATAGGCCCGGCCCAGCAGTTTGACGGTCCGCGATTTGATGCGCAGCACTTCGGCTTCGAGACGGAGCTGATCCCCGGGCATCACCGGCCGGCGGAAGCGCACCTTGTCGATGCCCATGAACAGAACCAGGACCTCTTCGGGATTGGGGATCTCCTGCAACAGCAGGATCCCCCCCGCCTGGGCCATGGCTTCAACGATCAGCACGCCCGGCATGACCGGCGCCTCGGGAAAGTGGCCGGTGAAGAAAGGCTCGTTGATGGTCACGTTCTTGAGACCCACCACCCTCTCGCGCGGCACCAGTTCGACGATGCGGTCGACCAGCAGGAAGGGATAGCGGTGGGGCAGGATGCGGTTGATGGCGTTGATATCGAGCAGGCCCCGGGTGGAGGGGCCCACCTGGTACTTGAGCTCGATCTCCTTGCGCTCCTGGAACTGCCGCAGCTTGCGAACCACCTCGACGTTGGCCGCGTGTCCCGATCGGCCGGCCAGGACGTGGGCCTTCAGGGGCATGCCGAGCAGGGCGAAGTCCCCGATCAGGTCGAGAGCCTTGTGACGGACCGGTTCGTTGTAGTATCGCAGGTCACCGCCGACGATGACCTCTCCCATCCGGCGGGGAGCATCGGCGGGAATGTCGAAGGTGTTCTGGAGGGTGGCGAATTCCTCATCCTCGATGTCGTGGTCGATGATGACCACGGCGTTGTCGATCGCACCTCCCTTGATCAATCCCCGCTCGGCCAGTTCCTCGACTTCGCTCAGAAAGCAGAAGGTCCGCGCCGAGGCGTACTCGGTGGCGAACTCCTCTTCCAGATCGTAGAGGGTTGTGTACTGGGTGCCGAGGGCGGGGTTCGGGTAATCGACCAGGAAAGTGATCCGGAAGCGGTCGGAGGGAATGACGTTGAGGTCCACCCGCCGCTCGGGTTCGGAGTAGATGATCGTCTCGTCCACCTCGAGGTAGCGCCGGGGGGCTTCCTGTTCCTTCTTGCCCGCCTCCTGCAGGACTTCGACGAAGGGCATCGAGGAACCGTCGATGACGGGGGGTTCGGGGCCCTCCAGCTCGACGTAGCAGTTGTCGATGCACAGCCCGGCCAGGGCGGCCAGCACGTGCTCGACGGTATGCACCTGGGCGCCGTTGGCGCCGATGGTTGTGCCCCGGTCGATATCGATGACGTTGTCGATATCGGCCTTGATCTCCGGTTTCCCCTCCAGGTCGGAGCGGATGAAGATGATGCCGACATCGGGGGGTGCGGGCCGGAAAGTCACGCTGGCCTTCTCCCCGGTATGGAGTCCGATGCCGGTCAGGGTCGCAGGTTTGGCGACCGTGGCCTGAAGTGCTTGCAGGGTCATTGGTACTCCCCGTTCGGTGCCTGAAGGCGGCGGTTGCCGGCGTTTACTCGGGCCGGTCTTCCAGATCGGCCAGGCGCCGTTCCAGATCCCGGATCCGGCGGCGCAGTTCGGGCAGGCGGTTCAGGGCGGCCAGCATCCCGAAGGCCTCCCGGTGCGGGCGGGCGGGGTAGCCGAAGACATAGGTGCCCGCCGGAACATCTTTGTCAACGCCCGATTGGGCCCCGATCACAGCCCCGTCGTGCACGGTGATGTGACCCGAAAAACCCGCCTGGCCGCCGACCTGCACACCCGAACCGATCGTTGTGGAACCCGCCAGCCCGGCCTGGGCGGCCAGGGCCGTATCCGGTCCGATGGTACAATTGTGGGCGACCATGACAAGATTATCAATTTTGGTCCCCCGACCTATACGGGTTTCACCGAAGGTGGCCCGGTCGATGGTGGAGCCGGCCCCGACCAGGACGTCGTCCTCGAGCACGGCGATCCCGCGGTGAGGGATCTTCTTCCAGACACCGTCGATGCGGGCGTGACCGAAACCGTCGGAGCCCACCACGGCGTTGGCGAGCAGTTCGACCCGGTCGCCGAGCCGGCAGCGGCGATAGACGACCGACCCCGGGTGCAGCCGGCACTCGGAGCCGAGCACGGCGTCGTGACCGATGAAAACCCGGGCACCGATGATCGAACCGGTGCCGATCACGACCCCTTTCTCGATGACGGTCAGGGGGCCAACCGCGACCCCTTCCCCCAGTTCGGCGCCGGGGTCGACCACGGCCAGGGGGTGCACTCCTGGTGGCGGCGTTTCTTCGGGCGGGTAGAGGGCATCGAGAACGATCGCCAGGGCGGCATAGGGATCGGCGACGCGGATCAGGGGGCGATTGCAGTCGGCAGTGAGGTCTTCGGCAACCAGGACCGCTCCGGCGGAGGTCGTGGTCAGCCGGTCGGCATAGCGGGCTGAATGCAGAAAGGACAGATCGCCGGGGCCCGCCCCCTCGAGGGGCGCGACGGCCTCCAGTTCGGCATCCTCACCCTCCAGCCGCCCGCCCACCAGGCGGGCGAGTTCGCTGGCGAGCATCCGGACTTACCGCCGGGCGGGGCTGTCGTCCCCCGCGTTCATCAGTTCGATGACCCGGGGCGTCAGGTCGTGGACCGGACTGGCGTAAACGATTCCGCCAGAGGCGGCATCGAAAATGTAATCCCAGCCCTCGTCGGTGCCGACCTCTTCGAGAACCTCGTTGACGCGGGCGATGATCGGCGCCATCAGCTCCTGGTTGCGCTGATAGGCCTGCCCTTCCTGGCCCCAGATCCGGTCGATGAACTGTTGATACTCGGTGTACTTCTGCTGCAGCTGGGCGGTGAGCTGGGTCCGCCGTTCCTGGCTCATGGCCATGCTCTGCCGCTCGAGCTCGTTGTTGAGCTGTTCGACCTCTGACTGCAGAGCCGTCGCCTGGCGCTCCCAGACCTGATTCTCGGTATTGAAGGTTGCCTGGGCTTCCTGGGTGCCGGGATAGGCACCGATCACCGCCTGGGAGTCGATGAACCCGAGCCTCGGCCCTTCGTCCTGCGGGAGCAGAGTCGCTCCGGCCAGAAGGGCGAAGAGAAAACCCCCGAAAACGCCCGCTGTGACTGACTTGTGCATCATCTGCCTCCTCGTCGGACGGCACTGTCGGCTTCCGGCTTTGCATCCGGGCCGAGGTCCGCTAGTAGAACTGGGCTCCGAACTGGAAGTGCGGGATCCACCGGCCCTTGCGCCGCCCGTTCTCAAAGTGATCGAAGCCGTAGGCGAAGTCAAATCCGATGAGGCCCACCATGGGGGTGAACATCCGCAGGCCGAAGCCGACCGAACGGCGCAGATCGAAGGGGTCGGTATCGTTCAGATCGAGCCAGGCGTTCCCCGCATCGGCGAAGACCAGGCCGTAGATCATCTGCTCGGGAGCCAGGGGGAAAGTGTACTCCATGGTGAAGATCAGCAGGGACTGCCCGCCGATCTCCAGCCCGTCCTGATCGAGCGGACCCACCCGGCGGTTCTCGTAGCCCCTGATCTGGCCGTCGAAACTGGTTCCGCCGGGCAGGTATTTCTCGTTGAAGGGAATGAAACCGCCCTGCCCGTAGCCCCGGTACGGCTCGACCAGCCCGGCCCGGAGCTTCAAAGCCATGATTACATTGGCCCAGGTCGGGAAGTAAAAAGACTGGTTGAGATCCCATTTCAGGTACTGCTCGTCTCCCCCCAGCGGTCCGCCGGAGATCTCGGTCCGCAGGGTGTTGACCGAGCCCCGGGTGGGGAACTCGGGCCGGTCGCGGGAATCGCGGTAGATGGTGAAGGACAGGGACGAGTTGCGGATCGGCCAGTCCCACTGGCGCAGGTCGTAGGCCGGGCTGGGATTGTATTTGGGATCGAAGTCGTAGAAGTTGGTGTCCTCGAGGCGGTAACCGAAGTTGATCCGGAAGTAGTCGTCGGGCCAGCGCAGGCGTCGTCCCAGCTGGGCCGTAAAACCCTCGCGGCGCTGCTTGTAGTAGATGTTGTAGAAGTACTCGCTACGATAGACGCTGGCGCCCACCAGGGTGGGCGTGTTGAAGAGCCACGGTTCGGTGAAGCCGACCAGGATGGTGCGCCGGATCCGCCCGAAGTCCCAGTTGAACTGCAGCTCCTGGCCGTTCCCGAAGAGATTGGGCAGTTGCAGCCCGATGTTGCCCACGATGCCGTCCCGCTCGCTGTAGCCCGCGCCCATGATGGCCTGTCCCGTGGGACGTTCGGCGACCTTGATGGTCACGTCGAGGTTCCCCTCGGCGTTGGGCTGGGGGGGTGGATCGAGCTCGACGTTGGAGAAATAGTTCAGCGCCATGACCTCGCGCATCGAGCGCTGGAAAAGGGAACTGGAGAAACGGTTACCCGGTTTGAGGAGCACCTCGCGCCGGATCACGTGTTCCTTGGTGCGGGTGTTGCCGGTGATGAAGATGTGGGCCACGTTGGCCGGCTCGCCCTCGGTGAAATACGCGGTGATGTTGACGATCCGGTTATCGGGTCCGGTATAGCTCGGGATGGGGTTGTAATTGGCGTAGACGTAGCCCTCTTCCATGTAGAGGGTCTGGATATTTATCAGGCTCTGGACGATCTCGGTTTCGTTGTATGGTCCCCCCTCGGTGACCGTGATGGCGTTCTCGAGATCACGCTCGTCGAAGAACTCGTATCCCTTCTCGATGCCCTCGATCGTGAAGGTGCCCAGGGTGTACTGCTCCCCCTCATCAACCGTGAAGTAGAGAGTCATGTTGCGGCCGCTCTCGTCATACCCCAGGCTGTCGGTCACGACCCGGGCGTCGAGGTGGCCCGCTTCGGCATAGCGGTCGGCGATGTTGTCTTTGTCCTCTTCGATGGTCCGCTGGTTGTATTCCCCGCGGCTGAAGAAGAGAAAACCGGTCCCGGTTGTCATGGCGGCCCGGATCTGACGGTCGCTCAGAATCTCGTTGCCGTAGACCTCGATCGCCCTGATACCCACCTTGGGCCCCTCGTCGACCCGCACGATCAGGTTCGAGGCGGTGGAATCGCCGGCGACATCGAGCGTCTCGAACTCCACCTCGGCCCGCAAGTAGCCCTCGTTGCGGTACTTGCCCAGGATCCGCTCCCGGGCCAGCGAGATGTTGTCGGGTCCCAGCCACATGCTCTCGTTGATGCGGCCGGCATTCATCAGATCGGTCCGCTTCAGCTTGTCGTTGCCGCGGAAGGTGACCGTGCCCAGGCGGGGTTTCTCTTCCACCTCGATGATCACGACTATCCGGTCGGGTCCGAGCTCCTCGCCCCAGATCCGGATGTCGGAGAAGGCATCGATCAGCCAGAGCTGGCTGATCGCCCGGCTGATGACCTCGCCGAACTCGGTCGAGAGGTAGCTCTGACCCTCCACGATCGCCGAGCTGAGCGTGATCAGTTCGTCCTGCACGGCGACGTTGCCCTCGACCCTGAGCTCGGACACCGTGACCGTCTGTGGCGATCCCACCCCCTGGGCGAAGATCGGACGGGCCCGGGGGGTAAAGAGAACCGCGGCCAGGGCCGTTACGATTATCAGGGCGGATCGGGGACCGATCCGGTACGATATGCGTTCAATGGAGTTCTTCATGCGTCAATGGCTTGCTAAAATAGGCGGGCCCGTCCCGCCTGTACAGGGTTATACCCGCGGGAACCGTTCCGGTTCGCACTCACGTGGCGACGGTTTTCCCGGGGCTGCCATCTGCCTTCTCCTTGCAATCGGGTTCGGATTTTCGACGGTTACGGCCCAGTCGGCGTCCACCGGCATCATTCAGGGGACCGTTGTCGCCGATTCGACCGGGGCGCCGCTGGTGGCGGTCAATGTCAGCCTGGCGGGCACACCCTACGGGACAATGACCAATGCCGAGGGGTTCTACCTGCTCCGCAACGTCCCGGCCGGCGAGCACACCGTCGTCTTCCGCTATGTCGGATACCAGGAGGTACGGATGACCGGGGTGCGCGTACTGCCGGCCCTGCGCACCACGGTCGACGTACGCATGATCGAGGCTCCCATCACCATGGATCCGGTCGTGGTCACCGCCGAGCGTCCCCTGATCCAGCAGGATGTCACCGGCACCATGCACCGGGTGGCCTCGATCGAAATCGAACGCCTGCCGGTCGATACCTACCAGGATATCCTCGACCTGCAGCCCGGAGTCGTCTCGGGCGGTCACATCCGGGGGGGGCGCACCGGCGAGACCCTCTACCTGCTGGACGGCGTGCCGATCCAGGATCCCTCCACTGGAGTGGCCGCGGCCGGCCTGCCCAAATCGGCCATCACCGAATTGAACATTCACACCGGGGGGTTCGACGCCGAGTACGGCAACGCCCTCTCGGGAGTGGTTCACATCGTCACCCGGCGCGGCACCGCCACGCCGCAGGGGATGGTCCGCTACGATCGGGACGACCTCGACGGTCTGTACGAAGGGACCGAGCACTCCCGCCGCTCCCAGGCCGAAATCATGCTCGGAGGGCCTCTGAGTCGCGACACGGCCTACTATTTTCTGGCCGCCGACCGGATGGCCTCGGGTACCCGCTGGTGGCAGGATCTGGAACACACCGGACTCGGGCAGCCGTGGTCGGAGCAGACCAATCTCTTCGGACGGATAGACCTGTACGCCAGCCAGACCCTGCGTCTGGCTCTGCAGGGTCTGTACAGCCACGACCGGCACCAGACCTACGAATGGCGCTGGCGCTTCAATCTCGACGGCCTGCCCGTCGAGTGGCGCACCAGCGGCCGGGCGGCGCTGACCTTGAACCACATGCTCAGCCCCGCCGTGTTCTATGACCTGCAGCTCTCCTTCTTCCGTATCACCCGGGGAGTCAACGAAGGACAGCGCAGCTCCGTCGCCGCGGGCGAACTCTGGCACTATGACGACTGGTTGCAGTACGTGGCTCCCGGCGGCGGCGAGCGTCTCTGGTGGTATCGGGGCAATCAGGGAATTCTCACCGGCCGGGGCGCGGTCACCGCCCAGCTCGGCCGTCACCGCCTGCGAGCCGGGTTCGAATCCTCGCTCTACCGGCTGGAATCCGATCTGCTCAAACTCGAGCCGCAGATGACCCTCTACGGTCTGCCCCTGCCCGGTGAGACTCCGCTCGATTACAGCCACACCTACACCTACTGGCCGCGTACCGGGGGACTGTTCGTGCAGGACACCTACGAGAGCGGCGACGGTCTGGTCGTGAAATTCGGCCTGCGCTGGGACCGTCTCGATCCCCGGGCCGAGCGACCGGTGGTGGAGTGGGTGCCGGCCGGCGGGGAGGAGTTCGAGCAGCAGATTTCGACCTGGGTACCGGCCGAACCGAAAGCCCAGCTCAGCCCCCGGGTGGGGCTGGCCTACCCCCTGCCCGGCCCGACCTGGTTCCTCTTCAACTACGGCGAATTTTTCCAGGTCCCCCTCTTCGACCAGCTGTACAGCGGCTTGAACCTCGACCTGACCCGCGGCCTGCGGGTCCTGATCGGCAATCCCGATCTCAAGCACGAACGAACCCGCTCCTACGAGTTCGCCCTGCGCCGCCAGCTGGATGAGAACAGCGTCGGATCGGCGACTTATTTCTTCAAGGAATCCTCGAATCTGATCGACACCAAAACCTTCCTGGCCGCCAACTCCCGATCTCTCGAAGACGGTTTCACCCAGTATGTGAATCTGCCCCTGGCCCGCTCCTCGGGGTTGGAGCTGACCTACGAACGACGCCCGGTGCGCGGTTTCGGCCTGCGGGCTTCCTACACCTTCATGATCGCCCGGGGACACGCCGACACCGGTGAGAGCGGTTTGCGCTACCTCGAGTGGGGTTTCGAGCCCTCCCGGCGGATGCACTATCTCTCCTGGGATCAGCGTCATACTCTGACAGCGGAGCTGATGGGCCGGATCGGGGACATCTTTCTCGACCTGGTGGGCCGCTTCAACACCGCCCGCCCTTACACCTACGCCCCTTCGGCGAGCGGCGTGCTGCCGGAGGGTACCGACCTCGTGCCCAACAACGAACGGATGCGCGACGTCTTCAGTCTCGACGCCCGCTTGAGCCGTGAGATCGTCCTCGGGCCCGGGGGACGGATGAGCCTGCTCCTGTTCTGCGATGTGCGCAACCTCACCGACCGGCGCAATGTGCTCTGGATATCGAGCGACGGTCGGATCGGGGGCGAGCTTGGCGATCCGGGTGCCTGGACGATCGGGCGGCGCACCCGGATCGGGTTGGAGGTGCGCTGGTGAGCCGGCCGGCGGGTCCGCTCCGCGCCGTGCGGATCTTCTCCCTGGCCGGTCTGGGAGCGCTCCTGCTCCTTTTCTCCGGGGGTTGCGAGGAGAGTCTGCCCCCTTACGAACCCCCCGATATTCCCCTCGCGGCCCGGATCATGGTCAATGAAAGCATCGAAGCATCCGAATTGAGCACGGTCGACAACGGCTTCACCATTCGCGTTGAACACACCGGTGGGTATCTGAATGAATTCACCCTGCAGGCTCCATACACGATCGAATCTTCCATCACGGTCAGCCTGGTCAGCGCCCCTTCCCGCAACATCACCGTGACCATTCGCAAGTCATTCACCGATAACCTCAGGCTCGGCTATTGGGTCTTCCTGCTCGGGAATATTCCGGCCGTCGATTCCGACGGTAACCGCTGGAACTGGCCTGAGAATGAAGAAGAGGTCGTGCTCCAGCTGCAGGGCAAGGTCAGAATCGAAAACACCGATCACGATCTGGAGCTCAACACCCACAGAGCGGAAACAATACTGATATACGAGCACTAATAGTCTATAATATCCCTCATTCATTCTAATTACTGCTCGTTCACTATCTGCACATCTGATCATTTCCAGTATTATTTATTACACCTTTATTATATTTATTGTAAATATTATGATATATTATAATACGTAATCGTCTGTAATAGCTTCATATAATAACATATGCTTTCATAATGCCTTAATACAGTTTATCCCAATTTAAAATATATTAATACAGTCATTAATGTTATTGCACAATTTTATATACTTCAGTAACAACCATGATTCCCAATTGATTATGTAGAATCTCATATTACCATCAACGGATGCTATCACATGTCTATGTATTAATAGAAATAGTATATTATTGCATTGTACCTTATCAATATAATTAGATGACATATAATCTATATATGGTAATTATTGTTCATAACATATCTATTATAATTAATAATGTTCTTATATAATTATAAAACAGCTCTAACGTCCTCTGTTGTGTCTTATTGCATATATATGGCCATAAATGATTATCGTCCGCTTTGCCTGATCCATTTGATGATCTCGGGCAGATTCGGCCGCTTGCCGTACATCAGCGAGCCGATCCGGAAGAGCCGGGCCCCGATTTTGACGGCAAACCAGGTGAAGATGAGCATGACCACGAAACTGACCGGGATCTCCCACCCGGGGACCATCCCCGAGGGCAGGCGCATCATCATCGTCACCGGGGTGGTGAGAGGAATGTAGGTCAGCACCCGGGCCACGGTTCCGTTCGGCTCGGCCAGGATGACCATCATGAGCAGGAATGGAGCGATGATCGGAATGGTGAACCAGGTCGAGAGCTGCTGGCTTTCCCTCTGGGTGTTGCCCAGACTCCCCGCCCCGGCCATGAGGGTCGAGATCATGAAATACCCGATCAGGAAGTATCCCAGGCAATAGAGGAAGAGATCGACCGGAACGGTGAAATCGGGGATGGCATTGGAACCGGCCAGGAAGAAGAGCAGTCCCAGACCCAGGCCGAGCCAGACGGTGACCTGGATCAGACCGCAGGCGCCCAGGCCGAGCACCTTGCCCAGCATCAGGTCGTCGGTCGTGACCGAGGACAGAAGCAGCTCCATGACCCGGTTCTCCTTCTCCTCGGCCACTCCCTGCAGCAGAAAACCGCCCCCCATCATGATCGACATCAGCAGCAGGAGGCTGAAGCCATAGGGCAGAGCGAACTTTCTGATCTCCGAGGCGACCCCCGATTCCTCGAACTCGGCGCTGGTGGTCGAGATCTCGTAGGTGCGCAGGTTCATGGGGTGCAGGATCCGGTCGCGGATGAGCGGCTGCAGGTCCTCTCCTTCGAGCAGGCTCAACACCAGGGCGGTCCGCAACAGCCGTTCGGCGGGTCCCTGCCCGTCATCGTCATCCATGAAGCTCTTCGACTGGCTGAAGCTCCAGACCCGGCCGCTGTCCAGATAATCTTCGGCGATCATGATGGCCCCGTCCAGGTCTCCCCGCCGGGTGGCTTCGCGGGCCGAGTCGGCGTCGGCCATGGCCATCAGGCTCGTCGCACCGCGGAAGCCGCTGATCAGATCGAGTGAGAGTTCGCGGGTGGTGGGCGTCAGGGCACCGAGGCGTTCCTGCATGGCTGTCAGGGCTTCGGAGTTCAGAACGCTGTCGCGGGCGGCTTCGTCGGCGAGCTGGTGCAGGATGTCGTAGTCGAGCACCCCGCTCGAATCCACGACCGCATAAACTCGCGGTTTGACCTTCATGGCCGTACGGGCGGTGATGAGACCGACCCCGCCGAAAATGAGTCCGAAGAGGATCGGCATACCGAAGATGGTCAGCAGGTAGGCGGGGCGGCGGATGGTGACCGAGAGTTCGTGACGGGCGACCAGCAGGGCGTTCTTCATGAGGCCACCTCCTCTCCCACCGGCTCGCGGGCGAGCTTGACGAAGATGTCCTCCAGGGGGGTCTCGGCCAGCTCGTAATGTTCGACCGGCTGACCGCGCTCGAGCAGGAGCCGGATGAAGCCCTTCGGTTCCTGCCCCTCTTCGAGCCAGACTTTCTGCAGCCGGCCGGGAGCGGCATTGGCATCGACCCGCATCACTCCGGGCAGACCGCCGGCGGCGACCTCCTCGTTGACCATGACGGCGTTATCGGCGTGCTGGCGCATGATCTCCTCGAGGCTGTCATAAAGCACCCTCCGACCGTGGCTGATCATGAAGACCCGATCGGCCAGGGCCTCGACCTGGGCCATCTGGTGAGTGGAGAGGATGACGGTCTTGCGGGCTGAGCGCAGTTCGGCGATGAAGTCCTTGACCATGCGGACGTTGACCGGATCGAGGCCGCTGAAGGGCTCGTCGAGGATGATCAGGTCGGGGTCGTGCAGCAGGGTCAGGGCGATCTGGGCCTTCTGCTGCATGCCCTTGCTCAGCTCCTCGACTTTCTTCTTCTCCCATTCGGCCAGCTCCACCCGACCGAGCCACTCGTGAGCCCGCTGCCGGGCGTCCTCTTTCTCCAGCCCGTGCAGGCGGCCGAAGTAGGCCACCACCTCGGTCAGCTTCTGCTTGCGGTACAGACCGCGCTCCTCGGGCAGGTAACCGATGCGGTGCTTGAGTACGGGGCTGATCGGCTCACCATCGAAGGTGATGCTGCCGGCATCGGGCTTGATGATGTCCATCAGCATCCGGATCAGGGTGGTTTTCCCGGCGCCGTTGGGACCGAGCAGGGCGAAGACCTCTCCACCGCGGGCTTCGAGGCTGACCCCGTCCACGGCCGTGGTCCTGCCGAAGCTCTTGGTGATGTTTTCGACTGCGACTCTGATCATCCTCTGCGGCTCGTTTCTCTGGAGTGAGGGTGCTCCTCCGGCCGAAGCGGGAAAGCACGACAGGGCTCACCGGATTGCATTACCGGAGTATACGGAATCCGGGATCCCTTCCTTCAAGTTATTATGTATTTTGAAGTCGAGGAGCCGGCAGGCCATTCCGGCCGGCCCCTCGCGACACCCTCTTTCCCGACCCTGATACAGGAGCTGTCACCGTGACGAGCGAACCCCGCACCCCGGACGAATTCATCGCCCTCGAAGACGAGTACGGCGCGCATAATTACCATCCCCTCGATGTCATCATCACGCGGGCCGAAGGGGTCTGGGTGTGGGATACCGAGGGCCGGAAGTATCTCGATTTCCTGGCCGCCTACTCGGCTGTGAATCAGGGACACTGCCATCCGAAGATCCGGGCCGCGGCCGAGGAACAGATGCGCCAGGTCACCCTCACCAGCCGGGCTTTCCGCAACGACCGCCTGCCCCTGCTCTACCGCAAGCTGCACGAGATGACCGGCATGGATGTGGCCCTGCCGATGAACACCGGCGCCGAGGCGGTCGAAACGGCCCTCAAGGCAGCCCGCAAGTGGGGCGAAAAGGTCAAGGGGATCGCGGCCGGAGAACAGGAGATCGTTGTCTGCCGCGACAATTTCCATGGCCGGACCATCACGATCATCTCGGCCTCGAGCGAGGCCCAGTATCGTGACGGGTTCGGACCCTACACACCCGGTTTCGTAATCGTCGAGTACGGTGACTCCGAGGCCATCGCGGCCGCCGTGACCCCGAACACCTGCGCCGTGATGATCGAACCGATCCAGGGAGAAGCGGGGATCCGGATCCCTCCCGAGGGCTACCTCGAGGCGGTCGAGTCCGTCTGCCGGGAAAACAACGCCCTCTTCATCCTCGACGAGATCCAGTCGGGGCTGGGGCGGACCGGCAAGCTCTTCGCCTACCAGCACGAGAACGTCTCCCCCGACGGTCTGATCGTCGGCAAGGCTCTCTCGGGAGGCTACTACCCCGTTGCCGCTTTTCTGGCCAGGCGCGAGATCATGGACGTTTTCACCCCCGGCGACCACGGCAGCACCTTCGGCGGCAATCCCCTGGGCAGCGCCATCGCCATGGCCGCTCTGGAGGTCATCGAGGAGGAGAATCTGGCCGATCGAAGCGCCGAACTCGGAGCCTGGTTCCTCGACCGGCTGCGCACGATCGAGAATCCCCACATCGTCGAGATTCGCGGTCGCGGACTGTGGATCGGACTCGAGCTGGACGAACCCGCCCGCCCCTACTGTGAAGCCCTGCAGGAGGAGGGCCTGCTCTGCAAGGAAACCCACGAGAACGTCATCCGGTTCGCACCCCCGCTGGTGATCACGCAGGACGAACTGGCCTGGGCTTTCGAACGAATCGAAAAAGTACTGGGCGGCTGAAAGAACCGGACCGGCGCGCCGGCTCCTGAGCGACGGGGCCTGTCCCCCCTACGACCGGGACTCCGGTTGCTGTGGCCCGGGCGGCGATGCCGGCGGAGCCTCCTCGGGAGCCCGATGGGGATCGAGGCGCAGACGCTTGCTCAGGACAGCGTGGACGATCAGGGCGATCCCGACGATCACCAGTATGGTCGGGAAGAAGGGGAAGAACTGCAGATCCTGGCCGAAGAGATCGAGCAGGCCGACCACAACGACGGTCACGCCGAGGATGAGGCCTTCGGTATCGCGCCGGGTGGGGATGAGCTTGCGCACGACGCTCATGGCCACGAAAACGAGCCCGAAAGGGACGAGGAAGTGCCAGGGCCGCTGCGCCCCGGGGATGAGAAAGACAATCGCCAGGACGACGAGGGCCACGCCCCAGCTGATAATGTCGAGTCGCTCATCCAGAGCCCTGTGCTCGGCGTCGGTCATGGGATCCTCCACCACTTTCGCAGGCCACCCGTCCGGAACGCCCGGCCGCGGCCGGCTCCTGCGGGGATACGGTCCGACACTACCACCCGGAACCGATCGTGTTAAGTGGATTCGGGTTCCAGAACCTGACCGACCGCTCCAACGAAACTCTTCCACTGCGCCATCTGCCCGGCCAGATGCTCCCGCCCGGCTTTGGTCAGACGGTAGAACTTGGCCCGGCGATGATGCTCGGTCTGTCCCCATTCGGAGTTGATCCACCCCTTGCTCTCCATGCGATACAGGGCCGGATAGAGAGAGCCCTCCTCGATCGCCAGGGCGTCGTCGGTCCGTTCCTCAATCCGCCGGGCGATGGCGTAGCCGTGTAACGATCCCGCGGTCAGGATCTGGAGAATGAGCATATCGAGAGTGCCCTTGAGCAGTTCGGTTTTTTCGGCGGCCATACCTTTCTCCCCTGTCTAGAACCTCTAGGCATAGTACACCCGACGGTACGATCCCGCCAGATCCGGATGATCGGCGTCCGGAGGGGGGTTCAGGGCTCCTGGGTGTAGTCGAGCTCGGAACCGAGCAGGGAGTGCGGAATCAGGTAAATGACCAGGGTCAGGATCGAGGCCGCGAGCACCGGAGTGCGGGCCGGCCGGTTCGTGAGAACGGCGCGGAGCGCCCAGGCCCAGACGATCACGCTGATCAGGGTCTTGTTGTCGGTCAGATCCCAGCCCAGGGGAATGCCGGTCCACAGTTCGCCGAAGGCGTAGTGCTGCATGATCGGACCGAAGATCATACCGCCGGCAACGAGGATGGCGAAGGTCCAGATCGTCAGCCGTTTGACGTTGCCGCGCCGCAGCAGGGCCTCGATACCGGTCCGGGTGCTGAAGAGCATGGCGGTGAACATGAGCAGGACATGGATCAGGAGAACGGTCGGGGGGACCGCCCCCTTGAAACGGGTGGTCACATAACCGTCGGCGGGTACGGTGACGGTTTCGTCCCCGGCGGTGAGGATGATCCGGTAGTCGAGCTTGCCGGCCGGCGGCTGGTGGGGCAAAGCACCCTGGAGTTCGTCCGCCTCGCGGACCAGGGGGATCTCCCGCCACTGCTCCCCGGTATCGTGACGGCGCCAGAGGAGAGTGCCGGCGATCTCACCGGTGGGAACGGTCAGGACGACCGGCTGGTCCCCCTCACCGTCGAAGGTGCGGTCGAGACGGAAGTTCAGCTCCCGGCCGGCCAGCCCGGTCGTGCCGCTGTACTCCCAGGTCGGTCCGGTCAGCCGCTGGTAGACAGCCGAACTCAGCGTGATGACCAGGGCGATCGCCCAGAGCAGGAACGTCCGCACCCCACCCTTCATCTCAGGCGTCGCTGCCGCCGTTGCCGCTGCCGGTGGGCAGCGGCGCTTCAGCCGCCCGGCTGGCCGTGAAAACGAGATCGTCCCCCTTGCGGCTGACCTTGATCTCCTGCCCCTCTTCGATCGTGCCGCGGATGATCTCCTCGCTCAGGGGATCCTCGAGCAGTTTCTGGATCGTGCGGCGCAGGGGCCGCGCGCCGTAGGCGGGATCGAAGCCCTTTTCCGCGATCAACTCCTTGGCCGGGCCGGTCAGGGTCAGGCGCAGCTTGCGCTCGCCCATGCGGTTCTCGAGCTCGAGCAGCATCAGCTCGATGATCTGGTCGATCTCTTCGCGTCCCAGCTTGTGGAAGACCACCACTTCGTCGAGGCGGTTCATGAACTCGGGGTTGAAGATCTTCTTGGTCTCCTCGACCACCTTCTCCTTGAGTTTCTCGTAGTTGACATTCGGATCTTCGGGCTGGAAGCCGAGCCCGCGGCCCTTCTCCAGATCCCTCGTACCGATGTTGGAGGTCATGATCAGGATGGTGTTGCGGAAGTTTACCTTGCGGCCCAGCCCGTCGGTGAGGTGACCGTCGTCGAGCACCTGCAGCAGGATGTTGAAGACTTCCGGGTGGGCCTTCTCGATCTCGTCGAGCAGGATGACCGAATAGGGTTTGCGGCGTACCTTTTCTGTGATCTGCCCGCCCTCTTCATAGCCCACGTAGCCCGGCGGCGAACCGATCAAACGCGAGACGCTGAATTTCTCCATGTACTCGCTCATGTCGACCCGCACCAGCGCCTCTTCGTCGTCGAAGAGGAAGGCCGCCAGGGCCCGGGCGGTCTCGGTCTTGCCGACCCCGGTCGGGCCCAGGAAGACGAAACTCCCGATGGGCCGGTTGGGATCCTTCAGGCCGGCCCGGGTGCGCTGGATGGCCCGCGAGACGGCCCGGATGGCTTCTGTCTGACCGATGACCCGCTTGCCGAGCTCGGCCTCCATGTTGAGCAGCTTCTCCGATTCGGTACGGGCCAGACGGAAGAGCGGAATGCCGGTCATGCCCGAGACGACTTCAGCCACGTCGTTCTCGGTCACGTAGACCTTGGTCTTCTGGATCGAGGCTTCCCAGTCGCGTTTGGCGTCTTCGAGTTCCTCGCGGGTCCTCCGCTCGCGGTCGCGCAGTTCGGCCGCCGATTCGAACTCCTGGTTCTTGACCGCCCCCTCCTTGGCCTCGCGCACGTCCTTCAGGCGCTCTTCGACCTCCCTGATCTCGGGCGGGAAAGTGTACTTCTTCAGGTGCACCCGGCTCCCGGTCTCGTCGATCACATCGATGGCCTTGTCGGGTAGAAAGCGGTCGGAAATGTAACGGTCGGCCAGTTGCACGGCGATGTCGATGGCCTCGTCTGTGATGATGACCTGATGGTGCTCCTCATACCGCGAGCGCAGGCCCTTGAGGATGTCGACTGTTTCCTCGGGCGTGGGGGGATCGACCATGACGGTCTGGAAGCGCCGCTCCAGGGCCCCGTCCTTTTCGATCGTCTTGCGGTACTCGTCCAGGGTGGTGGCCCCGATGCACTGCAGCTCGCCGCGCGAAAGAGCCGGCTTGAACATGTTGCTGGCGTCCAGCGTGCCCTCGGCCGAACCGGCCCCGACGATGGTATGCAACTCGTCGATGAAGATGATGATGTTTTTCGATGCCCGCAGTTCGGCCATGACCGTCTTCAGACGCTCCTCGAACTGGCCCCGGAACTTGGTGCCGGCCACCAGCGAACCCATGTCGATCGAAATGACCCGCTTGTCTTCGAGCACCTTGGGCACCGAGCGATCGATGATCTTCTGGGCCAGGCCCTCCACAATGGCTGTCTTGCCCACTCCCGGCTCCCCGATCAGGGCCGGGTTGTTTTTCTTGCGGCGGCTCAGGATCTGGGCGATCCGCTCGATCTCGCCCTCCCGACCGATGGTCGGATCCAGCTCGCCCCGCTCGGCCAGCTGGGTCAGGTCGCGGCCGAAATGATCGAGGAAGGGGGTCTTCGACTTGCCCGGTTTGATGTCGAGTCTCTCCGAGCCCTCCTCGCTACCCACCTTCATGATCTCGTCTTTGATCATCTTGTAGTTCACGCCGAAGGCGGAGAGGATCTGCGAGGCGGAACCGTCCTTGTCCTTGACCAGAGCCAGCAGAAGGTGTTCGGTGCCGACGAATTTGCTCTTCAGGGCCCGGGCCTCATAGGCGGCGATCTCGAGCACCTGCTTGGCGCGCGGCGTGAAGGGTACCTGGCCGATGGTCATCGAACCGCCCACGGTGGCGGTGGCGTCCTCGATCGACTGCCGCACCTCGTCGAGGTCGAGGCCGAGGTTCTCGAGCACGTTTACGGCTACACCTTCGCCGTCACGGATGATGCCGAGCAGGAAATGCTCGGTGCCGATATAGTCGTGTCCGAGCCGGGCGGATTCCTCCCTGGCCAGCTGCATGACGCGTTTCACGCGGTCGGTGAACATGTCATTCATTCGTCATCACTCCCCCCCGTCACGCCAGACTGCTCCGGACCAGGTCGGCCCGCAGAACATCGCGCTCGCTCGGATTGAGAACCCGACCCTCGCGTCGCTCCAGATGAGCGGGTTGGACGAGGATCGTTAGTACGTCTAACTTCTCTTTTTCGACGTCCGACACAAGCCCCATGTTCACGCCAAAGCGGACGGCACTGAGCAGGTTCATCCCCTCCCGCAGGGCCAGGATACGCGCGCTCCTCAGGGTGGCCAGAGCCCGGTGGACCTTGTCCTCGACCTGCAGGCGCGCCTCGCGGGTCAGCGTGTCGCGGGCCTCGAGCTCGTATTCCACCAGCTTGCGACCGGCGCTGAAGAGGGTGTTGATGATGTCCTCTTCCGACCGCCCCAGGGTGAGCTGATTGGCGATACGGAAGAGGTTGCCGAAAACGGCCGAACCCTCTCCGAAAACGCCCCTGACTTCCATCCCGTACCGGGTGATACGTCGCAGAACGTCCTCGGCCTCGTCGGTCAGCACCAGTGCCGGCAGGTGGGCCAGAATACTGGCGCGCAGACCTGTCCCCGCTGCGGTGGGGCTGACCGTAAGGTAACCGAAATCGGGGCTGAATGCGAACGGGAGTGTGTCACCGAGGGCATCGTCGACAGCGTCGATCCGTTCCCAGGCCAGGCCCGGCTCGAAACCCGACATGGTGCAGGCCAGGCGCAGGTGGTCGCCCTCGTTCAGACCCGCCACCAGCGCTTCGTCGGCGCTGAAAGCCACCCCGGCGGGGTGCCCGCTCTCGGCCAGTCCCACCCCGATCATAAACCGCTCCACCAGCAGGCGGCGGTCGCTCCAGACCAGATCCTCGAGCGCCGCCCGGGCCCGGACGGCGAAAGCCTCACTGCGGTCCAGGGCTTCGGCCATACGGCCGCGGTTTTCGCGATTGGCGGTCTCATCGGCCCGGTGCGGGAACACCGTCGCCCGCAGGTTGCGGGCCAGGCGGACCCGGGTGGAGAGAATGACTCCCTCGCCGGGATCATCTCCCGAAGCCGGGGCGAGGAGCCAGCCGGGAGGCCGGGTGCTCAGCTCCTGCAGGGTATTCTCGAAACCGGCCCCCATCTCACTCCGCTCCCTCACCCGTTCCGGCGGTCGGGCCCGGATCGTCGAGCCGGCGGAGTCGGTCGCGCAGCTCGGCGGCCTCTTCGAAGGCCTCGCTGCGCACGGCTTCCTCGAGCGCGGAACGCAGCAGGGCGGGATCCTCCTCCGCAGGCAGGGCGTGCGCTCCGGTGTAGGTCTTGCCCAGATGTTCTTCGGAACCGTGAACCCGCCGCAGAATCTCGCGCAGGGGTTCAGCGAAGGACGCATAGCAGGTCGGACAGCCCAGGAGCCCCGACTCCCGGAACTCGCGGAAGGTCCAGCCGCAGCGGGGGCAGGCGACCGCATCGAGGGGGTGACCGCCCTCGGGCACCTGGTTCTCTTCGGTGATCTGCTCGAGGATGTCGCGGAAGATCAGATCGACGTGCAGGGGATTCTTGAGGACCGGTGTGGGTACGCCCCGCTTTTCGACACACCCCTGGCAGAGATGGAGCACCTCTTTCCTGCCCTCCCTGACCTCGGTGTAGATGACGGTGGCGACACGCTGGCCGCAATCCTGGCAGAGCATCGGGTATTTCACCCCCGTGGCGTGATCACGGCTGCGGGCCGTGCAGAAGACCTTCCCTGAGTTCGAGCCTCCGCTCGCTGCGGTCGGCCAGTTCGAGGTTATGGGTGACGAGAATCAAGGTCTGTCCGTCGTGCGCATTCAGTTCCCAGAGCAGATCGTGCAGCGCTTCGCTGCTGGCCAGGTCGAGGTTGCCCGACGGCTCGTCGGCCAGGAGCACCGCCGGCCGGTTGGTCAGCGCCCGCGCCACCGCCACCCGCTGCTGCTCGCCGCCCGAGAGCTGTGCGGGCCGGTGCTCGCTGCGCTCGGCCAGCCCCACCAGGCCGAGCAGTTCTCCCGCCCGCTCGAGCGCCGCCTCCATCTCCTGTCCCGCCATCAGGGCCGGCAGGGCGACATTCTCGCGGGCCGTGAACTCGGGCAGCAGGTAGTGGAACTGGAAAATGAAGCCTACCAGGCGATTCCTGAACTCGGCCAGGGCGTCGTCGCCGAGCCGGTCGAGTTCGCTCCCGGCCACTTCGACCGTGCCGCCGGTGGGCCGGTCGAGTGCGCCGAGCAGGTGCAGCAGCGTACTCTTGCCGCTCCCCGAAGCGCCGACGATGGTAACGATCTCCCCCGCCTCGACCTCCAGATCGAGCCCCTGCAGGACATGGAGCGGTTCGGCCGCCGTGGGGTAGTGCTTGTGCAGACCCCGGGCCCGGATCATCGGCCCGTCGCCCGACAATTCCCCACCCGGCATGACCGTGCCCTGCGGGATCTCACTCATCACGGATCGCCTCCACGGGTACGAGCGAGGCCGCCCGGCGAGCCGGGTAGAGGCTGGCGGCGTAGCAGATGAGCAGGCTCACGGCCGTGATGAGCAGGAAGTCAAGCAGGCGCATGTCGATCGGTACGGCACTGATGAAATACACATCGGGCGGAATCGAGATCAGCCGGAAGGTCTGCTGAGCCCAGCAGAAACCGTACCCCAGCACCAGACCGAGCACGGTCCCGATGACCCCCACGATCATTCCCTGGGTGACGAAAACCCGCTGCATGGCCGCCCGGGTGGCGCCCATCGCCTTGAGGATGCCGATATCCTTCTTTTTCTCCAGGACCACCATGATCAGGGTCGAGACGATATTGAAAGCCGCCACCATGATGATCAGCCCCAGAATGATGAACATTGCCCACTTCTCGATGCTCATCCAGGCGAAGAGGTTCTTGTTCTGATCGATCCAGCTGATGATCCAGTAGGGATACTGCAGTTTGCTCTCGAGGCGTTTCTTGATCGTCCCGGCCCGCCACATGTCATCGAGCCGGATCGAGAGGCCGGTGACCCGGTCGCCCATGCCCAGCAGATCCTGGGCGGCCCCCAGACCCAGGTAGACATAGGCGATATCGTACTCGTAGAGCCCCGTCTTGAAGACCCCGGTGATCTTGACATTGCGCATCCGGACCGAGGGCATCATCGGCAGCGTGCCGCCGGTGCTCTCCATCTCGGGAATGACGATCGCCACCCCCTCCTGCCCTACCCCGCCGATCTGCTGGCTGAGATCGTAGCCGGCGATCATGCCGTACAGATTGACCCGCCCCTTCGTGAAGATGCCGAAATCGATCGCCCCGTAGTGGATCTTGTCGGCCAGCCGGTAGACGGCATCGGCCGTGGCCGGATCGATGCCGCGGATGACGGCGGTGGTGCGCTGGGCGCCCTGGATCAGACCTTCGGCTTCGATGAAGGGGGTCACCCCGATCACCCCTTCCACGGCGGCGATGGTATCCATCAGTGCGGGCCACGCTTCGCCCGCCACACCGCGGTTGTGAAAGGTAACGATCCGCAGGTGGGCGTCGGTGTCGAGGATCTTCTGCCGGACCTCGGTCTCGAGGCCGTTCATGGTGCTCAGCACGATCGCCAGGGCGGCCACCCCGATCGCCACGCCGCCGACCGAAAAATAGGTGATGATCGAGATGAACCGGGTGCGGCGGCGCGAGCGCAGGTACCGGCCGGCTATGAAGCTCTCGTATCGCACGCGCTCGCCTTTCTCAGGTTACGGCCCCCGGGTCCTGCCCGGCGTCGGGGTCGTCCCGATTCTCCGGAGCCCCGGATTCGTCCGCAGCGGCGGCTCCCGATCCGCCCTCTCCCCCCTCGGGACGCATGACGGGGAAGAGGATCACGTCGCGGATCGAGGGGGTGCCGGTCAGGAGCATGACCACCCGATCGATCCCCACCCCGAGCCCGCCGGTCGGGGGCATACCGAACTCCAGAGCCCGCACGAAGTCGGCGTCGAACCGCTGGGCTTCCTCGTCCCCGAGTTCGAGCAGGGCCAGCTGCGAGCGGAAACGCTCCCGCTGGTCGTCGGGATCGTTCAGCTCGCTGAAAGCGTTGGCAAACTCCATCCCGGCGATCACCAGCTCGAACCGCTCGGTCAGACCCGGCCTGCCTCTGTGACGCTTGGCCAGGGGACTGAGTTCCAGCGGGTGGTCGATCACGAAGACCGGCTGCAGCAGATGGGGCTCGGCCCAGTGGCCGAAGGCTGCGTCCAGCAGTGCGGCCCGCCCCAGAGCGTTCTCGACCTCGGCCCCGTCGGCCGTGAGCGAGGCCCGCAGCTCATCGTCATTCATCTCGAGGACCGCCGGACCGCCGTGGTCGCCGATCAGGTCGGGCCATGTCCGCCGCGGCCACGGCGGGCTCAGATCGATCTCGACTCCCTCGAAGGTGACGGTGGCTTCGCCCTCGAGAACGGTGTCGATCCAGTGGCTGAACATCGCTTCGACCAGGGTCATGATGTCGCCGTAATCGGCAAACGCCTGGTAGAGTTCGAGCATCGTGAACTCGGGATTGTGGCGCTTGTCGAGACCCTCGTTGCGGAAGATCCGGCCGATTTCGTAGACCTTCTCCAGCCCCCCCACGATCAACCGCTTGTGGTGCAGTTCGATCGCAATGCGCAGGTACATCTCGATGTCCAGCGCGTTGTGCAGGGTGGTGAAGGGACGGGCGCTGGCCCCGCCGTGCAGGGTCTGCAGGATCGGTGTTTCGACCTCGAGAAACCCGCGGTCGTCGAGAAAAGCGCGCAGTTCGGTGACGATCCGGGCCCGCCGGCGGAAGACCTCGCGCACCCCGGGATTGACGAAGAGATCGACGTAGCGCTGGCGGTAGCGCAGTTCCTTGTCGGCGAAGGCGTAGTGGGTCGTTTCCTCGCCCGTGTCGGGATCGGTCGTCGTCTTCGGGGTGGGAATCGGCCGTAGCGACTTGGCCAGCACCGCCAGGCTCTCCACGGCCAGGGTCCTTTCACCGGTGCGGGTGACCATGAGAGTGCCCTCGACTCCGATCCAGTCCCCCAGATCGAGCAGCTCGCCGACCGCCCAGGCCTGATCCCCGACCGTGTCCTTTTTCACATACAGCTGCAGACTGCCGGTGGCGTCGAGCAGATCGGTGAAGAAAGTCTTGCCGTGCCGGCGCATGGTCATGAGCCGGCCCGCCAGGCGCAGGCGGGGAGGATCCTCCCCCTCCCCGGCCGGGCCACAGAGATCGTCCCACTGCGTCAGCACTTCGCCGACACTGTGGGTCCGCTCCCAACGGTAGGGCCACGGTTCGATCCCCAGGGCGGCGAGTTCCTGCAGGTGCTGCCGCCGGGCGGCGACGTACTGGTCCTCCTCGGCTGCCCGGTCGCCGCCCGGGGTCGGTGACGGTTCCCGCTCTCGGTTGGATTCGGTCACATCAGCTCCCCGTTCGGGCTTCGATCATGTCAGCTTCCCCTCACTCGCGGTGGTCCGGCCCGCCTGCGGAGCTGCGGTCTGCGCCGACCGCCTCTCAAATCAATATATCGGGTCGCCGCCGCACCACCTCGGTGATTCCCGCATTGTGCAGATCGCTGCGCACCACCCGCCACCGCCGGTCGAAACGCAGAAAGGAAAGCAGCAGCAGGATGGTACCCTGATGACTGACGACCAGTCGCTCGCGGCTGACCGGAGATCCTTCTCCGGCCGGGGGACGCCACTGCAGCAGTGCCCGCCAGGCCCGCACCACCCGTCCCCGGGCCGCATAGACGGTTTCCTCGATATCGTAGAGGGGCAGGAACTGCCGCGCCATACTCCGCAGGAACCACGACCGCAGGGGCCGCGGATCGCGATGCTTGTACAGCGGTTCATGGGCGGTCGGCACGAACTCGCGGAAACCCGCCATCGAGACGATCGGCAGACCGAGTCCCTCGGCCAGGATATCGGCGCTCGCGATCGCCCGGGGCAGCGTGGAAGCATGCACCGCGGCCAGGTTGTGATCGGCGAAGAACTCGACCAGAGCCGCAATCTGGCGATGTCCCTCCCCGGTCATCTCGCGATCGTCCGAACCCAGCACGATGCGGTTGTACTCGGCCAGGGTCAGCAGGCGCCGGCGGCTGTACATGTTGTCTCGGGTCTGCCCGTGGCGTACGACCCAGACCCGATCGACCAGTCCGGCACTGCGCATGCCGCGCGAGGGCTCCTTACTCTTCCTTGGTCCAGGTCAGAAAACCTTCGATGAAGGCCCCGAGATCCCCGTCGAGTACGGCCTGGACGTTGGAGGTTTCCACCCCGGTGCGATGATCTTTGACCATCGTATAGGGGTGCAGCACGTACGAGCGGATCTGGCTGCCCCACTCGATTTTCTTCTTTTTCGCCTCCAGCTTGTTCTGCCGCTCCCGCTGCTTCTCGAGTTCGAGCTGGTACAGTCGCGAGCGCAGGATCCGCATGGCCATGTCGCGGTTGCGGTGCTGGGACCGTTCGGCCTGGGACTGGGCCACGATCCCGGTCGGCAGGTGGGTGATCCGGACCGCGCTCGAAGTTTTGTTCACGTGCTGTCCCCCCGCTCCGCTGGCCCGGTAGGTATCGATCCGCAGGTCACCCTCGTCGATCTCGATTGCGATGTCGTCATCGACCGCGGGGGTGACGAAAACGCTCGCAAAGCTGGTATGGCGGCGCGAGGAAGCGTCGTAGGGGCTGATCCGCACCAGGCGGTGTACCCCCGACTCGGATTTGAGATACCCGTAGGCGTACTGACCCTCGATATCGAGGGTGACATCCTTGACGCCCGCTTCCTCACCGGGCTGGAAATCGAGGACGGTCTGGGCATAGCCGGCCTGCTCGATATAGCGGGTGTACATGCGGTACAGCATCTCGGCCCAGTCCTGCGACTCGGTTCCGCCGGCGCCGGGATGGATGGTCAGAATCGCACCCAGCCGGTCTTCGGACCGGGAGAGGGTGCTGGCCAGTTCGAGCCGGTCCACTTCCCGGCCCAGGTGCTCGACCCCACGGCCGAGCTCGGCCTCGAGCCCCTCGTCGCTCTCCTCGGCGAGCAGTTCCTCCATCGCCTCCAGATCGCCCAGGCTCTTTTCGGCCGCCCGCCACGGTTCGATGACGCTCTTGGCCTGCTTGACGGCCTCGATGGCTATCTGGGCCGATTCCCGGTCATCCCAGAAACCGGGCTCCGCCATCCGTTTTTCGAGCCGGGTCAGTTCTTCTTCGTGATGAGCGACCTCAAAGAAACCTCCCGAGTTCGACGATCCGGGAGCGGAGGTCTTCCAGGCGGTCGGCGTATATCGTAGGCATGTTCTTCAGTCATCCCTCCGGCGGTCGAACACTGGCCGCAGGCGTGCATAGGTGGCGGTGAGGTCCTCGGAGAGCACCTTGGTGTCCCCCAGAACCGGCATGAAATTTGTATCCCCGACCCAGCGGGGAACCACATGCAGGTGCAGGTGGTCGACGATCCCGGCTCCCGCCGCCCGGCCCAGGTTGAAGCCCAGGTTGAATCCCTGGGCCCGCAGGGCTTCGCCCAGGATTTCTGTACAGATCCCGGCCACCCGCATGATCTCGGCCAGGGCGACGTCGTCCAGATCGCCGATCTGGGCCTGATGATCGTAGGGCACGACCATCAGGTGGCCGGTGTTGTAGGGGTAGAGATTCATGAGGACGTAGGTCAGCTCGAAACGGGCGACGATCAGCTTCTCCTCGTCGGTGCGCCCGGTGTCGCCGGGGATGGTGCAGAGAACGCACTCCTCGGGCTCGGGGGCACTGATGTAGGCATAGCGCCACGGCGCCCAGAGCCGTTCGGGCCCGACCCCGACCGGACGCGTCCCCGGTTCCGCCGACTCGCTCTGGCTCATGATCCCGTCCGTTCCGTACTGCGGGCGTTCCCGAACCCCGTACCATCCCGCACCGCTGATGATCCCGATCCGCAGGCGATCCCGAGCCGCGGTCGATCCCGAGCCGCAGTCAATCCCGGTCCTCCTGCAGCACCGAATATAGGGACTGGTACCGACCCGGTCCACCACCCACCGGCCGGGATCGGATGCCGGCCGGAAACCGGGTTCGCACGCAGGCCCGGAAATACTTCAAGTGTTACTTTACTATATTCATTTATTTCACTTCCTATATGCTTCTTACATCCTATTTCCATTCTCCCTTTCCGTCTCCCCTTGCGGTGCTTTCCAGAAATCGGAAAGGGCCGGTGTCCCGGCCGCAACCGGACCAGTATAGAGAGCGGCATTGAAGAGCACCCGGAAGCTGCCGAAAGGCTGACCTCGCCAGTGGGGCCGGAAACCGATCAGAATCACATGCCCCTCGCCGTGGACCGCATCCAGGGCGGCGGCCCGCCCCTGCAGGTGTTCCTCGCCCAGCAGGTAACCCGAGAGCAGGGGCGAGCCCTCCTCGGCATAGACCGCCAGGGCCCGGCCGCGGAAGTCTTCCGTGACGCTGAAGACCGGACTTCGGCCGATGAAAACCGGAGCCTCTTCGGGCATGCCCGCCATGACCGGGTGACTGGGATCGGTGCGGATCTCGACGATCGAGCTGCCCAGGAACAGCTCGTCGCGATCCACCCCCCGGGTCACGTCGGTCACCGGCAGGGCCAGTTCGTCCAGGGCGAAAGCGCACGAGGCATTGATGCAGACCAGGGTGCCCCCTTCGCGCACGAAGCGATCGATCGCCCGCACTCCCGCCGCCTCGATCCCACCGGTATAGCGGGCCGGCATCGTCCCGGTGGCCTGCCCCTCGATGATCGAGGAGGAACGCTGGTCGGCCAGGATGAGCACGTCGAAACGCCGGTGCAGTTCGCCGGTCCTGATCTCGGCCGGCCGCACCCGCTCGAATTCGAAGCCGTACATCTCGAGCAGCCAGCGGGTCCAGCCCTCATCGCTCGATCCGCTCCAGGGGGCGTAGAGACCGATCCGGGGCCGGGTGACGGCCCCGGAAGCCGTGCGGCGCCGCTCGCCCCCCAGATGCAGGGTAATCTCGAGACCGCCCAGGTTGCGCAACGGCACCAGGTAGCGCCCCGCGCTGCCCGCCTCCCCCCCCTGCCCCGGCGCACCCGGCTCGTAGAACACCCGCCCGCCGGATCTGGACCAGACCGCGTTGATGGCCCGGAAGGCGTTATTGTGGGCCGGATCGAGAGCCAGGTAATCCCCCGTACCCTCGAGCCGGTCCATGACCGGCACGATCCCGGCCGCCACCGGGTGGGTATCGAAACCGGCGTCGGGGGGAGTGTCGAAAGGTGCTCCCTCGCCGGTATCCGATACCGGCGTCCCATCGACCGGCCGCAGGGCCGCACGCAGCTCGGCTCCCACCGGTTCGGTGGCCGCGATCACCCGCACCCCCATCTGCAGCGGCAGGGTCCACCCCGACACATCGTAGGGCTGATCCATCGGGCCGTCGGGAAAGGGCCGGATGTCGGGATACTCCTGCACCTCGAAGAGCTGGCGCACGAAGTTGGCGAATGGCTGCTCCATCGGAATGACCCAGGTACCGGCCGGATGTCGCAGCCCCTGGAAGGTGACTTCGCGGCTCAACTGGTGGATCTCGATGCCGTTGAAGGCCAGCCGGCGCAGCAGCTCCACCGGAGCCGCCGGATCGCGCTGATCCTGCGGGATGAAGTAGGCGAAGGGCGGTTCTTCCCCGTAGCGGGCGATAATATCGCGCCCGGCCTGGTAGCGGTTGTAGAGCAGATCGAAACGATACTTGGCGGCCACGTCGAGAACCGCCATCGAGACCGTGTGCATGTAGGCTACGGCGTCGCCCAGGCGCCACCATCCCCCCTGCCAGGGGCTGGGATAGAGAGATTCGGGGCGCAGGTCCCGCATCTGTTCGGGGAAATCGCGCACGGTGTAGAAATGCGGCGTGGCATAGCGGTACAGCCCGGTCTCGGTCAGGAAAGAGACCACGTTGTGGAAGGAGTTGGCGTGATCCATGAAGCCGGGGTACCAGTCGTCGAAGCCGGTCCCCATGTGGGTGGCGCCGCGCTGACCGCGCTCTTCGAGCGCCTGCGACATGGCCATGCCGACCAGGTTGACGGTACGCCACATCAGGGGATGCACGTGGGGACTGATCGGCTCGGCGAAGGGGGGGATCCAGATCCTGGTCGGGAAGGGTGCGGTCTGGTGATGGTTGTAGAGGATCTGCGGCTCCCAGGAGCGCAGCACCCGGGTGATGGCGCGCGATTCGATCATGTTGATCATGTAACCGTCGCGGTTGTTGTCGTGCCCCACGTACTCCTGATACAGGCGGGGCATGCCCGAGACCTCATAGGGCGTGCCCAGGTTCGACTCATACCACTCGGCCAGCCAGTTCATGCCGTCGGGATTCAGGGTCGGCCAGAGGATGAAGATGACGTTATCGAGGATGGCGGCGATCTCGGGATCGGCATCGCCGGTGACCAGATCGTAGGCCAGCTGCAGGGTGTGCTGGTGCCCGGCGCACTCGCTCGAGTGCATGCCGCCGTCAATGTGCACGATCGCCCGGCCCTCTTCGGCCAGCCGGCGGGCCTCGTTGTCGGTCAGCCCCTCGGGATGGGCCAGGCGCAGGCTGATCTCGCGGTAGCGCTCCACCTCGCGCAGGTTCTCGGCCGAGGAGATGAGTGCGATCACCATCGGCAGACCGTTGGTGGTCGTGCCCACCTCGCGCAGCTCGAGCCGGTCGGTGGCGGCATCGAGTCGGCGCAGGTACTCGAGCGCAGAGTCGAAACCGGCCAGACAGAAATCGGCTCCCGGGCGGAAGCCCAGAACCGACTCGGGGCTCGGCACGGGCCCCTGAGCCCGGACCGGGATGACCGGCAGAGCTGGAAGGGTTGCGAGAGCTGTGAGAACCAGCAGCAGGCACATGACGGCGGGGCGACGGAGCGGTCTCATCTTCCTCTTCCTCTCAAAGGGCGGTACGTTGTACCGGACAGGTCTCAGTGCGGATTATCTGCACGAACGGGCTGCAGTGCAACGTACAGCTGAAACCGCCCGACCGTCACAGAAGGAGGGATCATGTCCCGTTCCGGACGCTTTCACCTGCGCGCCTTCATCTCGATCTACCTGGTCGCGAGCGGGCTCGTCCTCGCTCTGACCGGGGTCGTCTGTTACATCAAACCGTCGGGCCGCGTGGCGAGCTGGATCGACTGGAGCTTTCTTGGTCTGGACAAGGGTGCCTGGGAAGCACTGCACACCGTCTTTGCCTTTCTCTTCGCCGCGGCCGCCGTGATTCACGTCATTCTGAACTGGAAAGCCTTCTGGAACTATATCCGCAGTCGGGTCGAGCGGGGTCTCGACCGCCGGCTCGAACTCGCCCTGGCAACCGGCCTCACCCTCATCGTGCTCGGGCTCACCCTGGGCGGGATCTTCCCCTGCGGCACCTTCATGCGGCTGGGCGAAGCTGCCAGCGACGGCTGGGGCCGAGGGGATGCCACCCCACCGATCGCCCGGGTGGAACGCTACTCCCTGGCCACCTTCTGCCGCCTGCTCGAACTGGACCTGGATACCGCGATCGCCGAACTGCGCTCAGCCGGTCTGACCGGTGTTGATCCCGAGGTGACCGTGCGCGACCTGGCGGCGGCCAACACCATCGCTCCACAGCGGATCGGCCGAATCCTCGACGTTGAAATCGTCCACTGAAGGCCATAGCATATACACAGGACAATACCGCCCGGGCCCCGGTCCGATCCCGCCCCTGACAGGAGATGACAGCATCATGACCCGATCGCATTCCGTGAAGTTCCTCGCCCCCCTGCTGGCCCTGCTCCTGGCCCTGCCCGTCGCCGCCCAACAGGGTCGGCAGCAACAGCAGGAAGAGACCAAGACCTTCACCGATATCCATGTCTGGGACCACACGCCGGTCAAGGATCAGGGCGGCACCAGCACTTGCTGGTGTTTCTCGGCCATCTCTTTCCTCGAATCCGAACTCCTGCGCCTGGGTCAGGACGAATACGATCTGTCGGAGATGTTCGTGGTCAATCATGTCTACAGGAATAAAGCCAACTACTACATCCGGATGCACGGCGAGAACAATTTCGCCGCGGGCGCCCTGGGGCACGATGTCTTCCACACCATCCGCGACCACGGTATCGTCCGCAACGAGGACTATCCCGGCCTCTGGGAGTACGAGACAGGTCACAACCATTCAGAGCTGCATCGTGTCCTGAGCGGTATCGTGAACGGCGTGCTGGCCGGCCGCGGCCCGACCCCGAAGTGGGAAACCGGCTTTCTGGCCGCCCTCGATGCCTACCTGGGTGAGAAGCCCGATGAGATCCGGGTCGGCCGCCGCACCGTGACCCCGAAGCAGTTCGCCGACGAGATCCTCGAGCTGGACGTCAGCCCCTACGTCGAGATCACCTCTTTCTCCCACATGCCCTTTTACGAGACCGGCTGCCTGCTCGTGCCCGACAACTGGGTCCGGGACGACAACACCTGGAACCTGCCGGTCGACGATGTCATGCGCATTCTCGAGAATTCGCTCATGAACGGCTACACCGCCGTTTACGGCGGTGACGTGAGCGAGCGCGGTTTCAACCAGGATCGGGGCTGGGCCGACTGGCGCGAAGGCGAGGAGATCACCCAGGCCGACCGCCAGCAGACCTGGGACAACTGGACCACGAGCGATGATCACGGCATGCACGTCGTCGGCATCGCCCGCGACGAGGAAGGCACGACCTACTACCGGGTGAAGAATTCCTGGGGTTCCGAAGAAGGCCCCTACGGCGGTCACATCTACATGTCGGAGAATTACATCCGGGCCAAGTTCGACCTGATCACGGTCCACATCGACACTATCCCCGACGACATCAAGGCGAAGATGACGTTCCGATAGCCATCGCGGGCGGGCACTGCCGCCCCCGCCGGATCGTTCGAACGGCTCAAAACCGGATCGAGAACCGGCTCCAACCCGAATCACTCCGTCATACCCCTGCCGACCGTCTGGCCGGCAGGGGCTTTTCCTGCTGCCCTGGTCGGTGTTGAAGATCTCCGGTGTTCCATAACGTGACAGCGCCTCCTGCAGAGCCTCGACAGAAGTCCGGGTACAACAACAGGGTGTTGTTTGAGAGCCGCCAGGCCAGAACAGCGCGTGTGGACCAGTCCACGATCGCTACGAGGCACAGAAAACCCCGTTTCAGATTACTCCTTTCGGAAAAAGTTCGTAGTGTCTTAATGTGCCAGCATTTGAAGGAGGTGTCGTGAGACTCCTGAGTCGACGAACTGTAAGATGGGTTGCTTGGATTTTCTGCGTCTTGGTCGTTCTATTTGGCCTGTACTTGTCTGTCTTGTTTTTCCCCTATCCGCTGTTTCCTCATCATGTGGAGGCTGCCGGTTTCAGTGTCTACTCCGACCATGAGATTTCGGAGAGCTTCAAGCTCATCCTCGATGATGCACAGCGTCGGGTCGAAGCAATGCCATTATACAGAGCTGAAGCAATGCCCAGGATTTTTGTATGTTGCTCGCAGCGTCGCTTTGAATTCTTCGTCAAGCTTGCCGGAAAACGCCATGCAGGCCAAGGACTTCTTGTCTCGATGGCTGGAAACGCCTTCTTTTCCGAGCAAGGTATCGAAGCTGTTGCGCACCGCAATCAGACTCGCCCCGCTAACTCGAGACTCGAAGGATCATGGTCAGCAGCAATTGCCCATGAAGTAGCACACCATCTGGTATTCACTGAGGTTGGTTTACGCGGGACGAGGCGCATTCCTGTGTGGAAGTCCGAAGGCTACGCCGACTACACGGCGAATATCACCAAGCTCGGATTGGATCCAGGTAGCAAGATCCTCGATCGAATCAGACTGCTCATCGACGAAAACTCACGGCAGGGACCAACTGGAGAGATCGATCGCCGCCATTTCCGCTGGCAGGTGATGGTGGAATTCCTATGCGAGGTTAAAGGGCTAGACTTGCCAGGACTCCTGGCCATGAATGTGACAGAGTCAGACACCTGGACCGAACTTCTCGCCTGGCAGCGTCGAAACCATCGCCCTATGGAGATCCACTAGCGGAGAATTACATCAATGATATCGCCTCGGTCCGAATGCGAGATCTTGCCTAACCCTCGCTTGCAGCCGTCATAACATTTCCTGTCACGGTGCCTGCGTGTGACGGCCAGGTGGTATCTCCGAAATATTCGCCCTCCGAGTTGAAAATGCGAAAGACATCGGGGACAGAGGAGGCAATGTGTTCCCCATTCAACGTGTGCGGGAGAATACCGACGCCAAAACCGCTCAGGCAGTTGTCAGCGGCGGTGGACTCTGTCATCCTTGCGCCCGAATACCGCACCGCTGCAACTGACGTACAGGATCCTCGACCCACAACAGGGACAACATGACACATGTGATTCCGGTCGGTCTCCTTGTCTTCGCCGTGGCTGTCGTCATGACCATGGTCGGCAAAGGAGGAGGCAATTTCTATGTCGTGATCCTGGCCCTGGCGGCTGTTCCCATGCACGAGGCTGCGACCGCCGGGCAGTTCATTCTCTTCTCCGCGTCTGTCACGGCCATGGCGGTATTCCAGAAACACGACACCATATCCTGGAAGCTGGCCCTTCTGATCGGAACCTGCACAGCGCTCGCCGCCCTCGGGGGGGGATATTTCTCTCATGCTTTCAGCGGCTTGACCCTGAAGCTGGTCTTCGCCGGCATGCTGGTGCTGGCCGGTATTGCAGTGTTGATCCCGACAGCGGACAATCCCTCTACTCGTGAGCAGACACGTTGGGGAATCATTCCCATCACATCGGGCGGCGGAACCTACCAGATCAACATGTGGATTACCGTGCCGGTCACACTCGCCACGGGTTTCGGGGCCGGAATGGTCGGCGTTTCGGGGGGCTCTTTCCTGGTCCCCTTGATGATCCTGGCGTGCAGGGTACCGATGCACACCGCTGTCGGAACGGCCTCGGCATTGATAGCGGCAACTGCCTTCATGGGTTTTGTCGGACATGCCGCCCGGGGGGATTTCAACCCGTCCTGGGCTGTTCCCCTGGCATGTATCGCGATTGTCGGAGGATTATTGGGTGGAAGATTCGCGTTGAAGACAAAGCCCGTACGCCTGAAACAGCTGTTTGCTCTGACCAATTGGCTGGCAGCTCTGCTCATGCTCGCCAACGCTCTGCTTTCATAAGGAGATCCCGCCATGATCCGTCGCATCGCCTTCTCTGCGGCACGCGCTCTCGCGCTCGCAACCGTGCTGGTTTCGAGCCTGCCCGCCGGTGATGTCACCGCCCAGATCACCCAACTGCGCGAGGGACGCACCGTGGCGGGTACACTCGCCGCCGGCGATACGATCCGGTACGCGATCGAGGCCGGCGACGACTATTTCCTCTACGGCGAAGTGAATCAGATCTCGGTCGATGTCGTGGTGCGGATCCTCGATGCCGAAGGCAATCAGATCGGGCGTTACGACACCCCTACCCGGGGCGGGGAGAAATTTACCAGACGCCTGGGAGAGGCCGGGATCTACACGATCGAGGTACTCCCCTGTGAGGATGAAACGGGCGAGTACGAGATCATCCTCCACCGCCTGGAACCGATCGCGACCGATCCGAAAAAACTCACCGACCAGTTCATGGCCCCGTATGACGACGAGGACTCCCCGGGGGCTGCGATCCAGGTCTGGCGGGATGGCCGAACCCTGTATTCAAAGGCCTACGGCATGGCGAACCTGGCCTACGGGATCCCCTTCAGAACCGACACCCGGACCAACATCGGCTCCACCTCGAAGCAGTTCACGGCCTTCGCGATCATGCTCCAGGTCGAACGCGGCCTGCTCTCGCTCGACGACGACATCCGCAAGCACATTCCCGAAATGCCCGAATTCGAGGATACCATCACTGTCCGGCACCTGATCACCCATACCTCGGGTCTGCGGGAATTTCTGAACCTGCTCCTCATGACGGGACGGCGGCTCGATCACGGGGACTGGATCGACCGCTCCGAAGTGATCGCCATCGTCCAGCGGCAGCCGGCCCTGCAGAACTCTCCCGGCGCGGAGTGGAACTACAACAACACCGCCTTCGGACTGGCGGCCCTCATCGTCGAACGCACCTCGGGACAGGATTTTCATGTCTTCATGGCAGAGAACGTCTTCGGGCCGCTCGGGATGACCCGCACCATGGTCCGCCCCACTCCCGAACACATCATCCCCGGTATGTCCGAAGGCTACACGCCCGGATCGGACGGCTTTCGCCAGATCGGAGATCTGGGCGGCGCGGTGGGAGCCGGCGGCATCTACTCCACGGTCGAGGATCTGCAGACCTGGGTGCAGAACTTCGCGGAACCGCGCGTGGGGACGAGAGAGATCTTCGATGAGATGATGACCTCGTACGTTCTGACCAACGGCGAGGAAACCGGCTACGGCTATGGGCTCTTCGTCGACGAACAGGGCGGTCTGCGACGGGTGCATCACGGGGGGGCCGATGTCGCCCACCGATCCATGCTGGTGTACTACCCCGAAATCAACGCCGGTCTGACCGTCCAGAGCAACCATGCCGGTTTCAACAGCAATGTAGCCTACGAACTCGGCGCGGAGTTTTTCGCCGACGCGATGACAGACGAGGAGGCGGCGGCGGAAACAGCTGCGGAAGCGGGAGAAACCGAGGCGGAGTTCGATCCGGAAGCCTACGATCCGGAAGACTTCGACGAATTCGTCGGTCGCTATTCGCTCGACGCCAGTCCCGACTTCGTCCTCGCCTTCACCCGCGAGGGGGACACCTTCTACACCCAGGGAACCGGACAGTCGCGGGTCGAGATCAGGCCGACCGCAGAGGACACCTTCGAACTGGTGGGGGTCGAGGCCTCGGTCGTCTTTCAACGCAACGACGAGGGTGAAGTGGACGGGCTCACGCTCAATCAGAACGGTCAGTACCACGCCACCCGTCTGGCCGACGATGAAGCCGCCGCCCGGGAACCGACGGTCGAGGAACTGGCCGACTATGCGGGCCGCTACTTCAGCACCGAGCTCGAGACCTTCTATGTCATCGCGCTGGAGGAGGAAAGACTCGTCCTGCACCATCGGCGCCTGGATGAGGCGACCCTGACGGCGGGAGCCGAGGACACCTTTTCAGGCGGGGGATTCACCTTCACCTTCGAGCGTGACCGCAACGGTGAGGTGATCGGTTTCTATCTGTCCAACGGCCGGACGCGGGATGTCCGCTTCGAACGGGTGAGGTACTGAACCGATATCGGCGGTCAGGGATAGACGAGGCCTTCCACGAGAGGCCGCATGGCATAGACCGTGAGCGTGAATTCTCCTGTCTCCGGATCGCTGTAATGCACCAGCTGTCTTCCCCCGACCACCGTCATGGTCCGGCTCCGGCCCATGGGCGGTCTGGTGATGCCCAGATACTCGCCTTGCGGGGAGAGCACCAGATAGCCGGCCTCCCGCTCCCGCTCGCGTTGCCCGGGAGGAGAGACCTGCTGGGTCAGAAAGAGATAGCCCCGATCGTCGAAGGTCAGGGCGCTCCACGGCACTTTCCGTTCCTTGAACCTCGTCGCGTCCCGATAGCCCTCCATGTAGACTCTGCGGTCCAGAGGCTCGTTCGGATTGTCGATGATCCGGTTATACCAATCGATGAGAGCCCGGCGATCCGCCTCGGTGACAGCGAGGTCGCCCATTTCGATACGGATACGGCGACGGAGCCGGCCATCGAGACCGAGAATGTCCAGCCGGGGCTCTTCGGCAGCCATGGCCACGATGCCTTGAAAGGGCACAAAATACGCCCGAGGACGGAGCGAATACGGGTAATCGAGGCGCCAGTTCCTCGTCTGCCGACCGATCGTGACCGGGCTGATATACATGTTCATGATCGGCTCGCTCTGCCAGGACCACACCGTATCGCCGGTGGTGTCCAGCCGCACGACACTGCACCAGCTGCCCCTTTCGCCGACGGTCGTCACCGGCCCGGAATGCCCCGGTGAGGAAAAGTGAAGCCGCCCCCCTTCAGATAACGGGATCAGAGCCGTTATTCCCGCCAGGGGACTGACGTCCTGATGAAAGCTGACCATATCCACCAGTTCACCGCTGCGTTTGAACCTCATGCCGCGTAACTGAGCCGAATCAAACAGGTAGAGCACATCTCCGACCGTACAGAGGAACTGGACCAGTACATATTCTCCGGGCCCTGAGCCTCTGCGGCCGAACCGGTGATGGAACCTGCCCTCCGGGTCGAAGACCACGATGTCCTCGTTACCGGCATCGTAGACATAGAACCAGCCCTCGGTGTCCCCGACAAAGAGGGTCGGCTCATACAGCATGGTTTCCCCGGTATCGCCTGGTTCGAGAGTCAGTTCAGGAACATAGTCGAACAGCTCGCCCTCGTACCGGGGTCCGCCGATCGTCTCGGCAATCGTGATCCCGTTTTCTTCGTATACCTCAAAGGAATAGTTCGTCTCATCGGGCACAGATGCACAGGCCTGAGATACAATGCAGACCATCGTGCCAATGAAGAGATGATTCAGCCGTTTCATGTTCCCTGACCCTCGAATAGCCTCTCGGGCAAGTGTATCGAGTTTACCGCTTCAGCGGTAGACCTCCCGGCGCTGGCCGATCTTCACGATCCGGACCCGCCGGTTCTCATCGTCGACTGCATACACGATGCGGAAGTCCCCCTGCCTGACACGATAGAGATCAGTCCTGCCGGAGAGTTTTTCACATCCGCGGGGCCGGGGAGAATCGGCCAGCTGTCCGATCCTCTTTACGATCCGACGGCGGTCGTCTCGGAAACGCAGTTTCTCGAGTTCTCCGGCGGCCGAGGCTTTGATCGTGAGCTCATATCTTTCCACGTCGCCTCAGGTCCCTGACGACCTCGTCGAAATCCAGATCCGGCTCCCCCGCCCGCTTCGCAGCTGCCTCGAGATCCTCGGCGTCCTCGGCCAGATACTGCTCCACCGCCCGGTTCACGAGGTAGGACATCGATTTCTCCATGACCACGGATTTCAACTTGAGCGCCTGCAGGGTCTCGGCATCCAGATAGACAGTCGTCCGCTTTTGTTTGTTTTCTTCGTTCATGATGACATTATGACATCATGATGTTGTGATGTCCATGCCGAGATCCTGCAGCGCATAGAAGGAAGGACCTCAGGAGAAAGGACCTTCATCTGTAGCCGGTATGGAGGTCAGGGTGCGGGTGGGGGAGGCAGCGTTCGGAAACTCAGACCGTTCGTCTCCTGCTGGCCGCTGACCAGATCGATGATGGTGACACGCAGTTCATAGGTGCCGTGCTCCAGATGGCTCATGTCGATCTCGAGCCAGGTCTGCAGATCCCGGCGGATATCGCTGCCGGTGAATTCGCTCGAAAGCACGGCTTGCCGCCCTCCCCGACCGACCAGACTCCGCAGCCCCTGGTACAATCTTCCCAAAGCAGCCTCGGGAGGTGCTTCCGCTACCGAGTACTCGACCTGATACCGGGTCGCACCGTAGTCGTCCTGCTGCAGATTGTAGACCTCAAAGTAGATGAAGAGCGGTTGATCCACCTGCACGATCCGGCCCGGCAGGGGCAGAACTTCGAGATCGCCGCGAATGAAGCGACCGCTGTGCCCCGAACCGACCTCGCGGATCGAAGCAGCGGGGAGGATATCGCTCACCATCAGGCGGTTGCCGCTGTAATCGGGCAGGGCAACTTCTTCCCGGGAAGTGGCCCGTTTGCCGGTCTCCGGATCGATGAGCAGCGTGGTCAGGGTATAGTCACCGGGTTCGACCTCGATCCGGGTGGCATCGATAAAGAGTGGGACGCCGCGAATCTGTACCTGCGGTACGGTCGAGAGCCGCCGCGATGGCTCCACCTGCCCGGCCACCGGTTTCCAGCGCACATCGTAGAGCTGCACCTCCACATCGATGGTGGCATAAGCCCCGGTCACACTCCTGAAGGCCCCGAACTCATCGGGCATGAGTGCGAAGGCATACTCGAGAGCGGTTTTCCCCTCTTCCCCCCGGAAGGTAACGACGAAATCCATTGGATCGATCGTCTCGATCCGATCTTCCTCCTCGCTCATGGTCGGGATAACCCGCTCCATGAGATCCATGACCTGGCGGTGAACAGAAGAGACGATATATCTGCCACTCATCGCGAAATCCTCAAAGGCGACGATCAAACCGCGATCTTCATATCCCCAGTTTTCGGGCGTGGAACTGGAGGAAATCGCCTGACCGGAGGCATCGCGCACCCGTTGCTGTGCAAAGGGATTTTCAGGACCCTGGTCAGTCAGGGGGGCGGTGCTCAATAGCGGTGGAGGCAAACCCTGTTCAGTGCCATAGCCCAGTTCTTCGGCCAGGTCCCGGGCTCTGAGTTTCCAGATTGGGTCGTCCTTGATCAGATCCCAGGCATAGACACGACCGCGTCCCGATTGGATATCCGGCTCGCCGTATCGGACATATACGGCACCCCGGTCATCCCAGGGCCACTCATTGTCTCCGTACATGATCCGGGCGTAAGCGACCCGGATGAAATGCTCCAGGAGACGTTCGTTGACAGCAGTCTTCGGGTCGGGATTGCGCATCCGCCAGTACTGATTCCAATAGGTTCTGCGCCCCTCACTGTCGAGGCGGGCGAAGTCCTCGGCTTCATCAGGTGTCAGCACCAGTCCGAGATCGAAGAAGAGGTTGCGTTCCTCTTCCGGGGCCGCCGCAAAGCACCTCTCGAAGGCGGCCATGGCTTCGTTATAGCGTTCAGCTTTCCAGTGAGCAGCAGCCAGGTACAGATAGGCGGACCAGGCAGACGAGTCACGCGCGACAAGCTCCTCGGCCAGGGTCACAGCCTCATTCCACCGCCCGCTGTCGATCAACGAGCGCATCAGAGCCGCCCGTGCTTTCTCGTGTCCCGGATTGGCGGCGATCTGCAGCCGGAAAGCTACGATCGCGGCGTCATGGTCCTCCCGGAAATCCCGCTGAATAATCCCGCAGAGATAGGAGGCATCGGGATGGGAAGGATCCAGTTCGAGCAGATGTTCCAGATCGTGGAGTGCTTCCCGGGAATTGAACTGACCGATATCGGTCGGGGCCAGCCTCAGGTGAGCCCGGGCCTTCCAGTAGAGAGTTTCGACCCGGTCGGGATCTTTATACAGGGAGGTGCGAAAACACTCGAGAGCCCGATGGGTCCGGTTCGGGATCTCGAGACAGACCCGGCCCAGGCAGGTATGAGCCCGGGCGGAATCCCGGTCCAGCTCGACCGCCCGGGTGGCACTGGTCAGGGCGGCCTGGGCATCCCCCCGCTGGAGTTGAGCGTAAGCGGAATCGCAGAGAGCACCGACGCGCGCCTCAACAGTCTGCTGAGCAGTCAGGGGCACACCGGGGAGAATACCTGAGACTGTCAGGAGTACGCTGGCGAGCAGATGGACTGAACTGCACCGGGGATTCCACACCATCCTGCTGGTCCTTTGCATCCCTCTCACTACACAGGAGCGATTCACCGGATCCGGCGTTTATCCGATCAATCCGTTGTCCTGTCACCCCCCGGCATCAGGTGTCGGCGGCGGGATGGTGCGGAAGGTCAGGCTGCTGCTCGCCTGCCGGTTGGTATTCAGGTCGGTGACGGTCACGATCAGATCGAAGATGCCGAGGCCGAGCCGGCTCATGTCAATCTCGAGCCAGGTCTCCAGATCGGGCCGGATGCCGAAAGTCTCGGTCTCGCTCGAGAGCACCGCCCGCCGGCCACCCAGCCCGACCAGGTCGAGCAGGCGCCCGGTGATGCGGGTCAGGGGATCGATCCCTTCATCGGATTCGGCCACCGAGTACTCCACCCGGTAGTGGGTGGCGCCGACACTGTCGCGGGACAGGTTATAGACCTCGAAGTAGATGAAGAGCGGTTCGGTCGTGCCGAGGGTTCGCCCGGGCAGGGGAATGACCTCCAGATCCCCCCGCACGAAGCGGGCCGGGCACCCCCGCCCCGCCGGAGCGATCCGGGCGGCGGGCAGGATCCCGCTCACCATCAGCTCCGAACCCCGGAAATCAGGCAGGACAACGTTTTCCTCGGCCACCGAACGGCGCCCGGTCACCGGATCCAGAATATAGGTGCTGAACACGTACTCGCCCGGGGGGGCTTCGAGACGGGTGCCGTGAACGAAGAAGGTGTTCCAGAAAGCTTCGACGAAGGTGGTGGTGGGCAGGTTCTGCACCGAATCCACCGCCCCGGCGACTGGAATCCACCCCGGGGTCAGCAGCTGCATGCGTACGTCGATGGTGGCGTATTCGCCGGTAAAGCTCTGGAACAGACCGAAGTCGTCGGGGGTCAGGCCGATGGCGTACTCCAGGACGGTACGGTTTTCCTCGCCGCGAAAGGCGGCGGCGATCTGCAGGGGGCTGAAGGTGTCGATCTTCTCTTCTTCGACGCTGAGGACGGGCAGTCCCACCTCCAGACGCTCGGTCAGGTAGCGGCTGTCGTTCAGGTAGCGCTGCCCCATGACGGGGCGGGTGAAACTGAGCTGAAAGCCCTGATCGAGGTAATACCAGGTTTCAGGTGTGCCCTCGCCGTAGACCCGGCCGATGGCCTGCTGAGCCGGAAACTGCTCGGGGCTGTAAACCGGTGGTGACATCCCCAGGCGCCGGTAGAGTTCTTTCTTGTTCTCGAAATATTCGTAGTCGGACTCGATCAGGTCGCTCGGATAGGGCCGCCCCGGACCGGTCCGCACGTCGGGCTCGCCGTAACGCACGTAGGCTTCGCCGCGGGCGTCCCACGGCCACTCGTCGCGACCGAACTCGATCCTGGCGTAGGCAATGCGGATCCAGTGTTCGAGCAAACGCTCGTTGGCGGCAGTCTGCGGATCGGGATCGCGGATCTCCCAATAGCGGCGATGGTACTCCTCGCGTCCCGCCGGGCTCAGGGCCGACCATTCCTCGATCCCGGCCGTACTCAGAACCAGGCCCAGATCGAAGTAGAGCGAGCGCTCCTGGTCGGGTAGATGCGGGAAACAGCTCTCGAAAGCCGCACAGGCCTCATCGGTCCGGCCGTCTTTCCAGTACGCCCCGGCCAGCCAGGGGTAGGCCTCATAGCGCTCCGGATCGCGGGCGATGATGTCTTCGGCAATCGCGATCGCGCTGTCCCAGTCCCCCACCCCCATATCGAGCATCAGCAGAGACAGGCGGGCATTCATATGGGCGGGATAGACATCGACCTGGTTGCGCCAGGCTTGCCGGCCGGCCTCGAGATCTTCGAAGCTGTCGAGCTGAACGGTCCCGATCCGGTACCAGGCGTCTTCGTGAAGGGGATCGAGATCGAGCACACGGTTCAGATCGCGCAGGGCGGCCCGGGCGTTCCCCGTACTGGTCTCTGTCTGTGCCATATGAATGTGGGCCAGCGCTTTCCAGTAGAAGATCTCGGGATCGGTGCGGTCCCGGAGCGCGGCCCGCCGCAGGTACTCCAGGGCACGGCTGCCTCCGGCGGGCAGACCGAGCAGGGCCCGCCCCATACCGAGCAGGAGCTGCGGATCGCGGGGAGAGCGGCGCAGGGCGTCCTGGAAATATTCCCGGGCAGCCTCGTGATCGCCCGCATCGAGCAGGGCGAAACCCTCAGCGGCGCGACCGGGCTCCTGGTCCTGTGACCGGTTCCACCCCGCCGCCGCTGCCGGCGGCAAGAACACCCATCCGAGTCCGAAGGTGATAACGAATACGACCGCCAGTCCGACCCCCGTGCAGCCGGTCCGGCCGTATTTCTGTCGACAGGTTTGTTGTCTGATAGCCGGGTTCATTCCTCGGCATCTTCCGTTACGCCTGACAGGTCGTCCGTTCTAAAGAAAGGACGTATGACTCCCGTCAGCCGTTCCTTCTGCGACCGAGCATTTCGGCTGCAATGAGCAGCAGGAGAATGATCGCCGAGACTACTCCCACCAGACCCGGCCCGCTTTCATCCCCCGCCGCGATCCAGCGGGTGATATCGGCCCCGGTCCATTCATACACCCGGTTGAGCAGATATCCCAGGGCCACGGCACAGCCGGCGATCACAGCCAGATAGACCACCGTCGCCCGCCGACCCCAGTGCCGGGCGAAGACGGTCACGGTGGCGGCGTTGGTGGCCGGCCCGGCCAGCAGGAACACGAGCGCCGCCCCCGGCGAAAGCCCTTTGAGTACAAGCGCCGCGGCAATCGGCGTCGAAGCGGTGGCGCAGATGTAAAGCGGGATGCCGACCACGAGCATGAGCAGAAGCTCCAGTCCCTCTCCACCCGGCAGATCAACCAGACTCTCGGCCGGTACCAGCCAACCGATCACACCGGCGATGAGCACGCCGATGAGCAGGAGCCAGCCGATATCCGCGAGCAGATCTCCGAAAGCATAGACCAGGCCCGATCGGAGCCGGGCACCGAGCGCGGGTCGTTCGGTCATGGTTTCGCCGATCTCGCGACCGCAGCCGCAGGTATTGGTCTCCCCTTCACCCTCATCATCCGTCGCCGGGCCGGAACCCGCTTCGGGTACCCGGTTTATGGCCAGACCGGTCAGAGTGGCCGTCAGGAAGGCGGCCAGGGGACGGAAGAGGGTCATGATCGGATCGAGTAGAGCCCAGGTGATGGCGATCGAATCCACCCCCGATTCCGGGGTCGAGACCATGAAAGCCGCCGCCGGCCCGCGTCCCGCCCCCTGATGGCGCAGACCGACCGCAGTCGGGAGCACCCCGCAGCTGCAGAGCGGCAGGGGTATGCCGATCAGAGAGGCTTTAATGACCGACCGGGTGTCGTTTCCCCCCAGGTGGCGGGCCACACTGTCATCATGCACGAAGGCCCGCAGAACGCCGGCGGCCAGAAACCCGAAGAGAACCCAGGGGGCGGCCTCGGTCAGAACCCACCACGATTGCTCGATTATGCCGCTCAGGAATGCCACCACACCACACACCTCCTCCGGATCGCCGGGCACGCCTGATCGCACCCGGGCTGTACCCGGCTCGACACATCACGCATAATGTACGGATTCGAGTGGGCCTGAAAAGGAGGGTTCGGTTCCAT
>CAZNUA010000020.1:0-63425 GCA_964576115.1 uncultured Gemmatimonadota bacterium
CTACCCGCTGGCCGACGGCGTCCTGGCTGCCCCTATCTGCACGCTCTGGGCCTGATATAGGTAGGGCACACTATCCCGCGCCCTGATCCGCATCATGCGGATGATCCATGTGAAGGGATGGAACCCCAGGATTGCTGGCGGAGGGGGAGGGATTCGAACCCCCGGTAGCCGAAGCTACAACGGTTTTCGAGACCGCCCCTTTCAACCACTCAGGCACCCCTCCGCGAAACTCAGATATCAGCCAATGAGGTCTCGCTAAGGTGCGCATACCGTTGCGTCGTCGTCAACTCCTTATGCCCGAGTATCGCCGCCGTCTGTGGCAGCGACGCCCCGGCCATGACGAGCCAGCTAGTGTCATGTCACGTGACAGGGCACTAGGGCAAGCATGACGAAGGGTACTTGCATACCCGCCCCCGGACTTTCCTGGAAGGGAGCAGATCTACTCCTCAGTCATCACCTCAATCGGTGATATCTTCATGACTCGCTTCGCGGGAACGTACGCAGCGCCGAGGCACACCAGCATCAATAGACCAAGAACACCGAGATAGATCGTCGGATCTGAAATCTCGACGCCGAACAGGAAGTGTTTGATCAGCTTTGTTGCCCAGGAAGCGACCGCCAGACCCACAGCGGCTCCAATCGCGGCACTCAACATGCTGTCGCTCAGGACAAGGCGGATCAGCCCCCGCGCTCCCGCTCCCAGAGCCATGCGAATTCCCATTTCTTTGGTCCGAGCCGCAACGCTCCGGACCGTAATGCCGAAAATGCCAACTGCGGACAACAGCGTTGCGAGTGCTGCGAACGTCAACATGAGCACCGTACGGAACCGGTCGTCGGATTCGGAATCCCTCACCAATGCCGGGAGTGTTGTCGGGTTACCGATCCAGATGGTGGGATCGACCTGTCGGATCGCTTCTCTCAGCGAACGTAGTACCGTCGCAGGCTCGCCGACCGTCTGCACGACAAGCGTCAGCTTTTGATCAGGTTCACGAGGATACTGCGTCGCCGGGAAGTAGAATGTGGGTTCCGCCTCCGAACCCAGCGCCTGTTTCCTCACGTCACCTACAACACCAACGATAGTCACCGGTTCGCCTTGCGCATTCCAGTATGTTGCCGTTGCTCCGAGGGGCGACTCGCCGTGCCAGTACAACTCGGCCAGACCTTCGCTGATAAGCATGACCCGCGGGCTCCCCGGTCCGTCCGACGCGGTGAACAAGCGGCCGCTCTTGAGCGGAATTTCCATCACTTCATGGTAGGTCGGCAGTACGTGGCGGATATAATGAGTCGCGCCGACAGTTTGACCGCCGATGTCGAGGCGTATTGTACTGGTCCAGGTTCCGCCACCGAACGGTACATAATCGGCACTCGTAACCGCCTGAACGCCGTCAACGCTCTCTGCAGCCGTCATAACTTCACCGAACATGCGTTCTGTCCAGCGCGACACCGATTCGGTGTCGTCTGGTCGGGGAGCGCTTTCTTGAGGAAACAAAACCTCAACGCTCGCCAATCTGTTCGCGCTGAAACCGGGATCTACGGTGAGAAGTTCGAGCATACTTCGTGCAAACAGTCCGCCCGCCAGCAATAACACGAAGGTCAGTGCCACCTGAATGGAGACCACACCATTCTGAATTCTCCGACCGCCCCGACCGGGACTCTGCCCACGTAACCTGAGCGCTTTGCCGAAAGAGCGGCCTCCCAGAGCAGATATCGGGGCAAGACTAAACAAAAGGCCGGTTGTGATGCCTGCGGCAGTGGTGAAGAGCAACACTCGTACACTCAGTGTCACCTCCTCCAGACGCGGTAATGGCGGAGCCACCGACAAGAGTGCCTCTTTGACCAACCAGGCCAGCAGCAAGCCCAATGCCGCCCCCGTCAGTCCCAGCAGTACATTCTCGGTGAGCAGTTGGCGGACAACCCGTCCTCGTCCCGCACCGAGAGCGTAGCGAACCGTGACCTCATGGCACCTGTTCGTGGCCTCCCCGACCAGAAGCCCGGCTATGTTCACGCATGCGATTATCAGGAGAATCCCCGCCGCTCCAAGAAGCAGAAGCAGCGGCGTTGTGAATCCCTTCGTCACGAAGTCTTTCCTGGATTCCACCCGGGCCAACTGATTCTCCGGACCGCGCGTCAGCAACCCCTGGATTTGGGTTCTCGCCTGGTCGACGCTGATTCCGGGAGCGAGCCGGGCCAACAGCTCGTAGTCATTCGAATTGTGGGAATCCTGCCGTAAGGGTAACCACACACCGCGAAGGCCGGCGTCCACTTCGCCACCTTTCTGATGGGTGCGGATCAGGTCGCTGCTGATGCGAAGATCCGCCGGCAATACCCCAACGACGTCGTACGGGATCCCGCCGAGCAGAAGCGTTTCGCCAAGTACGTGCGGATCTCTGCCAAAGCGTCGACTCCACATCTCGTAGCTCAGGAGTACAACGGGCGAACCCTCCTGTTCCGCAATCGGCGGCACCTCTTCGGGCATGAAGGTGCGACCCAGTACGGGTTGAACGCCGAGCAGATCAAACAGATTCGCGCTGGCCCTGCCCACGGAGAGCCGCTCAGGTTCCCCCTGGCCTGTGAACATGAGGTCGACACTCGTGAAGGCGGCGACGTCACTCAACGTCGTCGCGTGTGTTTTTACGTTCTGGTAATCGACCCACGGGAAAGCAATGTGGTCCCAGACATAGTCCAGACCTTCCACGCCGCGCCAGTTGGGCCAGGCTTTCCACACACTGACGAGTCTTTCGGGATCCCTGTACGGCAAGTCACGTATCAACACAGCATCGACGATGCTGAAGATTGCGGTCGTGCCGCCGATGCCCAATCCAAGCGTGAGAACGGCAATGACCGTAAAGAGGCGTCGCTTGCACAGCATTCTCAGGCCATACTGCAGATCCTGAATGATGAATCCAGCCGATTGCCTGACCCGTTCAGTGATTGAGGGGCGAGGTTCCCGGAATCCTTGTGGCAGTGCTGCAGGCTTCCGCCAGAGGTACCGGCGTGCTATCAGATACACACGACCCCAGTACCACATCGCGGGTGGGATGCGGCTGCCGGTTTCCAGGTACTCCTGGTACTCCTCCCGCATATCACCAACAATGCTCTCCCCCACGATTCCCGATGGCAGCAACCACCTGAGCAGCCGCTCCGGTAATCTCGGCGGCCTGGTAGAGGTCGCGTCATTCATTCGGCGCGCTCCCGAGCACGGGCTCCAGACCATCCCAGAGCTTGAAGAACGTGGCGCGCGCAGCCTGCAGTGCTTGCACCCCTGCTGTTGTGACGTGGAACAGGCGGCGTCGATGCCCTCCCCGCCCCGGGATCGGTGCTTCTGTTTCCCACTTCACCAGACCCTTCGTCTCCAACCGGTCGAGCGTCTTGTACAGCGCCCCCCGGTCAACTTTACGGCCTGCTCTCTGGTCAAGTTCCCTGATGACTGAAAGCGCAAAGGCCTCTTCACCGGCCTGCAGTATGGCCAGAAGGACCATTTGCTCAAATTCGCCGAGAAATTTCGATTGCGGCATTATTCAACCTCACTGAGTACAATGTCTACATCGATGAGGACATTGTAAGCATCGATATTGCGAGTGTCAAGTTTGGGTATGATATGCCCAACCTGAATTCAGGTGTGCTCCGTCATCCAGGCACCCGGGAAGGCATCCTGTCCAATCACACGTGAGTAACTCGTGGATAGACCAATCTCACACTCCTGAACCATTCAATACTGCCGGGATGATATAGGTGGCCATCAGTTGGGCGGGAGAGCGGAAGGCCGGATCGTCATAGGCTCCCCCGGTGAACACAGCCACGAGGTCCAGGTCGGGCACGACGATGATCTGCTGTTCTCCCCACCCGGCCGCGAAATACGTCTCAATCGGACCATCGGGTGTCATGTAGGTGAGCATCCACCATCCGTAACCGTAGCCATCCGCCCAGCCGTACGAGAACGAGGACCGGGAGCTGACCGACTCTGCAACCCACGAATTCGAGAGCAGCTGTTCATCTCCCCACCGGCCCTCCCTGAGAAAGAGCTCTCCGATCCTGGCCATATCGCGGGGCGTGAGCCAGAGCCCGCCTGAGGCGAAAACCACCTCGGAATTGAGCCGGGACCAGTAGTACTCGCTGATACCGAGCGGTTCGAAGAGCCACTCTTCGGTGAAACTGTCGAGCTCCTGTCCGGTCACGAGTTCGACGACCTTCCCGAGGACATTGGTACAGCCGCTGTTGTAGTGAAAGAGAGTTCCCGCGGGAGCTTCCATGGTCTTGTCAAAGATGTATCGTATCGGATCAGAATTATGGAATAACTGGTACACGTCGTTGGCGGGATTGTCATAGTACACCGTGTGTTCATCCCACGGCAGGCCGGAGCGCATGGTGATCATATGCTCGAGCGTAATTTCTTCCCGGCCATCGGTCGCCAGGTCAGAGAGTCCCGGGAAGAATGAGAGAACGGGAGTCTGCAGATCCAGGAGCCCCCGATCACACGCCAGACCGACCGCGATGGCCGTCACGCTTTTGGTAACCGATGCCTGATAGTGCAGGGTTTCACGCGTGAACTCGGTGGGTTCGTAGCTTCCCGGGCTGAGCCACCTCTCTCCAGCGAAGTACTCTTCGAATACCAGCACGCCGTTCCGAACCAGCAGGATGGCATGGATCCGGTGGTTCTGATTCGCCTGAATCCGGTCCATCATCTGTATGAGCGGGACTGAATCCACTCCCACGCTGATAAGGGAGCCGGTAGGCCAGTCACCAGCGATCTGATCAGGCAGGGAGTACTGATATCCGGTCGCGACCGGCGGCACCTGGTATCCGACATCGTCGAGAGCGGTGTTGCACCCCGTGACCAGGTTGATCACTAGCAGAAGAGGAAAAGAAAGATTCATCGGTGCACGCATCTTTCGTTTGATATTCATAGTACCTCTTTTTACATCTCAGATCCCTGATGATCTGTACATCAGCCCAGCAGGGTGTGAGACTCGCATTACCTTCATTAGATATTAACGATACAGGTATCAATACTATATATAAGAAAAGGGGACCAAGAAACCACCGGTCATCTCGCTGGTGCATACCATCCTGCGTGACACCGCTGAACCGATGGATGTCGCCGCCATGATGAAGGTCCTGAAGGAATGCAGAATCGAGAATATCAAGGAAGCAACAGTTCGCACGGCCTTGGTCCGATTGGCAGAACAACCGGGTGTCAGGCGGGTTGAACGTGGCATTTATCAGATCGAAGAGAATCAATTCGAAGAGAATCAATCCCCATAAACGTGACCGCACCGGGGAGTGAACCGGGTGGCACGGGTGACGTTACAGCCGGGAACTGTCTCTTTACAGAGATCATAAAGACCGGGGCAGGTCGAGGTAACCCGTCTCGAGACCATAGAGAGGATTTCTCAGGCAACTTATACACCTAAACTACGTAGGTGTAAACTGTGTAGGGTTGTATCACCTGCTCTATGTCATGACTGACGGTTCAGATCGATGAGAAAGGGAGATGTTATGGGACGGAGCAGACTCTATGTCGGCACCTTGGAGCTGATGGTGCTCCAGACCCTGAAGTGGGGGCCTATGCACGGTTACGCGGTCGGGCAGTGGATCGCCGAGCAGAGCGGCGGCACGCTGGACGTGGAAGAAGGGGCTCTTTACCCGGCTTTGCACCGGCTCGAGAACCGGGGGCTGGTCGAATCGGAATGGGGTACGACCGAGAGCAATCGCCAGGCCAAGTTTTACCGGCTCACCCGCAAGGGCAGCCGGCACCTGGACACCGAAGCCGCCCGCTGGCACGAACACGCCCGCGCGGTGAGCGCCGTGCTGGCCAGCTCTCGGGAGTAGACCATGGCCCGCCTGCCCCGATTCAGACGCCGTTTCCGATCGAGCGACTTCAACCCGGCTCCCGAGCGGGATGTCGCCGACGAACTCTCGTTTCACCTGACACAGAAGATCGAGGATCTCATGGCCGAAGGTCTTTCACGAGATGAGGCCGAAAGGCAGGCCCGCGCATCCTTTGGCGATCATCAACAGATTGAAGAGGAATGCACCGGCTATACCCGCACCCGAACCCGCCGATGGATCGTGCAGACGATATTCCGAGATTTCACCCGTGACATCCGGCTGGCTCTGCGGGGCCTGCGCCGGGTGCCCGGTTTCACCCTGGCTGCGGTGCTCATCCTGGCTCTGGGTCTGGGAGCGAATATCACCACCTTCTCGGCCCTCAAAATCGCCGTTCTCACTCCCCCACCTTTTCCCGAGGCCGAACGGCTGGTGAATGTGGACCTGACCCGGGCCGCCGAGGGCGGGTCGCGCACCTCCCGCTGGGCCTACCCCTATCTGCAGACCTTCGTCGACTGGCCCGACCGCCTCATCGATCCCGTGGCGGGTTACCGGCAGCGCACGGCCACCCTGACCGGTTTCGGTCCGGCCAGCCAGTTGTCGATCGAGATCGTTTCGCCCGACTACTTCCGGGTCGTCGGGCAGCCCCTGGTTCTGGGACGCGGCTTTGTTCCCGAAGAAGCCGATCCGGCACAACCGCACCGGACCGTCGTCGTATCTACTGCCTTCTGGCACGGCAGGATGGGAAGCGATCCCGATGCCTGCGGACGGGAGATCACCCTGAACGGAGATGGCTACCGGGTTGTCGGCGTAGCTCCAACAGGATTCACCGGTTTTTCGGGTGAGGCGACACTGTGGCTGCCCCTGGGTGCGTATGCCGAGTTCCAGCCGGGCGTACTGGAACAATCCTACAATCACGTCACCTGGGTGGTGGGACGCCTGCGTCCCGGCGCCACGCTGGCGGCGGCCGAGGCCCAGATGGAGGTCGTCGGTCAGGCTATCGCCACCGAGTGGCCGCGCGACGATTTCTACGGGGCGGGCGTGCGTTCATTTTCAGAGGCCTGGCAGAATCCCGAAGCCCGGACCGCTGCAGTCATTCTGGCTCTGGCCTCCGGACTGGTCTTGCTCGTGGCCTGTGCCAACCTGGCCGGTCTGCTGTATACCCGGGCCCGCAAACAGGTCCACGAAGGGGCGATCAGGCGCGCTCTCGGAGCCTCCCGGTGGCACCTCATCCGGCTGCAGCTGACAGAGAGCGGCGTCATCGCCCTGTTCGGCGGTCTGGCTGGACTTGGTCTGTCTGTGTGGGGCATGCATCTGCTGGCTGCGGCCTGGCCGGATCACTTCCTGCAGGGAGCCAACTCGGGCCTGCAGGTCATCAATACCGATCATCTGGCGCTCGATGCCGGGGTGATCGGATTCGCCCTGCTCCTCTCCCTGGGTTCCGCCTTGCTGGTCGGTCTCATCCCGGCCCTGCGCCAGTCTTCTATCCGGTTGACCGACCGCCTCAAAGAGGGTGCCGGTGCGACCAGACACCGCCGCGGCCGCCTCGGGATCAATCCCCAGGCGGCCCTTGTGGGCGGGCAGATCGCCCTGGCCCTGCTGCTTTTAGTGGGAGTCGGTCTGATGGGCCTGACGGTCGGTCGCCTGCTGGGTGTGGATGAAGGCTTTCGGACCGAGCGGCTGCTCTGCTTCGATCTCTCGGCCCCGCAGAGCCTCCCTCGCATGGATCCGACCGACGAAGCCACCTGGCGCGCGCATATCACCCTGTCCTCTCAGTTCGATGACCGTGTCCAGCAACGCCTATCGGCCCGGCCCGAGATCGAGGACATCACCTTCGCCTCCGCCTCGGTCCTGTGGGGGTTCAACGCCGTTCTCGGCGTGTATGTCCCCGACGATCCCTCCGATCCACCACGGCAGGCGAGCATCGGCATCGTGCCGGTGGCCGACAATTACTTCGAATTGATGGACATCCCCGTTCTCAACGGTCGTGGTTTCATGCCTTCCGACGGGCTCAACGGAACCTGTGTTGCGGTTCTGAATCAAGCCGCCGCCGACCTGCTCTTCCCCGAGCAGGATCCCGTCGGCCGGAGGATAGCCTCCGGATTCTCTTTGCCCGGCCGGGAAACGGCCGAAGTCGTCGGGGTGGTGGGAGATGTCATGTACACCTCGCCCACCCAGGACCGCTGGCCGGTCGCCTACTACTCTCTGCGCGAGCGCCGCTTCGGCTCCTTCGCGGTCGTGCGGACCACGGGCGATCCCCGCCGGCACGTCCACCTGATTCAGGAAGAGCTGTTCACCCTGGATCCCACCGTGGCCATGAGCAATATCGCCACGCTTGATGAACTCATGACCCGCTCGGTGGGGGACCGCGGTTTGATCTTCTGGCTGCTCCTCATCTTTTCCTCTGTCACGGTTCTCCTGGCAGCCATCGGCACCTGGGGGGTGGTGGCCTATGCGGTCACCGACCGGCAGCGGGAACTGGGCCTGCGGATCGCCCTGGGCGCGCAGGGCGGACGAGTTCTGGCCAGGGTTCTGCGTCAGAGTCTTCTCGCTGCCCTGACGGGGTTGTTCATCGGTCTGCTCGGCGCCTGGGCGGGCAGTCGCGTGCTCGAGGCTTTCCTCTGGAATACGAGTGCCCACGACCCGCGGATCTTCCTCGGTGCCGGAGGGCTCCTGCTGGTCGTGGTGCTGCTGGCCAGCTACCTGCCTGCCCGGCGGGTGTTGCGCATCGACCCGGTCAAAGCCCTGCGGGCGGAGTAGAGCACGTGGGTATCGGAACCAAACCGAACTGCGTCGAGATTATCGGCGAGCCCGAAGGAGTCGCATAGTGGCCCGAGTCCCGTTCTTCAAACGCCGTTTCCGCTCGACTGATTTCCATCCGGCCCCCGAGCGCGATGTCAGTGACGAAATCGCCTTTCACCTGGCACAGAAGGTCGAGGATCTGATCGCCTCGGGGCTTTCACCCGAGGAGGCCGAACGCCGGGCCCGCGAGCTCTTCGGGAACCAGGAGCGAGTGCAGGATGAGTGCACCGGTTATACCCGCACCCGGGCCCGCCGGCGCACGCTCGGCACACTTTTCGAGGACGTCGGCCAGGACCTGCGCTTTACGCTGCGCACCCTGCGCCGGCGGCCGCTTTTCACCGTCATCATCGTCCTGACCCTCGGTCTGGGTATCGGCATTTCGACCGCGATGTACAGCGTGATCGAGGGGGTGCTGCTCTACCGGCTTCCCTTCACCGAACCCGATGAAATCGTCAATGTCTTCCGGGCGTTCCCTGAGTGGCGGGACATGGAAGCCCTGCAGCAGTACTGGGATCGAATCCCCATCGAGTATGAGCAATACCGGAACTGGGAGGAGAGGAACACGCTGTTTGCCGGCATCGGGGTGCATCGGATCCGGCGGATGATCCTCACCGGTCGGGGTGACACCCGTGAGATCGCGGTCGGCGTGGCCAGTACCTCCCTCTTGCCCGTGCTCGGTGTCGAACCCGTGCTCGGGCGCCTCTTCCAGCCCGACGAAGAGGGCTTTGCGGACGGTACCGGTGCCCCGGTGGCCCTGGTGAGCCATGAGATGTGGCGGGACGCGTTCGGCGCCGATCCGGAGGTGGTGGGCAAGAGCCTGCAGCTGAATGACCGGCAGTTCGAGGTCATCGGGGTGCTGCCACGCCACTTCCGGCTGCGCTGGATGGGTCAGTCCCACGCCGGGGAAGTCGACACCGGTGTTCGGGATATCTGGATACCCCTCGGCTCCTCCGGATTGAGTCTCACCGGAGGCAGCTGGGAAGCGATCGGACGGCTCAGCACCGATATCCCCCGTGAAGCCGCAATCGCCGAAACCGGACAGATCCTGCTGGGCGAAACCGATCCCGGGGAGAGGTATGTCAGGATCGTTCCCCGCAAAGAAGCTGAAACAGAGGGTTTGACCACCCCCCTGGTCCTGCTCTTTGCCGCCACGGCCCTGCTGATGCTGATCGCCTGCATCAATGTCGCCACACTGTACCTGAGCGAACTGTACAGCCGTCAGAAAGAGCTCATCACCCGGGCTATGCTGGGGGCGGGCCGGCGCCGGATCGTGAGGCAGATGCTCACCGAGAGCCTCGCACTGGGCCTGCTGGGGAGCCTGGCGGGATTCATCATCGCGGTCGCCGCCACCCGCCTCTTCGTAGCGCTGGCACCGTCGATTCCACAGATCGGGATGGTCGGTCTCAATGCCCGGGTGCTGACGTACATGGTTCTCGCCGGTCTGGTGACCGGACTCGTCTTCGGGACCGCTCCGGCGCTGCTGCAGGCCCACACGTCGTCCGCAGCAGCGCTGCGATCGTACGCGCACACCGCGACGGTGCGAGGGCGCAGGTTCCAGCAGGTGGTTCTCCTGCTTCAGGTTGCCTTCACGGTGGTATTGCTCATCTCCGGCGGTCTGCTGACACGGAGTTATTCAGGCCTGATGTCGGTCGATCCGGGCTTCAATCCCCGTCATCTCGCGACGCTGCATATCACCTTCCCTCACGATCGCGATACCGCCAGTAGCGAGGCCTGGACGCTCTGTCAGGAGATCATGCACCGCACGCGATCCCTGCCCGGCGTCACGGCAATCAGTACGACCAACTGCATCCCCTTCCCGGGGAAACAAAACCTCAATACCACGCCACTGTACCTGAGTGATCCCGACACGAAGAGTGGCTATCGAAGCGTCAGGACAACTGAATACCGGATCGCTCCCGGGTATTTTGGAACCCTGGAGCTGCCTCTGCTGGCCGGCCGGGCGATCGCGGAACAGGATGGTCCCGAAGCGTCTCCGGTGTGCGTCATCAACGAAAGCCTGGCCCGCCGCAACTGGGGCGATACCTCCCCAGTAGGCGATCAGGTGGCGTACTGGGGCGGAAGAATGACGATCGTCGGGGTCATCGGGGACGCCCGGCGGGAGGCCCTCGATGAAGCGATCGAGCCGACCATGTACGTACCTCTGGCCCAGAGGCTGGAGGAGCTGGAGGAGAACAGTGACGTCTACCTGATGGTCCGCACCGCCGGAGACACCCGGGCTGTCATCCCCGCCGTCCGTGAGTCCATCCGATCGATCGATGATGATATTCTCGTCGAGGCCGCAACGCCGATGACAGCCTATATCGCCGATTCCACCCGCGAGGAACGTTTCCGCACCTTCCTGATGGGATCCTTCGCCCTCATGGCACTGCTGCTCGCGCTGGCCGGCATTTTCGGGGTCACCGCCCGGGCGGTGGCCTCGCGCAGCACCGAACTCGGAATCCGCCTGGCCCTTGGAGCCCGCCACCAGAGTCTCATCGGATCCTCGGTGCGGCAGAATCTGAAGCTCTTCCTGCTCGGCCTGGGGTGCGGCCTGGGACTCTCGCTCTGGACAACCCGCTTTCTCTCCGGATTCCTGTTCGAGATCACGGTGCTGGACCCGGCCACCTGGGTCATCGTGGCCCTGCTCTTCCTGCTCGTCTGCCTGCTGGCCAGTTATCTGCCCGCCCGGCGGGTGCTGCGGATCGATCCGGTCGCAGCCCTGCGGGCGGAGTAAGCCGATAGTGGAGTCGACTGATAGTGGGGTGGGCCGATAAAAGACACGGCGCCGGTTCGATATTCCCGACTTCCTGACTGACTGCGGTTACTACGTACACCATCCCGCGAATATGATGACATTCAAGCGCTGATATAATCCGACCAGTTGCAGTCTGTTCTGAAAAATCTGAAACTACGAAACTTTTCGCAGAACCCGTCGTTATATATCATTGAAAGAAGGAAATATCATGGCACGATCCTATCTGGGCGAATTCGAACACCTGATCCTGCTCTCGATCATGCGGCTGGGCGATGACGCCTACGGGGTCACGATCCGGCGGGAGATCGAGCGGCATACGGGCCGATCGGTGTCTCTGGGGGCCATCTATCCCGCTCTGGATCGGCTCGAGGAAAAGGGCTTCATCGACTCCCATGTCGGCGAACCGACGCCGACGCGCGGCGGGCGGGCCAAGCGCTACCTCCAGCTGACACCTGAAGGCCTCGACATGCTGGTGAGAACCCGCGTGATCATCCAGTCCTTCTGGGAAGGCTTCGAGCCTTCTTCAGAGACGGGGATGTCGTCATGAGAACGGGGATAACGGGGATATCGTCATGAGCGGGAGAAACCGGAAAGTACAGCCGATCCCTCCCCGGGTACCGCGCTGGCTGGCGGCACTGCTGCCGGTCCGCCACCGGTCGTGGATCGTGGGTGATCTGATCGAGGAGTATGAGTCTTTCATCCTCCCCGAGAGAGGTCCCCGTCGAGCCCGGATCTGGTTCTGGACTCATTTCGCCAGGAGTGTCGTGACGAACAGGAGCGCACAAATGAAGAAGAGAATACGAAGAGATCGATCGACTGATCATTCCGCGGAGGTTCAACGCACCGGACGCGCGTTCGCGGAATCCCTCCTGACCGATATCCGCTTCACCTTCCGGCAGATCCTCAAGAATCCCGGCTTCGGTCTCGTGATCGTGTTCACCCTGACCCTCGGGATCGGCGTGAACACACTCTGCTTCAGTATGGTCGAGTCGATCCTTCTGCGCCCCCTGCCTTTCCCCGATCCCGACCGCCTCGCCCGCGTGTCACTGCTCATGCCGCTGAACCCGGCCAGCGGGAGTGCTGAGCCGGGGAAGATGGTCTGGTCGTATCCGAAATACCGCCTGCTCCGCGAATCCCAGCAGATATTCGAAACAACCACTACCTACTACCGGAGCAATATGATCCTTTCAGAAATGGGGGAACCGGGGAGGTTTGAGGGCGAAATCGTCGGGGACGAGTACTTTTCGATCCTCGGCATCGTACCGGAGTACGGGCGTGACTTCGCGACTGAAGTCGACGGGGATCATTCAAGGGACCAGGTCATCATTCTGGGGCACGATCTGTGGGAGCGGCACTTCGGTGGTGATCCGGACATTCTCGGGCAATCGGTCCTGCTGGATTCCATACCATTCACTGTCGTCGGAATCCTGCCGAAGGGCTTCCGCGGCCTGCACACCTCGGCGGACTTCTGGATTCCACAACGGTCACAGCCTGTGAGAGAAATATCCTACTGGCACCAGTACCACGTCATCGCCCGTCTCCGCCCCGACGTGACCTGGGAGGGGGCGCAGGCGGCCATGACCGTACTCGGTGAGCGGATCGAAGCCGCGTATCCGTCAGATGAGCCGTGGGGTGCAACGCTCGAACCGCTCAACGAATACCGCTTCAAACCCGACACCCGCACCATGATCCTGGTCCTGTTCGCGATCACCGGTTTCGTGCTGCTGCTGACCTGTGTGAACATCGCCAACCTGCTGCTCAGCCGATCGATGTCACGGCAGTCGGAGCTGGCTGTCAGGACCTCGCTGGGCGCCGGTCGGGGACGCCTCTTCCGGCAGACACTCACGGAGAGTCTCACCCTTTCCGTACTGGGCGGCGTTGCCGGACTCCTTCTGTCGGGGGTGGGTCTCCTGGTTCTGAGAAACAGCGATATCTTCGGACGAGTGGGTCTGAAGGGCATCGAGATCGTCACATTCAAGGCTATGTCCCTGAATACGAGCGTCCTGATCTTCACCCTGGTTATCACGGTTCTGACCGGAGTGCTCTTCGGTCTCCTGCCCGCCCTGTGGGTCTCCCGGATGAACATCGCATCCGCATTGCGTGCCCGGGGACGGCGTGTGGCCGGAACAGGCCGGGTGCTCAGATCGGGGAGCCAGGGTGTCCTGATTTTCCTCGAATCGGCTCTCTCTCTGGTCCTGCTCGCTGGTGCCGGTCTCCTGATACGAACCCTCATCCAGCTGGCGGTGATTGATCTCGGTTTCGATCCCCAACGCCTGCTCGCCGCCGAGATCTCACTATCCCGGCAGGAATACAATGCCTCGGCGGTGGAGCGGTTCCAGGCGCAGATCATCGAGCGGGCGTCTGGATACTCTCTGAGCGAATCGGTTGCCTTCTGTGAAAACGCACCGTTCACCGGCGGTACCAGGCAATCACGCGTTTTCGAGGCGGGTGACCGGCAATTCGATGGTGAATCGGGATTGCTCGTCGAATGGAACAGCGTCAGTACCGAGTACTTCCGCACCCTGGATATTCCGGTCCTGCAGGGACGGTCGTTCTCTTCAACAGACTGGGCCGGGGCACCGCCCGTGGCGATCCTGAGTCAGGAGGCTGCGAATCATCTCTGGCCCGATGAGAACTGCATCGGCAAGACGATCTCGATACGCGGTCTCGAGTCGGCCGAGATCATCGGCATCGTCGGCGATATCCGGCGTGATCGCATCGAGGATTCGTCCGACCCGGTCGTGTACGCACACCTGCTACAGTCTCCCCGGCAATCCGGATTCCTGCTCGCCCGCTCACATACCCGGGCGGTCGACCTGGCGCCGGCGATCAGGGCCGCGATCCACGAACTCGATCCGAATCTGCCGCTCACCACGCTTGGTCCGATGACGGACCTGATCGCGGACGAGACCTGGTCGGTGCGGTCCATGACGCTGCTGCTCTCGATCCTGACGCTGGTGGTCCTCGGCCTTGCTTCGATTGGATTGTACGGGGTCGTCTCCGGCATCATCAGACAGCGCACTCGTGAGCTGGGCATCCGCATCGCTCTGGGCGCTTCCCGGCACGAGGTCATCCGTTCCGTCATGGGATGGCCCCTGCTGTTGTCGGCTCTGGGCGTACTCGCCGGAATCGCCCTTTCAACCGTCTGCACCCGGGTTCTGGTCTCCCTGCTTTACGGCGTGCCGGCGGTTGATCCGGTCACCTTGATCTGTGCGGCCGCGATCCTCCTGGCAACTGCCGTTCTCTCGGGATTCCTGCCCGTTCGCCGGGTGTTGCGGATCGATCCTATCGAGACCCTGCGGACGGAATAAGCGGAAGGCGGTCCTGTGCCCTCCGCCATCACCCTCCCACACACGTTCGCAGGTTGCCCTTTGCGGGCGCCAGGGACCAACTCACGGCCAGATGACCGAATAGCGTCGAGCCGTATTCGATTCGACCGCATCGAGGATCCAGAGGTCCCCGAATGGATCGAAAATAATGACACTCGCCCGCCCGTCGACAGGTACGGCTGCCTGCAGATCGCCATCGGTACCGTAGATCTCGAGCCTGAGCACGCCTTCCCACTCACCCTCGGACTCAGCAACTTCACTCGCCTCCTGATCGAGCAGGCGGGTGAGCACCCAGAGACGGCCCTCGGGATCAAAGGCTGCACTAAGAGAGATTTTATCGGCTTTCGGAACCCAGCGTTCGACGGCTGTACTGCCGTCTGCAGAGACACTGTGCTCGAGTTCGAGCGTCGCTTCTTTGGGCAGGAAAGCAGTCTCCCGGGTGATCACCATCTCAAGTTCCCCGGTTCGGTAATCATACAGTGTGATCTCGGGGGAGTAGGTGTAGACCACGGCTACCGTTCCGTCCGGCCGGTAGGCCAGACTGATCCGGTTGAGCAGAACTGCCACGCGGAAATCATCGTTTTCGATCAGCTCACACCACGAGCGGAGGATATCTCCCTCGGCGTTGACGACCTCCACCAGATCGAGCAGAGAATCGCCCGTGGGCGAGTCGCCCTGCAGAAGGACACCATAGTTCCGCAGGACATCACGATTCGTGGCCCGCAGATATTCGCCGGGAACGGTCGGCGACATACCGGGGCGGCCCGGAATCACGGTGCCTTCGTACATTTCCAAGCGCTCACTGCGCAGGAACTCGCCGGCGAGAGAGAAAAAGGATCGGCGCAGATTTCGATTGTCAATGACGACCACTTCTCCCGCCTCGTTCAGAAAGGCATCGGCAAGGCTGACGATCTCGCCCGGTCCCGAGCCCTGCGAACCGATCCGGAGTAAAAAAGCGCCTTCGCGGTCATAGACATGAACAGCGAAGTTGCCTCGATCGGGTACATAGAGGTTGCCCTCGGGATCAAAGAACATGGTGTGAGGTCGATAGAGCATCGCTCCCTCCGGTCCTTCCACCCCCGCCGCGGCAACCTCCCGAAGCCGGGGTTGGCGGTGGTGTACAGGCCGGAATCCATTTTCCACCCGGGGCACCTCCTGAGCAGCCAATCCCGGTGTTGTGAGGGGCGCAACGGCACAAGAGAGGATCAGACTGAATCCGATCCGATGCACGAGTGTACGAGCAGTTACACAGATCATGGGGATTGATTCTCCTGTAAGAATGGCACGGTACAACGAAACCACTTGCATATTATTCAATAAAACGCCTACTGCTATTCGGTTCAGGAGATTCGATCTGGAATGAGTGTCAGCGCCCTGTCACGTGATATGACACTAGCGTGAGATCCGGTACCTGATGAAGGTGATCTCACCTGCCTCGGACACGAGACAGTAGTGAAAGCAGCCGTCGCGGACGGGCGCGCCCAGGATCGGGAAACGTCCCTCCCCCTCGAGGGTCACTTCCCCCAGGAGGGTGCCGTCGGTTGCGAAGGCGTCATAGTACCGATAGCGGAAGCGCTCCTCCTGCTCCTCCTCTCTGAAAGCATGCACGAGCAGATTGCCCTCGGAATCGGCGATGATCAGGTCGAAGGCCGGCATGAAGCGGGGCCACTCGGTGTGGCGCACGATATAGGGCGGCGCCCCCTCCTGAACCACTCCCCCCTGCGACCACACGATCCCGGCCAGCCACTGCTCGCGGTCGCTCTCGGTCACCCGCACCCGCGGCCGGTCGTACGAAAAGGAGGAGATGAGTCCGTCGTCCACATCGTGGATCTCGATCCGGTACTCCTCGCCGAAACCCAGGGCAATCCGCCCGTCGGGCAGCAGCGCCCACTGCAGGCTGGGTGCGAACGGCCGGGGGATACCCCGGTTACCCTCCGGCAGCCACTTGCTGACCTGCGCGGCCCGCTCGTGGATCGTACGGATGTACTCCATCTCAGGGGAATAGAGCCGGAGCATTTCGAGCTCCATCTCGCGCGGATTATCGGGGTGGCTCTTGTGACTGTGCAGGATGATACGCCCGTCGGGCAGAGCCTGGAGGCGGTTGGGCCAGCCTTCGGCGCCGCGGTCGAGGGGACGGGTGTGCAGAAGTTCCCCGTCGAGAGTGAGGATGCAGAAGCGGGTGTTACCCATATCCCAGACGACGAGTCGGTTGTTCGAGATAGTGGTGAAGTAGGGGGTGGTGAAATCGGCCGGTCCCGAACCGCTCCGGCCGATGGTGCGCTGGAAGATGCCGTCGGATCCGAAGACCTTGATATGATCGGCATCAAAATCCGCAAAGTAGATATTCCCGTCGGCATCGACCGAGGTCGACCACGACTGCTCGAAGCCCACGAAATAGACTTCGTCGGGCAGGTCGGTATCGGTCACCTCGAACTCGGGCACCAGGCGGATCGTACCGCTACGGTAGAAATCGGCCAGTGAGTCCTGAGCCGTTGCTCGTCCCGGGGTGACGAGAAGAAGGGCAAGGACGAAATGAGACAGGTGCCGGGCCGGCATGGGGACCTCTTTTTTCAATAAATGAGCTGCACTGTGTGATGATTTCCGAACACTTCTGAATACGTCCGCTCTGCCGCGTGGTTCCGCGCCCGCTGCCGGTTAATCGTCCGGGCTTCCTCTGTGAAAAGACCTTCCTGCTGGGTTTTCACCCGGCAGCCGGGGGCGTAGTGTCTGAAGTGCAGGCAGGGATGTTCCTACCTGGACGTTCCTGTATTTCTCTGGTAAAGTATTATGCCTTTTTTTCGCTGCACGCGGAATGCACGTCCACCCGGATCGGGGACAAAACCGGTGGAAGCTCAGGCCTTTCTGGTCGAATTCGCCCGGGCAGTGCAGCGGTGGGGGATGTACCCGGCCGGTCACCCCGCCGTTGTGTCGATGGCCGAGTCCGTCACGGCCCAGGCGGGCGAATATCTGGCCGCCCACCCCTCTCTCTCGATCCGCATCGATAGCAACCACCTGACCGTCGAAGATGTCGAAACCGATCCCGAGCAGGCTCTTTTTCGCGGTCTCTCCCGCCGGCTCTACCGGCATTTTCTTTACAACCTGACCTTCGAACGGGGGTTGCAAGCCACCGAACTGACCGACTTCATATCGGCCGTGTCGGTCTCGCCCGGCCCCCTGGCCGAACCGCTCGGCAATGCCGGCAAGGACCTGGACGGCCGCTGGCCGCATATCCGTATCGAACTGATCCCCTTTGAATCGCTCGCCCTGGCCCGGGAGTGTCCCGAGGATGACGACACCTACTGGGCCGGCGAAGCCGAGTCGCAGGCAGCGCTCGCACAGGCTCAGCAACAGCTCGCCGATCTCAACCTGCCCAAGCTCTCGGAAGTACTGCGCGGGGCCGATACGAGCGACCCCGGCGCACTGCATGAAGGTATCTCCCGCCTGGTCCTGGACATGGAGCCCGGCACCTTGCAGCGGTTGATGCTCAGTCTGCCCGATTCGTACCGGCGAAGCGCCGCCCAGACGGCGGTGGAGCAATCGATCCAGGAAATCATCGAAGCCGCCGATGAGGGCCAGGGAGGTAACGCCAGCCAGGCCCTGCTACGGTTGCTGGTCAAACTGGCCCTGCTGACCGAGACTGACGAGGAATGCCCCGAGACCGATGAGGAATCGGACGCCATGCTGGCCGCCCTGCTGCAGCGGATGGGATCAGGCTGGGATATCGAGGATCCGAACCCTCAGGAATACGAGGAAACGCTCCGCAGTTTCGACCGGACTGCCCGGGAGTTTGCCGGCGATATCGAGTGGGAAGACGACCCCGATAACGAGCGGATCGTCCAGATCAGTCTCGAGATCGACGAAACCGCCCCTCCCACCCTCAAGGCAACGGCCAATCTGATCAGTGGGGGCCGTACCGGGGGACTGATGGACATCCTGGACAATTCCCCCGAAAATACTACTGCCACCGAAGCGCTCTGGAAGCGGGTCGACCGCCGGGAAACCGTCAACCATCTGCTGAACTACCGGCCGGTCGATTATCCGACCCTGGACCGGATGATCGCCCGGATCTGGCTGGAATCGGCCGGACCGATGCTCGACAGCCTGCTCGAAAGTGAATCGCGCTCCGAGCGTTTCACCCTTCTCGAACTGTTGAGCCGGATCGGGCCCGAGCTCGGGCCCCTGATCGTGGAGCGCCTCGACGACTCCCGCTGGTACCGGACCCGGAATCTGCTGACTCTCATCGGATGCCTGCCCGACCTGCCCGAGGGATTCTCACTGGTTCCTTACCTGGAGCATTCCGAACCGCGGGTACGCCGTGAAGCTTTCGCGATCGCCCTGAATCGGGCGCAGGGCCGTGTGCAGGCCATCCTGCGCGCCCTCGATGACGACGATCACCTGGTCGTCGAGAGGGCTCTGGAAAGCTCCCGCCGGTCCTGCCCGGCTGAAGCGGTACCTTTCATCATCACCCTGATCCACAATCCCGACACCTACACCCGCCTCAGAATCCTGGGCATCCGGGCACTGGCCGGCAGCCGCTCGCGTCAGTGCTACGACGCTCTGCTCTCCCTGGTTCAGGTACGCAAGTTTCTCTTCTGGAACGGTCTGGCTCCGAAGTCGGCTATCATGCTCGAAGCCCTGGCCGTGATCTCCCGTTCGTGGCGGTCCGAACCGCAGGCACGATCCCTTCTGGCGGAAGCCCTGCGTTCGCCCGATTCCCAGATCCGGGCCGTGGCCCGCCCACCGGAGGACTACTCGTGAACCCGGCGGTCACATTCCTGAACCGACTGGCGAACGCCTTCTCGGTCATGGCCCTGTATTCAGAGGGGCACCCGGCACGCGAGCGCGCTCTCGAGGAGGCCGCCGACTCTCTGCAGACTCTGTTGCAGACCGATCCCGAGCCGACGTTCAGTTTTCTCGAAGAGGATGTCATCTACCGCGACCGGCCGCTGCCGGAGATGAGGAACTGGACCCTGGGCCGGCATCTGGCCCGGCGCAGCATCGAGCGGCTCGAGGTCAGTCTCGGGGTGGACAGGCGCGAATTCCGCGCCTTCCTCGAGGAAGCGGCTCGTCAGTTGAGCCGCCCCCCCGACGCGCTGGCCGCCGATCCGATCCGGTTCCCGCATCTGAGCTTCGGGCGTCTCGAAACCGGCGAAGGGACCGGCGAAGAGGTTACCCCTTTCGATCTCGAGGCCGAGTCCTCAAAAGTCGAGATGCTCGAGGAAGATGCACTCATCAAGGGTCGCGTCTCGGCGGTTCTGGCCCGGGCGGTCGTACAGACCCTCTCGACCGCCATGCGCTACACCCGCAAGGTAGTGGTCCCGCTCCTCTCACTGAAAGACGTTGATCAGTACAGCACCATCCACTCGATGAACACCTCGATGCTGGCGATGGCGGTGGGCGAGTTCCTGCGCCTGCCCGCACCCCGGATCCGGCTGATCGGCGAGGCCGCCCTGCTGCACGATATGGGCAAGGTGACGATCCCCGACGAGATCCTCAACAAGCCGGGAAAGCCGACTGACGAGGAGTGGGAAATCATCAGGCGACACCCGGTCGAAGGCGCCCGCATCCTGCTGCGTTCCGGCGGCGACCTGGAACTGGCGGTGATCGCGGCCTACGAACACCATCTCAAATGGAACGGGGAAGGATACCCTCAACCACATTATCCCCGCCGGCCCCACCGGATCGCCCAGCTCGTTCAGCTCTGCGATACCTATGACGCCATGCGCACCCAGCGTCCCCACCAGGGTTCGATCCCGCACGACCGGATCATGGAGGTTCTCAAGACCGGAGTCGGGACCGATTTCAATCCCGCCCTGACCCGCGTCTTCCTGCAGATGATGCAGCGGTGGTCATCCCAGATCGTGGAAGTGGGCGGAACGGATCGGGAAGAACGACCGCAACCGGCGCCGGATCCGGAACCCTCTCCCCGACCACAGGAATCCCCCGGACCGGCTTCGGATCTGTTGCTCTGAGTTTAATCCGGTATTGGTGCGAAACGGCGTACTCAGCTCTCGGGCGTGGCGGCAAGCACCTGTTCCAGCGTGGTCATCCCCTCGGCGGCCTTCTGCAATCCGTCGCTGCGCAGTGATGTGCTGACGCCCTGTTTGCGAAGATAGTTCCGGATCTCCTCGCCCGACGCCCGCCCGAGAACCATCCGGTGGATCTCTTCATCGGGGACCAGCAATTCGAAGATCCCGATGCGCCCGCTGTAGCCGGTGTTCTGGCAGGACCGGCATCCATGGGCGTTGTAGAGAACCGTACCGGCGGGCAGACCCAGACGTTCCAGCAGTTCGGCGGGCGGTTCGTACTGCTCGCGGCAGCGCATACAGAGCTTGCGGAGCAGGCGCTGGGCCAGGATCCCGATGATGGTCGAGGAGAGCAGGTAGGGTTCGATCCCCATATCCATCAAACGCGTGTAGGCGGTCGCGGCCTCGTTGGTGTGCAGGGTCGAAAACACGAGGTGGCCGGTCAGGGCCGCCTGGATTGCCATCTCGCAGGTTTCCCGGTCCCGCATCTCCCCCACCATGATGACATCGGGATCCTGGCGCAGAATGGCCCGCAATCCGTCGGCAAACGCGAAGCCGGCCCGCGGATTGATTTGCGCCTGGCTGATACCGTCGAGGTAGAACTCGACCGGGTCTTCCATCGTGACGATGTTCCGGGCGATATCATCGATGCGCTGCAGAGCGCAGTACAGGGTCGAACTCTTCCCGCTGCCCGTCGGTCCGGTCACCAGGATGATCCCGTTGGGCTGCCGGATGAGCTCATCGAATCCTATCAGCATATCGGGCGTGAACCCGAGGTCACCGATCTCCAGCTTGCCCGAATCGGGATCGAGAATCCGCATAACGACTTTCTCGTTGACACCCCGGTTGCGGGTAATGGTGGGAAAGGAGGAGACCCGGATGTCGATCATCCGGCCCTCGTGACGCACCTGGAAACGGCCGTCTTGAGGCCGGCGCCGCTCGGCGATATCCATGCCCGCCATAATTTTGAGTCGCGAGGTAATCTGGGCCCGCAGGGGAAGCGGGATTGGATTGCGTTCAACCAATATGCCGTCGATCCGGTAGCGGAGTCGCACGTGGTTGATCAGCGGTTCGATATGGATATCCGAAGCCCGTTCCACGATCGCCTGGGTCACGATGGCATTGACCACTTTGACGACCTGGGCGCCATCCTCGGCCGTCAGTTTCTCGGATTCTTCCACCTCCCGGACGACATCGAGCTCCTGATGGTTCATATCTTCCAGAAGCTCTGTCATCTCGGCTACATGAGAAGCATAGGTGCGTTCGATAGCTGCCTGGATGCTTTTTTCCGAAGCTATCACCGGCTCGATCTCCTTGCCGGTTTTGAACTTCAGGATATCGAGCACCCGCAGGTTGGAGGGATTGGCCATGGCCACGGTGAGGATCCCGTTGGTCTCGTACAGCGGCATTACCCTGTGCTGCCGGGCCATTGCTTCGGGCAGAATTTTCACCAGCCTCTGATCGAAACTGAAGTGGTCCAGGACGACATGCTGGATATCGAGCTGGGCTGCGAGGACATCTACCAGCTTTTCATCCGGTATGAATCCGAGCTTGATGAGGCAGCGGCCGAGCCGTTCGTCCGAGCGGGCCTGTTCCTGGAGTCCCTCCTCGAGCTGTTCGGCGGTGATCAGTTCCTGGTCGATGAGGATTTCACCCAGCGGCTTACGCTGGCTGATCTGGATCTGTTCGCCCAGTACACTGGTCAGATCGTCCTGACTGATATGCCCGAGATTGACCAGCACGGTTCCCAGACTGGTACCGGTACGGCGATGCTCTTCCAGTCCCTGGGCAAGCTGCCGATTGGTAATGAGATCCTGAGCGATCAGAATCTCCCCCAGTTTTTTCCAGCGTCGTTGTTCCATTGACCCCTCGATGCCTGCCGGAATGGGTATTCTTCTTCCCGCAGCGGATACCCTGCCTCCCACAGCGGATATCCGTCGACCGGAATGTACTCCCGTCAGCCGGAAGATGTTACGCCTTCCCGTATTCGGTGGTAAACCTCGAAAACGGAGGGACTAGATTTCGCCGGTATAGGCCAGGGTGAAGAAACGATTGATGCCGGCACAGACCTCGACAAAGGGCGTGAGGCGGGTGAGTCGGGGCTGATAGCGTACGACCAGGTGCGCGGTCAGCAGATTGTAGGTGTACTTGTTGTATTCCCGTGTCGCAGTCTCATACTCTGGCAGACTCTGGCTGGGGTCTGACCCGAACCTGTTCATCGCCACCCGGGCTCCAAGACTGAAGCCGGTCCCGCGCAGCAGCCAGGCACCGTAGAACGAGGCTCCCCAGGTCTTCCGTTCGAGTTCGGTTCCCAAAGCGCCGATCGGAGTGCCATTCTCGACGGTGAGTTGGAACTCGGCCCCATGTTGGCCGCGAGCGCTGACCGGAAGACTCAGGGTTAATCCCAGGCAGTAGAGACCGGTGATGACGGCCGTCCGCACCGTCCCTGCGTTCAGTGCCGACGATCCGGGTACCAGAATGCTGTTCATGACGCGTTCCTCCTGCCGCCCCTCTCTGGTGATCCCCTCTCTGCGCCGGGCACGAACATCATGGATACCTCTTCTATTCTGAACGTTCTGAAGTTCCTGCAGGATCTCCCTGATCTGTGGGAGCCGGTTTCTGATCACATCCCAGACGATTTCGTCATCCACCCCGAAATAATCGTGGATCAGATGATCGCGCATCTTCGCCATGAGGGCCCATTCGATCCCGGGAGCCTGCGATCTGATCTCATCGGGTACCCGTCTGGCCGCCTCGCCGATGATGGTCAGACTGCACACGCTGGCCCTGGTCAGCACGTCATCGGCGATGAAGCCGGCCTCGGTCAGCTTGGTGCACTGCTGTTCGAGGAAGACGATCTCCCGGAGAATATGCTCGATATACGCTCTACCCGAGATCGGCATACTCGGCCTCCTCGAGGATCGCCGGTCCGAGCGGCGGGGTGAGGGATTGCGGTGTCACGAGTTCGACCCGCCGCCCGAAGAGTTCTTCGAGCCAGGCAGCGAGGGTCATGAACCGATCGAAGGTTTTTTCTCCCGGCCGGAAGACAGCCAGCAGGTCGAGGTCGCTGGCTGCTGTCGCCTGTCCGGTTTGTAGGGAGCCGAAGAGTCCGATCCTCTCGATCCCGAGCGCCCGCAGGACCGAACGATGCCGGTGCAAGGTCGAGAGAATGGACTCGCGCGTGAGCGCATTCGCTGCCGTCTGGACGGGACCGGTCTCAAGAGCGGCTCTCAGGGGCTCTCTCACCCCGTTCGCAATCGGTTCGGGCGTGGGGTAGCCCTCCGAACCCCCAGACCTCATTCCGAGGGCGCGGGCGGCAAGTTCGTTTACGATTTCGGAGATCGAGCTGTCCCTGCGGGCGGCCTCCAGGCGCAGTTGGGCGTGAACGTCAGGCTCGAAGTAGATCGTGGCCCGTTTTGATTTGCGCAGGGCAAAGGAGCGATCCTCGAGCCGAACGGGTTTCTTTCCCTGTGCTTGGCCAGTTGGCATCAACATGCCTCCTGTCACGGGTACCGCGATTATCCCGTTAACTCTGTCAGGTTGCGTTTCTGCTGCTTCCTGGTTCGCTCGTTTTGCCGTTCTGCAATCTCTGTACGAGCAATAATAACGTTATAACGTTATAACGTCATTACGTCAGAGCGGGTGAGCGACACCTTTTCCCACCGCGCTGCGTATCACGGACTGCGCCGAACCGGCCGTCCGGTGCCACACCCGTATAGGATCCCGGCCTGGTGGGGAGCCGGATAACATCAGGAGTCTCCCATGTATTGCCTTTCCCTGCGTCTGGTATGCGTCTGCCTTTTTCTCGTCACTCTTCGCTCACTCCTGTCGGCGCAGAGCGAGGCCCAGTCGCCCGAGTCGCTCCCGACCCGGACCATTTCGCCTGTCCCCGATCTCTATGCTGCTGCAGAAGAAGCCGTCACCGGGCCCGAGGATCACTCCCTGGCCGCCCGGGCCGTCTATACCGTGCGCAACGACGGCGAGGAACCGCTGCACATTCTTTCACTCTATCTGCGCCACCCCCTGCGCTTTACCGAAGTGACCGTGGGAGACCGCCCTGCCCGGGGCCGAATGTCACCCGGCACCCTGGGCGGCCTGCCCGCGGCCCGGCTCGAACTGGAACTTGTCACTCCCCTCCCACCGGGTCAGAGCCGGCAGATCGCTTACGCCTGGACGACCTCCTACGCCCGCCACCCCTTCGGCCGCAAGCCGATCGGTTTCGCCCCCGAGCGGGGCTTTATTCTGTGCGAGTCGGGCTGGTACCCGCACACCTCGACCACTTTCAGCATGTTCAGCTACCAGATGGAGATCGCCGCTCCCCCCGGCTGCCTGGCCCTGACCTCGGGCGAGCTCGCCGACCGGCGGTCTTCCGCTACAGGTGAGGTTTTCTCCTATGACTGCGCGATCCCGAGTCTGCCCTACCTGGTCTGGGGCCGCTACCGGATCAGCACCGCCGAAATCGGTGGTGCCCGGGTCGAGATCTGGACGCCCTCTTCGGGCGCGATCGAACCCGAACCGATGCGGGCCTGCCTGGCCGAGGTTCTCGCTCTCTACGACCGGCTCCTGCCTCCCACGGTCGTGACCGGACACCGGATCGTGGCTGTCACCCGTTTCGGCGGGTACGGGCCGGCCGGCACCCTGCTGCTGCAGGACACCTATTTCGACCCCGAGGCCCTGACCCGGGCCGAGAGTGTCGACCTGGTAGCCCACGAACTGGCCCACAGCTGGGTCAACGCGATCGCCCGTCCGGCGGGCGACCTCATGCTCAGCCTCTCGGAGGGGATCGCCACCTTCTTCGGCGCCCGGGCGGTCGAGGAGGTCGTGGGTTCCGAGGCAGCCCGAGAGATCTGGGCCGGGCGCCGTGACGAATATCAGCCCCTGTTCAGGCGTACGGTGGCCCCCATCGAGCTGACCGAGCGGATCCAGCACGCCGACAACGCCATGTTCCGGGCTGTGACCTACACGAAGAGCTGTTTCTTTCTCCGCGAGATGGAAACCCTGCTCGGGGAAGAGGCTTTCTTCGCCGCCCTACACGCAGCTCTCGAGGACCACCGGGGCGGAGAATTCACCTTCGACGATCTCGCCGCCGCCCTGGCCCGGACGGGCGGCGAGGAAGTGCGGGAGTGCTACCGGCGGTATGCAGAGGAACGTGATCTGCCCGATTATGTCGTGCTCCCCACCGCCGACGAGCCCGGAACCGGCTCGCTGGTGCTGGAGAACCGGGGCGCCCCCTGCCCCGTGCCGGTCCGGGTCGTGGGCTGCGAGGCCGACGTCTGGAAGATCGTGATCTTCAGCATCAACTGAACTCGGCGCAGCTGTCCACGGAGGATTCGATACCGCCCGCAATGTGCGGTATGATGGGGCGGCTATGGCCAAGACAAAACGCACCCGTCGCGTCACCCGCCCCACGGTGGTCTTCGTGGCTTCCGAAGCCTATCCCTACTGCAAGACCGGGGGACTGGCCGATGTCACCGGGGCTCTCGGCCGCGAGCTGGTCGAGTTGGGCTGCCGGGTTCTGCTCATCCTGCCCAAGTACTACCAGATCCCCGAGGAGATGATCCGCCCGACCTCACGGGTCATCAGGGTTCCGGTCGGCCACCACCCGGTGCAGGCCCGCATCTGGGAAGGGCGCGCGGTGCGGGGGGTCGAAACGTACCTGCTCGACATCCCCGCTTTCTATGACCGGGCCTCGCTCTACGGCGAGAAGGGCCAGGATTATGCCGACAACTGCGCCCGCTTCGCGGCCCTGAGCCGGGGCGCGCTCGAACTGGTCAAAAAACTGCGCATCCGGCCCCACATCATGCACGCCCATGACTGGCAAACCGCCTTGGTGCCCCTGTACCTGAAGAGTCTCTATCGGCGCGATCCCCACTTCGCCGGCACCCGTTCGGTCTTCACCATTCACAACCTCTCTTACCAGGGGCGCTTCGAACTCGATGCCTTCGCCCAGACCGGTCTGCCGAAAACCTACCTTTCGCCCCGCTACCTCGAGTACTTCGGGGAACTGCGCCTGCTCAAGGGAGGTCTTGTCGCAGCCGACTGGATCACGACCGTGAGTCCGACCTACGAAAAAGAGATCCGGACCGAAGCCTTCGGGTGCGGTCTGGACGGGGTGATCCGCAGCCGGGCTGCCAACCTGACCGGTATCCTGAACGGTATCGACGTCACCGAATGGGATCCGACCCGGGACGAGTTGATCCCCGCCCGCTACTCGACTGACGATCTGCACGGCAAGAGTGTGTGCAAGCGGGCCCTGCAGCGCGAGATGGGTCTGCGTCCCGAAACCGGGCGGCCCCTGATCGGCCTGATGAGCCGGCTGGTGGAACAGAAGGGGATCGCCCAGGCGGTCGCCACCATCCCCTGGCTGGCCGAGGCGGGTGCTGCTGTCGCCGTGCTGGGAGAGGGCGATCCGGCCTATGAGCTCGAAATCTCCCGGCTGGCTACCCGCTGGCCCGACCGCATCGCCATTCGCATCGGCTACAACAACGAGCTGGCCCACCTGATGCAGGCCGGGATCGACTACCTGATCATGCCTTCGATCTTCGAGCCCTGCGGGTTGGTCCAGATGTATGCCCTGCGGTACGGCTCGATCCCGGTGGTGCGGGGCGTAGGCGGTCTGGCCGACACGGTCACCGATTACACCGCCGAACCAGACCGGGGTACCGGTTTTATTTTCCACTCGGCCGCACCCGGTTCGCTACAGGCGGCCGTACACCGGGCCATGAGTGTCTACCGCCACCGGCGGATCTGGCCCGGCCTGCGCCGGCGGGGCATGCGGCAGGACTTCAGCTGGCGTCCCTCGGCCGAGCGCTACCTCGACCTCTACCGGCAGGTGGTCATGGCCCCCCGCACCCCGATCAAACGGAATTCTTCGGACTGAGCCCGCTCGTCGGTCCCGACCCGCGAGCCCGGTTCGAAAATCCCCCTCATCCAGCGGGAAACAAGACGTCTGCGGATGGCATCACCCGGGAAAGCGGTCGAGGTTGGGGCGCACCCGGCGCTCCCAGATAGTGCGACCCGAGCCCCGTTCGGGATCGTTGCTGATGACCTCATCCAGCAGACGCAGGAAGTCTTCCTCCAGATCGGCGCCCAGGTGGGCTGAGGCCAGCTGGATCACCCGTGCGGCGTACTGCAGGATCTGCACCGTCTCGATATCGCCGGGATCGTCGAAAAACCAGCCGCAGCTGGTGTACATGAGCATGGCGTAGTGTTCCATCTCGAGCAGAGACAGTCCGGGCCGGGCCAGCTCGGGCTCCAGACCGGGAGCGGCGTGCTCAGACAGCAGACGACCGACCCTCGCCTCGCCGGGATCGAGAATGAGGTCGATGTAGTCGTCCCTGGCCGCCCACGGATCGGCGAAGAAGGCTGCCGCCTGTGACTCGAAACGTCCGGCGGTCTCATCCCGCAGCCAGTCCAGAGCCCGGCGCAGGGGCCCCCGCCAGGACTGACTCCAGCCCGGTTCGCGTCCCCCGGCACAACCGCAGTCGCTGCGCCACCGCTCCACCCCGTGCGGGCAGCTCCAGGAGGTGTTCTCGGCAATCTGTACGTCCCGTTGGGGGGGGTGGCGCTCGAGCAGGGCGGCATACACCGTGAGCTGGTGATCGGGGCTGGCCTCGATCGCGTCCAGGGCGGCTGCCAGCGCCTCGACCCCGCCCCGCTTGTGGTGCCCGAAGGTTTCCCCATCGGTGGCCAGGTGGACCAGACAGGGTTCGTCCCCGGCTCCGGCGGGATGTTCGGTCGCGGCCCGTGCCGCGGCGGCGAAGAGGAAGTCGGTGAAGCGCCCCGGGCTCGAGAGCACGTTCCCGAAGGAGACCTCCCGCCCGAGCCGGTCATCGTAGAAGAAGAGCGCCATCTCCCGTCCCCCGGGCAGTTGAACCCGGTACGGCACGGTAGTATCGATCCGGGCGGCCCGGGCCTGATGGGGCGCCAGGATCGTGAAACGGATACCCTCTTCGGCCGCGATCGCCAGGCTTTCTGCATCCACGGCCGTCTCGGGCAGCCAGAGTCCTTCGGGGGCGCGGCTGTAGCGGTGTGAGAACTCCCGTATGCCCCAGACGATCTGGGTCCGTTTGTCACGGGTGTTGGCCAGGGGCAGGATCAGGTGGCTGTAGGCCTGGGCGATGGCCGGATCGTGGCCGCCGAAGCGCTCGGCCCCCCTCCGGTCGGCCTCGACGAGCTGTGCTGCGAGCCCGGGCCGGGCGCGCTCGAGCCAGGCCATCAGGGTCGGACCGACATTGTAGCTCAACCGCGAGTAATTGCCGGCCGCTGCGTTGGGCTCGTAGCACTCCTCGGCGATACGCTCGTTCCAGTCGTGCCACGGCGCCGCCGAGGGCTGGGTCTCGATCTCTCCCAGCCACGGGTTCTCGCGGGGTGGCTGGTAGAAGTGGGCGTGGATGCAGAGGTGGATCATCGCAGGATCCGGATCGAGCGCGGGGGTAGATCGAGCACGAGCGAGTCATCGAACCGGCCGGCGATCACGGCTTCGGCCTGCCGGCTCGCGGGCCCGTCGGGATCAGAACCGCCAAACCGGGCTTCTTCGCTCGAGAGCAGTTCGGTCCACTCCCCGCCGTGCGGCAGTCCGAGGCGGTAGCCGCGGTGGGAGCGGGACGAGAAGTTGGCCGCCACCACCACCGGTTCGATTCCCTCGCCTCCCGAGCGGATCCAGCTCAGCACGCCGCGCTCGGCATCGTCGGCCACGATCCACTCCAGGCCGTCGGCCTCGCAGTCGCGCCGGTAGAGAGCCGGTTCGTCCCGGTAGACCCGGCCCAGAGCGGTTATCCATTCCCGGATACCGGCGTGGCGGGGCTCCTCGAGCAGCTCCCAGGGCAGCTCGGCGTCGTGGTTCCACTCGTTTTCGGGAGCCAGCTCGCTACCCATGAAAAGCAGCTTCTTGCCCGGCAGGGTGTACAGGTATCCCAGCAGCAGGCGCAGGTCGGCGAACCGCTCGGCCTCCGAACCCTGCATCCTGCCCAGCAGCGAGCCTTTGCCGTAGACTACCTCGTCGTGCGAGAGGGGCAGGACGTAGTTCTCGCCGGCGGCGTACAGGCTCCGGAAGGTGAGTTCGTTGTAGTGAGCGGGGCGTGACTCGACCGGGCGGGTGAAGTACGCCAGGGTGTCGTTCATCCAGCCCATGTCCCATTTGAAGCCGAAACCCAGCCCCCCGCTCCAGACGGGACGAGAAACACCCGGCCAGGCGGTCGATTCCTCGGCGATGGTCATGGTGTCGGGGAACTCGCGGTACACCGTCTCGTTGAGCAGCTGGATGAATTCCACCGCCTCGAGATTCTCGTTGCCCCCCTCGGGATTGGGTTCCCATTCCCCCTCGCCGCGGCTGTAATCGAGATAGAGCATCGAAGCCACGGCGTCGACCCGTAGAGCGTCGATGTGGTAGCGGTCGAGCCAGAACGCCGCGCTCGAGAGCAGGAAGGAACGCACCTCGGGCCGGCCGTAATCGAAGATCAGACTGGTCCAGTCGGGGTGATACCCGCGGCGCGGGTCGGGATGCTCGTAGAGAGCCTGACCGTCGAAACGGGCCAGGGCGTAGTCGTCGGCCGGAAAGTGCGAGGGCACCCAGTCTAGGACGACCCCGATCCCGGCCCGATGAAGCTCGTCCACCAGGTACGCGAAATCCTCCGGCGGACCGTGGCGGGCGGTGGGTGCGAAGTAGGCGGTGCACTGATAGCCCCACGAACCGTAAAAGGGGTGTTCTGCGATCGGCAGGAACTCGACGTGGGTGAAACCGAGGGCACGCACGTGCTCGACCAGAAGAGGGGCCAGCTCGCGCCAGCTCAGGAAGCCGCCATCGGGAGCGCGCCGCCACGAACCGGGATGCACCTCGTAGATCGCGATCGGGGCGTCGCGGGTGTTGCGCTGAGCCCGCCCGGCCATCCACTCGGCGTCGCGCCACTCGTACCCGGCGGCTGCAATCACCGATGCCGAACCGGGGGGTTCCTCGGCCGCCCGGGCGAAGGGATCGGCTTTTTCGCGCTTTCCCCCACGGCGCCCGGTCCGGAGGTGGTACTTGTAGAGATCCCCCGGTCCGGCTCCGGCTACCCAGCCCTCCCAGATGTCCGTCCCCCGCCGCCGGTTCAGCGGAGCGCGCCGGGAGTCCCAGTCATTGAAACTGCCCATGACCCCGACCCGCCTGGCCCGCGGAGCCCAGAGCGCGAAGCGGGTGCCGGGCTCACCCCCGGGACCGGGTGCGAGGTGAGCCCCGAGCAGTTCGTAAAGCCGGGCGTGGCGACCGGCACGAAAAACCCTGAGATCCTCGGCGGTAATGGGTGAGGCGTTTCTGTCCCGGGAAGCCGAACTCATGACCGATCAGTTCTTCCCTTTCTGCTTCGGCTTGTTTTTCTGCGATTGCTTTATCGCCCCGTTCGACTGCTTCGTCTTCGGGCGATCGCCTGGTTGCGGCGTCATCTTTTCCCCGCGCCGCAGGACATCGATCTCACCGAGTACCGTACACACCTCGGGCAGGGTCGTGAACTCCTCGAAGCTGTAGCTGCTCCGACGGCGCCAGTTGGGCAGCTCCGGACCCGTTCCGGGCACGTTCTGCGACCGCCGCTCGAGCCAGAGATCCTCGAGGGAGACCATCATCAGCCTGGCTTTCGATCCGGCCAGCCAGCGCTGGCAGGCCTGCATGACGGCTGCGAGTCGTTTCTCGCCCTGTCCGAGCAGAACCTCGCTGTCGAGCAGGCCCTCCTTCCTGAGCCAGAGTTCGAGTGTTTCCCGGGCGGCGGCCCGCGCGCGGGTGATCTCGAGAGCTGCGGTCTCATCGAGGTGGCCGAGGTCGGCCAGCCGGCCGGTATCCTCGTCGTGCCAGAAGGCCGCGAAAGAGGGCATGTCGTGGGTATTCAGGGCCGCCAGGGAAACCGGTTCGGGCTCGGGCAGCGCCCGTTCGGAATCGGAGCCCAGCTCGCTCTGGACAATGTACATCCGGTGCAGTCCGTGACGCCGCATGCGGGTGCGAACCGAGCGCGGCACCGTGCCCAGGTCCTCACCCACAATCCCGGCTCCGGCCCGGTCGGCTTCGAGGAGCAGGAGCGCGGACAGCTCGTCGGCCCGGTTCTTGACATAGGCTCCGTCGGTGGCCGGGTACCCCTCCGGGATCCAGTAGAGACGGGTGAGCCCCATGATATGGTCGAAGCGTAACAGCGGAGCGTAGCGCAGGTGAGTGCGCAGGGCCGAACGGGTATAGCCGTACCCGTCAGCCCGTTCGCGTTCCGGTACGAGCGGGGGGAACCCCCAGTTCTGTCCCTGCCGGAAGAAGGTGTCGGGCGGAGCTCCGACCCCGATCCCATCCGCGAAGAGGTCGCGATAGCGCCAGACATCGAAGCTGTCGGGGGGCACACCGACGGGATAATCGAGGTAGAGGGCGGCTCCGGCTGCGGTTCCGGCTGCAGCCAGGTTCTCGAGCTGGCCGGCCAGCCGGTACTGCACATAGAGATGGTAGCGGTATGCTTTGTCAGGTACGTCACGGTTCGGAATTTCGCCGGCGGCCGCCTCGGCCGGCCAGTTCGGCCACGGCCGGCCGTAGCCTTCGGCGGCAGCCCGGAAGCGGGCGTAGTCGTCGGCCCCGGGCAGGAAGGCGGCCCGGCGCTCCGCGGGCCCGGTGTCAAAGAAGCAGTCCGCCATGAGTTCGAGCACATGACGCTTGAGGGCCATGACCTCGCCCTGGTGGGGTGCCTCGTGGGCGGAGAGTTTTGCGAGCTCCTGGGTAAAGGCGGTCGAAGACATCAGTTCCCTGGCCGTGAGGCAGAGATCGAGTTCGGGCAGGCGGCGCAGGTCGAGATAGACCTCGTTGAAAAACAGTCGGCTGGCCGGGGCATAGGGAGCGGGTGTCTCGTGCGGGGCGTGACAGGCAGCCAGCAGGGGCAGAGTGCCGACGAAAGAACCGCCGAGCGCGGCGGTCCACTCGAGCAGGCGCTCCAGGTCGCCGAGGTCGCCGATCCCCACACTCTCGTGCGAGTGCAGGGAATAGAGCGGCATGAAAACTCCCCAGCGGCTATCGGTGTCAGCCCCACGCTCCTTTCTGCCGCCGGGTACCAGAAGGGATTCCAGACGTTCGGGGGCAACGATCACCAGTGACTCTGCCTGCCGTCCGGCATGTTCGATCCGCAACCGGTAGTATCCGGTTTCGAGCCCCTCGGGCAGGCCGAAAGCGACCGCCGCGATCCGGCGCCGCCCGAGCCGGGTCGTGCCTAGAGAACGCAGTGCCGACGGAGCACCGTCCCACTCCAGGCACAGATCCCGATCCCTCACCGCCCGATCCGCCGCCTGTTCTTCGGCTTCCTGTCCCGTCTCCGCTCGTGTTTGCGCCTCCGGTTCCCGGCTCAGGGTGACCCGCATGAGCTGCTCGGCCTCGGACGGATCGAAACGTATCACCGCTGCCGCCTGGCGCCCTCGCCAGGCCACCGTGACCGGTTCGCAGAACCGGGCAACGATTTCTTCGATCCGGTTTCCGATCGCGGCAGGCACATCGTCCAAACCCTCTACCGGCGCCCCGAGTGCCCGCATGATCGCCAGGGTGGCTTCGGGCGAGGTGCGGTGGTGAGTGCCGAAGACGTCGTACCAGGCCGTCCGAACCCCGTAGAGATGGGCGAGCCGGAGCAGATCGTCGCGGGGGGTCTCGGACATGCCCGTCTCAGGCGGTCGAGGCCGGATCGTAGTAGCGTTCGACGTAATCGGTGAGCATCCGGCGGGCACTGAAATCGGCCCCGGCGGTGCGGACGGCCTCTTTCATGACCTCGACCCAGCTCTCCGGCACACCCCGCTCGTTCCGGTCGTAGTAGAGGGGAATGATGGTCGTTTCCAGAATATCGTACAGCGCCTCGGCATCGGCGGTATCCTGCTCAGCGGCCGCGGGCGAATGCTCCTCGATGAATTCCTCCAGGGTCGGCTCGCTGCCGATCGGCCAGCCGTTGCCGCCATGGTAACCCTCGAGCCACCAGCCATCGAGAGTGGACAGGTTCGGCACGCCGTTCAGAGCCGCTTTCTGACCGCTGGTACCGCTGGCTTCCATCGGCGGGCGGGGATTGTTGAGCCACAGATCTACCCCGCTCACGAGGTAGTGGGCCAGGTGCAGATCGTAGTCCTCGGCAAACGCGATCCGTCCGGCCAGGGCGGGATCCAGAGCCAGTTCGTACACCTGACGAATCAAAGCCTGCCCGTGCTCGTCGCGGGGGTGAGCCTTGCCGGCGAAGATCATCTGCACCGGCCGGTCGATATCGAGCATGAGCCGGCGCAGACGCCCGATATCGCTGAAAATCAGATTGGCCCTCTTGTAGGTGGCGAAGCGCCGGGCGAATCCGATCGTCAGGACGTCGGGATCGAGCAGCACGCCGGCCGAAACCACCTGAACCGCCGCCAGGTCGCCCTCCATCCAGGCACTGCGAACCCGCTCGCGCAGGATGATCTGCAGGCGGGTTTTTCGCTCGAGGTGAGCCTGCCACACCTCTTCGGCGGGGATGTCGAGAACCAGGTCCCAGAGGGTGCGTTCGTGGTGGCGTCCGATCCAGCCTGAGCCCAGGTGACGATTGAAAAGCCGCCTGAAGGGGGGCGTGAGCCAGGTGGGTACGTGCACCCCGTTGGTGACGTGTTCGATCGGCACCTCGGTTTCATCCCGATCGGGCCAGAGGCCCTGCCACATCCGTCGAGCCACCTCGCCATGCCGGCGGCTGACCCCGTTACAGCGTCCCGTTGTGCGCAGGGCCAGGGCCGCCATGCTGAACAGGCGTCCGTCATGGCCGGGTTCGGCGGCCAGTGCGAAGACCTCGTCGGGATCCATGCCGGCGTGATCCATGAAGTAACCGAGGGCTGCGAGAGCCAGTTCGCGGTCGAAGCGGTCGTGCCCGGCCGCCACGGGGGTGTGGGTGGTAAAGAGCGCATTGTGCTGCAGCTGCTGCACAGCCGAGGAAAAAGAGAGCCCCTGTTCGATCATCTCATACAATCGTTCGAGCGAGAGGAAAGCCGTGTGTCCCTCGTTCAGGTGCCAGTACGAGGGCTCGATTCCGAGCGCGCGCAGCACCCGCACCCCGCCGATCCCGAGGATCATCTCCTGCCGGATGCGCATCCGGTCGTCACCCGAATACAGCTGGGCCGTCAATTCCCGATCTTCTGCGCTGTTGCCGTTGACATCGGTATCGAGCAGGTAGACCGGCACGCACCCCAGGTCGATCCGCCAGGCCCCGACATGCACCAGGCGGTCCTCGACCCTGATCATGGCCAGATGCTCGTCGCCGTTGCCGGGGTTGACCCAGCAGAGTGGCAGCGAATCGGGACCAAAGGTTTCGGCGATGGCTTGCTGCGAACCATCGGCGCGCAGGCGCTGATGGAAGTACCCCTTCTGGTAGAGCAGTCCCACCCCGACCAGGGGAACCCCCAGGTCGCTCGCTTCCCGGCAGTGATCGCCGGCCAGCACCCCCAGGCCCCCCGAATACATCGGCACGGAAGCGTGCAGGCCGAACTCGGCACAGAAGTACGCCACCGGGTTGTCGGGGCTCAGATCGCCCGTGAAGGGGGACCGCCGGTGCGGCCCGGTCAGGTTCTCATCGAAACGAGCCATGAGATCGTCGAAACGGCGCAGAAAGGTGGCACTACCTGATACATCTTCGAGCCGCTCCGGTTCGACCTGGCGCAGCAGAGCCACCGGGTTGTAGTCGGTGTTGCGCCAGAGCAGCGGATCGATCAATCGGAAGAGCTCGCTCGCCGAGGCGTGCCAGCTCCACCACAGGTTGTGGGCCAGTTCCCAGAGCCGGCTCAGCCGCTCGGGCAGATGGTCGGGAGGCGTTGTCAGCATTGCAGGCACATCCTCATGACGACGGAGATCATCATCCCCGGACCGGTGCAGACCGGTCCACAACATTCGGCACTGACAGATTCTACATATATCACCTGCGGGCCCGACAGATCGTCCTCCGGACCGGAGAAGGTGAGTATGCTGTTCGGGATGTGCTCCAGTTTCACCTCGTTTTGCTTTATGATATACCCTGTTCCCGCCAGGGTTGCGAGCGAACCTGTACCGCGCCGCGAAGCAGACCCGCCGGTAACAAGATCGATTCCGGTATGATCACGAGTGGGCTGAGAGATATGATCAGCTGAGGGAGGCAATGAGTATGAGCGACCTGGAACCGATCTTCACCCCCGAGGCGCCCCCTCCCGGTGGGCACTATTCGCAAGCCGTCGTTCACAACGGTCTGGTCTGGATCTCGGGACTCCTGCCCGTCGATCCCACGACGGGCGAGCGGAAATACGGTGAGGTCGAGGAGCAGATGAACCGGATCCTGAACAATCTCGAGGACATCCTTCTCATCGCCGGTTCAGTTCCCGACCGGGTTTTGCGCACGACCGTCTATGTGACCGATGTCGAGCTATGGGACCGGGTCAATGCCGTCTACGCCGCCTATTTCGGAGACCACCGTCCGGCCCGTACGGTCGTTCCGGTGCCCGAGCTGCACTACGGCTTCGCGATCGAGATGGACGCCGTGGCGGCGGTCTCGCCGACCTGATCAGGTATCACCGCAGAGCCGAAGTGTCCCTTGGTTGAAGGGTTCCAAGCACTTCGGTATCTTAAGGTATGGTGTCCCGGGGGTCACTTTCACGCAAGCATGGCAGAACCGCCTTACCGTCGCCTATCACGACCAGGAGTTCTTCATCCTCGCGAAAGAGGATCTCATCGCCTCGAAGAAGGCTTCCGGGCGGGAGGTGGACCTGGAGGATGTGCGTCTGCTGGAACTGAAGCAGAGTGAGGATCGGTGAAGACTGTCACAGGAGCTTTCACGCTCAAGCGGACGAGAAGACATATCCGGCCTATCCATGTACATGCGAGTGTGGGGTCAATGATCTCAAAAACACGGCCTTGTGATCTCACCCACTGGCTGGTCCTCGCCCTCATGCTTACAACCTGCACCTCCCGGGCGGGGACCGACGGGCACACCTTCACGGTTACAGCGGAAAGGGGGGTTCCGGCCGCCGTGACCACCGGAGGGCCGAAATACCACGGCGAACTCTTCACCTGCGAGAAGGAGCTGGTGCTCGACACCGGGCAGAGCGAGGACGCCCTGCTCTATCGGCCGGTGCAGTTCACGGCCGACGAAGCGGGCACCATGTACATCAACGACATCGGACTCGGTTGCGTGCTGGTCTTCGACGCCGGGGGACGGTATTCCCACCGGATCGGCCGGCAGGGTTTCGGACCGGGAGAGGCGTCGTACTGGGATATCCAGTTGATCCGCGACGGCGTCATCCAGATCTACGGGATCAAGGAACGGCGGACCACCCGCTTTACGACCAACGGTGAACTTCTCGACGTCACCAGCTTCTCTCCCGACATCGATCTGCTGGGCAATGACGGTCTGATCGTCCTGGGAGAGGAACGTCGGCTGGTCCTGACCACGGCCGGCGGCGGGCTCAGCAAGGACGAACCGGATCAGACCCATGGGCAGTGGGGGGCGATCGTCTACGATGCGCAGTGGGATATCGTGGCCGAGGTGTACACACCGAGGACGTCCGTGGCGGCCATGGTCCCGATCAGCATGGCTGAAAAGTCGTGGTACGCCGACGTACCCCTGGGCTTCGGTCCCCAACCGCTGGTGCTCTATCACCCCCGGCACGGGATCGTGCTCAGCCTGAGCGCCGAGCCCGAACTGCAACTCTACGACCTCACCGGACAGCTGAAACGCACGATCCGCATCGCCACCGAACCCGAGCCTGTGACTGCGGTCGATCGGGAGCGGGCCCGTCAGGCCCTGCTCGAAGGGGTGGAAGAGGTCGATCCCGAGACCCGCCCGATGATGGAGCTGATGGCCGAGGCCGTGGTCTGCGCCGATGAGAAGGCCTTCTGGGGCCGGGTCGAGATCGACCGCGAAGGCTTCTTCTGGCTCGATCTGACCCTGTATCCCGAAACGGAGACGGCCGGGGAGCACACCTTCATGGTCCTGAGCCCCGAGGGGGAGTACCTGGGCACGACCACCCGGCCCGCCCGGCCCGGATCATCGATCGTGGGGGGACGGCTGTACATCCTGGAGGAGAATATCGAAACTGGCGAGATCCTGCCGACGGTCTACCGCCTCGAACCGGTCGCACCGGGGTTTACCTACCCTGAGTGATTCTCTCGTCCCGGAGCGTATCGACCGCCCGCGCTGACTTTCTGCGTTTTCTCCCTCCTGGCCGGGCGACCTCGGGATCCCTCACGGCTTCGACCCCGGTCATATACCCGCGGCTGAAGAAGACGGTGTGCCGGCCCAGACACCTGATCGTGAAAACCCTCTCCCGGAAGAAGACCTGTCTGACGTCCAGCAGGGTCGTCTCCTGTAATCCCCCTTCTTCCCAGCGGAAGCAGACGTCGCCGATCTCGAGCTGGCCGATCGTGCCCAGGCTCGTGGCGGTGCGGGCGCTCAGGTCCGGATCGAGAGCGCACCAACCCTTTTTTTTGACCCGGAAGGGATGATCGCAGGTGGCGTACAGGGTGCCGTCAGAGAAGCGTAGCAGCCGCAGGTGATCGTTGACCGGCGACCAGATCGTCATGACGGTATCGACCACAGGCTCTCCCGTCTCGAGATCGTAACTCATCACCCGATCGCCCGGCCGGATATCCTCGACCACCGATTGAGAACCATCGGCCATCAGTATTGGGGTGTCTCCGGCCAGGCACGATGACATATCGAAATCCTTGAACAGCTGATACAGCGCATAATCACAGCACAGCCCGAGGGCCGTCCCGATGAGAGTCATACCGAAAGACTGAACGCAGCGTACCCGCTTGATCTCGGCAAGAGGGATGACGAGATCCTCAGATCTCCGATGCAGGAGAAGACAGAGAAAGCCCTGGTTACCTGGTTCCATGAGTTCCTGAAGCGTGTCACGGTCGAGGCGGCTGCCGTTCCGGCCCTGAAGGAGCGCAATCTGATCCATCGGGACGAACCCGGGCTGACCCGGATTCCGGTTCAGAATGCAGCACAGCCGCTGCTCTCCGTCCACCCGGCGGAACCGGAAACCCCCGAAAACACCATCCACCCGATCGCCGGAGGTCGTCATGATCCAGACGGGTTCGGCACGGGAAGGCAGTCGCATCAGGATCGGTTCCCACTTTTGCGACAGTGACGGAGGAAATCGATCGGGCGGATCCTTCCGCACCGTCAGACCCGAGTACCTCCCCCTGACTACCCGGTCATCTCGGCCGGTAACAACGACTTTCTTTCCGACCGGCAGGGCGGTGATTTCCCACTCCCGGCACGGTTCCTCGCTGCTCATCGAGTCGATCGCGAGCCCGGATCCCAGTCCGATGAGAGTGCATCCAGTGACGCTGACCGAGAGGCCTAGAACGAGCAGGAACAGAAAGAAAGAGGAAGAATATAAGCGTCTTCCGGGCTGTTCATGGAGGATCATGGCAACTCAATCTGATCCCTGAAAGTACAGGGATGTCACGTGATTGTACTGGATAGTTCCGAGAATGCAACCGGATCGACTCAGCGACCAACTCGAGGTGCCACGCTACTTCACTGATGGTGAGATAAATAAATCCAGGAGATAGGAGAAGTGCACGGCGGTATGCGTATAGCGCACACCGGAATCCAATCGTGTCAGGAACAGACTCCGCAAGGAAACACCAAAACTGCTCCGTCTGGTGAATCGCCACTCTTTACCGAACAGCACCTGAACACCGAGCCCGAGAGACTTATCAGCGTCGATGAATCCTCCGTCTGAACGGACGTCTTCCTTCACCCTACCGGCAAGCCAATGATGACTACAAAAGAGCCTAGAGTTGAAGACCTGCTGAAAGCGGCCAGTCCCAGGCCGGCATGGATATGGATGTATCGGCCTGCATGAGCTGTACTCAGTGTTATCGTAGTCGTCCGGCCTTCCTGAACAGCGATGGCGAGAGCCCGAATGATCCTTCCCGTTCCAAGTTGGTAAAGATCTTCAAGGCTGTTTGCATCACTCTCAACTGTCTGCTCTACCCTGGCTGTTTCAACATCTACGAGACGTAAATGGAGGGAATACAACTCACCAATCCTGGTTACACTTCCCGTAACCATTTTTTGCACTCCCAGAATCCGACCGACCTGGAGAACACATTCCTCGGTCGTGCAGGCGCCCGAATATTGAAAGCCCTGCTCTTCAAGAATCGTCACCATACGTTCCCGTTCAACGACGGTGAAAATCGGCTCCTCAATCATCCGTGCCCGGAGGCGCTCGGTCATGGCCTGAGCATCCCCCCGATCCAGGTTGATCGCACCCAATTCGAGCACTGCAACGTAGACCGGTTCCTGTCGCAGAAGAGATGGATTCGGGGATGATAATTTCTCTGACAGATTATGAACTTCCTCGCCCTGAATTGGAGCAACCGACAGGACGTGAAGAAGGCATACCAAGAAAAGGAGTGTTCTCATACTGAAACCTCTATGTCGAGTGATAGGGACACAATCCTTGAGGATGCACTACTTCGAAGTGAATCCTGTCTCGAATCCCCGCCAACACTATCTGCGAACCGTGATTGTCCTGACGCGCTCGCCCGCATCGAGCGGGTAACCGATCACCTCACCTTCCCATCGCACCTCAGAACCGGTGTATTCGATATGCCCTGTCGCTGTGTGGTTGCGGGTGATCCTGATTCCGGTCGCCTCACCCTCGAGTGGACCGATCAAAACACCCTTGCGGCGTTTCCATTTCCGGAACGAGCCTTCGATCGAAATAAGAAATCTCTCCTGGTAACTGCTCAGGGGTGTGCTTTCGGTGGTTTCCTCAGAGGGCAGATCCAGTTCGATATTCCGCCGGGAGAGAGAATATCCGAACGGCAGGGATTCGCGCTCTTCCTCCCTCCATCCCTGCTGCCACCAGACTCCCCGCTCGAAATCGACCGTGATCTCAACTTTACCGCCCGGCCAGAATGAAGCGGGTTTAAAAATAATCTCAAACTCCATGATCCCGGAGATCGTCAGGGAATGCGGCGGGAACAGGCGGTTCCACAGGCTGTGTCTGCTGTGTAACAGGCTGCATCCGGAAAGAAGGAGCGGCAGAAGCAGAATGAGGTGAAGGGACTTTTTCATAGGTAGCACCTGCCCATTGCATCGAGGAACAATATCCATCCAGAGACCAGGGCAGATATCAGTGTGAGGGAATAGAGCTATCCTGTCCAGCTATTCAATGTCGGCCTGAGAGAAACCCCTTACTCACTGACCGAAGGCGTCGACCGCCTCGTCCACCTCCTCATAGACTTTCAGGATCGAATCGAAGCTCACGATATCGAAGACTTTCTGCACAAAGGGCTGGGCTGCGGCGCAGTAGAGATCGCCCCCCTCGCTGCGCAGGCGGTGCACCAGCCGGATCAGGATACTCAGTCCTCCCGAAGACATGTAGTCCACCCCCGAGAGATCGAGGACGATCTTCCGGCACTCGCCGAGGTTCTCGATCATGTGGTCATAGGCCGTGGGGGCTTCGACCGCATCGAGCCGACCGTTGAGGTGGTAGACGCCGATATCGGGATCGAATTCGGAGCGGTTGATCTCAAGAGCCATCGGTGTTTCCTCCCAGCGCCTGCACTGCTTCGTCAACGGTTTCGTAAAGGTCGAGCACGGTGTTAAGCATGAGCGTAGTGAAGAGTTGCGTGATTTTCTCGTTCGCAGATGCCAGAGCGAAGCGCCCGCCCGCTTCCAGACATTCGGTCCGACAACCCATCAGGGTTCCGATTCCTGAAGAGTTGAGCCAGGGCACGTTCGAGAGATCGATGACGATATGATTGAGTCCTTCTGCCAGAACGAGCTGTACCGAATGATGGACTTCTTCGTTGAGGCTGCCCTCCATGAGCGCACCCCGTGGGGCGAATACGAAAACATCGCCATGGCGAGTGGTTGGGACCAGTTCTGTCATCGGACCCTCACCCCCCCTTCTTGACAGTGAAAAGCACCCGCCGATACGATACAAGATGTTATGTCATCAGAACTTGAGCAGGTTCCCGAACCGTCGCGCCGAATTTACGAGCTGACGGCACTGTACGAGATCAGTCGGATCCTGCTCGCTTCCCCCACTCCCGAACAACTGGCCTTCGATGCCCTGACGGCCTCGATGGGGCTGACCGGTTCGCAGTGGGGGATCATGTGGCGGGCCGGAGCCCCACCGGGAACCCTGCATCACCTGCGCAGCTGCGGCCGCCCCGCCCCCGCTGAATCTCTCTTTACTCTTCCCCCGGAGTGGGTCGATCTCCTGACCGACCGGCAACAACCGGTTATTCTGGCCGATGGCCCCGAAAGGGCCGGAACCGGAGTCGCGGCCCGCGGCCGGGAACCTCCGGCTTCGCTGGCCGGAATCGGAGCCGAGATGCTGTTGCCGCTCTCCGAACGCGGCTCCTTTCTCGGGCTGATGGCCCTGGGCCCCAACCCGCTCGGTCGCGCTCCCGATCCCTTCCTCTCAGATCTGCTCGCTTCAGTAGCGCAACTCATTGCCATCGCGCTCGGTCGACAGAGCCGCACTCCCGAAGCCGCTCTCGAACAGGTTCCGCCCACCATCCAGGCCTGGCGTCGACAGTACCCGATCTTAGGTGAGATCGTGGGGGAAAGCCAGTCGGTTCTCGATCTCTACGAACACCTCACGACGGTGGCTGCTTCCTCCTGTACGGTCCTGCTCGAAGGCGAAACCGGCTGCGGTAAAGAACTGGCGGCTCGGGTCCTGCACGGCCTCAGCCCTCGCCACGACGGCCCATTTATCGAGGTCGACTGCGGCGCCATACCCGAAAACCTGATCGAATCCGAACTCTTCGGGCACGAGAAGGGGGCCTTTACCGGCGCCGCCAGCTCACGCCGCGGCGTTTTTGCCCTGGCCGACGGCGGTACCCTCTTTCTCGACGAGGTGGCCAATCTGCCGCTGAAAACCCAGAATCGCCTGCTGCGCGTGTTGCAGGAGCGCCGCTTCCGCCCCGTCGGAGGGGAAGAAAGTCTCGATGTCGACGTGCGCGTTGTGGCGGCCTCGAACCGGAGTCTGCGCGAAGCGGTGCGCGAGGGCACTTTCCGCGAGGATCTTTTCTACCGGCTCTACGTCTACCCCATCCGGATCCCGCCCCTGCGCGACCGGCGGGATGACATCCCCGGCCTGATCGCCTTTTACCTGGAAAAATGCGCCCGCGACAACGATCTGCCGGTGCCGCTGCTGCCCGAGGAATTCGTCGAGCATCTGGTCCAGCACGATTTCCCCGGTAACGTGCGCGAGCTGAGGCATCTGGTCGAACGCTCCCTGCTTCGCTCCACCGGCCGGGAGTATCTGAGCCTGGAAGCGCTCGAAGAAGCCTTGAGCCGCACTCCGGCTGCAGCTCCCGATCCGACCGAGATCGTTCCCGACGAAGAGATTCCCGAACCGGTGCCTGCGGTCGAAACCGAACCCGAAACCGTATCCGGGCCGGATGGCACAGTCGAGTGGCCCGGCAGGGCCGGTGTGGAACGCGGCGTCTGGGTAGTGGATGAACTGCGCCGGCAGCGCTTCAACGTCAAGGCTACCGCCGAACGGCTGACCGCTCTGGCTCACGCCCGACCCGACAATCCGCCTCCCCTGACCGACCGCAGCAGCCTGACCTACTACTTCCAGGTCGAATGTTTCCGTCACTACCTCGAACAGGGCGGTAACCTGAACCAGGCAGCGAATGCGATCGTGGGCGACGCGATCCGGTTTACCGATACCGTGCGCCGGCGCATGGCCGGTTACCTGGACTCGGCCGCCCTTGTCCTGGCCGACTGCAACAGCGAAACCGAAGCCCGCGAGGTGCTGCGCAGCAAGTTCCTGAAGCTGCCCGAAGATTACCTGACGGTGCTCGATCGCCTGGCCGAGCACCTCTGGGCGCTCAAAGACACGTAAGGTTTACAACGATCCGCCACGGGCGTCCCTGGTCCCGGGCCGTCCCGCATGCGAGGAGGTTTCCCTGGTGTTCCGATCCCGATCCCCGCGATCTGTTGTCGTCGCGTTCGTACTCGCCCTTCTGCTCATGCCCCTGTTCGCGGGTTGCGGCAGCAGTGATGGACCGAAGGTGATTGATCAGACCGAGATTAAACGGCTCGAAGTCTACGATCCCGCTCTCGACACCTGGACCACTCTGGCCCCCATGATCACCCCCCGCAGCACTGCCGCGGCAGCCGTAATCGACGGCAAACTCTACGTCGTGGGCGGCCGGGATTCGCGCCGGGGGGTCGGTGCCATGAAGACCCTCGAGATCTACGATCCCGCTACCAACTCGTGGGCGAGTGGAGCCAACATGCTCACTGCCCGGTGGGGGCCTGCGGCGGTGGCTTTCAACGGGGAACTGTGGGTCATGGGCGGAGCCCTGACAGCCGACACCTTTTACGATGTGGTCGAGATCTACACTCCCGGTACTGATACGTGGCGTACCGGCGAGGCAATGGACGTAGCCCGCTACCGCCCGGCGGTGGGGCTGGTCGACGGCCGGATCTACGTAGCCGGCGGTATGAGCACCGGGGGAACCGACATCGACGACTTCGAGATCTGGGATCCGAACTACAACCAGTGGCTGACGACCGACGAGATGCCGGTGGCCCGCGGACAGGCCGCCTACGGTGTGTGGGGTGACACCCTCTACGTCGCCGGCGGATTTCGCTGGCTCAGTGACAACCAGAAGACCACTCTCGACCGGTTCGACGCCTATGCCGACGGTCCCCGCTGGATGACCGGTCTGGCGGCCATGTCCCCGGCCCGGGCCGAAACAGCTTCGGGGATGATCAACGGCAAACTCTACGTCGTGGGCGGCATCACCGAGACAACTACGATCACCTTCCACGACCGCCTCGACATCTACGACGTCGCCACCGATTCCTGGACCTCGGGCGCGGCTTCGGACACCCTGCGGGCCGAGGCCGCAGCGGGCGTGATCAACGGCAAGCTCTACGTGGTCGGGGGTTACAACGGAGGGTAGCCAACAGCAACCAGACGAGCGAACGAGAAGTGCCGGCAGTTTGGCTGCCGTCCACCCCATCAGACAGAAAGTCGGGAAAGAAAAGACCTGTAAATCCAGAGGCCTGCAAGGAGGCCCACCGATGGCTCACAGCCGACCTGTTCATATCGGACGTGAGAAGCCGCTCTTCGCCCTGTTCATCCTGCTCTTGATCCTTCCGGGGTGTCCCGATGGCAATCCCCCCGAGAACACCGAAATCAGCCGTCTGGAAGTCTACGATCCCGCCCTCGATGAGTGGCAGACAATGACGCACATGGTCGAGCCGCGCAGCACCGCCGCGGCGGCCGTGATCGAGGGCAAACTCTATGTTGTCGGCGGTCGTGACATGAAGCGCGGCATCGGCTCGATGAACGTGCTCGAAATCTACGATCCCGCCACCGATTCCTGGACACATGGGGCGAACATGCCGACGAAACGATGGGGCCCCGCCGCAGTGAACTTCAAAGACGAGCTGTGGGTCATGGGCGGAGCGCTCGCCTTCGATATTTACTACGACATCGTGGAAATCTATAACCCCGCCACCGATTCCTGGCGTACCGGCGAGGCGATGGACGTAGGCCGCTACAGACCCACGGTCGGGGTCATCAACGGCCGGATTTTCGTGGCTGGCGGCATGAGTGCCGGGGGAACCGACGTCGACGCCTTCGAGATCTGGGATCCGACCTACAACCAGTGGCTGACGACCGACGATATGCCAGTGGCCCGCGGGCAGGCCGCCTACGGGGTCTGGGGTGACACCCTCTATGTTGCCGGGGGCTTCCGGTGGCTCAGTGCGACCGAGAAAGAAACTCTCGATCGGTTCGATACCTATAGCGACGGTATCGGATGGCGGACAGGTCTGGCGGACATGCTGCTGGCCCGTGGTGAGACCGCCTCGGGGATGATCAACGGCAAGCTTTACGTTGTGGGCGGTATCACCGAGACCGAAGAGAGTATGGTGTTCCACGACCGGCTCGATATCTATGACGTCGCCACCGATACGTGGACCACAGGCGCGCCGTCGGACACCCTGCGAGCCGAGGCTGCGGCTGGAGTCATCAATGGCAAGCTCTACGTCGTGGGGGGATATAACAGGAAGTGGTAAAACCCGGGTTCGGGAGATCCCGGGGCGATGGACGACAAAGAAAGGACTGACGGGTCATGTCCCAGAGAAGAACCTTTCCTTCTCGCCTGATAGCGGTCGCAGTGGCCGGCATGGCGCTCTCGGCGGGTTTCGCAGCGGGTCCCCGTTCCCTGAAGGCCCAGGCGGCCGAAGAACAGATGCCCGCCCTATTCACCCGGTCCGAGGCGGGGGTGGTTCTCACCCTGCAGGACGCAGTGCAGTTGGCGCTGGATGAGTCCTTCGACCTCTACCGCCTGCAGGAAAAGTACCTGCAGTTGAACTACGGTCTGGAGACAGCCCGTCGGAGCCTGCGCACCCGGGTGCTATTTTCTTCGATCCTGCCCCGGATCCAGGAGGGCTTCAAGAATTACCTCTACACCGACTTCGCGGGGACAATCAGTCTGAGCCCCTTCGACGAGGCTATCCGCCAGGCCGCGGCCGGGATTTCGATCGTCCAGCCTCTGATCACCAACGGCCGGATCAGCCTGAACACCAGGTTGACCGCCTATCAGCGTTCGATGAAGAAACTGCCCCGCGGCACAACAGCCAACCTGCGTTACGTCATGCCGCGGGTGGCCCTTGAGTACAGCCAACCGCTGTTTCAGTACAATGACGTCAGGGGCCAGCTCGAGTCGGCCACTCTCGATCTCGAGGCTCTGCAGCTCAGCTACACCGAGGTCGAACTGGCCCGGATCAACGAGATCAGCGAGGCCTTTTTCCGGCTTTATGCCGCCCAGCATCTTCAGCAGATCGAAGCCGACACATGGCTGCAGCTGCAGCAGGCCCTGGCCGCGACCGAGCGCAAATACGAACTCGGTATGGTCTCCGAACTCGAAAAACTCGGTCTGGAGGTGGAGTTCCGCAACGCCCGTGACCGGCTCCTGCAGGCCGCCCACGATCTGGAAGCCGAACAACTGGCGTTCAAGCGGGCGGTCGGGATCGATGTCACCGAATCAATCTGGGTCTCTACACGGGATGACTTCACCCCCATTGCGGTCGAAGTCGATCGCGCAGTCAGGCTGGCTTTGGAGAACCGCAGTGACGTGCGGCAGGCCCGGATCGAGGTCGAGAAGACCGACCTGGAGATACGCCGGGTGGTGAGTTGGGGGCGGCCCGACCTTCAGTTCAACCTGGCCTATGACGTGTCGGGCAACTCCACTATCGGGGAGTCGCTGCTCGGCCGCAGTGATCCATGGGGCGATCATCTCTCGGCCGGATTCAAGGGTGACAACTCCCTGGCCAGCACCAACGTGAGCCTGACCCTGAACGTTCCCCTTTTCGACTGGCGCACCAATGATTCCCGGGTCCAGAGGCTCATGTCCGAACGCCGGGTTCTCGAACGCGAGACGTTTGAAGCCGAGGCCGAACTGCGTCGGCAGGTACTCGAGCGGATCGACGGACTCGAGAGCGCCATGGAGCGTACAGGCCTGCAGGCACAGAACCGCACAGCAGCACGGGCCGGCTACGAGATCAGCCTCGAACTCTTCGAGAAAGGAGAGATCACCTACACCGAGATGCTGTTCGCGCAGAACCGTTTCCTGCAAACCGAACAGATGTATTCAGCGGCGACGATCGACTACGAAATGGCCAAGGCACGTCTGCGCGAGATTACCCTGTGGGACTGGGAGACCGGGCAACCGGTGCGGCAGCAGACAACGCCGCCCGAACCCTTCGGACGGCGCCGGGAAACGGGCGGCAGATAGGTGTCCGGACCGGGCAGAAAAAGTGAGCGGGAGCACCCGGCCGTGACCTGCCTGGCACCCCCGCTCGATATGACCGCACCCTGGTCTCTGGAGGTCGGACCCTGCGTTTCGGGTTCAGAATCCGCAGGTGACGGTCAGAACCGCTGCTACTCCTGCAGCTCCTCGCCCATCGGGGCCCGGCGCGGAGCTTCCTTCTCCTGCAGTTCCTCGCCCATCGGGGCCCGTCGCGGAGCTTCCTTCTCCTGCAGCTCCTCACCCATCGGCGCCCGTCGCGGAGCTTCCTTCTCCTGGAGCTCCTCACCCATCGGCGCCCGTCGCGGAGCTTCCTTCTCCTGGAGCTCCTCACCCATCGGCGCCCGTCGCGGAGCTTCCTTCTCCTGCAGCTCCTCACCCAGCGGGGCTCGACGCGGAGCTTCCTTCTCCTGCAGTTCCTCACCGATCGGCGCCCGGCGCGGAGCTTCCTTCTCCTGCAGCTCTTCGCCTACCGGGGCCCGGCGCGGGGCCTCCTTCTCCTGCAGTTCCTCACCGACGGGAGCCCGTCGGGGTGCTTCCTTCTCCTGGAGCTCCTCGCCCATCGGAGCCCGGCGCGGAGCTTCCTTCTCTTCCAGTTCCTGGTCCTTGTGGACCGGCTTGCGCGGCTCGTCCATTGTAATACCCCCTTATGGCGTATGTGGGACTCGCACCCGAAACAACGCAATCATTGTGCCAGTCTGTCAGGAGCAATTCCCGATAGCGCCTGAAGTCGCTGCTGGCGGGCCTCGAGGCCCGATCCCGGGCCTTCCCTCCGGGTCTGTATCCGGACTCCGCCGAATGTGGATAACTCCCGATGGTGAGGAATTCGTGCCTGAGTGTGGAATTCCAGTACGCACTGAGTGTGGAATTCCCCTTCCCGGAGCCGTTCGGCCGTGAAACGGTACGAGCTGCAGCTCGACGCGGGATCGGAGACCCTGGGCGAGGTCATGACCTTCATGCGATCATCCCTGGGCGGTCATCTCAAGGCCGGGGTGATGCTCACGGTCGAACTGGTCGTCGAGGAACTGGTCACCAACGTTCTCAAACACGGCTATACCGAACACGGCGGACCGGTCCGGGTCGAGTTCCAGATTGCCGGGGACTACTGCCTCTTTATTCTCGCCGATCGGGCTCCGACCTTCGATCCCACCCGCCTCACCGGTCTGCCGGCCGACCGCACCGAGGGCGGTCGAGGGCTGCCGCTGGTGCGCGAACTCGTCGGCGAACTGCGTTACGAACGCACTCTGGAGGGCTGGAATATCACCACCTGCACCTTCGCTTTCCCCGCTGCAGCCACCGACGACTGCAGTCAGACCGCATCGGTCGAGCTCCCCTCTCCACTCGATGCCCCGAATCTGAAACCCGGCGTGACACTGACGACTCTCAAAGAAGGAGCGGTTCTGGTCGAAGGCCCCGGTCTGGACAGCTGGATCACCGATGAGGGCACAGCCACCGTACTCGAGGTCTGTGACGGGCGTCCGTCCGAGGAGATCGCCGCCGGGCTCAACGAACGTTTCAACTGGGGCCTGAGCGGGGCCGACGTGCGCAGTCTGCTCGAACGTTGGGCCACATGGGGCTATCTCGAAGGCACGCCGACGCGCTCCGAACGCCTCGTGCGGGCCGATCCCGCTCCCCTGCTCAGAATTCTGCGCCCTCTCACGCGCCTCTACGGCCGCCGCTCCACCGCCCTCGCAGCGGGCCTGCTGGCCGCGGCCGCACTGGTTCTGACCGTGGTACACGGCCCCCGCGTTCTGGCTGCCTACGGCCAGATCGCCCGGCTGCACTCGGTGTGGGGAGCGGCTCTGGTCATCCTCGGGTACTACCTGGGGTACTCGGTCACGGCTTTCTTCCACGAGCTCGGGCACGCCCTGGCCGTATACCGGCATGGCGGCGAGGTGCCCGAGATCGGCATCAGGAGGAACTTCAATTTCTTCGTCCTGGCCAACCGGGATATCCTCCTGACACCCGCCGACCGCATCTGGTACTATGCGGGCGGACTGCTCAGTGACACGGTGTGGTGGTTCGGTGCGTGGGTGTGGTGGCTGGCGGCGCCCGGCCCTCTGCCGCTGTTCCTGCTGGTCCCGCAGACCGTTTATTTCCTGCTCTACGCCTGGGCTCCGTCGGGGTACAGCGACGCGGCCCTGGTACTGCGCGAAGCGGTCGGCTGGACACCGCTTTCGAGGATCCGACGGGGTACCGACTGGTCGAAGCGGTGGAAAGAAGCCCCCGGCGCCCAGCGCGCGCTCGAGATCGCGCGCCTGACCCTGGGAGCAGCTCTGATCGTCTTCATCGCCGTCCACGATCTCTACCTCATCGCCCTCTACATCATCTACCGTCTGCTCAGAAAGGGGCTGAACCGGTTGTGATGCGTCGAAACGAAACGAGTTCCCAGACTCTGAAGCTGCTTGCGTCGGGCGCGGTGGTTGCGCTCCTCGCGTTCGTCACGGCGGGGATCGTGAGCGGCTGCGGCGGGCAGGCACCGGAGCAGACCGGGGAGGCTGCCGCAGCCGCCGAAGCGGAACAGGTGCCGGCCAATGCCGGTCGGCGCCTGCAACCCGAGGTGCCCCACTCCCCGACCCGGCGCCCCTCGCATGAGACCGTTCCGGACCGCGGCGGGATTCGGACCGCCGGGGGCGGCGAGCGCACTTTCACCACCGTGCTCACCTCCCGCCGGGCCGTGACGGTCCTGAGCCGCATCGCCGGCACGGTCACCGCACTCGAGGTTGAAGAGGGTGACCGGGTGCGGGGTGGCGGCGTGCTGGCGCGCCTCGACGACCGCTCCCGGCAGATCGCCCGCGACCGGGCCGCCGCCGAAGCCCGGCGCACCCGGGCCCTCTATGAGCGCAACCGCGAGGCCTTCGCCTCGAATACTGCGGTCCGGGTGGTGTCGGCACTCGAACTCGAGGTCTCCGAGGCCGAATACCTCAAGGCGCAGGCCGATTCGGCCCTGGCCGAACTCGAGTTGAGCTACACCCGCATCACCGCCCCCTTCGCCGGGGTGGTGACCGAACGCTTCATCGACGCGGGAGAGTGGATCGCGGCCCGGGAGGATCTGTTTACCGTGGCCGAGCTGGGCCGCCTCTGGGCGGTCTTTATCGTACCGCCCGAAGTCGACGCCGACCTGCAGTCAGGGCAGATCGTGGCCCTGCGGATCGGCAACGGCGAGATCACCCTCGACGCCGACGGGCGCCTGGTGCGCACCAGCCCCGTGCTCGATCCGGCCAGCGGGGGGGTGAAGATCACGATCGAGATCACCAACTCCCAGAGCCTGTACAAACCGGGTATGACCGCCACCATCGATTTCGGCGCGCCCGGAGGCTGAGGACTCATCAGCCGTGGCCGAGGTCCCCGACTACCCGAGACTGCGCGAGGACATCACCTTCTCGCGGGTGGTGATGCGCGGCGAGGAAACCTTCATCGCCAAGGACCCGGTCCGGCGCAAGTACATGCAGTTCGACCGGCTGGGGCGGCGCATCTGCGAGCTCTGCAACGGCCGCAACTCCCTTGCGGACATGGTCGAGCAGCTGGGGCGCGATTTCCCCGAGTGGGATTTCGATCTCGAGTACGTGACCGAGTACGTCGAGCACCTGATCGACATGCGCCTGATCTTCCGCGACCGGATGGAATACAACGTCCTGATGATGGAAAAGGTCCGGCGCGAGCGCGAGCACCACAACACCCTGCTTCACATGACCTTCCCGGCCGTGGACCCGCACAAGTTCTTCGCCTGGCTGATGGACCGCCTGCGCTGGATAGCCTCGAAACCCTTCATGATCTTCTACTGGGTTTTCGTGATCGGCTCCTACGCCGTGCTCGTCGGCAATCTCGAGGAAACCTGGGCGGGGCTGTCTGGTTTTTACATCTTCACCGGCTGGTCGCTGGGCGAGATCGTCGGTCTATATCTCGTCATTCTGCTGATCATGGTCATCCACGAGTTCGGCCACGGAATGACCTGCGTGTATTACGGCGGGGAAGTACATCAGATGGGCTTCCTGCTCATCTACCTGATCAACCCCGCCCTCTACTGCAACGTGTCCGACTCCTACCGCTTCCCCCGCAAGCTGCACCGGCTGATGGTGGTCTACGGGGGACCGCTGGTGGAGATGTTCATCGGGGCCGCCTTCGTCTATGTCTGGTGGCTCTCGGATCCGAAGCTGCTGATCCACGACTTCGCCTTCAAGATCGTGATCTTCTCCTCGATCTCGGCCTGGATCTTCAACATGAATCCCCTGCTCAAATACGACGGGTACTACATCCTGAGCGAGATGGTCGACATCCCCAACCTGCGCAAGCGGGCCTTCGGCTATCTGGGTTTTGTCTGGAAATCGTTCTTCAACCTGCCGGCCGACAAACCCCCCGGCGGCCGGCGCGAGCAGCGTATCTACCTGCTCTATTCGATCGCCGCTTTCATCTACTCGATCATGATCTTCTCGATCATCTACGGTCTCTTGAAACGCTGGTTCGTAGGGGGACTGGCCGCCTTCGGGTGGATTCTGCTGGTGGCCACCATGTACCTGATCCTGCGCAGACCGATCGGCAAGGGAGTGGATTTCGTGAAGCTGGCTGCCATGGACCGCTCCGGATTCATCCGGCGCAACATCCCCGTCGTCATCACCATCCTGGCCCTGCTCCTCGTCCTGCCGGCCGTGATCAGAACCCCGACCGTGGACCGGCGCCTGGCGATCCTGGAACCCTACTACCAGGTCAACGTCGAAGCCGCGGCGCCGGGGTACGTGCGCGAGCTGACTGTGAATACCGGCGACGATATCGCTGCGGGGCAGGTCCTGGCCCGCATCGAGAGTACGGTCCTGGAGCGTGAACTGATCGGGGTGCGCCACGAGATCGAGCGCACCCGGGCTCTGGCCGGAGAGGCCTCGTCCCGCGGCGACGCTTCGGCCGTGAGCGGCTACCGCGCTGAACTGGCCCGCCTGACCGAGAGCGAGGACCTGATTCTGGATCGCCACGAAGCTCTGGAGGTGCGCTCACCCCTCGAAGGCCGGGTCCTCAATCCCCACGTCTCGGAGGTTGAACACCGCTTCGTGCGCGAGGGTGAGATGCTGATGCAGATCGGGCGGACCGATTCGCTGCGGGTGCGTCTCGAGATCCCCGAACGGAACATGGCCGACGTCGAACTCGGCTCGCGGGTCAAATTCAAGCCGGCCTCGCGGCCCGGCGAAGTGGTGCGGGGACGGGTGGTGGTGATCGATCTGGCCGGTGAAGCGGCCGTCGACGAAGAAGCATTCTACGGAGTTGAGATCGTCATGGATAATTCCGCCCTGGGCCTGGTGCCCGGCCAGCGCGGCAAGGTGCGCCTCTATGGCAAGAGCCGATCGCTGTGGGGGCAGCTGATCCGCTCCGCCATTCAGACCTTGAGACTGGACTTTTTCATTTGAGATCGGCTCTCGAACGCGAGTGTCATTGCGGAATGGTGCCTGAAGATGACCGAGAATAACGAGAACCTGCAACGGGAACTGGACGCCGCCTACCGCCAGCTCGAGCAGACGGCCAGCCGGCTGCTCCTGGTCAATCAGGCGGGTATGCTGACGGCCTCGACCCACGACCCGCGCGTCATCGCCCGGGAACTGCTGGCCAGCATCCTCGACAGCGTCTTCGCCAGGAGCGGCCTGGTTATCCTGTATTCGCGCGGGGGAGCCGTTTTTGATGTGCTGGCTCACCAGGGGCTCAGCGAGGCCGAGCTCGCGGCCTTTGAGCAGAGCAACACCGAGGCGACCGCGCTCTGGATCAGCTCGCTGCGCAAAGCCCCGGTGACCCGCGGTGACATCACGGGGGCCGAAGAATGGGAAGCCGGACTCGATGAGCCGGCCGGGGCGGTCTACATGCCTCTGCTGATCGAGGACGAACTCGTCGGCGCCCTGGTGGTCGGCGACAAGACCACCGCCGACGAGTACGACCGGGGCGAAGTGAGCTTCCTGGCCAATCTCGGTCATCACGCCGCCGTGGCTTTGAACCACGCCTCCCTCTACAGCCAGCTTGAGAAGAAGCTGCGCGACCTCGACACCCTGCTCACCATCAGCCAGGAGATCACCTCCACCCTCGACCTCGACCGGATCCTGAAAACCATCACCACCATGGCCTCGGCGCTCTCCGAACTGGAATACTGCGCCATCGGCCTGACGCGCGGCGGGCGTCTGAAGATCGACTCGATCGGCGGCACCGAACCCTCCAAGGACGAAAAGGAGTCGCTGCGCAACCTGATGGAGTTTGTCAGCCTGGCCGGCACCGAAATCTCGGCCACCGCCGCCGAGTTGCCCGAGGGTGAGGGCCGCGACCTGTTCCGCGAGCACTTCGAGAGTACTGAAACCGGTGGTTTCTGGGGCCTGCCCCTGAAAGACGACCAGGGTGTCATGGGGGCCTACTGCCAGCTGCGGGCCCGCGGTATCCCCGATGAAGAAGAACAGGAACTGCTGCGCATCCTCGGCAACCAGGCCTCGGTCGCCATCCGCAACGCCGAACTCTACAACCAGGTACCCCTGATCGGTTTCCTCGAACCCCTGCTCGAAAAACGCCGCAAACTCTGGGAGGCGGGTCGCCGCAAGTGGCGCACGGCCGCAGTCTGGACGGTGGTCGCGGGCGCTCTGCTGCTGCTCGTGCGCCTGCCCTACCGCACCGGCGGCGACGCGGTGGTCTTCCCCGGCCAGCGCCTGCAGCTGCGCACGCCCGTGGCGGGGATCGTGGATGAGGTCACCGCTCTGGAAGGCGAGGTGGTCGGCCCCGATCGCCCGGCCGGGCGCATTCTGAGCCTCGAGGCCGAGATGGAATACCGCGACCTGCAGAACGCCCTGGAGCGGGCCCGGCGCGAGGAAGCTGCCGCGCGCGCTCGCAACGATCTCTTCGCCGCCCAGCTGGCCGAGACCGACCGCGTTTCCCTGACCGCCCAGCTGACCCTGCTGAGCCGTGAACTCGAGGCCGCCACTATCGCCCCCCCCTTCCCGGCCGTGATCCTCACTCCCCACGTCGAAGAGCGTAAGGGGGACTACCTGGCTTCGGGCGATACCTTCTGTGAGGTCGGCACCCTCGATTCGCTGCGCATCGAGATCGCTCTGCCCGAGAAGGACTGGCATGCGGTCGAACTGGGCCAGCCGGTGAAGATGAAGTTCTACGCCTACGCCGAGCGCACCTTCACCGGAACGGTGGACATCCTCGCCCCGGCCGCTCTGCAGCGCAGGGACGACAAGCGGGTCCTGATCGCCACCGTGCGCATCCCCGCCCCCGAGGGACTGCGTCCCGGCATGAACGGGGTCGGCAAGGTCCGCCTCGGCCGCCGCAGCCTGCTCTGGTTCGTGGCCCGCCCCTTCGTGCGGTTCGTGTCGCTGCGGTTGTGGTTCTGAGGCGACAGTAGTTGCAACTGGCGTAGAACTTCATTCCCCGGGGTACGTATATCAATACCACACCAGAGCTTATTCCATGACAGACAGATGCATCGGAGAAGAGTATGCGAATCCGGACCTCGAAGGCCCCGATCATCCTTGCCCTGGTCCTCTTGATCACCACACCGGAAGCAGTCTCGGCCGGCACCGTCCAGGTCGAATCCGAGCCGGATGCAGCCATCATCGACACCCTGATATCGGTCGGCGAGAACCGTCTTCACTTCCAGATCATCGAGGGCCGCAAGCCGGCCATCCTCCTGGAATCGGGCGGGGGCTACAACCTGGAGCAGTGGATGATGCTGGCCCCGTGGCTGGCCCGCGAGACCGGAGCGGCAATCATCACCTACGACCGGGCCGGCTTCGGGCAGAGCGACCTGCCCGAGGTCCCGCATGACATGAGACTCGAGGCCGGTTGGCTCTGGAACGGGCTCGAACAGCTCGGGCTGGACTCAGACCTCGTCCTGGTCGGGCATTCCTTCGGGGGCTGGATGATCCGCCTGGAAGCGAACGAGCATCCCGAGGCCGTGCGCGGTATGGTGTTCATCGATCCCTTCACGACCGAGTTCGTCGATCGGCTCGGGGTGGAGTACCTCGATGATCACCCCATGGCGGGCAGGCTCCCCTTCGACACTTCCGATCCGGCCAGTCTCACGACCCTGCAGCGGGCCCAGGTGCGCATGGTCGGTGACGGGCTGGCGCCGAAGATAGCCATCATGCGGGACACGAGGATTCCGGAGGGCATTCCGGTCGAGGTCATCACCTGCGCCCGGCAGTTTCTCCCGAAAGTGGAGGAACATCAGGCCTGGCACACGGCTCACGAGCATCTGGCGGAGTCGATCCCGGGCGCAGTCCTCATCCCGGCCGAAAACAGCAATCACCTGGTCCCGCTCTTCCAACCCGGCCTCGTCGTCGAGTCGGTCACCCGCGTCTATGGTCGCATAACCGAATCGGGGAAATAACTGACCGTCTAATCCCGAGTGTTCCCGTCTGAGCCCTATTCCTCACTCAGGATCCGGGCCGGTTCGAGTCGCCACAGCCGGCGGGCCGGCAGAAATCCGGCCGCCAGTAACGTCACCAGAACCGTCAGGGGCACGAAGGTCAGGGTCAGGGGATCGGTCCCCGGCACTCCGAAGAGATAGCTCTTGAGCAGGCTGCTCCCGGCTACTGCGGCGAGCAGACCGGCCACCAGGCCGATCGCTCCGACCGTCAGGGTCCGACTCACGACCAGCCGCCGGAGGATCCCTGAATCGGCTCCCAGGGCCATGCGGATGGCCAGTTCGCGAGCCCGCTGAGCGACGGCCCGGGCCACCACGCCGAAGATTCCCACCGCGGTCAAAATGATCGCCACCAGGCCGAAACAGACCACCATCAGGGCCCGGTAGCGCTGGTCGGTGGCCGTTTCTGCAACGACCCGGTCCATAATCCGGGCTTCGGCCAGCAGAACCTCCGGAAAGGCACTGCGGGCGGCCGCTTCGAGCTGCGGGATGAGTTCGGCCGGGTCCCCGTTGACGCGGGCCGTGAGAACCAGCCGAATTCCGTTGAGCCCGGGATTCTGCAGGTAGGGGCGGTAGATGGGGGAGCGGGGTTCGGAATCGAGGCCACCGTAGCGCACGTCTTCCACCACCCCGACCACGGTGTGCCATTCGGGGACCCGATCGAAACGCAGACGCTGGCCCACCGCCGGGCGGTCGGGCCACAGATCCTCGGCTGTTGAGCGGGAGACGATCACGACCGGTTCGGCTCCGGGTGCGTCGTCGGGTGTGAAGTACCGGCCGGCCACCAGGGGAATCTCCATGACCTCGTGGTAGTCGGGCAGAACGATGTCGTAACTCAGGATGGGCAGCTGACTGTTTTCCGGACCTGTGTTCGTCTCGATTTCCACCTCATCGCTCCACAGGCTCATGAGCAGGGGCATCGACCAGCTTGCCGTGGCCGCCTGCACCCCGGGCACGGCCTCGATCCGATCGATCATGTCGAGGTAGGCCGCTTCCCGTATCTCGGTATTCAGGCCGCGGACATCAATGGCGCCTCGCAGAGCGACGAGGTTGTCGGGTTCAAAGCCCATGCTTTCAGATGTCAGGTTCAGGAGCGTCCGGGTGAAGAGCCCCCCGGTCACGAGCAGAACGACCGTCAGGGCCACTTCGAGTCCGATGACCAGGTTGATCCGCCTCTGCCCGCCCTCGATCAGGCGCTGACCGTGCGTGTGCAGGCCGGAACGGCCGCGCCGGCGGATGAGTGTCAGAGCGGGCAGCAGGCCGAACCCGATCCCGGCCGAGATCCCCGCCGCGCTCGAGAAGCCCAGCACGGCCAGGTTCACCCGCACGTTCTCGATGGCCGAGGTGGCCGGGGCGAAGGCCGTCAGGACGCGCGTCGCCCCGAAGGCCAGGATGATACCGACCAGACTGCCGAACAACCCGAGGAGCACACTCTCAGTCAGCAGTTGGCGCACGATCCGTGACGTGCCGGCGCCGATGGCGGCCCGGGTGGCGATTTCGGCCCGCCGTCCTTCCGCTTCGCCCAGGATCAGGGTGGCGACGTTGCCGCAGGCGATCAGCAGCAGGAAGAGGGAGGGTACAGCCAGCAGCAGGAGCCGGGCGGGCAGGCCGGCCACTTCGAGTTGATCGCGCCGCGCCAGGTGCACCCGGAACTCATCAACGGGCGTATCGCCCCGCACCAGCGCCTCGATCTCGGCCCAGGCCGCTTCCAGACTCACCCCCCGCTTGAGCCGGGCCAGGGCCTCGAAACTCCAGCCCGAAGTTGCGGTGTACCAGTTGGAACCGTAGTTGTGCCCGGTCGGGACCCATGCCGGGCGCTCACCGGTGTCCCGGGGCGAGAGCAGGCCCTGCGTATTCTCGAAGAGATCGGTTGTGAACCTGAATTCGGGGGGCACCACCCCGATGATGGTATAGGGGCGGTTTTCGATGAGAACCGTGGTGCCGAGCACATTCGGATCGGCCCCGAACCGCTCCCGCCAGAGAGCATCTCCAAGAACCACCACCCGGGTTAATTCAGGCCCCACCTCCTCGGGCGCAAACCAGCGTCCGAGCTGCGGCTGGATGCCGGCCACGTCAGCCAGCTCGGCCGTGCCCTCCCCGATCATGAAGTTCATCGGATCGCCCCGGCCCTGGATCGAACTCCCCGCATAGAAGTAGAGGGCGATGTTCTCCAGACTCGAAGCATGCTTCTTGAGTTCCTGGTACTCGGGGTGGTAGAGCGACTCGGTCACCCACTCGCCGCGATCGTTCAGGCGTTCGGTCCAGATCGAAACAAGCCGGTCGGCTTCGGGGTAGGGAATGCTGCGCAGCAGGACCGCGTCGATGATGCTGTAGATGGTTGTGGTGGCGCCGATGCCCAGACCCAGGGTAGCCACGGCGACGAGAGTGAAGAGGGGTTTGCGCCGCAGGGTCCGGAGGCCGAAGCGGAGGTCGTGGCGGCATGTCTCCGCGAATGAGGCGCGCCCGTGATCGGCCCGGGCAGCCATTGTGAGGAAGAGTTCGGGATCGGGGTGGCGCTTGATGCGCGGCCAGCGCACGATGAACCCGACGAGCTGGCGCCAGTACCAGCGCCGGGCCTGATACGCACCCGATCGCTCTATCCGGTCGCGGAACATCTCTTCGAGTTCCGGCCCGCAGGCCTCCATCTTCTTGTGCCGGAGCACGAGGTTCAAAAGAGTGCGGGGGATGCGTGGCGGCCGGATGTTCCGGGTCTGATGTGTCATGACCGCGTCCCCTCCAGCGCCTGTTCGAGCTGGGATTCCACCCCGTCCCAGAGGTTGAGATACTGCCGGCGGGACTCGGCCAGGGCCTCGAGGGCCGGCGGGGTGAGCCTGAAGTAACGCCGGGCGTGACCGCCCTCTTTACCCGGTTCCGCGATCCGGTCTCTGAGAAAGCCCTTCTCCGTGAGGCGCTGCAGGGCCACGAAAACGGCCGCAGTGGCTACCTCTTTGCCGGTGCGCGATTCCAGTTCGAGCACGATCTCCATGCTGTAGGATTCCGAACCGTGGCGCAGGATGCAGAGCAGCACCTGATGTTCGAATTCTCCCAGGGTTCGTTTCTTCGCTCTGGCCATGATCGTCTCCCCGTCCTGGCGACACTTTGTATAGCAACGTTATACATTAGACGGGGCAAGAACGGGATTGGTTGCAGGCAAAGTGATCCGGTTGCAGGAAAAGTAACCCGGTTGTAAGAAAAGTGACCCGGTTGCAGGCAATCTGATGCGGCTAGAGAAAATGTGACGCGGATGCAGGTGATTGATATACTGCAACCACTATCAGATCCGCCCACGTTCAGGAGTGTATCGATGCGGATAATGAGCTTTATCTGCGCTGTCGCTCTGCTGACAGCCTGCGCTCGATCCCCGAGCAGTTCCTCCCACACCTTCCGCGTTTTCACCGAAGACGGAGTCACGATAGCACAGACAAGCGGCGGGCCGAAATACGAGGGGGAGCTCTTCACCTACACTCATGTTGCGACGATTCAGCAAGATCCATCGAGACCGGAGAGCCTGCTCCACCGTCCCGATCCCCACATCGCCATGGATGCTGAAGGCCTGATCTATATCGCCGATACCGGCAACCACCGGATCGCCGTCTTCGACGCGTCGGGCCGTTACCTCAGGAGCTTCGGCCACCAGGGTGCCGGCCCGGGGGAATTTCGCCGCATGCGGATACTTACTCTCACAGGGGACAGACTCGTTGTCTGGGATGATGCCCTGCAGCGAACGACCGTATTCACCACAACCGGGGAACTGGTCACCATCTATTCCCACTCCCTGTCCCCCCATGACCGGATCAGCGAGCTTCACTGCCTGAATGAAGAGACGCTGATTGGCCTGAACCCGCTGCACGGGGATGGCTCGACGAGAGCCTTGGCAGGAATACGGGGTACAATCCTCACCCCGGGCGGCGATACCCTGGCTGTTATCGAAACCCCGCTCGTGGAATCATCTCAACAGATCTACTCGAGGGAAACCGGCCTCAGGGTCGGAATGTCTATCAATTTTGCCGGTCGGGCCTGCCTGCTTCCCGTTCCGGCTCGGGGTATCTACATCACGACAGGGATCGAACCGGAGGTTCTCGTCCATGATATTGACGGTTCGCTCCGCCGGATCATCCGCCTCGATCGGCCCGCCGAACCCGTCACGTCCCGGGACAAACGCTACATCAGGAAACTGATCCGACGGCGCCGGGATGAGACCGAGTCCGAAGCGGGCCGGGCCCGCGATACAGCCTGGCTCAAGAACCTGCGCCTGCCGACGCACAAGGCCTTCTGGAGCGATATCCGGACCGATGATTGCGGCTACCTCTGGCTGCTCTATCCAACCCGGGCTCTCACTCTGGAGGATACGGGTCTCGTCTTCCGGGTCATCAGTCCCGCGGGCGAGTACCTCGGGGATACGAAATGGCCGATTCCAGACGGTTCTCTTGGCCGCGGGCATCTTTTAACGATCAGGGGGAATGAAGAAACGGGTGAAACGATCCGTGAGGTCTACCGGATCGACTCGAACCAGCAGGGGTTCGTATATCCGTAGTACGTCAGGGCCCGATCGGGTACTCCAGCCCCTCTACAGTTGGTCGTGTGTCATATACGACATACCGATATCCACCGGTTTCCTCATCGATGTTGCGCCAGAGATAGTGCCCGCGTGAAATACTGCAGATGTGGCCCGGCCAGGTGACCGACCCGAGGTACTCTCCTTCGGGGCTGAAGACCATGTATGACCAGAGACCTCGCTCCTCCTCCGGCAGCAGCCAGTTCGTGTGGTAACGGAGCCAGTGAAAGCCTTGATCGTCAACGAGCACACTCTCCCACAGACCTTTCTGATCCGGGATGACAGTGTATTGCCAGCTTTCCTCCAAATGATCCTTTGTATCTCCCTCCGCATTCAGAATGCGATCCCGGTAGAATTCCTGGATCGCGTTCCTCTCCTCAGTGGAAACCGGGATGGGGTTGAGTCCCAGCCGGTGAACCCGTTTCAGGGTTCCGTCAAAATCATACCAGCGCACCATCGGTTCCCGGGGATCGGCCATGAGGATACCCCGACCAACATGGATCTGAACACTGGGTGAGCCCGTGAACATCGTTCTCTCATTGATGACTCCCCCTCTTTTCGAGGGATACGCCGGGAGGGGCAATTCATCAGTCGAGAACGACCGCAGACTGTCACCATCAGCGGAATACAGTACTGCCACCGAACAGAATGTCTGTTCCCGAGTGCTGTAATTGTGATCTTCATGGAGCAGGTGCACGATCCGACCATCCGGCAGGGGGATGATTGCATTCAGATATCTCATGATCGGGGCCAGGCGCATCCGGTTGCTCGTACCAGCTCGTGTGAATGATTCGATGTACTGCCCCTCCGTTGTGAAGATCGAAGCGCGGTACTGAAGAGGATCGTAAAGGCCAATGAGACCGTCCTTCATCCAGCTGGCTCTGATAAAGGAGAATTCCCCCGGGCCTGATCCCTGCCGGCCGAAATCTCTGAGATACGTGCCGTCTCGAGCGAAGACGGCTACCCGGCCATCGCCGCTGTCGAAAGCGTAGATCAACCCCTCTTCATCCATCATGAAGGTTGTGGCTCGGTTCAACAGCATTTCGGGGCGCGACTCATCCTGTTCGAGATCGAAGATTTCCACAAACTCGAAGATCGGTTCGGTGTATTTCGGACCGCCCGAGGATTCTGAGATCGTCACGCCGTTTTCAGTGAAGACCCTGAAGGAATGGGATGCGACACCCTTCTCAGTCCCGGAACAGGCGACGAAGAAAAGGGTCAGCAGGGGCAGGATGGACCGTTGCATAATGCATGCCTCCTGATAAGCGAGCCGAGGGGGAAAGCATGATGTTACCAGACAGACGGCCGTCTTTCGAATCCGTTCGTCACAGGTGCCGGATCGAGAGGATTCATCACTGATCCGCCCGTTCCATGATCGGCAGCGATCGCAACCCCCTCCCGTGTGCTATTGCACCTGTGCCTGTACCAGCCATGTCGCCAGAAACGGGTCTATCAAACGGTATCTCAGGTGACCGCGATCTCCCTCGGAACGAATGAGGTGTACAGCCACAAGGGCCTGCAACGCTACCTGCATACTGGCGACCGGCAATCCCAGAGAACCGACCACTTTCCGTGACAGTAAACCTTCGCCTTTGTGTTCGATAACCGCCTTGAGTGCCTTTTGTTGATTCCGGGTCAGCTGGGTCCAGATCTGGGTGTATGCCGGATCTTCTTTGGCCACGATCCCCGCTACCGCTGACTGAACAACCCGGGCTGATAGTTCATCGGTCTCACCGGATCGCAGCATCTCCCATATCTCGGCCGCGAGGCGCTGGACGTTGTAAGGTACCTCCTCAGCGACATCCATGATTTCCGTGATTCCGTCCTGATCAACATCCCATCCGGACTCCGTGAATGCTGTCCGTAGAAAGGCTGTGAATGCATCACGGGGAACCGGCCCCAGAAATAATCGTGAACCCAGATGGTAAAAGGGGCGGCCGGGATCGGTGGTCATTGCTGTCAACAGGCGCGTTGCTGAACCAGCGAATATGTAACTGACATGACGGTGTCGCTGAATGGTCGCCCGCAGTTGCTTCTCTGCGGGAAGTCCGTGATCAACCACAATCGACTGAACCTCGTCAAGCATGAGAACCACGGGCCGGTCCATTTTCTGCGCCAGTGATTCAACCGTATCGAGGGCTTCGGTCAAGATCGGTAATTCTTCCTTCTCCGAAGTATCGATCGTAACCGACAGATTCCCCTGTGCATCGAGTGAGACTTTCGGACGCAGGTGAAGCGCGGCCTCACTCAGAGAGTTGAAAACCCTCTCCAGTGGTCCCTTCATGGTACGGGTTACTGAACCCAGGATTGCCTGGGCGAGCAGGGGCAGCGATTCATACTTCTCGACATCGAAACGGAGAACGGTTACGCCCTCTCTTTCCGCTTCGACAGCACAGGCGTGCAGAAGAGATGTCTTGCCAAACCTGCGCGGGCCGATCAGAAACAACCTGCCGCGGTTTCTGATCACTGCTTCCAGTTCTGCAAGTTCTTCTTCGCGATCGACCAGTTCGTCACGAGCCAGTTCGCGTCCATACTCGAAAGGATTGCGACCGGTCTTGTTCATCGAGTTCATGGATGAGTTCCTCCGATACGGGATCGGGAGTCGATGTACGATATAATGTGTGTATCGTTATGTAAATAACATTATGTATATTATGTAATGATAAAACCATAACAATACTTCCCAGCCATCACATTTTCTCAGTCACGCAGAATGGGCCCGTACCAAAGTCCCACAATGGTGTCAGATGCCCATTTCTCAGATCGTCGCCCCGATCCGTTCCAGGGCACGCATATAGGAAGGCCGGGCTTCGCGCACCCGGGCATCACCCTCATCCAGGTCGGCCGGCGAAAGCCAGGCGATACCGCCGGCGATCTGTTCGATTGAACCGTACCGTTCTGTCCAGCGGATGATGGCGTCGATGAGAGCGCCGGGGTTGTGCTGAGGGATGGAGGGAGGAACGAGCAGGATACCGGGAAAGGAAATCT
>CAZNUA010000021.1:0-2165 GCA_964576115.1 uncultured Gemmatimonadota bacterium
ACGATCGAATCAGCTGCATCCGCTCGGCGCTCAGCAGCTCCTTCTCACGCAGGAAAAGGTGTGCTGGAACTCCTCTTCATACACGCCGAGGAAGGACTCCCAGTGATCCTGGAGGAGCCGGTAGAGGGGGCTTTTCGTGAAACTCCGCGGGCGATACGCCACGATCGCATGGGCGGGGGCCGGGTGGCGGGAGGCGGTGAGTCAGGGGAGGAGCACACAGGGGGATATTCTTGCACGAGGAACAACATTCTGGCCACGGACTCTCGTCTCTGTCAAGCCCCCTCCGCTCGGTGCGGGAACGGCTGCCGCATGCCTCCCGCTGGTCGACTCCGGGTCCTGCGATCCAGAACGACACCTTCGGCTGCCTCGAAGTGCCCGACGACGAGCGCTGGATGCGCCAGGCGTTGCGTGAGGTTGCCCGTGCGGCCGAAGAGGGGGAGGTGCCGGTCGGGGCGGTCGTCGTCCATCGGTTGCGTCTGCTGTTCCCCCTCAACATTTCAGGGAAAGATCGTAACTTTTTCTTTCCCCTCAACGTTTCATGGGAAAACCGTTTGAGAGACCGATCAGAAACTCGACCGATCGGAGACAACGCGTGAGCGAAGAACTCCCCCTGCTGCAGGGCACCCTGGATGTGCTCGTCCTCAAGGCTCTCCTCTTCGGCCCCCGGCACGGGTACGCCGTGGCCCGCTGGATCAGGGAGACGGCCGAAGGTTCGTTCCAGATCGAAGACGGCGCCCTCTACACCGCCCTGCACCGGATGGAGAAGAAGGGCTGGATCGAATCGGACTGGGGTCTGTCCGAAAACAACCGGAAGGCGAAGTACTACCAGCTCACCCCGGCCGGTCGCAAACGGCTCTCAACCGCCTCCAAAGACTGGTCCCGGTATGCCGAAGCGGTCTTCAAGGTTCTGGGCGCTACTGAAGGAGAGGCCGAACAGTGACGCGCCTGTTCCATCTCGGCCGCTTCCGTCCCGATCCGGAGCGGGACCTGGACTCAGAACTCGATTTCCACTTCCGCGAAACGTTCGAAGAACTCGAACGGCAGGGTCTGAGCCCGGACGACGCCCGGGCCGAAACCGAGCGGCGCTTCGGAAATCTCCGGGGACACCGAGCCGGGCTCGAGCAGGTCGACCGGGATATGGTGCGCATGAACCGGCGACAGCAGTTCTTCTCGGCCTCAGGGCAGAATCTCACCCACGCCCTGCGTTCCCTGCGACACGCACCCGGCTTCTCTCTGACCGTCATCGGCATCCTGACCCTGGGAATCTGGGCCAATGCCGTCATGTTCGGCATTCTCGACCGCATCCTGTTCCAGCCTCCGGCCCATATCGAGGAACACCAGCAACTCCGCAGGGTCTTCCGCACCCGTCCGGTATCGAACGGAGCTCCGGACCTGAGCATCTCGCTTTCCTATCCCGATTATGAAGCAATGAAGACCGTCACGAGCTTTGCCGGCGTAGCCGCCTACTCCTCGATCGAGGATGTCACCCTCGGCCGGGGGCGCGAAGCTGACCGGGCGCGGATGAGCACCACCACTCCCGGATTCGCCCCCCTTCTCGGGGTGGAACCGATCCGGGGACGGTTCTTCGCCGCCGCCGACGACGAACCGGGAGTTCCTCTGACGGCAGTGATCAGCTACGGCTTCTGGCGGCGGCATTTCGGCGGCGCCCCCGATGTGCTGGGCCGCACCATCGACCTGGGTTTCGGCGGCTTCTTCGGTGGCGGCGCAACCGTTACCGTGATTGGAATCATGCCGCAGGGCTTTACAGGTCTCGATCTGGAACGGATCGATCTCTGGCTCCCGCTCACGGCCACCCAGGATCTGCGGGTGGGAATACCGCGCTGGAGAGACACAGCGGGCTTCTCGTTCCTGCGCATCGTGACCCGCCTGAAACCGGGTGTGACCGATGACAGCGCCCGCACTGAAGCAGACCACCTGTACCGGAATCTGCACCGTGATGTGAGCCGGCCGGACGACATCAACGCCCGTTCGGAGCTGCTGCTGGGATCGGTGATCGCCGCCCGCGGGCCCGATTCCACCCGGGAATCGATCGTAGCCCACTGGCTGGGAGGCGTCTCCCTGATCGTCCTGCTCATCGCCTGCATCAACGTGGTAAATCTCACTCTCGGGCGAGCGGTTGACCGCCGTCGGGAGATCGCCGTCCG
>CAZNUA010000021.1:2265-11812 GCA_964576115.1 uncultured Gemmatimonadota bacterium
CGCAACCACCTGGTCGAAGTCATGCTCGAAATGGATGATATCAGTCCGGAGGCCGCGACGATCAGAGAGCGCTATGACGACGCGGCCCATCGGGTGAGCCGTATTCCTGAAGTGGACGGGGTAACGATCACCACTTCGCCTGTCGGCTGGGGATTGGGGCTCGATATCTCTATCCCCGGTCTCGATTCCCTGCCCGAGACCGCGTACGGGCCGCCCATGGTGCATTTCGTCAGTCCCGGTCATGCCCGGGTTCTCGGTCTGCGCCTGATCAGCGGCCGGTATCTCGCAGAAGGCGACGGACCTCACGGCAATCGGGTAATGATCGTCGATGCACTGATGGCTCGAAAGATCTGGCCCGACCGGGATGCGGTCGGACAGCAGGTCATCGTCAACTCACAGGGCGATGATTCCGAAACCGGGATTCCGCACACTGTCGTCGGGGTGGTCGAGAACATGAGCAATGGCGAGCTGATCGAGGCTCCGGCGATGATGTTCTACCTGCCCCTGGAGGAAGCGCCTGATTCCCACACAGCCCGGGCACTCTATGTGCGCACGACCGGCGATCCGGTCCCGGCTCTGTCAGCAATTCAGCGGGCAGCCGTGGGAAATGAACCCGGATTGCGTTATGCCGGAATCCGGACGGTCAGGGAGATCTTCGATCCCGAGGCCCGGGCCTGGTCGCTGGGAGCGACGATGTTCTCGGCCTTCGGTTTCCTGGCCCTGGCGGTCGCTTCCGCCGGTCTTTACAGCCTGCTGGCGTTCGATATCGCCCGCCGCACCCGCGAGCTGGGCATCCGCACCGCCCTGGGGGCCGACCAGGGCATGTTGATCAGGCTGGTCATACGGGAAGGGCTCCGGCTGACACTCATCGGTCTGGGGCTCGGCTTCACCATCGCCCTGGTTGCGGCCCGCTTTGTTCAGCCGCTGCTGTTCGAGGTTTCGGCCACCGATCCGGTGGTCTACGGCACGATCACGGCAACCCTGATCCTGACCGCGCTGGCGGCCGCCGCCGTACCCGCCTGGCGGGTGAGCCGGCTCGATCCGGTCACGGCCCTGCGCGTCGAGTGAGCGATTTGAGCTGGAGAATGGTGATTATCAAACATGGGAAAACCTGACATGAAACGACTCCGTTCACAGCCGCCCTTTCATGGCCTGAAACGCCTCTTCCATCTCGGCCGCTTCCGTCCCGATCCCGAACGGGACCTGGATTCAGAACTCGATTTCCACTTCCGCGAAACGGTTGAAGAACTCCAGCGGCAGGGAATGAGCCCCGGCGAGGCCCAGGCCGAAGCCGAGCATCGCTTCGGTGACCGTGTCGGCCATCGGGCCCGCCTCGAGCACATCGATGCCGGGCAGCTCCGTATGCGTCGTGCAGAAGAGTTCTTTTTCATCCTCCGGCAGAACCTCTCTCACGCCCTGCGTTCTCTGCGACGCTCCCCCGGCTTTGCCGCCGCTGTCATCTCCATTCTGACCCTGGGGATCTGGGCCAACGCGGTCATGTTCGGTATCCTCGACCGGATCCTGTTCCAGCCGCCGGCCCACATCGAAAACCATCAGCAGATCCGCCGGGTCTACAGCCGGTTCAATTTCCAGAATCAGATCGTTACCAGCAATACGATGTCTTACCCGGACTTCGCCGCCCTGAAAGACATGCGGGCTTTTACATCGGTGGCCGCTTATACCGGGCTGTCCACTGCCACCGTCGGCCGGGGCGAGGACGCCCTGCGCGCCATGATGATCACAGCCACGCCCGAGTTCATGTCCCTGCTGGGTGCAGATCTTTTCCTGGGGCGGTTCTTTTCTCCTGCTGACGACAGCATCGGGGCCCCCCTGACGGCCGTAATCGGATATGGTTTCTGGCGGCGTTGCTTCGGTTCCAATCCCGACGTCATCGGGCGAACCATCGACCTCGGCGTAAGCGGCTTCAACGGCGGCAGTGCCCCGGCCACGATCATCGGGGTGACCCCGGCGGGTTTCACCGGTGTCGGTCTGTCACGTATCGATATGTTGCTGCCGGTGCAACCCACCCGGGTTCTCGAAACCGGACGAAGCTCCGGCGTCATGCATCCCGGTCTCTCCTGGCTGCAGATAGTGGCTCGCCTGAATCCGGACCAGACAGAGGAAACAGCAGCCCATGAGGCGTCTCTCCGGCACCGTCAGGCCCAGCAGGCAGAGATCGATGCCGGCCGCTGGGATGCCGAGGCCCGTATCGTTCTCGAACCGCTCATCACCGCTCGCGGCACCCGGGCTTCGCGCGAGGTGATGGTGTCCCGCTGGCTGGCCGGGGTGAGCCTGATCGTTCTCCTCATTGCCTGCGCCAATGTCGCCAACCTGATCCTGGCCCGGGCCGAGGACCGGAGGCGGGAGGTGGCGGTCCGCCTCTCCCTGGGTGTGTCCCGCAGCCGGTTGATCGGGCAGATGATCACCGAAAGCCTGGTGCTTTCCTTCCTGGCCGGGGGACTCGCCCTGGTGCTGGCGGGCGCCAGTGCCGGCTTTATCAGAAATATCCTCCTGCCTCATGTGTCCTGGCCGCATTCACCCGTGAACGGCCGGATCATCGCCTTTACTCTGCTGGCCGTGCTCGTCTCCGCGGTGGCGGCAGGATTTCTTCCCGCACTGCAGACTGTCCGACCTTCTCTGAGCGATGCCCTCAAGGGCGGTGAACGGAGCAGCTCAGGCCGGCGTTCCCGATTGCGATTCATGCTTCAGACGGTACAGGGAGCACTGTCGGTGATCCTGCTCATCGGAGCGGGTTTGTTCCTGCGAAGCCTCGAGCACGTACACACGCTTGACCTGGGACTGGATGTCAACCGGCTGGCCATGGTGACACTGGAGATGGAAGAGGTCGATGCTTCCAAGACAATCCTGAATCACCGCTACGAGCATGCGGCCGAACGCATCCGCCGAATCCCCGGGGTTGAGGGGGTCGGGATCACCTCCACCCCCTTCGGATGGAGAGTCGGTTTCCCTGTCACCGTACCCGGTCGGGATTCCGATCCTAACCAGAGCGTTGATCGGCCCCAGGTGAACTTCGCGAGTCCCGGCTACTGTCGCGTGCTCGGACTCCGCTTCCTGAGCGGTCGGGGGATCCGGGCCGGTGACGGGCCGGGAGGTGAGAGGATCCTTGTTGTCAACGAACTGCTGGCCGAAACCCTGTGGCCGGGTGAAAACGCGGTCGGCAGGCAGGTGCTCATCGGCGACCCGGACAGGGGACCGACACCTCTTCTGACGGTGGTCGGAGTCGTGGAGAATGCGACCAATGAAGGCCTGACCTGCGAGTCTCTCCAGCAGTTCTATCTCCCCCTGGCCGAGGCACCCGATTACGCCACCGGCTATTCCTATCCCGCCGCGGCTCTCTATGTCCGTTCCCGCTCCGATCCCCGTGTCCTCTTCCCGCAGATACGACGGGAAGCCAGTGCGGCAGATGACAACATCAGGTATGCGGAGATCGAGGGGGTACGGGAGATGCTTGATTCGCAGGCCCGTTCGTGGAGACTGGGAGCCACCCTTTTTACGGCTTTCGGATTGCTGGCACTGGTGGTGGCGGTTCTGGGACTCTACAGCACGCTGGCCTGCGATATCGCCCGCCGCACCCGCGAGTTGGGCATCCGCACCGCTCTTGGAGCCGATCGGGGCAGCCTGATCGGTCTGGTCATGAAGATGGGACTTCGTCTGACGCTCATCGGCCTGGGATTGGGCTTCGCCGTCATCCTGGCTGCGGCCCGTTTCGTTCAGCCGCTGCTGTTCGAGGTTTCGGCCACCGATCCTCTGGTCTACGGCGCTATCGCAGCAACCCTGATCCTGACCGCCCTGGCGGCCGCCGCCATACCCGCCTGGCGGGTGAGCCGGCTCGATCCGGTCACGGCCCTGCGGGTGGAATGAGGTTTTGACCTGGACGATCATTTCCTTCACCCTGGCCCTGCCGACTCGCGTGCGTCCCGCCGTTGACCTCCCCCCAGACCTTCCCGTAGGATGGTGAGCGGATCGGTATCCTTTCGTCACACAGAGAGGGGTCGGGAGGTGCCCGTGGGTCACGGTTCGTCCTGTCGCCGGCGGTGTCTTCTGCTGCCCTTCTCGTGGGTGTGTCTCGTCGCCCTGCTGGCCACCTGCGCCTCGCGGCAACAGATGGTTTTGCCCGAGGATCGACCCGAGCCTGAGCGTATCGTCACCGACGCCGACCGGGCCGATATCGTCCTGACCGCGGCCATGCTGCCCGAACGGCAGCGCCGCACCCTCTTCTCGGCTCCCGATCCGGTGGCCTGGCTCATAGACTGGTGGATCGAACGCGATCCCACCCCCGGCACCACCCGCAACGAAGCTCTCGATATCGCCCGCCTGCGCGCTGAAGCTCTAAGCTACCGCTATCCCGAGACGCCCCTGACCGACCTGCTGGAACCGTGGCTCACCCTGCTCAAATTCGGTCACTGGGATAGGATACAGAACGCGGCTCTGCCGGTCTCCCTGCGCTACCCCGAGACTCTGAGAATGCCTCAGGGTTTTGCCAACCGGAGCGGCACCCACGTTCTGATCTGGGACGGACGCAAGCCTTTCTCGGCGGCGCTCAACGGCAATTGGATGGTCCTGCCCGAGGATATCCCCCGACCTCCCTCCCTGGTCGGTGCCTGGGCAGCGGTCGAAGATGCGTCTGCCCCGATCGCAGAGCGAACGTCTGCTCTGCTGGCGCTGAGCGACTACGAGCTGCCCGAGGTAGCCGAACGCCTGCTCGACCTGCCCGCTTCCGTGCGGGAAGGTATCGAACCGGCCTGGGAGGCGGCCCTGGAACGGCTGGCGGTGCGCCGGGCGATCTGCCTGGACGATGAGAGTGTGCGCCGCCTGGCCGCCCTGCGGGCAATCGGCGCTCCGGCCAGCCTGCAGCTCGAACGCACCCTGCCCGAGTACTACCCGCCCGAACTCTTCGCCTCCGATCTCGATTCACTATACCACCGCCGTCGCTGTGAAATCCTCGAAGGCGAGCGCGGGCCGCACCCTTCCCTCGCAATCGCCCCCGAGGGCTTCCTGAACGGCCTGACCGAACTCTTTCCCTCCTACCTGAACCTGACCGGCTGGAACTGGCGTGGGGATCTGTACCTGCAGTGGGGTCCGCCCCGTACCTGGAGCGACCGGTCCTGGGATGTTCTCTACGTGCACGGCTACCCGGTCGCGATCGCCGTCCGTTCGAGCCTGCTGGGCAGAATCGACCCCTGCATTCTCTTCAACCCCCTCGAAGAGGGTCTGCGTAACTTTTCATCCGAGGCCGACGTGGCAACCCGGCGCGAGGATATCATCGCCCGGCTGGCAGGAATGATCCCCGATGCGGTTCGGACCGACGAATCGCTCCTGGGGCATCTGCACCGCATCCTGCCGCTCGAGGTCAGACGGGTTGATTCGATCGTAGGCGCCAACGCCCTGAATGTTCTGGCCGACGTGGTGGCTTTCACCGATCCGGACGGTGAATTCGATATCATGGTCAGCCTGGGGATCCCCTTTACCGATGTCGGGCGCGAGCAGGTCGCCGGGGGCTTCACCACCCGTCTTGAAACGGCCTGCCTGCTGCTCGATGAAGAGAAGCGCACCGTCTGGAGCGAGTGGCACGACGAAGGTTTCTCCATCAACAATCCCCGCGGCGACCTGCAAACCCTGTACCTGGTCGACGGCTTCCGGGTCAGGACCGTGCCCGACACGAGCATGATCTACTGCTCGGTCTTCGATCCCGAGACACAGAAGTCGGCCGCCCTGCTTTTTCAGCCCCGGATCGAAACGGTCAGCGGACCGGGTCCCTTCATCTCCCCGATCGCCCTGGCGGACACCGTCAGTTCGGGAACCCCGGTCGAGGACGATCCCCTGCAGGGCACTTTCACGCGCGGCGAATACCGCCTGCTCCCGTATCCAGGTCGCAACCTGCTCTACGGCGAAGACATCTGGCTCTATTTCGAGATCACGGGCCTGACGAGATCCGAATATCTCGATTACGCCTGGGAGGAATCGTACTACCTCATCCCCGACCTGCCCGACCAGGGTATCGTCCGCATCCCCGGCCTGACCCAGAGTTCGATCCAGCCCCGGGCCCAGCGCCAGATCATGATCGATCTCTCGATGCTGGAACACCATTTCACCGGTCCGCTCTATATCGCTATCCTGATCCGCGATACCGTCTCCGGGCGCGAGGCGGTCGGCGCCACCCGCTTCACCATTCACCAGACCCCGCCTCCGCCGCAGCAGCACTCTCCCTGATTGCGCAAACGGCACCCCAACCCCACATTGAACAGTCACAGAACCTGCCCCCCGCGTGATGGAGGATCCGATGATGTCCCTGCGTCGAGGCACGCTCCTGCTCTCTCTGATTCTGCTGGCCGGTCTCACAACTGCGGTATCCGCCCAGGATGAGGCCCGGTTGCTCAGATTTCCCCATATCAACGGCAATCGGGTGGTTTTCACCTATGCCGGCGACCTCTACACCGCCCCGCTGTCCGGTGGCGAAGCGAAGCGGATCACCTCCCATGTGGGACTGGAATTGTTCGCCCGCTTCAGCCCCGACGGCGAATGGATCGCATTTTCCGGCGAGTACGCCGGCACGCGACAGGTCTACCTGATTCCAGCCGAAGGCGGAGTTCCCCGGCAGCTGACCTATTACCCCGACGTCGGACCGATGCCTCCCCGGGGCGGGTTTGACCATCTGGTGCTTGACTGGACCCCCGATGGGGAAAAGATCCTGGTGCGCGCCAACCGGACTCCCTTCGGCCAGAGGATCGGCCGGTACTTCCTGGTCGATCCGTGGGAGAGCGGTCTCGAGGTACCGCTCGAGATTCCGGAGGGTTCCTCGGGTGCGACGTACGATCCGACCGGCACGAAGATCGCCTACACCCGCAAGTCGCGCGAGTGGCGCCACTGGAAGCGGTATACCGGCGGATTCCAGCAGGACATCACCATTTACGATCTCGCGGCCCATGACAGCGAGCGGATCACCGATTGGATCGGAACCGACGTCTACCCGATGTGGGTCGGTGACCGCATCTACTTCGTGAGCGACCGGGAGGAAAGCCTGAAGCGGAACCTCTGGGTCTACGACATCGGTTCGGGCGGTATGAGTCAGGTCACCACGCACGACGAATTCGACGTCAACTGGCCGAGCCGCGGAGAAGGCGGGATCGTCTACGAGAACGGCGGCTGGCTCTACCATCTCGATCCCGCCACCAACACCTCCCGCCGGATCCCGATCACGATTCACAGCGACCAGCCCTACACCACACCGTACTGGACCAATGTCTCCAATCGAGTCGACGCCTGGGACATCTCCCCCGGCGCAAAACGGGCGATCTTCGCCGCCCGCGGCGACCTCTTCTCGGTCCCGGCCGAGCACGGCGACATCAGGAACCTGACGACGACCCCCGCAATCCGGGAGCGGGACGTCACCTGGTCGCCCGACGGGAAGTGGATCGCCTACATCAGCGACACCACCGGCGACTACCAGCTCTACCTGATGCCCGCTGACGGCTCGGGAGAAGCGGTCCAGCTCACCGACGATCAGGAGATCTGGATCCTCACCATGAGCTGGTCCCCCGATTCGAAGTGGATCGGGGTAGCCGACAACCGGAATCGTCTCCGGGCAATCAATATCGAGAACCGCCGGATAACCGAGATCGCGACCGGGAGCAAGGGTCCGCTCGGCGACTTTGCCTGGTCGGGCGATGCTTCCTGGATCGCCTGGACCATGACCGGCGACAACTGGATGGACTCGGTCTGGCTCTACAGCTTCACGAGCGGCGAGGCGGCCATGGTCACCGGCCCCATGACCGACGAGGCCAACCCGACCTTCGATCAGTCTGGCCGCTACCTCTATTTCGTCTCCTTCCGCGATTACAACCACGGCCAGGAGGGATTCGACGCACGCATCTACGCCGCCACTCTGCGGGCCGACCTGCCCCATCCCTTCCCGCCCCGCAGCGACGAGGAACCGTCCGGTGAACCGGCCCCAGAGGAGAGCGCCGAAGAAGAGAGCGGTGAGCAGGAAGGATCCCTCGTTATCGATCTCGATGGTTTCGGTGACCGGGTGGTGGCCCTGCCCGGCATCAGGCCCGGTTTCTACGCCGGCCTGGTGGGACTCTCAGACGGGCTCCTCTACTTCGGCGACGGCGCCCTCAGGAAATACTCCCTCGATTCGCGGGAGTCGGAGACGATCATGGAGGGGGTGCAGGGGTACGCCGCCACTCCCGACTTCTCGAAGATTCTGTACCGGCGGGGGAACACCTTCGGCATCGCGCCCCTGCGACCCGGACTGCAGGGCACGCCCGGCCAACTCGATCTCGACGCAATGGAGATGCGGATCGATCCGAAGGTCGAATGGGCCCAGATCTTCCACGACACCTGGCTGGTAATGCGGGACTGGTTCTACGACCCCGGTCTCCATGGTCTCGACTGGGAGGCCATCTACGAGCGCTACGAACCGCTGGTCGCGCACCTGGCGCACCGTTTCGACCTCGACTATCTGCAGACCGAGCTGGTGGCGGAGATGAACGTCGGTCATGCCTACGTCAACTCCTCCCCCGAGATGCCCCGCCCCGACCGGGTCGAGGTCGGCCTGCTCGGGTGCGAGTTCGCAGCCGATGGACGCTACTACCGGATCGCCAACATCTTCCCCGGCCAGAACTGGCATGAAGAGTTCCGTTCCCCGCTGACAGAGCCGGGAATCGAGATCGAAGAAGGGGAGTACCTGATCGCGATCGACGGCGAAGAGGTGATGACCGACACCAACCCCTACTCCTATCTGGTCAACAAGGCCGACCGGACGGTGGAGGTCACCGTCAACAGCCGACCGCGTCCGCAGGGGGCGCGCACCTATCGGGTTCGCCCCGTGCGGAGCGAACAGGGTCTGCGCTACCAGGAGTGGAGCGCCGAGAACGCCCGGCTCGTCGACGAACTCTCCGACGGCCGGATCGGCTACATCCACCTGCCCAACACCGCCATCGAGGGGCACCGCGAGCTCTTCGAGGGCCTGCTGCCCCTCTCCACCAAAGAGGCCCTCATTCTCGACGACCGGTACAACGGCGGCGGTTTCATTCCCGAGGAGATGGCTTTCATGGTGGGCGGCCGCCTGCTCAACTTCTGGTCCCGTCGTTACACGGATATGACCAGCCAGCCCTTTGTCATCCATACCGGTCCGAAGGTGGTACTGATCAACGGGCAGGCCGCCTCGGGCGGGGACGCCTTCCCCTACTACTTCCGCAAGCTGGGGCTCGGTACCATCATCGGCGAGCGGACCTGGGGCGGGCTGGTGGGCATCAGCGGCAATCCCGGATTCGTGGACGGCAGTAGCATCTCGGTACCGCGGTTCGCCTTTGTGGACACCGACGGGAACTGGGCGGTCGAGGCCGAAGGGGTCTCACCCGACATCCGGGTCTGGGACACCCCGCACCTGATCGCGCGGGGCGAGGAGCCGATGATCGAGCGGGCGGTGGCGCACCTGCTCGAGGAACTGCAGAAGCCTCAGTACCGCCGGCCGGGTACGCCCCCCGGACCGATCCGTCGTCCCCCGCCGGAGTGATCGGGCGGG
>CAZNUA010000021.1:11912-52742 GCA_964576115.1 uncultured Gemmatimonadota bacterium
GCCGGGTACGCCCCCCGGACCGATCCGTCGTCCCCCGCCGGAGTGATCGGGCGGGTTCAGATCGTGCCTTAGCCTTTGATATTGCCAATCGGGCGCAGGCGGGCCACCGGCCGCACCAGGCCGGCTCCGGTGACCACATCGACCACCTCGGCCACGTCCTTGTAAGCCTCGCTGGCTTCCTCGGCCAGCACGCGGCGCGATTCGGCCCGCACGTAGATGCCCCGGTCGGCCAGTTCGCGGTCGATCTGCCGTCCCTTGAGGTCTTTCCTGGCCCGCGAGCGCGATTTGAGCCGCCCCGCTCCATGGCAGGTGCTCCCCCAGCTCTCCTCCATGGCCCGGTCAGCCCCGACCAGAACGTAGGAGTAGCGCCCCATGTCGCCGGGGATGAGGACCGGGTGTCCGACCGCGCGGTAGCGTTCGGGCACCTCGGGATGGTGAGCCGGAAAAGCCCGGGTGGCACCCTTGCGGTGCACGCAGACCTGCCGGGGTCGGCCCTGCCAGGTATGCTCCTCGATCTTGGCGATGTTGTGGCAGACGTCGTAGACCACCGCCATACCGAGGTCCTCTTCTGAGCGGCCGAGCACCCTGCTGAAAGCCTCGCGCGCCAGGCAGGTGATCATCTGGCGGTTGGCGAAGGCATAGTTGGCCGCGGCCCGCATGGCCCCCAGGTAGGTCCGGCCCTGTTTCGAAGCCACCGGAGCGCAGACCAGCTGCGGATCGGGCAGGTCGAGACCGTGGCTGTCCAGGGACGAGCGCATCGTCTTCATGGCGTCATCGGCGACCTGGTGGCCCAGGCCGCGGCTGCCGCAGTGAATGAAAAAGACGATCTGGCCTTCTTCCAGACCGAATATGCCGGCTGCAGTCGTGTCATAGATCTCTTCGACGACATTGATCTCGCCGAAGTGGTTGCCGCTGCCCAGGGTTCCGACCTGGGGCAGACCGCGTTCGATGGCGCGCGCGCTGACGGCATCGGGGTTGGCCCCGGGCAGACAGCCGTGGCTTTCGAGGGCATCGAGATCGCCTGTCCACCCCCAGCCCTGCTTCACCACCCAACCCGCTCCATGGGCCAGCAGGTCGCGCAGCTGCGACTTCGAGAGCCGGTACCGCTGCCGGCTGGCACCGACTCCGGTGGGGATCTCGCTGAAGAGAGTATCGACCAGTTTTTTGAGGCGCGGGACGACCTCGTCTTCTGAGAGGTTCGAGCGCAGCAGGCGCACCCCGCAGTTGATGTCGTACCCCACTCCGCCGGGGCTGACCACACCCTCGTCGACATCGAAGGCCGCCACCCCCCCGATCGGGAAACCGTAGCCGAAATGGATGTCGGGCATGGCCAGAGCCGGTCCGACGATCCCCGGCAGACAGGCGACATTGGCCACCTGTCGGGGGCTGTCGTCCCCGACCAGATGCCGTTCCAGACGCGTATCGGCGTAAATCACCCCGTCTGTACGCATCGGCCCGGTGCGGGGGATCCGTATCCGGTAGTCGTCGATCCGTTCCAGACGCAGCGGTTCCGGCGGCTTCACGGTCAGCACCCCCCGAGGACAATTCCACCCACCGGCACGGCGGGGGTGCCTCCCATTCTACTCCCTCGCACGCCCCCGCTGCACGCCTCGCCCGGAGGGACGCCCGGGATCGGTGCTGACCGGTCCCGGGAATTACCCCGTCAGCTATTTCCCGTCAGCACTGTTCCCGATCGTTACTCCACGAGCGGGAGCTCCGCGAGGGCCTTCTCCACCAGTTCACGCGGATAGGCGTAGTCCTCCAGCTCGCCGCTGAAGTACTTCTCGTATCCTGCCAGATCGAAGTGCCCGTGCCCGCTGGCGTTGAAGACGATGATCTTCTCTTCGCCCGTTTCCCGGCAGGCCAGCGCCTCATCCATGACCACCCGTATGGCATGAGCCGTCTCGGGGGCGGTAATGTGCCCCTCGGCCCGGGCAAAACTCACCGCCGCCGCGTAGGCGGGATTCTGGTGAACGGCCGCAGCTTCGATCTCGCCCAGTTCCAGCAGATGGCAGATGATCGGCGACATACCGTGGTAGCGCAGTCCCCCTGCATGGATCGGTGCCGGCACGAAAGAGTGGCCCAGGGTAAACATCTTGAGTAACGGCGTGGTCGCGGCGGTATCGCCGAAATCGTAGCGGTAGAGACCTTTTGTCAGAGTCGGGCAGGCTTCTGGTTCGACCGCCACGATCCGGGTTCCCTTCCCTTCTGTCAGGTTGTCGCGCACGAAGGGGAGCGCGAAACCCGAGAAATTGGATCCGCCCCCCACACAGCCGACGACCACATCTGGGTACTCCCCCGCCTTTTCGAACTGCCGCACGGTCTCGAGTCCTATCACGGTCTGATGCAGCATGACGTGATTGAGCACGCTGCCCAGGGCGTATTTGGTGTCCTCGCGCCCCACGGCGGCCTCGACCGCCTCGGAGATGGCGATTCCCAGCGAGCCGGGCGAGTCGGGATCGGCTTCGAGCACCCGCCGGCCGGCCACTGTTTCGGGACTGGGGCTGGGCACGCAACTGCCGCCCCAGGTCTCCATCATCAGCCGCCTGTAGGGCTTCTGATCGTAACTGATTCGTACCATGTAGACGCGGCACTCCAGGTCGAAGAGGTTGCAGGCGAAACTGAGCGCACTGCCCCACTGCCCCGCCCCGGTCTCGGTGGTCAGGCGCTTGACCCCTTCCTGCTTGTTGTAGAAGGCCTGGGCCACGGCGGTGTTGGGTTTGTGGCTCCCCGGCGGACTCACTCCCTCCCACTTGTAGTAGATTCGGGCCGGGGTATCGAGTGCCCGCTCCCAGCGCCGGGCCCGCACCAGGGGTGAGGGACGCCAGATCCGGTAAACCTCCCGGACCTCCTCGGGGATATCGATATACCGCTCCTTGCTGACCTCCTGCATGATCAGGGCCATGGGAAAGAGCGGGGCCAGATCGTCGGGGCTGATCGGCTCTTTGGTACCCGGATGCAGCACGGGAGGCAGGGGCTTGGGCAGATCGGCCTGGATGTTGTACCACTGCCGCGGCAGCTCGTTTTCTTCCAGCAAGATCTTGGTCGGTTCCATCATCTCACTCCTTTCTCATCATCAGCCGGTGTCGCGGCCGTTGTCATCGATATCGGACTCCTGCTTCGGACGTCATTCGTCGAAGAAGAAAGTCGGTTCGCGGTAAAAGCGGATCGCCTTGGCGGCGACCCGGGTTCTGATGTCCTCCTGCAGCCGGATTTCCTTCTCGTCCAGGGGCAGATCGGAACGAAGCAGGTCGAGGGGCAGGTTCAGACGCAGGGCCCGCTTGGGCAGGATCACCCGGGTGATACCGCTGGGTATCAATTGTCCCGCCCCGGTGGCGTCGATCAGGTCCTGCATGGTGAACGGGTCAAAGGATATCAGGGCTGTGAAATCTGGGTAGTTGCGCTCCAGGTCCCCGGGATCGGTGTAACTGACCCGGTCGAACAGAGTGGCCCGGTGGTAGATCCGGGTGAAGCGCTGGAGCTGATCGACACGTTCCGGGAGATCTTCTGAGCCCCGGAATGAGACCTCATGACCATCGCGGAAGCGAATCCGTATCAGCGCGTCGTCATGCGCACCGGGGAATTCATCGAATCCGGGCACGGCCCGAGCTGCGGCCAGCAGTTCGTCGGCTTGCATGTGCTCGACGGCATGATGCCAGCTCTGCAGGGAAAACCCCTCCTCCAGTACGTCAATATCCTGAACCACTACATGAGGTATTCCCATTTTCTTTAATGCTGTCATGCGATTAGCACCGTCTAAAACAATTCGTCTTCCGGTTCCGTCAACCGGTGCGACGACCGGCGGGTTCTTCAGGATCCCGTCGGCAGCAAAGCGTTCGACGAGCCGGCCCACCCGTTCGTCGTCATGGGCTTCGTGCAGTACGACCTCCTCGATCGTCGCCATTCGCAGCACGGGCAGTTCCCCGATCTTCAGCCAGCCGTTGTCTCGTCTGTCGTTGCTCATTTCCCTGGTCCTTCTCCTGGATGCCCTTCCCTGCACAAAAAAAGGCCCGCCGCAGGTGTCTGCAGCGGGCCCGTTTGTGGCCTTGTGTGGGATCGGATCAGGTCATGGTACAGCTGCACTCCGCCCGCTGCTCTGTTCCGAGCGCCACCACCAGTGGCTGCGGGTCAAAGGTGCGTTCACGATCCTGTCCGTTCCTCTCGCGATCTCTCCGGTGCGGACCGCCGGCCGGGCGATCCGCCAATCGCAGGCCTTTGTGTACACGATCCCCGAATGGGAGTCAAGCCCTCTTTCTTCTTTGTTCCCGGTTCTCGACACAGAGTGGAATAAACACCCCTTGCTCACAGATCGTTCCGTAGATGCAGCAGCCACACGTCCGGTATCGAGAGAGGGGTCAGAGAAACGATACCTGCAGCCCGAGGTCGACCGGATTCTTCCACCGGTTCACCGGTTGCGGAGCACTACCGGCTGAGTCCAGGCCTGCTCGGGAGCCTCTTCGCCGGCTGCCGGGTGGGCCTGCATCCGGATCGAGACGACTCTGGCACGGACATAGAGTTCGTCCCCGTCATACCGGTAGACGGCGGGATTGGCCGTGGTTTCATGCAGCACGATCCCCGGTTCTCCAGGATCGTCGCCTCTCATCCGGGTGCCGATGAAACGGGTGGTGTAGCTCACCCCATCTTCGACGGCCATTTCGACCAGATAACGGTTTCGCCCCCGCTGCACGTCCAGTAATTCGACCCCGGTCGAGGCATAGAATTCTCCGGCCCGCATGGCATCGAGAACGGCGTCGGTTTCCAGGACCGGGGTCCGGACCACGATCCAGCCCCGGCCGGGATGGTGGACCTCCGGATTGACGGCGAAGTAGTTATGCGTGTCGTCGGTGGCCACCCCGTAGAGCGGTCCCAGACCGAGCCGTGTCAGACGCAAGGTGTTGGCGATGTCCCAGACCTCGTCCATGCCCGGGTGGGTCTCGTCGCCGTAATTGTTACATCCGGTGCTGCCGTTATAGACCTCGAAGAGATGGGTTCCCTGCATCGAAGCCAGTTCTTCGGCCGTGAGGGCCCAGCGCCAGTTGGTGTGATTGATGTGGGCCAGCAGGTTTCGTCCCGTCGTCGCTGCCTGCTCGTTGATCGCCTGCAGATCTCGCTCGACGGTCTCCATGATCGTCTCGCCTCCCTGAATCGGGATGTGCTCGACGGGATTGAAAACGTTGATGTGCAGGGGCTTGCCGGCGCAGTAATCGCTGATCTCCTCGCCTTCGATGAGCAGGAAAGCGCCCGGAACCTCGAATCTCTCCCGCAGTTCGGCGAGCGTTTTCAGCCGCATCCGCTCACCCTCTTCGTCGCGACGCGTTTCGATCCACTGCGGTCCGAACGTCCGGCGCAGGTCGCCAAGCCGCTCGGGGGTCAGGGGGCCGGCCTCTGAAACCCGGTACCAGCGCTCCCCGCGCTGCAGGACGTCGTGATCCGTCAACGACAGGAAATCGTATCCGTGATCCCGATACCACTGCACGACCGCCTCGGGGGCGGCGTCACCGTCGCTCCACAGGCTGTGGGCGTGGGTATTGCCGCGATACCACTGACCGGACCTGGCTCCGGTACAGGCCATGCTCACCAGGGACAGATACCCTGTCAGCAGCAACACCGCAGTTGGCAGGACGACCCGTAGATATCTCTTCATTTTTCCGCTCCCGCTCCGTTCATGACGACATCACCCCGCTCCAGACTCCAGTCGGGTCCGAAGAAACCGATCGCCCGCACGGCCTCCGAACCCGCCCTGAGCATGTCGGCGCCAAAGATCAGCAGGTCGGGAAAGCCCGCGCCCGAGACGAAATACTGCCCCGCCCCGGCCGTGATCCGCCCCGCCCGCCCCGTCCAGGCTACGGCGCCGACCGAAGCCGTATCGCTGTCGGGACGTGGCCGGATGACATAGCAGCCCAGATCGTCGCCCCGGTACTCCCGTTCGCCGACTGCAATCACCCCCCGGCGCACCTGGACCGGACTACCGCCCAGCAGGGTCCGCCAGTGGGCGTTGGTGTCTGCACGGCCGTAGAGGACGACGTTGCGGTCGGGATCGGAGCCCGGGTCGAAATCGACATCGGCCACCACATCAATCCCGCCATTACCTCGGTACCAGAACATCTCGGCATCAAAGCGCGCTTTGGCGAAGGCTGCCCGGTCTTCCTCGCGACTGCCCCCGGTGCCGTAGACCAGCACCACCCGGTTGCGGAAGGCATCCTTGAACGTCCCCGCCCGTCCGGGCCGCTTGTATCCGGCGGGGGGCGCATCGCAGGTACGCCAGAGGGCCCCGTTCCGTTCGAGATAGAGGGTTTCGGTGGCCTGCGTCACCCTGCAGGACAGTTCGGTTCCGTCCAGTTCGATACGAACGGTATCCCCCGTCGCAACGGCGTGAAGAGCGAGTGACATCACGGCGACATTGTCGGTGGTGCCGGAGTACTCCCTGCCGTCCTCGCTACGCTCGATCGTCACCCTGCTGATCTCGAGCGGGTGAAGCTGGGTATGGATGGTGAGCCAGTGAGAGCGGGCGGAGATTCCCGGATCAGCGGTTCTGAACTCGATCGTGAGGACGTCATCGTCTCCGGGACGTTCGTGCCAGCGGAAAAAAGCGAACAGCGGGGGCCAGTCGACGCACTCGTCCCCCCACCAGTGCTCGGCCCCGGGCCTCTCGTAGTAGCTGAAATCGGCGTGAAAGCCGGCCAGCAGCTCGCGCATGAATCGGGCTTCGCTCACCGGCACGTTCCGGTCGCGCTCGCCGTGCAGGATATAGACGCCGTGATGCAGGTAGTTGCGCGCCAGTGCCTCGGTGCGGCCGGGACTGGCGGCCCGCTCCAGCATCGCTTCGACCGGTGTCGGATCCTCATACCGCATGCCGCCGCCATAAGAAGAGAAACTGCGCCAGCCCGCGCTCGGTCCGATGGCGGCCCAGCGGTCGGGGAAAGTCACGCCCAGATGCCAGGTGCCGTGGCCCCCCATCGAATGACCGGTCAGATAGGTATGAGCCGGGTCGGTGCCGAAGAGTCGTTCGGCCTCGGCCAGGACTTCGAGGGCGTCGAGGCGGCCCCAGTCCTCCCAGTCGAAACCGTAGGGACGCCGGTTGGTGGCGGCCACGACCCAGCCCCACGACTTGGGATCGTAGGCCCGGGCCTGACCGATCGCCTCGACTCCGGCGCCGTGCACGGTCAGGAACAGGGCCGGCCGGTTCCCCTCGCCCGGTGTCTTGTCCCCCGTCCAGGGGGCCACACCGTAGTACTGAACGCTGCCGTCGATGGCGCTCACAAAGGTCCGGGAGTGGTGCGCATTCGGCTCGACCGCTTCCAGTGCGAAAGTGAACAGTGGAATCTCATCCCAGCGTCGGCCGCTGCGGCAGCGGGCTTCCAGCGTGATCTCGACCGGGCCCGGTTCGGCCGGTGGCTCGAACTCGAAAGGCACGGCCATCTTGCGGGTCATGAGCGGCGGCACACCCCCGACCGGGATCCACTCATCGCTCTTCGCCCCTGCCGCGAGCCGGACCTCGACCGATTCGAGCCGGCGGTCGGTGGTGTTGACCAGGCGCAATCCGGCCCAGATCCGGCCCGGTTCTCCGATAACCAGGTCGGGCAGAGTCATATCCGAATCAGTGAAGAAGACCGGGGCGGGCGGGGTGAAGAAGCGGGCCCGCAGACGGCCCCGTTCGACCCGGAAGAGAAAGGTGTTCCGGCCCGGCGCGAGCCTGACCGGATGGCGAACCCAGTCATAACCGTATTTTTCGCCTCCCCTCGGCTCGCCGTTGACATAGACGACATAGTGACCGGCAGCCTCGAGTACCATCGTCCGCTCTGTCTCCGAATCCACCACCGCCCAGATCCAGCCGCCCCGCAGGGCCCGGTGCTGCAGCCACCCCTCCTCGTTGGCCGCGACTTCGCTCCAGACCTGTTCCCGGCCTCGCTCATCGGTACCGAACACCTCACCAGCCGCCGGTTCGACGAAGGTCCCGGTCGCCAGCTGATGGACGAGCAGATCGGTGTAGATCGCCGAGCGCCCGTAGGAACCGATCAGACCGACTGCTAATCCCCCGGCCAGGATAAATTCATCTGTCCCGGCCTCGATTTTGAGAACCGGAGCGGACTGGGCCGGTACAGCCGGAGGAGCCAGGTTGCACAACAGAACGATCAAGGCTATGAGGCTTCCGACACGCCGGAGGGAAGGAACGGGGTGCATCAGGTCATTCTCCTTGCGGGGGACCATGGGCTCCGACCGGAGTATCGGTCACTCCCGGGACGGGCACAACCATCAGCAACGGTTATGGGAGGACCTTGGTACCTGACCGTATGCGAGAACCACTCGCTCTCAGGTGAGGGATATTTCGATCTGCCAAAGGGGAGAATCCGCTGGAGTGTGTTCCGCGCCGGTGATGAGGAAAGTAGATACCCTGAGCCGGTCAGTTCTTTCCGTTCGACTCCATTTCGACCTCGTTCTTGAGATCGATCAGCCAGCCTTCGAGGCTGGTTTCGAGTTTGCGGAGCGCCCCGCCCTTCATGAGACCGACCATCATACCTTCGAGGGATTCCTCGGTCTTGAGAACGACCCCCTCGCCGTTCGGTTCGATGGTCCAGGCATGGATCGCCGAGGCACCGCCGGCTTTGCCGCTCCAGACAATGCGCCGGTTGGGCTCGAGTTCGCGGATCGTGGAGGTGATTTTCGTGCCGCGCGACTTCCAGTTGAAGACGGCTCCGACCGCCAGCTCACCCTCGAGTTTCGACTCCGACACGTCGGGATGCCAGTGCTTCCAGCCGGTGATGTTGGTGTGGATTCTCCACACTTCTTCGGCGGTCGCCCTGATCTTGATCTCCTTGCACACCACTACCGGCGCGCTTGTGTTGATCTCCACTGTGCCCTCCTGCTGACCGGCCCCAAGCCGGTTGCTCTCACGTCCGTATCCGCTTCGATCCGTACCGACCGGATCTGGTGTTGTATACCTCACACTACTACTGACGGGTCGAGATTGTTTCACGTTGTCTGGAAAGAAAACGTCTTTTCAGCAAAAAAGTTACGTGTAACCGTCCTGAAGCACCGCAGAAGAATTACAGCGGTACCGGTACCCGCCGGCCGGCCGAAAGAGCCCAGATCTCGGCCGTGACCCGATGACCGGCAGCCTTGCCCAGCAAAGCCGCATAGGCCGTGAGTTGATCGGCATAGTGATCTATCAGAACGTCGTCCGACGCTGTCCCTGTCTTGTAGTCGACCACTCTCACGTCACCGTCGTCGGCCTGCAGAACGAGATCGGCGGTGCCGGTCAGAACTCTCGTGCCGGCCGGCACCGTATCGGGCAGTTCGGCGGCGGGATCGGCCATGAGAAGCGGCCACTCGGCGCCCGCGATCCGCCATCCTTCCGTACGAACCTCTTCGAGCAGGGCGACCCCCTGTTCTACGAGTCCGACCAGTTCCTCCCTCATTGCCGGCGGATCGCCCGGAACCCACACTGCCCGGCAGGCTTCATCGACCGGATACGCGAAGGCGACCACGAGTTCCATGGCTTCGTGCACCCGGGTGCCCCGCAGCCGGGCATACCGCGAACCGCGTATCTCTTCGGGTACAGTCGCTTGCTGTCCTTCCCCCCTCTCCTCCCCCCGCCCTCCGGCTTCGCGACGGGGATAGCGGATCCCGAAACCGTTGAGACGCGAGGCGCGGAGCATAATCGGCCGCCGGGCTTCGGCGATCCCTGCCTGCCAGGCCGCCAGCGCGTCATTGCGGCTGTCCAGAGCGGCCGCAATCTCCTCGGGGGCGGGCTCGCTGAAAGTGCGGGGAAGCCGGTGAAGCCGTCCGGTACGCTCCTCGACCGGCCCCGGTGTCACCCACACCGCCAGCGGTCGGGCCTGCTGAACCGGCCCGCCTGCCGGGGACCGAGCAGTCTCGCCGGAATCCGCCAGACCGCGCACAACCTGCTCGAGCGGAGCCAAAAATGCTTTCTCCGGTACGGTCGCCGAGCGGGGCGAGGCGAGCACAACGTGATCACGGGCCCGGGTAAAAGCGACATAGAGCAGGCGGCGGGCTTCCTCGTCCTGTCGAACCCGCTCCGCTTCCCTGCGTTCCTCCCATTCGAGGGGCTCCAATCCGGGAGTCGACAGGTGAACCACGCCTTGCTCCCGATCGGGAATCGCCCGATCGCGGAACGTGGCTGTGTAGGCCCGATCCAGGATCGCCACGACGGGGAATTCGAGGCCCTTGGCGGAATGGATGGTCATGATGGTAACGGCCTCGTCTCCTTCTCCGGCCGGAACGGACTCTTCTTCTGCTGCCGCCTGACGCTGTTCTTCGAGCCAGGCGACGAACCCCGCCAATCCCGGGGGCCCTGACGTCTCGGCGATTCCCAGGGCGGCTTCTTCCCAGGCCAACGCCATATCGAGGAGCTTGAGCAGGTTCGCCATTCGACGCTCGCCGTCGGGTTTGAGGGCGTGCAGGGGAATGACCCGGGTGAGATCGTACAGGTGCCTGACCACCCCCGAGGGGGGGAGCGAGACCGCTTCGGCATGCAGGGTCGCCAGGATTGCGAAGGCCCGCTCCAGATCGCCCTGCTCCGCATTGCCTTTCGATACGGCCGAATCCGCGTCGCCGACCGGGTCCAGATAGCAGAAGGGACGACCGGCGGCGGCGTGCCGCACCAGGGTTTCGTCGCTGATTCCGAAACAGGGCGAGCGGACCGCACCCACGACCGCGACACCGTCGCCCGGGTCGGCGATCGCACGCAGAACCGGCAGGGTCTGGGCGATCTCGAGACGCTGGAAAAAGGCCCGTCCCCCGGCGACCCGGTAGGGTATGCCGCAGGCCTCGAGTTCGTCCTCGATGACCGGAATACCGGTATAGGTCCGTACCAGGACGGTCATATCGGCCCAGGTGAGGGGCCGCAGTTCGCCCGAATCCGGATCGGCCACCATCCGGGGCTCTCCGCGCACGGCCTGCAGCCAGCCCGCCAGAGCCCGGGCCTCGGCTCGTCTGACGGTTCCGGTCGACACCTTCTCGTCCTGACCGGCCGTCAGTTCGGCCAGAACGGGATCGAGATCGAGCAGAGTGACCGCCGCTCCGTCCGGATCGCCGGTCCGGTGCGGCTCGAGCGGGCTGTACGCGTCTGCCGGCAACAGGTCTGCGAAAATTCTGTTGGCCGCGGCCACCAGGGCGGGCGAGGAGCGGAAACAGACCCCCAGGCGGGCCTCTTCACCGGTCGCGAGAACCCTGTCGCGAGCCCGGGCGAAGACATCCAGGTCGGCTCTGCGGAAGCGGTAGATGCTCTGGTTGACGTCTCCGACGATGAAGAGCCGGCCGGGTGCCGGCGGTGCATCCCCGGTCCCTTCGGCCTCTGGATCGCGGGCCAGGTTCAGAACGATCTCGACCTGGACCGGATCGGTATCCTGAAACTCGTCGATCAGGATCCGGTCGATCCCGCGGCGGATGCTTCGGGCGGAACCGGGCTGCCGGAGCAGATCCCGGGTCCTCAGCAACAGATCGTCGAAATCGAGCGCGCCCATTTCCCTTTTACACCGGGCATAATCGTCCAGCACCTCGCCGGCCAGGTCGAGCAGGTGACCGAACTGCCGGGCGCGATATTCGGCCAGAGCCCGATCGCGGCTCTCGTGTATGTCGCTCCAGGCCGCCTTGAGTTCGTCAAGAACGGCCGCCGAGGGCCAGTTTTTCCTGGCTCCTACCCGGCGATGAATGACCAGGCTATCCAGGAGCAGGGCCAGGTCGTGGTCATCCGCCGGCCGGTACGAGCCGGCCGCGGCTGCGAGCACGTCCCGGGCCTGCCGCACCAGAGTATCCTCCGGCGCCGTATCGGCTGCGCCGGCGATAATCCGGCGCGCCGTCTCGCACACCCGGTCCAGAATCGCCGCGAGGGATTCGACCGGTTCGACGGGCCCGGCGGGCTCGAGATCGGGGAAACGCCGCCTGGCCCGCACCAGTTCGCGCAGATCGGAGGTCCGGCCTCCGGCCAGCAGAATCCCCTCGAGGGTCTCCGCATCGGAACGTTGTATCCGGTCTATGTGCTCGCGCAGGACGGTTTCGAGCAACAGCTCGGCCTCCAGAGCGTCAAGGGTCCGAAAACCCGGACTGACCCCCGCCTCGATCGGCCGACCGCTCAACAGGGAGCGGCAATAGCCATGGATGGTTGTCAGCGGTGCCAGATCCACGATCTCACGGGCCGCCCGGCGCCGCCCGGCGATTTCTTCACCCTCCTCGTCCGGTTCCCTGTCAAGTTCGCGCCGCACCCGCTCTCGCAGCTCGGAAGCCGCCTTCTCGGTGAAGGTGATGGCCACGATCCTGTCGAGTGGAATCCCGGCGTCGACGAGTCCGGCGATCCGGTCGACCAGAACCCGGGTCTTTCCCGAACCGGCCCCGGCTCCGACCGCGAAGCCGGTCGCCAGATCGGTTGTGAGCCGCTCGCGGACCGCCTGGTCGCCGGGCGTCGTTTCCCGGTCTGGCCCGTTCATGTCTCGTTCTCCGGTGCCGTGCGCATGCTCGATCGGACCCGATTGAGGGGATGCAGGCGGTCGTGGCGCAGATGCCGGACCGATTCGGCGATATGCCAGGCCCGGCAGATCGAGGGAGTGGGACAGCCGGTGCAGAGTCCGGTCCGGCTGTCGGTGCCTTTTTCGTGCGGCAGACGCAGGAATACCCCCGACTCGATCGACGCGATCAGGTCGTCGATCAAAACCCCGAGACGGGTCTCCCCCGGACCGATCAGGGTGCCAGGCCAGGTAACCGCTTTGGGATCGCCGCGGGGAGTACGGGGATCGAGTTGCAGGAAGACTCCCCCGGCAATTTCGCCGACACCGTCCCCGCTGCCCGGGCCCGAACCGGCGAAGTGCTCCCGGGCCGCCAGCAGGTAGAGGAGCATCTGCAGCTGCAGACCGCCGACCAGATCCCCGGCTTCGGGTGGGCGGGCAGCGCCGGTCTTGTAGTCGAGGATACGCAGACGTCCGCCGGCATCTCGATCGACCCGGTCCCAGCGCCCCTGCAGGAACAGATGCCGTCCGGCGACGGGCAGGGGAATTTCGAACTTCTCTTCACAGGCCACGACCTCCCAACCGGCGGCGGCCGGCGCCTCGAGCGTCACCTGATGTCCGGACGGCGGCGCCCGATCGGATTGCGCGCCGGCTTCCCATTTGAGCCAGGCTCCGAGACGGGCCAGCACCCGCCGTGTGTCGGCTCGCTCGAAAGCTGGAGAGGAACCTCCCCGGCGCCGGTAAGCCCGCCTCACTTCCCGCGCGGCGAACTCCTCCAGAGCGGCATTTCCTTCCGTCAGGGCATCGGGTGGCGGAGGCCACGCCTGTGTCTCGTCTGCGCGGGTGACGAAACGCTGCAGTACGTCATGCAGCACGCTGCCCGTCTCGGCGCCGTCCAAAAGTCCGGTCGGCTCCTCGTCCTCTTCTTTGAGTCCGAGCACCCGTTTCACGAAAATTTTCCATGGGCAGGCCGCGTATTCCTGAAGCAGGGTGGCCGAAACGCGGCCGCCTTCGGCCAGACCGAGACGTTCCAGGGCCTGCCTGCGCACGTTCGGGTCGATCAGGCAGCCCGACCAGGGCCCCGGCTCACCTTCCCAGCGGCTGCGCTCGGCCCGCCAGCCAGCCGCGAAGGTCGGCGCACCCCAGAGCACGGGCAGCATCGCGGCCCCGTTATGCAACCCGCCCGTATCCTCCCCCGCCCCGGCAGCGAGGGCCGCTCCGGCTGCGGCCAGATCGCGGTCGAACTCGCCGAGCAGAGGCTCGCCCGGTCGCAGGCGTATATCGCCCAGGGTACGTGAATCGCGCGCTGCATACCGTTCCGGATCTTCGCTCTCGCCCGACAGGTCCCCGCTCGTGCGCAGCAGATCGCGCACGAAGGGACTCATCCGGCGCGTTCGCCCCGCTTCATCGAGCCGGGGATACAGCAGTACCACCCGGCGACCGCTCTCGAGCAGAAGCCTGAAGAGTAGCTTTTCCTCCAGCATCCGCCGGCGCTGGGTGGCCAGCAGCCACCTGCGCTCCCCCGCCAGTTCGCGTCGGTCCTCGTCGAGCAGAAGCGGATCGGGTCCGGGACGCGAGGGAATCGTACCCTCGCCCAGACCGAGAGCAATGACCACGTCCCAGGAGCCGCCCCTGATCTCCATGACACTGGCCAGCTCAACCGGTTCGGCCCCCGCGGCCGTACCCCGGGCGTACCCCGAAGCGTGCCGGAGCCGACCGATGATCCAGAGCAGATCGCCGCTCCGGTACTCCTTTCCCAGGGCCTCCACCGGTCTCACCTGGTCAATCAGCTCGAGCAGGGTTTCGGTCTGATCGGAGGTGAGCCGGGGCAGAATGGCGTCGGCCAGGTTTTCGAGGCGCCGTACCGCTCCTCCCCCTTCAGCCAGGATCGCACTCAGGGGTAACAGCTCGTCGATCAGATCGGCCGCCTCCCGCAGGATCAGAGCCTTCGATTCATCACCGGCTTCCAGTTCCACCGCCCGGTCCCGCATGCTCCCTCCCCAGGCGGCGAGCGATCCGGACGGCCAGCGTCCGAGGCCGCGAACCGCACCCGGCAGGGGCAGCAGGGGCCGGTCGAGCAGGAGGGCGGCGCTCTGCAGCAGATCAAAGAGCGTGCCGGCTTCGATCTCGCCTTCGGCACCGAGGGCCAGGGATCGCAGGAAACCCGTCAGCAGGGCGGCCTCTCGTTTCGGCACACCGAAACCGGCCGAGTCCGCCTGCTCGCAGAGCGATCCGCGATAGGTTTCGGGAGCAAAGGCGGTAACGATCGTTTCCTCCCTCCGCCGACCTCCCCGCCAGGCCAGGGCCAGCAACCGCAGAGCGGCATCGACCTCCCGCCCGCGGCCGGGGTGGGAGGCGACCGTCACGCTGCGACCCGGTCCGGGGGGCGGTCCCGGTTCACCCCCGCTGCGATCCGCATCGCGAGCCAGGTCGGACCAGAGCTCACCGAGAGAGAGCAGCGTCGGCGGCTCGAGGTCATCGGCACCGGTGAGCCGTTCTTCCGCCCGCTCCCGCCACCCGGCGAGCAGCTCTGATGAATAGATCTCTGTCTCGGGATACCAGGGGACCGCAATCACGGTCTCGAGAGCGTTACTCAGGGCCTCGATGAGTTCGGCCTGGCTGCCGGTCAGATCGTAGAAACCGTAGCCGATGAAGAGTCGGGCCGGCAGGCCGAGCCCGTTCCGTACCGCTTCGGCCGCCCGGCGCAGGGCGGCTTCGGAGTCGGGTACCGCGAGACGATCGAAAGCCTCCGTGGCGGCGTCGTGCAGACCGGCCAGGGATTCGAGCCTCGACCGTGCCCGGCCCCGGCGTCGAGCGGCCAGATCTCTGAGCGCCTCGGCGTCGATCCCCGCCTCGCGCAGATCGCACAGGGTCTTGATTGCGGCCTGTTCGAAGGCCGGCGTGCGCAGGGTATCGGTCTCGAGGATCTGCGCCAGCCGGGGCAGTTCGTCGGCGATGACCCGGTGGAGCAACAGATCGCGCGCCAGGCGGTCGAGTATGGTCCCCGAACCGGTTCGTCCGAACAGCAGGATACGACGGGTGAGTTCGGAGAACTGCATCACCCGAACGCCCTGGACCGCTCCGAGCGAACGGGCCAGGTGTCCCTGCAGGTGACGGGCCAGGCGGGGACCGGCGGCGAGCAGCCAGCATTCCTTGCACGGGCTTGCCCCCTCCCCGTTCAAACCCGTTTCCCGCACCCGATCCGTCAGCGTCTTTTCCAGGAAGTGCCACGGACCTTCTGCCAGCACACGGATTCCCATATCAAACAAGGAACGCGACCGGTGCGACACCGGGCCCGAACGGAAACCGAAAAGGCCTGGCAGCCAACGCATGCAGAGCCAGTATCAGGTCAGGAAAGGAAGCTCATGAAACCTGTCTGCCACCTTCGGGCTCCGATTCTCGCAACCGCGCTGTTCTTCACGATCCCCCGTACCGCTTCCCTGCCCCAGGAGCCCCCCGATCCGCTTGCTCCCCTGCTCGACGAACTCCAGGAGATCCGGCGGCAGGCCGGTCTGGAGGCTCTCGAACGCCGGGTCTTCGACGAGATCAACCGGATTCGGCGCCGCAAGGGTCTGCGCCGCCTGCGCTGGCACGACGAACTGGCCGCCGTGTCCCGGGCTCACAGTGCCGACATGGCCGACCGCTCCTATTTCGATCATTTCTCGCCCGAAGGCCGGAATCCCGCCGATCGGACCACTGCCGCCGGGATCGAGTTCGCACGTATCGCCGAGAACATCGAGTACAACCTCAACGCCCCCGATCCCGTTCTCAAAGCGGTCCAGGACTGGTGGGACTCGCCTGGGCACCGGGCCAACATCGTGGCAGCGGAGTTCTCCCACACCGGCGTCGGGTTGGCTGTCGATGCCGAGACGGGTCTGTATTTCACCCAGCTTTTCATGCGTCCGCCCGCTCCGGAACAAGATCGTTCCGGAGGAGGGAACGATGAAGATGCCGGTATTGCAGCCGGTATCGGGTATGAGTAGACTCCACCCCTGATGACCGGCCTGACACCCTGACACGGAGTAGAACCATGCGGCGCTACCGGATCCTCTCCGCCCTGCTGGCTGTTGCCCTGCTTGCCCCCGTCGCTCTGGCCCAGAACCAGATCGAGAACATGCCCGGCTACGAGCGCTACAACTGGATGAGGCAGAACTCGCGCAGCCTCGTCTCCGGCGGTACGGTTGATAATGTGATCTGGTCGGAGGACGGCCGGGCGCTCTTCTTCACCCGCGGAGAGGAAACCATGCGGGTGGACCTGCGCTCCCTCGAGATGAGAACCGCCACGCCCGATGAAATCCCGACCGTTGAGCGACCCGAGCGAGGCCGGCGCCGCAGTGCCGGACGAGCCCGGCAGCTGACTGACGCTCCCTCCCCCGACGGGGTCTGGACCGCCCACTACCGCGATTTCAACGTCGTCCTGGTGAACAACGAGACCGAAGAGGAAGTTCCGGTCACGACCACCGGTTTCGAGCGCTTCCGCTACGGCACCGCCTGCTGGGTGTACGGTGAGGAACTGAGTCAGAGCGATGCCATGTGGTGGTCCCCCGATTCGAAAAAACTGGCCTTTTACGAGATCGACGAACGGCACTGCAAGGTCTTTTATCTGGCCGAGTCGCTGATCGAGACCTATCCCACCCTGAACACCGAAAAGTACCCCAAGGCCGGCGAGGACAACCCGATCGCCGGTATCCTGATTTACGACATGGCCGATGGCACCCTGACCCGGGTGCAGGTCGGCGGCGATCCCGAACAGTATGTGTACGGTGTCTCCTGGTCACCCGACGGCAGCGAGCTGATCTACCACCGGACCAACCGTCACCAGAGCGTGCTCGAGATGATGGCCGCCGATCCCTCTGACGGCAACGTGCGCCTGATCGTGCGCGAGGAACAGGCGACCTGGCAGGACAACCATCCCACCATGAGATTTCTCGAAGACGGTCAGCACTTCATCTGGGAAACCGAGCGCAACGGCTGGCGTAACTATGAACTGCGCCATCTCGACGGCCGGCTCATCAATCAACTGACCGCCGCCGACGGCTATCCCTGTTCAGGAATCGCCAAAGTGGACGAAGAGGCGGGACTCTTCTTCTATTCGGCCCGCAGTACCGATCACCCCTACTGCGACCAGCTCCACCGGGTGCGCCTGAACGGCCGCAGCGACACCCGCTTGACAACTCGCGACATGTACTACAGCGGTTTCAACATCTCCCCCGACAACAGTTTCTTCGTCGCCACCTTCCAGGCCGCCGAGATCCCGCCGGCCACCGCCCTGTACAATGACAAGGGCGAAGAGGTCCTGCTCCTGGCCGAGAGCGACATGACGGCTTTCGAGGAAGCAGGGTGCGTCCTGCCCGAGGTCTACACCTTCACCGCCGAAACCGGTGAAACCCTCTACGGCATCCTGCACAAACCTTCCCACTTCGACCCCAACCGCTCTTACCCGGTCATCGCCAGTATCTACGGCGGCCCCGGGTCGAACGGGTTCAGCAACCGGTTCGGGGGAGTAGATGCACTCTGTGAATTCGGCTTCATCACAACCAGCATCGATTACCGCGGCGCCTCGGGACGGGGCAAGGAATTCCTCGGCCTGGGGTACATGAAGCTCGGCATCAACGAGATCAAGGATCACGCTGACGCCATCACCTGGCTGGCGGAGAACAAACCGTACGTCGACGGCGACCGGGTCGGGATCTACGGCCACTCCTACGGCGGCTACATGACTGCCTTGGCCCTGTGCAAGTATCCCGAGGTCTTCCATGTCGGCGTTTCCGGCGCCCCGGTGACCGACTGGAAGAACTACGACACCATCTACACCGAGCGCTACATGCGCACCCCGCAGGAGAATCCCGACGGCTACCACGACGGCTCCTGTCTGACCTGGGCCCACCAGTTGACCGGTCACCTGCTGATCGTGCACGGGTTGATCGACGACAACGTGCATCCACAGAACAGCTTCATGCTGGTCGAGGAGTTCCATAAGAACAACATTCCCTTCGATATCCAGATCTTCCCGACCAGCACGCACGGGATAAGGTACAGCAGCTATTACTCCAACCTGCGGATGGAGTACTTCATCACTCACCTGAACCCCGAGCCGATCTTGCCGTAACAGGGGGAAGAGTCGTGTCGACTATCCGGGAGCAGGCCGCTATTCGGGAGTAAGCCGATGGGAATGGTGAGAACCGATCTGCTGCAGGGCACGCTTGACATGCTCATTCTCAAGACCGTGGCCCTGGAGCCCATGCACGGCTGGGGTATCTCTCAGCGCATCCAGCAGATCTCGCGGGACGTCCTGCAGATCACGCAGGGTTCGCTCTACCCCGCCCTGCACCGGCTCGAACATCAGGGCCTGATCGCAGCTGAATGGGGCACCTCTGAAAAGAACCGCCGCGCCAAGTACTACCGTCTGACCCGGGCCGGAGCCCGACAGCTCGACGCCGAAACCGAAAGCTGGGACCGTCTGACGGGCGCCGTCGGCCGGGTACTGAAAGAAGCCGGAACGTGAGGGCTTCATTCCCAAACCGCAAACCAAGGAGGCAGGCATGAACTGCCCGGCCTGCGGGAACGAACTCACCACCCTCGAGGTCAAGGGGATCACCGTGGAGGCCTGTGTGGGAGGCTGCGGCGGTCTCTGGTTCGATCAGCTCGAACTGCGCAAGTTCGACTCGCCCCTGGAAGGGGGTGAAGAACTGCTCGAGATCGAACGCGATCCGGCGGTCGAGGTTGACCGTACTCGACGCCTCGAGTGCCCGAAGTGCAGCGGGATCGTCATGATGCGCCATTATTTCAGTCCCCTGCGCCAGGCCGAAGTAGACGAGTGCCCGGCCTGTGCCGGTTTCTGGCTCGACCCCGGCGAACTGGCCCTGATCAGGAGCCAGTACGAAACCGACCGGGAACGCGAAAAGGCCGCCGAGGAGTATTTTGACGATCTTTTCGACGACGACCTGGATCGGATGCACGACGAGACCGAGGAGAAACTTGCCCAGGCTCGCCGCTTCGCGCACGCCCTGAGGTTCATCTGCCCCAGCTACTACATCCCCGGCAAGCAGAAGTGGGGGGCGTTCTGATGTGAGCGCGGACATCTACCGCCGGCTGGCTTCGCATCTCGACAATCTGCCCGGCGGCTTTCCCCCCACCGAAAGCGGGGTCGAGCTTCGTATCCTCGAGCGGCTCTTTACCCCCGAAGAAGCCGAACTCGCTCTGCACCTGCAGCTGGTGCCCGAACCGGCTCGTGTCATCGCCCGCCGGGCCGGACTCGACCCCGAAGACACCGCCCGCCGCCTGCTCGAGATGTCCCGCAAGGGGCTGATCTACCGCCGCTACCGCAAGGGCGAGCCGCACTACCTGGCCCTGCAGTATGTCATCGGCATCTGGGAATTCCACGTCAACGATCTGGACGTCGAACTGATCCGCGACATGAACGAATACCTCGAGCAACTCTTCGAACCAGACCTCTGGCGCCGGGCCCCGCAGTTACGGACCATCCCGATCAGTGAGGATATCGAGGTCGAACACGGCGTCCTGCCCCACGAGAACGCCGCCGAACTGATCCGCTCGAAAAAGCGGATAGCGGTCGCCCCCTGCATCTGCCGCCGGGAGCGACGCATGATCGGCGAAGGCTGTGACAATCCCGAAGAGGCTTGTCTGGTCTTCAACTCCGCCGCCGATTACTACGTCGAAAACGAGATCGGCCGCTACATCACGCTCGACGAAGCGCTCGATCTCCTGAAGGTGGCCGAGGAGAACGCCCTGGTACTGCAACCCGGTAACGCCGTGCGGGCAGCCAATATCTGTCTCTGCTGCTCCTGCTGCTGTCAGGTTCTGAAGTTCATGCAGAGGCACCCCGAGCCCGCCACCCTGGCCGCCTCGGCTTTCCGGGCCCGCCTCGATCCCGAACTGTGTACCGCCTGCGGAGTATGCGTGGAGCGCTGTCCGATGGATGCCCTGACCCTGCCAGAGGGAGCCGAGGCCGTCGAACTCGACCTGACGCGCTGTATCGGCTGCGGCAACTGCGTCACCCGCTGCCCGCCCGAAGCGATCGTCCTGGAACGCAAACCGGAAGCCGATCAACCCGAAGTCCCCGCCACCGAAATGCGCAAGCACCTGGCCGTGGCTCGCGCCCGTGGCAAGCTCGGTACAACCGAGATCGCCGCCACCGCCCTGCGCTCGGGCCGTGACCGGCTGCTGAGCCGCAAAGCCCGCCCCGATTCAGGCTCCTGATCCCGCCTTCCTCAGCAGAACGGTCTCAACTCACGGCCAGATGACCTCGTATCGGATGGCGGTATTGGTCTCCGAGGCTTCGAGCATCCAGAGATCGCCGGCGGGATCGAATTCGATGTCACTTATCCGGCCGTCGAGCGGCAGGGCGCCCAGCAGTTCGCCCTCGGGACTGAACACCTCGAGCCGCAGCATTCCCTCCCACTCTTCATTCTCCTCGGCCGCCTCGGTCGCCTCCTGATCGAGAATCCGTGTGATCACCCACAGCCGTCCTTCGGGATCACAGGCGGCGTCTATGGTGATCTCGTCGGCATCCTGTTCGAGACTGATATACACCGAGCTGCCGTCCGGGCTGGCGTTGCGCTTCATTTCGATCGAGGGATCCTTCGGCCGGAAGGCGGTCTCGCGGGTAACGATCTGAACCAGTTCCCCGGTGTAGTAGTCGAATATCTCGATTTCGGGACGGTAATCGTAGGCCACCGCCACCCGACCGTCGGGCAGGTACGCCAGCGAGGCACGGTTGAGCAGGTTGGCAACGTGGGTGTCCTCGTGTTCGATCCGTTCGCCGAAGGAGCGCACGACCTCACCGTCATCGTTGAGGATCTCGACCAGGGGAGGCATCTCGGGCATCCCACCCGAAGCGCCCTCGCCAACCGAATACGTCATCATCACAACCCCGCCCCCACCCCGTCCGGCCCGAAGATATTCACCCTCGATGGTGGGCACGTTGGCCGGACCGATGACGACCATGCCCCCGTCTTCACCCTGTCCCTCACTGCGCAGGAATTCACCGTCCAGACCGAAGTAGGAAGTCCGCTGGTTCTGCGGGTCGGGAACGATCAGTTCACCGGCCCACGAGATGTAGGCTCCGGCCGGAATCTGGATCTCACCGGGGCCCGCACCCTTGCTGCCGATCCGCCGCAGGAAAGCACCGTCGCGCCCGTAGACCATGACACAGCCGTTGCCCCAGTCGGGGATGTAGAGGTTCCCCTCGGTATCGAAGAACATGCCGTTGGGGCGGAAGAGCATGGCTTCCTCGGATCCCTCGGCCCCGGCGACGGCGGCCTGTTCGAGCTGGGGCCCGCGCCTCATCCGGGGGCGAAAGCGGTTTTCGACGGTCGGGACGTCCTGGGCACTCACTCCGGCTGCCCCGATCATGGTCAGGCTGAGAAAGAAAAAGAGAAAGAAGCCGGCGGTACGGGCGGAACGGTTGAATTCCGATCTGCAGTCGCGATTCATCCTGTGAACTCCTCGTGATTTTTCTCACCGGGTGTTTCCGGTCGTTGCTGATTAAACTGGTGCTGTCTTGTGGGACTTGAACGAGGCAGGGGTTAGATGGTTGAGATATCCCGTAAAAAAACTCACCCGTCACTGCGGGCCGTGACCGGACAGACCCTCATCGGGGGGATCTATGCCAATCCGATCCTGTTATTTTTGCAACACTTGACAGAGGAAAGCGTATTATACATAGAACATCTAGGTAGGTTCCATCCGGAAGATCAGGATGGGCACGAATGTGGTTCCCGTCACTGGAGATGACCATGCTCGACCGCTGGATCCGCCTGAAATCCCTCCTGAGCCGCCGTCACCTCGAAAGCGAGGTGGACTCCGAACTCGAGCACCACATCGAGATGCTGGCCCGCCGTTACCGCGATACGGGCTATGAGCCCGACGAGGCGGTGCGCCAGGCCCTGCAGCGTTTCGGCGACCGCGAACGTATCCGGGATCAGGCCCTGCATATCGAAGGCGATCGGCGCCGTTCCCGGCGCCGAACCCTCTTTGTCGGAAGCCTGGGACACGATCTGCGTTTCGCTCTACGCACCTTCCGGCGCAATCCCGTCTTCACCCTGGCGGCGGTTATGAGCCTGGCGATCGGGATCGGAGCCAATACCGCCGTGCTGGTATTCGTGCATGAGTTCCTGTTCGATCCCCTCCCCTTCGAAGACGCCTCCCGGATCGTCTCGATCAATTGCAGCGCTCCAACCCTGGGCATCGAGAACCATCACATGACCTTCGCCGAGCTGGAGTACTTCCGGACCCATGCCCGGACCCTTGAAACGGTCGCAGCCAACGAACTGACCGACGTGACCATCACCGGCGGCGAGGAACCCGAGCGGATTTTCGCCCTGCGCACTTCGACCAATTTCTTCGATATTTTCGGCGTCCCCCCCCTGTACGGCCGTACCTTCATCGAAGAGGATGGCCTGGCGGGTGCGTCCGGAACGGTCGTGCTCGGATACAACATCTGGCAGCGTCTCTTCGGCGGCGATCTCGATCTGCTGGGGCATACCGTCCGCCTCAACGAAGAGAGCTTCACCGTGATCGGGATCATGCCTCCCGATGTGACCATCCCCTACCGGACCCAGATCTGGATGCCCTTCCGGGAAGACCGACTGCAGGAAGTCATTCTCGTACGGCTCCGCTTTAACGGTCGTATAGCCGCGGGAGCCTCGGTCACTAGCGTGCGGGATGAGCTCGACGCCCTCTTCGTCCAGCTGGGCGAACTGTACCCCGAGGAGAGCACCGAGAAACGGGCCACAGTCACAACGCTACGGGCCGGCACCCTGCAGAGCATGCAGGAGTCGGTCCTGATCTTCTACGCCGTCGTCTCGCTCCTGCTGCTTCTGGTCTGCGCCAATGTAGCCAACCTCCTGCTGGCCCGCGGCTCGGCCCGCGAGCGCGAGCTCGCCGTGCGCTCCAGCCTGGGTGCGGGGCGGGGGCGGATCGTGCGCCAGCTCTTCACCGAAAGTCTGTTGCTCGCCCTGACCGGAGGCGCAATCGGCCTGCTGCTGGGCTCGTGGGGCCGCGATCTCTACCTGGCCGGCACCAACATGGTACTACCGAGTTATCTCGATTTCTCGATCGACCTGGGCTTCATCGCCCTCCAGCTGGCCATCACCCTGGCCGCCACCCTTCTCTTCGGTCTGGTGCCCGCCCTGGTCACCACCCGTTCCAGCCTGGGAGGGATCCTGAACCGCAGCTCGACCCGGGCCGGGACCGATCGCAGCCGCAGCTGGCATCAGAGTCTGCTGGTCGGCCTCGAGATCGGCCTGGCGACCATGGTCCTGATCGCCGGAGGACTCATGCTCAAGAGCTTCATCGGCATCCAGGGAGTCGAGCTGGGCTTCGAACCCGAGAACGTGGTGCACATGGAGATCACGCTCGACAGCCTGCCCGAGATGACACCGCTCGAAAGGATCCGCTATTACGACGACCTCATCGCCCGGATCGAAGAGCATCCCCTGGTCGAGAGTGCCGCAGCCGGCAATCCCCTGCCCTACATCTCCTGGGAAAGCTCCTATGAGGCGGAGGGGGGTTCCGCACCCGAAGACGGGGTGATGCGCACCGCCATGGACGGCACCGTCACCCCGGGCTTCATGGAAACTCTCGGTGTGCCCCTGGTTCTGGGACGGGATTTCTCCGAACTCGATTACGGTCAGGAGATGAACGTCGTACTCGTCAGCGAGCGGCTGGCCGAGATCAACTGGCCCGGCGAGAACCCGCTCGGCAAGCGCATCAGGTATGTCAGCTCATCGGGCCGGGAGTATCCCTGGATGGAGGTGATCGGGATCGTGGGCGACACCCGGGCAGGTACCTTCCAGCCCGACGGGGGCTGGTTCTGGGTCGTGAACGGTCAGGTGGCGGCCTATGAACTCATCGTGGTGGCCCGGGTCCGGGCCGACGCGCAACAGGTCCTGACCGACATGAAGCGGATGGTCTGGGATGAGAACCCCGAGCTGGCTCTGGCCTGGTCCGGCCTGCTGGCCGAAACCGTCCAGGATCGATGGTACGACTCACCCCGGCTCTACTCCACCCTGTTGAGCCTGTTCTCGATCATGGCCCTGCTCCTGGCTTGCGTCGGAGTCTATGGTGTGATCAGCTACACCGTAACGCGCCGGGGCCGGGAATTCGGCATCCGGCTCTCGATCGGGGCCCGGCCGGTGGACGTGATTCGCCGGGTGATGCTCGAGGGTGGACGGCTCGTTCTCTTCGGCCTCGCCGGCGGTCTGCTCGGAGCGATCGTGCTCACCCACCTGGCGGCGAGCATCTTCTTCGGGGTTAACCCGCACGATCCGGTCATCTACGTGCTCTGCACCCTGGTCCTGGCGGTGACCGCCCTGCTGGCCACCTGGCTGCCGGCCCGCCGGGCGGCCCGGATCGATCCGGTCGAGGCCCTGCGTACCGAGTAACCCATTATTGACAGCGCCGGAACCGTACCGGAGACGCACCAGTCACGAAACAGTCCTGTTCAAAAAGGTCGGACACGGGGGGGAGGTGCGATGATGTCTCAGACGAAGGGGAAGGTGTCGTCCAGGGGCTCGGTCGCCAGTTCGACGAGGAACTCGCTCAACCGCTCGGCGATCACTTCCATCAGCCGCTCTCCCTTTTCGGCCGTGGCGGCATGCGGGTTTCCCGCTCCGGCGTTGGCGGTCAGCAGATGCCAGGGACGGGTGATCGAAACCCATCCCTCGGTCAGGGCTCGGATTCGGAAGGGGCGCATCGAGCCGTCGTCGGCCGGCAGGGTTCCGTCGGGATTGCGGTCCACCAGGTCGGGCCAGTAGGCCAGGGCGAGCGACGTCTCCATTTCCCCTGCATGATCATCGGGCTCATCGAAGATTTCGCCGTAGACATCATCGACCATCCGATACCAGTCGCAGAGGAACAGGTGCACCCCGGTCGAACCGTAGAGTTCGCGCAGCACCGGCTTGAGGTCGTTACCGCCATGGGAATTGAGCAGGAGCGCCTTGCGGATACCGCTGGATTCGAGTGACTCGACCAGGTCGGCTATCACCGCTGTGAGGGTCGAGGGATAGAGGTTCATCGCAAAAGGGAAGGCACGCAGGTTGGTCTCGGTCCCGTAGGGGATGGTCGGCAACAGCAGCACCCGCGCTCCCCGCTCCCAGGCTTCGGCGCAGATCCGCTCGCCGATCAGATCGGCCTCGAAGGCGTCCATGCCGTACGGCAGGTGCAGGTTGTGCGGTTCGGTCGCCCCGAAAGGCAGGACCGCCGCCTGCCAGTCGACTGTCTGCACCCGGCCCCAGGTCGTCGCACTCAGCTTCCACGGTTGGTGTACGTTCTCGCTCACCGGCTTCTCACCTCCTCCAGCAGCTGCCAGCAGTAGAGCTGCATGCGCGGCAGGTGGAAAGGTCCCTTCCAGAGATTGCCCTTCAGGGTCAGGGCTATCTCACCGTCGCGATGCAGGTAACCGAACCACTCCCCGAACTCCGGATCGGGGAAATGGGCGTAGGCCCAGTCGTGTACCAGGGCGTGCCGCTCGGCCCAGCGCTCCTCACCGGTCAGATACCAGGCCAGCAGGGTGGCGATGACGGCTTCGTTGTGCGGCCACCAGAACTTCATGTCGTGCCACGGTTCCTGTACCGGCCGGCCGTCGAGGTCGACCAGGGAGAGAATCCCTCCATATTCGACATCCCACCCCCGTTCCCACATCCAGTCCAGCATCATCGTGCCCAGGGCGATGAGATCGGGATCATGGCCCCGGATCCGGGCCTGGTGAAGAACGAACCAGGCCGCCTCGACGGCGTGCCCGGGATTGAGAGTGCGGCCGTCGAAGTGGTCTATGACCTGCCCCCGGGGACCGACCGTTTCCAGAACCGCCCCGAGGTTGGTCTTGACGAAATCGCGTTCGATCTCCGCGATCGCCTCGCCGGCGATCCGGTCGGCATCGGGATCGCCCAGAGTCTCACGCAGGACCTGGGCCAGCCCGAGGGCGATCATCGGTACGCCCAGACTTTTCATGGGACGCGTTCCGATATCGATCTTCGGTTCGGTCCGGCCCGGGGTACGGGTGTCCTCGAGGTAGATGCGGGTCAGCACCCGGGCCAGGCGGGCGATCTCGTCATCCCAGGCCGCGGCCCCGTATGCGGCCAGAGCCATGGCTCCGAAGGCTTCGGTGTAGCGGTAACGCCTCCGGCGCAGGGGCCGTCCTTCGCGGGTAACCTGGAAGGCCATCCGGCCATCCTCGCCGATCCCGAAGCGGGTGATGAAATCCGCTCCGTGTTGGGCCAGACCGAGCCAGTTCTCGTCGCTGCCGACCCGGTTGTGCAGGGTCGCCAGCAGCCAGGTGAAACGACCCTGCTGCCACATCCCCTTGTCGTCATCGAGCACGCTTCCGTCCCGATCGAGCGCGGTCAGAAAACCACCGCGGTCGATATCGACCCCGTTGCTGAGCCAGAAGGGCAGCGTGTCCTCGAGCAGGCCGTCGCGGTAGAGGGCAATCAGCGCGTCGATGCGCTCAGGGGTCAGGTGACCGGACGTTTTCGGCTCGGGTTCCGCTGACATGATCAGGCTCCCGGTGCGCGCAGGGGGCGGTTAAAGAGAGTCCGGCCGCTCATCTCTTCCAGAGACCGCAGGTCCTCGTACAGCGCTCTCCTTTCTCCGGCCGAAAGCTGACGCAGCGGCGAGCGGGGAGGACCGCAGTCGATCCCGAGCAGACCCATGATCTCCTTGCCGGCCCGCAGGACGCCGAAACGGGACAGGATTTCAACCAGGCGGACAGAAACATGCTGAGTCTCTCTAGCGTTCTCCTCATCGCCCGCTTCGATTGCCTCGAAGAACGGCCGGTAGAGAGGAGCGGCATAATTGTAGGTACTCCCGACCGCCCCCCGCACGCCGGCCGCCAGGGCGGTGCTGAGCTGTTCATCGATCCCGAAAAGCACCTCGAAACGGCCCCCATCCAGGTCCAGGCAAGTCCGCAGCAGCACCGGATCGTCCCGGGCGAATTTCACCCCGGCCAGATTCGGGATGCGCTCGGCTGCGACTGCCAGGAATTCATCTGTCGGCAGATCGACCCCTGTTAGGGCCGGGATGTCATAATAGTAGAATGGCAGATCGACGGCCGCGGCAGCGACCGGAGCCAGGAAACCGACCAGGTCGGCGACTTCTTCGGGCCTGAAGAACGGGGGCGCCATGGCCGCGACGGCATCGGCGCCGGCGCCGACCGCGTGCCGGGCCAGTTCAGTTGCCTCGGGCCGGCTTGGATGGCCGACGTGAGCGATGACTGTCAGACCGCTGCCTTCCGCCGCGCGACACCAGGTTTCGAGCAACTGTTGGCGTTCCACGACCGAGAGGGAGAGGCTTTCACCGGTCGTGCCGGCTACGAAGACCCCGGTCAGTCCCGTCTCGCTGAAAAGAGCCGCCTGTTCGGCAACAACCGGCAGAGCGAGTTCCCCCTCTACTGTGAGCGGAGTGTGGGCGGCGGCGATGAGACCGGTGAGGTGCGACACGCAGGCTCCTTCCCTGCAGGGGGCCGGACGGGAATCAGCCGGAAATACCCATGATCCGCAGTGCGTCCTCGTCGGTGGCGACTACGTCGAAGGCCGAACCGAGTTCGTCCGGGATCGGGATGGCTTTCCCGGTGTCGAGGTCGATACAGGCCCACATCGTCTCGGCCCGTGCCAGGATGACTCCGTCGGCCGAACGGACGAAGACGTACCGCCGGGGTGAGGTACGCTCGTTCATGGCCGCGACCCAGGTACCGATCTTCATCTCGTCGCCGGCAAAGCCGGGCTCCAGGTAGTCGATCGTATGAGAGCGAATGAACCACGAAACCCTCTCCCTCATATACCGTTCGACACCCCATCCCTGGGCGGTCGAATGCTCGATGGCGATTTCCTGCATCCACTTCACGTACTCGAGATTGTTGATATGACCGTGCACGTCGACGGCCTCATCGGGAACGATGAACGTCTTCTCATAGACAGCCGGCATGCGCTTCCTCCCGTCAGGGTCTGTTCCTGGAAGCCGCCTCTGCTTCGACCAGCGCCTACTCCAGGCTTCCAACCGCCTCTTCGACCGCCTCGAGGATCTCGCACGAGGCGACGACCTCGGCCATGCGGGTGTGATCGGGGTACAGCGGGCGGTCCTCAGCCAGGTAATCGACGTATTTGCGTATCACATCGTGAGCGACCTGCACTCCCCGCCCCATTCGGTGTCCGCGGATATCCAGTGCCTGAGCGGCTGCGATCATCTCGATCCCCAGCACGCCCCAGGCGTTCTCCAGAATCTGGGCGTTCTTTAGAGCGGTGTTCATGCCCATGCTGACGAAATCCTCCTGGTCGGCCGCGGCAGGGATCGAAGCGACGGCGGCCGGAGCCGAGAGCATGCGCTGCTCGACGATCAGCGAGCAGGCCGTGTACTGACTGAGCATGTGCCCGCTGTACAGGCCCGGTTTTTCGGCCAGGAAGGCAGGCAGTCCGACCGAGAGAGCTGGATTGAGCAGGCGGTTGAGCCTTCGTTCGGAGAGCACTGAGACCATTGTGACAGCCGAGCCGACGTTGTCCATGGGCAGCGACACCGGCGAGCCCTGGAAGTTGGCCCCCGTCAGCACCCGGTCTTCGTCGACCAGGAAGATCGGATTGTCACCCACCCCGTTGAGCTCGATCTCGACCTGACTGCGGGCCCAGCGTACCGCATCGTGGGCCGCCCCGATCACCTGTGGGGTGCTGCGCATCGAGTAGGCGTCCTGGACCTTTTTCTGTCCTTCTTCGAGGACCTCGCTCCCCTCGATGCACTTCATCAACGCCCGGGCCGAGCGCACGGCGCCCGCAAATCCGCGAACCTCGTGCAGACGCTCATCATACGGTTTCATGTTGGCGTTCAGAGCTTCCAGGGTCATGGCGGCGGCGATCTCGGCCTGCTTGAGCCAGCGATTGATGTCATAGAGGTGCAGGGCGTTCATGCCGTTGAGGAAGTTGGAGCCGTTGATCATGGCCAGACCGTCGCGGGCCTGCAGAACGACCGGTTCCAGACCGGCTCGGCGCAGGGCTTCATCGCTGGGGAGCAATTCGCCCTCATACCACGCTCTCCCCTCGCCGATGACCGCCAGGGCGATCTGCGACATCGGAGCCAGGTCGCCGCAGGCCCCCACTGAACCCTTCTGGCAAACCTCGGGTACGACGCCCCGGTTGAGCATCTCCACCAGCTGGCGGGTCATCTCGAGCCGCATGGCCGAGTTCCCCTTGGCATGCACGTTGACCCGGCTCAGCATGGCGGCCCGCACGTATTCACGGGGAGCGGGGGCACCGATGCCGGCGGCATGGTTGTATATCAGATAGCGCTGGAACTGTTTGGTATCCTCTTCGCTCAGGATCGTTTCGGAGAACTCGCCGATGCCGGTATTGACCCCGTACATGATCTCCCCGGCCTCGAGTTTTTTCTCGATCATCCGGCGGCAGGCGCGGATTCGCTCCTCGGCGTCGGGATGCAGTTCGATCGACTCGCCCTCGCGGGCGACAGCGACCACCTTTTCGATGGTCAATCCTGTTCCGTCGATGGTCAGTGGCATGATCAGCTCCCTCAGAAGAATTCCCGGTGCTTGTCGTGATCACCCGCCCGACTCGCCGCGCGCTCCCTTCAGGGTTCGCCAGGTGAGCCCCTCGATGTCTGTCCGGGGCCGGCCCAGAACGAGGCTGGCCAGATAACCGACCATGACCGCCGTGCCGATCCCGATAACCGCGTACAGATAGAAGTTAATCGCCGTGAACTGGGTCACCCACACCAGAACGGCCAGGCTCACCAGTGCTCCGGTCAGTACCCCGGACGACGTGCTGCGCCGGGTGAAAATGCCCAGAATGAAGATGCCCACCAGTCCGCTGCTCACCAGCCCCAGCATGGTCTGGAAGAAGAAGAACAGGGAAGAGATGTCGAATCCGGCCAGTATCGATGCCGTCACCGTGGCCAGGGCCCCCATCGCCACCACGATCCAGCGGGCCAGCCGCAAACAGGCGGCATCTGACGCCGCCGGCCGCCAACGGCGGTAGAAATCGGTCGTCACAGCGGTCGAAATGCTGTGCATGCCCGAATCCAGGCTCGACATTGAGGCTGCGAAGACCCCCGCGATCACCAGCCCCGACACCCCCGCCGGCAGCTGTTGGGCGACAAAGAGGGGAAAAATCTGGTCGTTCTGCATCCCCAGCGAGAGCAGTTCGGGGTTGTGCTTGAAAAAGACGTAGAGCGAGGTGCCGAGAATGTAGAAGAAGAAGAGAAAAGGCAGGGACATCAGACCGTTCATCCAGATTCCCCGGGCCGCCGAGCGCTCATCCTTCGTCGTCAGGTAGCGCTGTACGATCGCCTGATCGGTGGTGTAGGGCCCGAACTGCAACATCAGCGAACCCAGCATGAGCGACCAGGTAGCAAGTTCGGTGGCGCTGGTCGAGAAATCGAAGGCCTTGAGTTTGCCGTCGGCTGCTGCGGTCCGGAAGACCTCCCCCACCCCGCCCACGTCGCCCACCGCGATCGCCAGACCGACGATCACGCCGCCGAGCAGGACCACCGACTGGATCACGTCGGTCCAGATCACCGCTTCGATCCCACCCAGAACGGTATAGAGAGTCGAGAGCACCCCCATGATGAGAATGCAGAGAAAGATGTTGATTCCGGTGATGGCCGCCAGGGCCAGGGCGGGCAGGTAGAGAATGATCGCCATCCGGGCCAGCTGGTAGGCGATGAAGCACCCCGACCCGAACAGGCGCACGCCGCCGCTGAAACGCTTCTCGAGATATTCGTAGGCGGTGGTGACGTTCAGGCGCCGGTAAAAAGGCAGGTAAAAGGCGATCACGATCGGCGCCATCATCAGGATCACCGTGGCCGAGGGAGTGACCAGCCAGTCGGTGGCATAGGTCAGGCCCGGAGTGGCGATGAAGGTGATGGCGCTGAGCTGGGTGGCATAGATCGAAAGCCCGGCGGCCCACCAGGGGATGCGTCTGCCGGCCAGGAAGAAATCGTCGGTCCCCTTTTCGCGCCGGGAGAAGTAGAACCCCATCCCGACCAGCAGGCCGAGATAGAGAACGAGCACAACGTAATTGATGAATCCGAACGGCACCCGCGGCGGGTGCAGGGTGACTGTCTGCACCCGGGGAGTGCGGACACCCGGTCGTGTTTCACCGCTGGGCAGAACCGGCGAACCGCGCCAGCGCACGGCCGTGGTCGTGACCACGCCCTCGGCCAGCTCCCCTGCTTCGACCCAGGTATCGGTGATGGTGTGATAGGCCAGAATAACAGGGGTGAAAGGAGGATGGTCCTGAGCCGGATCGGTCACATGTCGCCCCGTCGAACCGCTGAAGACCAGAACATGTGACTGCCCCTCGGGCAGAGCCGTGGCGGCGGCCACCGGTTTCGGCAGATCGCCAAGCCTTCTCCATGTCGGCTCCCCCTCCTGACCGAGCCGTCGGGGATCCAGGCGCCAGGCATCGTTCAGGTAACGATACTGTAAGGCCCCGTCCGCACCCCGACTCGGCACTTCCCCGCTGAAAAGATAGAGGAAGCGCGGGTCGCCCCCCCCGCTCTGCACCGCGCTCACGGCCTTGATTCGGGCCGGCCCCGGCGCGGTACCGCAATCGATCCACTCCCGCTCACCCTCCGGGGCGTCGAGGTCGAGACACCAGACCCGGCCGATGAGATCGGCCGGATCGACCGACCGCTGGCCGGCCACGACATAGATGGTGCGGCCGTACAGGGCGGCGGTATGAAAGGCGGAGGGTTCGGGCAAGGAGGGAAGGTCGTGAAAAACGATCCGGTCGCCGGCCGGATCCCATTGCATCAGCCGGACGGCGTCGCTGCAGGCCAGCGCATCGCACCCGCCGATGAGAACGACCCCCTCGGGTAATGTAATCGAGGCCCCGTAGGCGAGCGGACGGGGAAGCCGCGGCCCGGTCCGCCAGGCGGTCTCTCCTTCGACCAGCACCCGGATGTCGTCATACCAGACCTTCTCGCCGCCCTCCCACGGCGGCCCGAGGGGGAAGGCGGCTCCGCCGGCAACGAATAGAGCCCCGTTATGGATTCCCGCGAAAGGACCACCCACTCCACGCGTACCTGAGAGAGGAGGTAGCGTTGAAGCGTCGACGGAAAGGGTCTCGGCGGACTGTTCCCATCGGGCGGGTGCGGTACAGGCTGTCGCCGCCAGCAGGATCACCAGGCAGCCGAGGAGAACGTGTCTTCTCCGTCCCCGCATACCCGACTCCGATCTCCTCTGCGCCCGCGGCAAACATCGGGGATGGACCTTCCACCCGCTCCCGGCTGATGAAAGCGACGAATGACGCTGCACGCAAGCCGCCTTTGCGGCTACTCTCAGACCGTTCGACCACGTCAGAGCCCGGGACCGGTATGCCGTTCGGAACTCCCGGCGTCAGAACCGGATCACACAGACCGGGAGGATGAGACCATGAACTTCCGCAGCACCGACCTCTACCTGCACGAAGAGATCACTCTGCTCGCCTTGAAGGACCGTGAGGGCACCTTTTACATGCGCAACTATGCGCCGGCCATTGCCGGTGCCATCCTGGCCGAGATGCTTCTGACCGGACGCATCGCTCTGGACGAGGGCAAACGCAAGCTGGTCAACCTGGTCCGAGACGAGTCCTTCGGTGACGACGTGCTCGATGAAGCCCTCGGAAAAATCCGCACGGCCAAACGCCGGGCTGACATGCGTACCTGGGTCCAGCGCTTCCAGATGCTGCCGAAACTTTCCCACCGCGTGGCCCAGGGCCTGTGCCGGCGGGGGGTACTGCGCGAGAATGAGCAGAAGATCCTGCTTCTCTTCAAGCAGAAGACCTATCCCGAGCTGGATCACGGCTTTGAACAGCGTACCATCTGGAAGCTTCAGGAGGCGATCTTCGGAGCCTCGCTCGAGATCGATCCGCGGGTGGTGGTACTCGTGGCTCTGGCCCGGGCCGCAGATCTGTTGAACCTCAATTTCGACCGCCGCGAACTGAGGGAGAAACGAAAGAGGATCAAGACCATCATCACCGGAAACCTCATCGGCGAGGCCACCAAAGAGGCCATCGACGCCGCCCATGCAGCCGTTGCCGTGGCCGCCATGGTCCCGATCATCGCCGCCACCGCTTCCACTTCCTCCCACTGAGGCAGACTGTCATGACCCACACGCGTAGAAAGCGAGCCCCCGCAAAGGCGGTACCGACGATCCGTCATCGTCCGCTGTTGCTCCTGTTGCTCCCTCTTCTGGTCGCGGGCTTTACCCTGAAGGGCTCGACTCCGGAAGGAGAGCCCCTGCCCGATTACGATTCCTGCACCGACATCGTGGTGGGCAAGATGGCTTCAGCCGACGGTTCGGTCATCACTTCGCACACCGGTTGCTGTGCCGAATGCCGGGTGCATATCGTACCGGCTGCCGACTGGCCCGCCGGCGAACTGGCCCCGGTCCATTACGGCATGCAGGACGTACGCACGTCCCTGGATCACTACGGTGACGTGCTCGGGTACATCCCGCAGGTCGAGCATACCTACGCGTACTTTCACACCGGCTACCCGCAGATGAACGAGCACCAGCTGGCCATCGGCGAGAGCACCCTGAGCCAGCGTGAAGAACTGCGGGTCGACCGGGGCTTCGGCGAGCAGATCATGACCATCGAACAGGCCCAGCTCTTCGCGCTGCAGCGCTGCACCAGAGCCCGCGAGGCGGTCGAGCTGATCGGCTCGCTCCTCGATGAATACGGCTTCCTGCCCTCCTGCGGCCCCGAATCCGAAGCCCTCTGCATCGCCGACACGAAAGAAGTCTGGATCTTCGAGACCTTCAGCGTGGGACCGGGGTGGGAACGCGACAGCGGTGAACCCGGCGCCATATGGGCCGCCCAGCGCGTGCCCGACGATCACATTGCGATCGTACCGAACTGGAGTGTCATCAAGCAGATCGATCCCGATGATCATGAGAACTTCATGGTCTCGGGGAACTGGATGCAGGCTGCCGTGGACCGCGGCTGGTACGACCCGGACTCGGGCGATCCCTTCATCTGGCAGGAGGTCTACAGCCCCCTGCCGCGCGAGTGGGCGGTCGGCCGTTTCTGGCTCTTCTTTTCCACCTTCGCCCCCAACTCGGGGCCCTGGCCCGACAAGCGCCTGCACGGCGCCCACACCGGCTATGACGCCTACCACCAGTACATCGAACCGCTTAGCCTCTACCCCTTCTCGATCAAGCCCGAGCGGCCGGTTTCGGTCCAGGATGTGATCGCCTTTCAGCGTTCGGTCTTCCCCGGCACCATCTACGACATGACGGCCGATCTGGACTGGCAGGTCCCCGACGGCAGGGGAGGCATGCAGCTGAGCCCGCTCGCGACCCCCTTCCCCACCCGGGCCATGCGCGAACTGCTCGACATCACCTACCGCCGCATGGTCTCGCGCGGCGGCTACGGCATGGTGGCCCAGCTGCGCGACTGGCTCCCCGATCCGATCGGCGGGGTGTACTGGTTCTACCTCGACAACCAGCACGTGAGCACGTACGTGCCGATCTATGCCGGGGTACGCGACACCCACCCTCTCTACCAGGTTTGGGATCCCGATGAATTCAGCGAGGATTCGGCCCGCTGGGCGATCGACTTCGTGGATAACCTGCTCTACCTGCGCTGGCAGGACGCCATCGAGGACCTGCGGGCGGCACGTGACCCTCTCGAAGCGCGCTTCTTCGACGAACAAGAACGCATCGATGCCGAAGCCCTCGAGCTCTATGAGCAGGATCCAGGAATAGCCCGCGACTTCCTGACCCGCTACACCCGTGGCACCATGGAGGAAACGGTCGAGATGTACCGCGCTCTGCGCAACCTGCTCATCACCAAGTACACCAACAACAAGCAGGGAATGTGATGGCGGGATGTCATCCCGTCGCCGGGGTAAAGCACCGGAATGAGCCACAGGGGCAGTTAACAACAAGATAATAATCACCGGTACTCATATACACTGCTTTGTAGTGGAAACATATATACGATATAATTCGTATACTAGTCGAGAATCACGACCGATGAGAAAGGCCGTCACCAATCACTCTGAAATGTACCCGTTGACACCTGGACATCCGGCCGACTGACGCCGACATAACGAAAATGAACCGTTCCCGATTGGGAACTAGTTGGGAACACCATCCATGAAGCACAACCATCCCCCTCGCCTGGCGACCGCCCTTCTCCGGATTCTCCTCTCCCGCCCTGATCGCGAGTTCATCCTCGGCGATCTCGAGGAACAGTACCTGCAGCGATCACGACAGCGACGCCTGCGCGCCTGGATGTGGTACTGGGCTCAGACCATCCGTTCCTGCCTGGCAGCGTCTTTTCTCCGCAAGCGACCGAGCCGTCTCGAACTCGGACGCCATGATCATGCAGGTATTGAGGATGTATCGGGTTCCCGTCACGGTCGAGCGCGGGCATTTCTGGAGGGTCTGTTCCAGGATTTCCGGGTGGCCATGCGTCAATCCCGAGCCCACCCTCTGCACACCCTGACGATCATCGGTACCCTGGCGATCGGTATCGGTGCCACCACCATCATCTTCAGCGTGACCGACACCGTCCTTTTCCAGAAACTTCCCTACGAAGAATCAAACCGTCTGGTCGCACTCTGGCTGACCAACCCGAGGTGGCAGGAATCGGATATTGCAAACCTGAATGCAATGTGGGATAGGTATCCCTTCTCCTATCCCGAATACCGGGACCTGGTGGAATCGACTACGGTTTTCGAATATCTGGGCATCTACGACGGGGACCGTCACATCCTCGGTACCAGCGCTCAACCTGAAAGAATCATGGTGATGCGAATGACAGCCGGGGTGTTCGACATGCTCGGGGTATCAGCGGCGCTCGGGCGTACACTCGGGCCTGACGCCGACCAGATGGGTGCCGACGCTCAGGCGGTATTGAGCCACGAAACGTGGCGTCAGCGATTCGGATCAGACCCGACTGTTATCGGTCAGACAGTGACTCTCGACGGGACGTCGTTCACCATCGTCGGGGTCATGCCGCCCGGGTTCTCCTTTCCCGATCACCCCCCGCTCTGGACCAACTTCAACGACAGTGACCGGCAGCAACCGCGGATCGACCATTTCCTCCGGGTAGTCGGTCGGCTCAAACCCGGCCGCACTATCGCTGACGCCCGTCAAGAGATGGATCGTATGTCCCTGCGTCTGGCGGAGGCAAATCCGGAAGGGAACGAGTACGGACTCCGGGTCATATCGCTCAAAGAAGATATGATCGGCGACACCCGTAAGACGCTCATGCTGCATGCCGCAGCCATCATCGTGGTTCTGCTGATCGTCTGCGTCAATATCGCCATCTTCGTTCTGAGCCGGGCCAACGAGCAGAGCAGAGAACTGGCCGTTCGGGCCGCCCTCGGGGCGGGCAGGGAACGTCTGATGGGACAGTTCGTGAGCCGGACCGTCCTGTTATGCCTGGTTGGCGGAGGCGTCGGCTTGGGTGTCGCATGGGTGGGGCTCAAGCCCTTTCTCACCCTTCTCCCCCCCGACTTGCCGCGCCTATCTGAGATTACCGTGAGCGGCCGCATGCTCGGCTATGCCATAGCGGCCTCACTCCTGACCGGCCTCGTGGTCGGATTGCCCCCCGCCCTTCTGGCCGGACGCACGCGTATGATTTCCCTGCTTCACGAGGCCGGACGAGGTCTCTCCGGGGGCAGGAATCGACTGCGCCTGCAGGAATCGCTCGTCGTCGGCGAGGTTGGCCTCACCGTTGTGCTCCTGGTGTGCGCCGGATTGCTCGCCCGGAGCCTTTTCCTCCTGCTGTCGGTGGATTGCGGCTTCGTACCGGAAAATGTACTCACCGTGAGTATCGACGCCCGGAATACGCGCTACACCTCACGAGATCAGATCAAAGAACTCTATCGCGACCTCTTCGAGCAGCTGGAAACGATCCCCGGCATTCAGGCGGTGGCCGGTGCCAACTCGATGCCCTTTATGGGCGGTTGGCGCCGGACCGGCATCACCCTGGAAACCCACAGCGGTCTGATTCCCGAAACCTTGGCGTACAGCATTATCGCGGGTTCGTACTTCCCGGCGATGGAAATTCCTCTGCTCTCCGGGCGCGCCTTCACCGCCGAAGATGCAGACTCACAACATCGAGTGGCTATCGTTAGTAAATCCGCTGCCGAAATATATTGGCCGGGAGAAGATGCCGTCGGACATCGGCTCAAGTCGGGAGGCGTCGCGAGTGACTCACCGTGGATCACTGTCGTTGGGGTTGCCGCGAATGTCATCCACCAAGGTCTCGATGTCGACCCGGATCCGAAGTTCTATCTCCCCTTCGGACAGCGGCCGAGTGCCGCCATGACGATTATCGTGAAGACCGCAACACCTCCGGCACCTTTCATCGAATCGGTTCGAGAGATCCTCCGCAGCCAGGCCCCGGAAGTACCGATCATCCAGATCTCTTCCCTGGAGGATCTGATTTCGGAATCGATCGCCGGTCCGCGGTCCCGGGCCTTTCTGTTGGTTTCGATGGCGGTGCTGGCAGCCATACTCGCCTTTGTCGGCATCTCCGGTGTTCTTGCCTACGCCGTATCGCAGCGCGTGCGTGAGATCGGAATCCGGATGGCGGTCGGAGCCACTCAAAGGAAGGTCGCCGGCCAGGTTCTTCGCCGTGGCATGACCCTCAGCGCAGTGGGCCTGGGTATCGGGATGATCTTCTCTGCCGTCGCGGTCGGTTCACTCGAAGGCATCCTCTTCCAGACCGATCCCGTCGATCCGCTTACCCTTGGTTTGGTCACGGTCCTTGTCATAGCGGTGGCAATGACGGCCAGCTATATCCCCGCGCGGCGGGCGGCGTCGGTCGATCCCATGCAGATTCTGCGTCGCGAATGACCGCCACGTTCCCAAAACGGGAACTCGAGCATCACCATAAAATCATATGCATCTTCGGGACTGATGCGTCTTACCTGCAAGACGTTCGTTTTCTCCACCGGTGCTATCTGAACGCGGCATTTTTCCGTATGAATCGATCCTCATACCAGCCACTGATCTCTGCCCTGCTGATACTCTCCTGCACCTCTCGGTCCGATGAATCGGACCATTCATTTCAACAGTACACAGAGTACGGCATCCATATCGCTGAAACGTCAGGCGGCCCAAAATACGATGGGGAGATCTTCTCCTTCCGGGAAGAGTGCACCATCAAGGATGATGACGATAATCCGGAATCAATCCTGTATCGACCCGGTGACGGCGCTGTCGGCCCCGGCGGAGAGATCTTCATCGCGGACGAAGGGAACCGGCGTATTGCGGCCTTCGATCCCGACGGGTCGTACCGTTCGAGTTTCGGTCGAGAAGGAAACGGCCCCGGTGAATTTCAGGCTCTGCGTATCCTGCGTGTCGATGCTGACGGTATCGTTGCATTCGATTACATGCTCAGTCGCACGACCGTGTTCCGCCCCGACGGCTCTCTGGCACAGACACTCTCTGCATCAGATGACCCCAACCTGGCCTGGCATTCCCTTGATGGTGAAATCGCTCGGATTCTGAGACTGGACTTCCGTCGTGAACCTGTCACTGACACTGACCAGGCCAATCACCACGCGTGGTGGCAGGCGCGCATCCGACGCGAGGAAGAGGAACGTGTCAGACAGTTCTATCGGGAATATGAGAAGCACGAGACATTCCCGAAGGACAAATCACTCTGGGGCTGGATCACGGTTGATGATGCCGGATTCATCTGGATGCAGGATCACTTCGATTATTCCGGTTCAGCCGATGTCCCCGGGGCTACTACCTACAGGGTCTTGAGCCCCGAGGGAGAGTACCTGGGTACGGCAGAATGGCCAGCACAACGTGGCTTCATCCAGAACGGGCACTTCCTCTCCCGGATCGAGGATGGCGAAAATGGCTCTATATCCTGGTATTCCCGACGAAGAAGGGTTACCCATGCAGACAGGGAGCTGATCACGACGCGTTCTCTCGGTACAACCTTCCCCGAGGACGACCATGGAGTAGAAGGAAGAGGCGGCAATGGACATCTCGCTCGACTGCATTCCCTGCATCGTGGACAGCTACACCCGCCTGGTCCGGGCCGGGATGCTGCCCGAGGAAGCACACGAAGCGGGCATGCGCCGCCTGCTGGATTTTCTGGCCGGGGCTGATTACCGGCAATCGCCGCCCGTTCTGGGGCGCGAGTTACACCGGATGATCCGCTCCGAACTGGACGATCCCGATCCCTACCGGGCGATCAAGGATGAATCCAACCGCCTGATGCTCGAGCGGTATGCGGACTTCGAAGCCCTGGTCACAGGCTCCGACGATCCCTTCGACACAGCCCTGCGCCTGGCCATTGCAGGCAATGTCATCGATTTCGGTCCCCGGCATCAGTACGATGTCATGGAAACCATTGAACGGGTCCTGACGACCCCGTTGGCGATCGACGATTCGCAGGCTCTCCGTCACGATCTGGCCTCAGCCGATACACTGCTCTACATCGGCGACAATTGCGGCGAGATCGTCCTGGACCGATTGTTCCTCGAACATATCGATTGTCCCGAAAAATACTTCGCGGTCCGCGGCGGACCGGTGATCAACGATGCCACCATCGAGGACGCCCGTAGCGTCGGCATCGAGGACGTGGCCCGGATCATCACCACCGGCGACGACAGCCCCGGTGTAGTTCTCGAGACCGCCTCTGATGAATTCAGGCATATCTTCGACACAGCGGATGTCATCATTGCCAAAGGCCAGGGGAACCTGGAAGGACTCCTCGAAGTGAACCGGAATATCTATTTTCTGCTGATCACCAAGTGCGATCTGGTCGCCGGACGGGTGGGCACGCGCCGGGGGGAATTCGTGGTGAAAAGAGCGCGGAACCGATGACAGTGCCGATACGGGAAGAAGACGTCCGTGCGGTCGAGGACTGGTTTGACGACTACGTGCAGTCGTTCAAGACCGGCGATGATGAAGAACAGCGGAACATCATCCTCAAGGAAGAACACACCCGGCGGGTTTGTGACGAGATCGGCAGTATCGGTCGCCGGCTGGACCTGGACGAGTGCGAGCTGCTCCTGGCCGACGTCATCGCCCGCCTGCACGATATCGGCCGTTTCGAGCAGTACGCCCGCTACGGCACCTTCGTTGACCGCGACTCGGAAAATCACGCCGAACTCGGTCTTTCAATCCTGGAGCAACACGACGTTCTGCACCGGTTCGAGTCCGGGGTACGCGACCTGATCGTCCGCGCCATCCGCTACCACAACCGGGCTGTCCTGCCCTCGCAGGAGTCAGAGGCGGTCCTGTTCTTCTCGAAACTGCTGCGCGACGCCGACAAGCTCGACATCTGGCGGGTGGTCATCGAGTACTATCATCGCGACAACGGCCGGCGGAACGATGCCCTCGAACTGGGCCTGCCCGATACGCCCGGTGTCTCGGAGGCTGTCT
>CAZNUA010000021.1:52842-59517 GCA_964576115.1 uncultured Gemmatimonadota bacterium
AACGATGCCCTCGAACTGGGCCTGCCCGATACGCCCGGTGTCTCGGAGGCTGTCTGTGAGGACCTGCGGGAGCGCCGGATCGTGGATATAGCTCATGTGAAGAATCTCAACGACTTCAAGCTGCTGCAGGTCGGCTGGATCTTCGATATCAATTTCGCCCCGACCTTCCGGGACATCCGGGAGAGACGCTACCTGGAGAGAATCCGGTCGGTCCTGCCCGAATCGGAACAGATCGATACGGTCTTCTCAGTGATCAGCGCTTACCACAACGAGCAGATATGATTCAATCTGTCACTCACAGCGAACCGGCCCCGCTGTCACGCTTTTGATTCGGTAACCTTATTCCGCTTCATCCCGCGCAGGTACAAAACGTAATCGCGATTGATTTTTTTCCACCGCCTGATAATGACCTTGGCCTGCAGCGTGATGACAGAGTCGCGCATCGACGGGACCCGGAATCCCGAGATAAAAGACGTGGCCACACTACGGGCGGTCTCGAAAAAGATATTGAGCGCATTGTTCATCAGACTGAAGTAGGAATAGAAATCCTCGAACGCCGAAACGGCACCGTCCTGGAGTTCAGCCGGTGTGAAATTCCGGGGTTTGAAGACCGCGTGCATGCCGTCGTAGTACTGCCACATGCGATGCAGCAGCCGGTTCTCGCGCTCCATTCGTTTGTAGAAACCCGTTCCCGGCAAAGGGGTGAGAATCATGAACTGGACCGAATTGATCCTGTTCCTGCGGCAGAAAGCCGCAGTTTCGCGGAAAACCGGAGTCTGATCCTCGTCGCTGCCGAACATGAACATGCCGTGGATGCCGATGTCGTTGTCCCGGAAGACGCGGATCGCCTGGCGGACATCTTCGGGGGACTGTTTCTTCTCGAGGCCCTCCAGGGTCGCCGGATTGATCGATTCGAATCCGATGTATACCCGATGGCAACCGGCCTGCTTCATCTTCGCAACGAGTTCGGTATCGCGGGTCACATCGGCCCGGACCTGGGTAGACCACTTGAAGGGCAGCGAAGCCTCGATCATCCTGTCCAGCAGTTCGTGGGTCCGCTTCGGATTGGCCGCGAAATTGTCGTCGTAAATGAACGCCCGCCTGGTCCGGATTCGCCCGAGTTCCTCCATCACCCGCTCGATCGAGTGCATCCGGTACCCGCGACCGAACATCTCGGTGACCGCGCAGAAGTTGCAGCCGAAGGGACACCCCCGTGACGTCATGGTGGGTGTGATGCGCAGCTTGCGCCGGTTCACCAGAAGATCGAAATCGGGTATCGGTACACTTTCCAGATCAATGAGTCGCGGGGCGTTGACGATTTTCTCGTCACTGCCGTTCCGGAGCAGATCGACAATGATTTCCTCGCCCTCGCCTGTTACCACGTAATCGGCGCACTCGGCGGCTTCTTCTGGCAGAAAGGAGGGATGGATACCCCCGATGACCGTCACGGCACGGGGATTGAGGGTGCGAAAGGTGCGGGCGATCTCATAGCCTCGTTCGGCGGTCGGCGTCAACAGGCTCAGCAGCAGGTAGTCGGCCTCGAGCTCGCGCAGGGCCACGTCACGGCCCAGGAAATTCTCGTTCAGAATCCTGACCTCATAGCCCGCCTCTTTGAGGATCGTGCCGAGATAGAGAGTGCCCATGAGCGGCAGGTTGAGGTAATCGGCGAAGACGTTCGCCCGCCCGCCCCGCGGTTCGATGATGATGACTTTTTTCTTCATTTTTGATCACAATCCGTTTGGCAGTACGGCCGGCACCCCCTACCGGCCGATGAATCACATGTATGTCAGCTTCTCTTGCGCCCGGTCGTAGCGGTTGATGATAAGCAGGCTGATCCCGAACAGGACGAGCGTAGCGGGCCAGAGCCGTGGATCTATGGTGAAGACGAGCAGGAAGGCCGCTCCCAGGATGATGAGAATAATCGCCAGGGGGACGAATACTCCCCGCTTCCCGACCCAGAGAACCGGGGCCAGAAAAGAGAAGCCCAGGAACAGGACGAACAGCGGCCAGAGATCGGCCAGCAGACGCCAGGCGGTGAAGTTGAGGAAAAAGAACAGCAGGCTGACCCACACCAGGAAGGTTCCGATGATCAACACGGTAATATCTGATCGCTTGCGTGCGAACAGAAGGATGAAACCGATCCCGAGGATGCAGGGAAAAACCGGCCACAAACGGGAGATGCCCTCGACGATGCCATAGCTCTCCAGCAACAGGATTACACCGGACAGGATGAGCAGGATCGAGAGGATCCACGTTGTCGGACGGGTTTCCATGACCACCGCACGGTCCAGAGGGTACGGAAGGAAACGTACTCTCACTCCCGGTGAAAAGCAACCCGACCGGATTTCACCCTCAGCCGGACAGACCGGCCTCACCGCTCCCGGACGGTCCTCTCGAAAGGATAGAACCTGATGACCGGTTCGCCGGCCTCGTTCTCCTCATTGCGGTAGAAACCGTCGCCCATGACGGCAGCAGGACGATCGGGCAGGACCTGGCTCGCCACCCACTCCCCGGCGGCGGTGAAGAGGTTGTAGTGCCGACCCTCCTCCTCGCCCGGCACAGGCGTGTGATCCTCCACCCACAACCTGCCGTCTCCGGCCCATACCATCCAGCGGATGGCTGCCTTGCGGTCGGGGAACTCGAGGTGGCGTCGGGCGGTCTCTTCGTTGCCCCGACGCCGGTAACGGGCGATCTCCGTCTCCTTTTCCTCATCGGTCACAAGGGGTCCTTCAAGAGGGAGTTCGACCGCGAGGGAGTCCTGACCCTGCAGGGGGATGAAATCGATCCGATAGCGGTCGGTCCACCCGAGTGCCAGCGGGCGATCGGGAGCGACCGCCCAGGGGGGAAAGAGCGGCTGCAGGGGCTGCAGGTTAAAACCCTGACCGATCCAGAAACCCTCCCCCTGCCCTTCCCGGTAGAGCAGGGTATCGCTCCGGGTCAGCTCCGTATTCACCTGGAATACCCCGTACCTGACAGTAGCGGTTTCAACTCCCGTATAGGGCATCATCAGCGAAGAGTAGAGGGTGATATACTCAGACCCGGCTGTACCGCTGACCGGCACCGGAGCGGAACCGATGCGCACCTCGCAGTGTCGGCCCTCCAGGAAGGTGCCGCCGGACTCGAAGCGCAACAGGCGCTGGTTCGCCGGCACCCAGACCAGGATTTCGTCGCCGACCACAACCGGTTGGGGAAACCGACCGAACTCCTGCGGTCCCGGCCCCGGGCGACCGAAAGAACCCAGCCAGCGGCCGTCGGGGGCGAAACGATGCAGGCATCCTTCGCGCAGATCGGTGACGAGGACGACACCGTCCGGCAAACGGCCCGCGAAACCCGCCGAGCTGAGCAGATAGGTCTCTTCGGATTGTCCGGACCCGTAGGTTATCGGGTCCCCGACGGTATAGGGATTCACCACCGGCGGGATCGGCTGAGTGTAAGCCCGGACCCGTACCCCGTTCTCGAGGCGTTCTTCAAAGGGTGCTGAGCTTTGCTGCGCGCAGGCAGTCAGAAACAGAACCGTCATACACCCAACAAGAACGATACCGGGATAGCGCATAGTCGATATCACCTCCGTCATCAGCCCGTTCAGCCGGTCACCTGCCCGTGGGCATTACTTCCCGCCGACGGTCACGAACGGAAGAGATCCGTCATGTACGTCGGGACCTCATACCGTACCGTTTCTGGCGCCCTGAGTCACAAGCTGTTTTTTCAGCCAACTCACGCCCCAAGGCACTAGAACCGAAAGAGGTAGCTGGCTTTGAAGAATATGCTTCGCGATCGCTGGTAGAATGTCCGGCAGGCGGAATCATCAAGCCACTCGTCATCCCGCCATTCCAGGTTCTCGTGCAACGAACCGTATCCGAGATGCATGACCGTACCCGGGATCAGAGTGAATGAGGCCAGCAAATCTGTCAGTATCACCTCACGGTGGCTGTCGTAGTTGAACAGCGCGCGCACGAAGAAATATTCGTTGAACTGATAGGTCGTCCGCGACTGCAGGATGCCCACCGTGTACTGATTCCGCCCCGTAGCGGGATTTTCCAGCGTTTCATACACATAGGAAAAGAACTGATTGAAGTTCTCGGTCGGTTGGAGCGTCACCTGAAAGCGCCAGTTGATCGAGTCGCCCATATAATGATTGAGCGGATCGTAGAAGATCGCATCCCCGATCCGGAAAATGGAGAAGACGTTCAACCACCGTGTGAACTGCACGCCGCTCCAAAAACGGTAGAACCGCTTGTGATAGACGACACCTCCCCAGCTCTCACCGTTGAGGTTGGCATCGATACGAAACCAGCCGTTCCAGGCCATGAACGGATTGATCACGATCTGGGTGAAGTACTCATTCAGCTCGCTCACCCGGTTATGACGGAAGAAGCCGTAGGTAAAAACACGCAGCCGTCGGATATGGGGGAAGACATCGGGATCGGGGTAGAAAAGCGGGCAGAGATAGTAATAGAGATGAGAAAAGCCCGTGCGCCTGAAGTAGGCCGTATCCATGTCGAAATCGTCGTCGAAGTGCTCGAACATCAGCTGAGCCTCGAGCGGTTGCGAATAATAGTCCCAGGTGAAATGGAAGGCGCTCCCGTTGACGGCACTTTCAGCCATCGGGGCACGAGTGGTCGAATAGAGAACGTGGCTGTAAATGGTCTGGTACTCCCTGAAGCGGAGGAACAGGTCGGCCCCGAGAACCCGATTGTAGCTTTCTCCCCACTCCCGACCGCTGTAGAGTGCGCCGGTATAGTTCTCACCCCCCAGCGAGTGCTTGATCCGCCCGATCGTGAAATCGGCGTTCCGGCCGGGATAGGGATTGCTCCCGGCCTCGTACTCCCGGCCCGCTGATTCATCACCGGCGCCCAGCAGGGAAAAAGTGGTCCGGCCGGCTTCGCCGGTCAGTTTGGCGCCCCACTGCGGATCGACGATGTACCGCGTGTGAACGGTCGTCCGCATGTTGCTCTCTTCACTCGTGCCGGCGAGGTTGAAGAGATTGCCCGATTCCATGAAGAAGGGACGCTTCTCGGTGAAGAAGAGCGGGTAACGCTGGTTCACCTCGATCTGGAAGGCATCGCTCTCGACCTGGCTGAAATCGGGATTGAGGGTGGCTTCGACTGCCAGGGAGGAGGTGAGGTTGTACTTCATGGATACTCCGACCTCGTTGACTGTCTCCATCGACGACCAATGGTCGGGATCGAGCCGGTCCTGAATCGAACCGGACGTAAAGGCGGGCAGGATCTCGATCTTGCGCTGGTTGTTCAGTCCTTCATAGGCGATCACCTGCGTGTGCCCCAGAAAACCCTGTCCGACGGGTACTTCGGGCCAGGTTCCTTCCAGGTTCAAGCGGTTGATCCGCCGGAAAAAGATCACTCCCATGCGGACTTCGTCACCGCTCTGAAAGCGGAGACTGCGCAGGGGAATCCTGATCTCGACGGTATACCCGTCATCGACGATTCGGGCGCCGCAGTACCACACCCAGTCGACCGAGGTATCGTTGACGCCGGTCGATGCCAGACAGAGCTGGTCTCCCTGGATTCCATTGGGGTTGACGTGAAACTGATACAGACCCTGCCCGTTTCCGGCGGCATCGAGCCCGACACCGACCCAGTCTTCTTCCCAGATGTTATCCCGGCTGCGGACCGAGGTTGTCATCTGCCCCGGGGCGGGGTCGGAACAGGAGAAAGCGAAGTACAGATTATCGGCATCATATGCGGCCCACACGCGGGTACGATAGGGCAGGACCTCGCCCGACACCGTCCAGTACGAGATGAAGTCCTCAGAACAGATCGGCGCCGCGGCCCAGGTCTCATCATCCAGTTCCCCGTCGAGAACGGGTGCGGAATCGATCCGTACCGGGTGCAGAAGGCGGGGATCGTCAACCTGTCCACTAGCGGTCAGCGGTGAAGAGAACGCGATCCAGACAGTCAGAACAGCAACCAGCGGAACCGGTACAGGGCAGGGATTGAATCCTGCCGCCCGTGCCTTCCCGCGCACGCAGATATCCAGTGTCTCGTGAGAGTTCATAGCCCCGGTTTCGGATCAGAGGAATTCATCTCTGCCAGAGAGATACGATACTATTGCATAGAAGTTCTAGGCCTGAGACAGGTATTCAGCTTGCCCTGAGCACAGACGAGGAGCGCCTGTCATCGCACCATGGTATCACGATTCCGTCACCCGATCTGTCATTATCCTCCCTCGACCGACCGGAAATCCCAGGCCTGGATGACCGGAGTTCCATCCTCGAGCGAATCGCGGCAGTATACTCTCTCGGCGGTGATGAGCCACACTCCGGACGGGAGATCCTGTGTGAAGAGCCAGAGACCGTTGCGGGAGAATACCTGATACCGATCGGGTGCTCCGGTGATCGTCGGATCCGTGAATTCTCTGATCCAGAGTCGACCGGAGCGGTCCCAGTGCAAGGGGGTGTTCTCGATGAGGGCGGCATGTTCGGGGAACCGGATGTGGCGCCGCACCTGAGCCGCACGGTCCGGTTCGCGGATATGTTCGAAGTACCACTCCTTCATGGCAGAGGTTACCGGCACGGGATCGACCGGGATGAGAGTTGCCCACCGATCACCTGTCCGCACGTCATAGAAATCCACCCGGAATTCCTTCCCCCAGGACCAGGCGACAGGCAGGTCGGGAGCCAGGGCAACCTGGGGGCGCTGGATGGTAAAGGGTATT
>CAZNUA010000022.1:0-58488 GCA_964576115.1 uncultured Gemmatimonadota bacterium
GAGCCGCCGGCGCATCCGTTCCACATGCGAGCCCGACCAGTAGATGCGTCCGCACGCGAAGCAGCGGCGGAAGGAGGTTCGGGTCTCCAGGACCGGTTCGGGGAGTTCGCCGCGCACGCTCTGGGCCGTGACCGTTTCGAGCGGTTCGTTGCAGAGCGTGCAGCGCGTGAAGAGCCGTTTGCTCCAGGGCAGGGCGAACCGTTCGACAACCTGCCGCAACTGCTCCATGGGATCGTCGGTCTCGAGCAGCATGCAGGTATCGATCCACCACTGCCGCGGCAGGGCTCGATCGCGGGTCAGAAGAATACGTTTCTCGTCGATCGATATCCGGACCAGATCGGCATCGGCGATTCCGTCGATGTAGGCGGTGTCGCACCCGATGATGCGCAGCCAGCGAGCCAGACGACCGAGCATGACGTCGGCCGCAAAGCGTACCTCCTGCGGGGGTGGCGTCCGCCCCCCGGACAGGATCTTCATCTCCCGTCCCACCCGGGTTCCGCAGGCGCACTCGATCGTGCGGCCGTAGGCAAAAAGGGTAATGTCGTATTCACGTCCGCAGCGGGGGCAGAAGACCGACATTTCTCCCGTACCGGTCAGAGCCAGTCCGACATCTGATCAGGGTAGGCGGTCGGGGATCCGGAAGCCAAGATGGAACCGAACTCGGATCCGCCAGGCTCCCGGGCGGAAAGGTAAACGTTCGCGTCTGATCGGACGTCTCTCACGTGAAGAAAAGGAGACCTCCGGACCTATAAACCAACAGAGGTTCAGAGGTCTGTTCGAAGCCCGCAACACCCCGGGGGAGCAACCGGTCCGAGAAGACAGCGTGATGAGGTTCGTGAAGTGGCAAGCCGCCGGTTTCGCCCGGCATCGGCGGTCCGTTGAAAGCGGACCTCCTCGTCCAGTGCCTCCACATCCTGCTCGCCGCACCGTTTTCTTCTCCCGCTCCCGTATCGGGTCCCTCCTGCTGGTCTCGACCCTGTGGGCCGGTCTGCCCGCAGCCGGTCCCTCGTCCCGGGCTCAGATTGCGATCGACACGCCTGAAGACAGTACGCCGGTCATCGCTGTAGGTGTCGGCACCGGTATCGTAGCCTACCGGTTCGATCGGCTGCGCGACGACTACGCCGTCGTCTGGGAAAGCGCTCCGACGGGACGGTTCGATTTTCAGAACGCCGATACCCACTGGCAACCTTCCTTCGGCGATCCCGACGGTGACGGCGAGATCGAACTGGTGAGCGTCGATCAATGGATGCTGCATGTCTGGGGCGATCGGGGCGCCGGCTCGGTACACGCTGAGATCTCCGCCGTGCCCTTCACCCATACCGCCACCGCTGTAGCCGACGCCGACGGCGACGGCCGCGACGAAATCCTGGTCGGGTGGAAAGACCGCCTCATGATCTGGACCTACGACGGCGCTTCTCTGACTCAAGCCAGTGAGATAAGCGTCTCGTCCGCTCCACAGGCCATGATCTGGAACATCAACGTGGCTGATATCGACGCCGATCCCCGTCCGGAAATCGTTGTCGGCGGCACCCTGAGCAACGGAACCGATATCGTCCTGGGCGTACTCGAGTACGCCGCCGGCCGGCTCACCCTCGAGACGACGATCCCGGTTCACTGGTACGCCGACGTGACCCGCCTGTACGACTTCGACGCCGACGGCCGCCCCGAGATCTTCACTTCGGGGAACAATCAGCGGATTCTCGGACTGCGTTTTGATGACCGGCTGGGCAGTTTCACACCTTTCTGGCAGAGCGAGAACCTGGACGGTTTCATCCAGGGCCTGGCGCTGGGCGATCTGGATGCCGATGGCCGAACCGAAATCGTGGCGGGCACGTACGTCTACCCGAAACGTCACAACAGCCCGCCGCGGCTCAGCATCTTCAGCGATCCCGGCACCGGTGTGCCCGAACTGGTCTACCAGACCGAGTCGCCGCAGGTCGGTTATCCCGGTCTGCTGATCCGTGACCTCGACGGTGATGCCCGGGCCGAACTTCTGGTCAACGGCACGCGCGTCTACGAGATCGGACGCGGTCCGGGCGGGGCCTGGCTCTGCAGCCACACCCACCGGCTGGGGACGGTGGCCGAACGCCCCGGCGAAGTACAGCCGAACGCCGCCGTTACAGCCCGGTTTTCCCCCACCGGCCAGCCGGGAGCGCAGCCGGTGATCCTGGTCCAGCTGCTACTGGTCACGAGCGGCGGCAGCGGCACGACCCTCGGCATCGGGCAGAACGTCAGCCTGGCTCTCAAAGCCGAGAACGTCGGCTGGGAGGCCCACGGACTGACCTTCCACCTGCGCTGCGACGATCCCCGGGTCACTCTGCTCACCGATACCTGGGAGTTCGGGTTCCTGAACGCCTATGCCGATGTGGACAACCTCGGTGATCCCTTCGAACTTCGGATACGTCCCGACGCCGCTCCGGGAGTGATCACCCTGCACGTCGATATCACCACCGACAACGGTTTGCGTCTTACCCGCACCTTCACCGACTTCCGGATCGACACCTTCAGGCATCCCTGACCGCGGCCCGGCTGGCCCGTCCCGTCTTGATCCGGGCCGGGTAGCGCAGTAAGGTCGCTTGAGATGGTCGGCCCCGTGCGCACCCATTCGCCCGAGATACGCAACACGGTCCAGAGGCGACCGGGTGCGCTGGCAGAGGATCTCACCGCCGCTGCCGAAGCGACCGGCGAACTTGCCTGCGGGCGGGGGTCGCCCGCCCTGGTCAACGATCTTTCCCTGACACGATTGATGGTTCCGACCCTTGAGAGTGTACTCGGAAAAGGGAATGTACTCGAACGGCCGCCGTCGATGGGGGATGAAGACTTCGCCATCTTCGCCGGCGAAGGACCGGGCTTCTTCTTCTGGCTCGGCGTTGTGAAAGAGGGTACAGTTACCGGACCGCACCACTCGCCGTCCTTCCGGGCCGATGACACTGCGATCCCGGTCGGGATACGGGCGAGGTGCAATCTGACTGTGGACTATCTCCGTCTGCATCCGGATCCGCGCTAAGGAGGCCGAGAATGCGATTCCCACTCTCACCGAAAGGCCGGTGGCGCCCTCTGGTCACGGCCCTGATCATCTTCGGTACCGCCGGGGCCATCGGTTGCGCCGCCGCGGCGCCGAACCTGAACCAGCCGCGCATCCGGAACAAACTCGACCTGCGCCTGCAGAACGCTCTGGGCGGCAGTACGGTCGGCGAAACTCTCGGGGAATACATCCGGGTGCTGGTCAAACTCGAGAGCGACGGTACCGATGACGATCTCGCCCAGCTCAAGACGATCGGCGCTACCTCTCCCTTCACCGGCGCCATCACCACCATGACTCTCGAACCGGCCCGGGTCATCGACCTGGCGGTCCTGGACAGGGTCGTCTCCATCGAGCTCGAGTCACCGAACGCCCCCAAACCCAATCTGCCCCCACCCCCGCCTGCAGCAGGAGACATGTTGTGATGCGTCGCTTGCGTACCATGCCGTCGGCGGCTCTCGGATCGGTGTTCCTGGCCCTGCTTCTGGTCGCCGCCGCCCCGCAGGAACGTCCCGAACTGAACCGGCTCGATCCTTCCCTGAGTATGGCGCTGATGAAAATGCAGCCTCTCGAACAGATCGGCCGTCCGGGAGAGATACCCCTCCTGGCCCGGAGCCTGGGTGTCTCTGAAGGTCCGCCTGGAGCCTCTGAACCATGGGTCGATGTGCTCATCCGCGGACCGGGGGCGGAATCGGCGATCCGAATGGCCGGCGGGCTTCCGGGGAGTCGTCTGGGCGGCGTGACGACCGCCCGGCTGCCTCTGAGCCAGGTCGCCGGGGTGGCCGCCGCCGCCGGCATCCACTATGTGGAAGCGGCGGTCCGCTGCTACCCCACCCTGGAGGCAAGCGTGCCGGAGACGGGGGCCAATATGGTCCACGACACCTACGGCGAAAAGGGTGCCGGGGTGCTCGTCGCCGTCTACGATACGGGGATCGACTTCACGCATCCCGATTTCATCAAGGCCGACGGGATGACCCGAATTGCGTTCCTCTGGGATCAGAGCGACAACAGCGGCACGGCCCCGACGGGGTACGCCTACGGATCGGAATGGACCGCGGCCCAGATCAACGACGAGATCGACGGTTCGCCGGTCGGGCTTGTTACCCAGCAGGACATCAACGGGCACGGAACCCACGTGGCCGGGATTGCCGCCGGGAACGGACGGGCGACCGGAAACGGAGTTGACGCCGGCACCTACACCGGCATGGCGCCCGAGGCCGATCTGCTCATCATCAAAGGCGGAGACAACAGTTTCTCTTCAGCCGACGTTCAGGACGGCGTGGCCTGGGCCGTTGCGAAAGCAGCCGCCCTCGGTCAGCCGGTGGTGATCAACCTGAGCCTCGGCGGTCACGGCTACGCCCACGACGGCACCTCTCTGTACGAGCAGGCTCTCAACAGCGCTTCGGGAGCGGGGAGCATTATCGTCGCTGCGGCCGGGAACGAAGCCGACGACCTGATCCACGGCCGGGCGACCGTCAATGAGGTCCAGGCCGTTCCGAAAGACTCGATCGGGATCGAAATCAGCAGCTACACCCCGTCGAGCGGAACCGGGAACGACTACGTCAAGCTCGATATCTGGTACTCAGGCACGGCCGGTGTCAGGATGGTTGTACGCTCCCCCAACGGCCACGCCTACGGCCCTATCGATCCGGGCAATCTCTCCTTTACGAGCGATCACGCCGACGGCCACATCTCAGCCGCCTCCTCGAGCGCCCCGAACGCCAACAACGGCGACAAGGAAGCGATCATCGCCATTGACGACCAGACGGCCGGTCAGGAACCGGTCGCGGGCACCTGGTGGGTCGTCTTCGAGCTGTTGAGCGGCGAGGAAGTGACCATCGACACCTGGATCTACGACAATACTCTCAACGGGACGATTTCGGGAGGTACGGCCGATTACAGCATCGCCGTCCCGGCCTGTGCCGAAGAAGTCATCGCGGTGGGCTCTTACGTAAGCACGTGGGGCTGGACGGCCCTCAACGGCCTGGGATACTCCTACCTCGGTTCCTCGCGGTTGGGAGATTACAGCACTTTCTCGAGCTGGGGTCCCACCCGTGACGGCCGCACCAAGCCCGACATCATGGCCCCCGGGCAGGGCATCTTCGCCGCCCTCTCGACTCAGATGTCGACCGCACCCGACAGCTCCCATATCGCCCCCGACGGCGTTCACCGCGTCAACCAGGGTACCTCCCAGGCCGCCCCGCACGTGGCCGGGGCGGTGGCCCTGATGCTGGGCACGTCGGCCAGCCTGACCCCGACTCAGGTGCTCACCGCCCTGCAGAACGGAGCCGAGAGCGACAGCTACACCGGTACGGTTCCGAACAACACCTGGGGAGTGGGCAAACTCGACGCCCGCGAGTCATACGAACTGGCGACCGGAACCACGGATGCCACGCCCCCCGACGTCACCATCGGTTTGCTGCGCAATACCGTTCTGACCGAATACCTCGATCTCTACGTCTGGCCCCGTGAAACTCTCCCGGACATTCCGAGCCTCTGGGTATCGAGCACGAGCGGGGATGACACCCTGACCACCGAACTGATTTCCACCGAAGACGGTCCGCTCTACGTGGCTGACTACCTGATCCCGGCGGCGGGGAACTACACCCTGAACGCCCTGGTCTTCGATGCCGCCGGCAACGACTCCATCCACACCCGGAACTTCTCGGCTGCCGGCGCAGGTCTGGGCGGAGGGATGCTGGTCAGCGCCGACGGGATCATGACCGCCACCTTCACATCGGGCGCCCTGGCGTCGGGCGGGTACGTGATCGCCACACCATTCAGAACCCGTCCGGGGGAGACGATGGCGGCCGGAGTCGAAGAGGGACTCTCGCCGGCCTACCGGTTGATCCCCGAGGGAGCCTCGCTCGACCGTAAAGCCCGGCTCTCCTTCGCGTACGATCCCGCCCGCCTTGGCAGCGCGTCTCCGGAGGACCTGCGGATCTGCCGCTGGACCGGCGAAGCGTGGACAGCGGTCGAGAGCTGGACGGACACCGAGCGACGTCGGGTCGAGGCCTCGATCACCGAACTGGGCATCTATCAGCTCAGGATCGATGAAACGGTCGGGTTCGATCTGAGCTTCGGGCTCGAACAGAACTATCCCAACCCCTTCAACGGATCAACCCGGATACGCTACACCCTGGCCCGTTCCGCCGATGTGTCGATCACGATCCTCAACGTGCGGGGGCAGCGGGTACGCACTCTGGTGGATCGTCACCAGAGCGCCGGCCGTCACATCGTGTCCTGGGACGGTCGCGGTGAGGGGGGTCGGGATCTGGCATCAGGGATCTACCTCGTCGTCATGAGAACCGACCGACAGGTCTTCACCCGTAAGGTGCTGTTGCTGCAGTAACGCCCTCAGGAGGAGTCGAACGATGAAGCGAGAGATGACACTGCCGGGCAAAGAAAGCTGGATCGTTCCTCTGATCCTCGCCGTGGCGGTCGCGGCCGGCGCCTGCAACACCGCTCCACCCGAGGACGGCGGCGGCGGTTCCGGCCCTGACGTATCGGCCACCATCGCGCTGGGCTGGACAGCCTGGGAGGCGGCCGATTACAGCACCGCCTTCGATCACTTTGAAGACGCTTTCAGCCAGAACGCCACCAGCGCCGAGGCCCGCAACGGCCTCGGCTGGGCGGAGCTTTTCCGCGGGCACATGAGTCAGGCGATCTACCATTTCGACTACGCCATGTACCTGCAACTGCCCGTCTTCGACGCTCACCTGGGGATGGCGATCGCCCTGCGCGACTCGGCCCACTACTCCAACGCCATTCTCACCGCCCAGCAGATCCTCGAGGCGATCCCCCGCTACGAGTTCTCGCACCGCACCTCGATCAACTGGAAGGATCTGCGCCTGCTCATCGCCGCCTGTGCCATCAGGCGCGGCGAGGATTATTTCGATCTGGCCCAGGCGAACGTGGATAGTCTCGATCCGGGCAACGGGCTCGATCCAGATACTCCGGCGACCTGGGTCGTGGGCTCTACGACCTACGACTCGTACCCCGAGGCCCTGATCAAGAAAATCGAAGCCCTCGAAGCCGTCATAGATCCGTAGCAGCGGGCATTGTGCACCGATGAAAAAAAGGGCCGGTTCAAACCGGCCCTTTCTGTTGGTGGGGCTACTGTCCGCGCATGGTCTCGAGCAGGAAAGCGATGTCCTCCGCCGTCATCCGTCGGGCCGCGGCCTTCATCACCTCGCCGAACCAGGCGATCTCCCAGTCGGCGACGGGGAAACCGACGTTGCGCTCCTCCTCGTTGAAGCAGTCTGCCACGACTGAACCGTCAGGATCGAGCACATAGAAAACAGGGATCCCGCCGTAGTCTCCGGCGTACCGCTGCTTGACTTCCATCCCCCCGACGGTCCGTGCCTGATCGATCTCGAGCACGATCAGGTCCTTGTCGATCACCGGGGCGACATCCTCACGTGCAAGCCAGGCTTCCAGCCGGCCGCACCAGCCTCACGTCGGCGCCCCGAAGGTCAGGAAGAGACGTTTATCCTCCCGCCCGGCCCGGTCGAGAGCGTTGGCCAGCAGCGCCTCGGCCTCCGGGTAGGGGGCCTGATGGGTTTCGAGGAAATCCAGAACCAGGGCTGGATCGTGGTGATCCCCCTCTTCGAGCGAGCCGGTATCCTGGTTGGCCAGCACACTTCCGTCAGCGGCAAGTACGGTCAGGTAAGGCACTCCGCTGCCCTGGATGTCGGCCCCGTAGCGTTCCACCAGGTCGAGGTGCTTGTCCCAGCGGCCGATGTCCACGGTTACAACCTCGTACTCGTAGAGAATTTTGCGGGCGATCGTACGATCGGTCCGGAACAGGTCGTGCAGTTTGATACACCAGCCGCACCAGTTCCCACCCCACTGGATAAGCACCCGTTTGTTCTTGCGGGCCGCAACAGCGAGCGCGGCGGCGATATCGGCTCCGGCATCGGCCGCCTCATCGTAGACCGGCAGCCGCTCGGGCGATGAGTCCTGCTGGGCCGTCAGACCGGTCGGGCAGGCCAGAACCAGGGTGACGAGGGTCAGAATGGATACACGGACAGAGTGGTACACGGCGGTCTCCCTTCCCGGTTCAGATCTTGATGAAGATGCGACGCCGATAAAGTAGAGCCGCCACGGCCAGCCACAACAGTACATTTGCCATCGCGAAGGCGAGCGAACCGTTCATCTCCCCCGCCCAGGGGACGAAGAGGTGTCGGTAGAGCCAGCTGTAGAGCGAGAGGGGATCGCCGGCTGCAGCCCCGACCTGGATCCGGATCGCCAGCTTGACCACGAGACCCGACCCGACGAAGAGAGCCAGCGGGTTGAGGCCGAAGAGGATGGCCGGCCGGGCCCAGCGGGTCAGCCCCCTGACCTCGATCAGCCAGTAGCAGATCGCCAGCAGTTCGAGCGCGGCGCCGGCCGTGTAGAGCACATACGAGCTGGTCCAGAGGGCTTTGTTGATGGGGAACACCAGACCCCAGACCGCCCCGGCAGCGATCCCCCCCCACCCCAGGACGAACATCCGGTTCACGATTTCTTCCCGCGGTCGCCCCGAGGTCAGCAGGTGACCGGTCAGCACACCCGCCAGCACGGTCGCCACGGCGGGGATGGTACTGAGCAATCCCTCGGGATCGTAGAGAGCACGCCAGGTGTGACCCGCAAAAAGGGTGCGGTCGAGCCAGGCCGCCAGGTTTCCCTCCAGGCTCAGGTCCGCGGCTCCGTACCCGGGCACCGGAACCAGGGTCATCATCGCCCAGTAGACCAGCAGGAGACCCGCCGCGATCGCACCCTGAGTCCGCCGGCCGGTGTACAGGACGATCAGGGCGGCGGCGCCGTAGGCCAGGGCGATCCGCTGCAGGACCCCGAAATAACGCAAGGTGCCGAAATCGAAACGGGGAAAGGCGTTCAGGAACAGGCCGAGGGCGAAGATCAGCAGAGTGCGGCGCAGCACCTTGCGCTGCAGTTCGCGGCGACCGGCGCCCCGTTCGCGGTGCCGGGTGAACGAGAGGACGATCGCCACCCCGACGATGAACAGAAAGAAGGGGAAGACGAGGTCGGTGAGAGTGCAGCCGTGCCACTCGGCGTGCCGCAGGGGGGGATAGACGTACGACCAGCTGCCCGGATTGTTGACCAGGATCATCCCCGCGATGGTCAAGCCCCGGAAGGCGTCGAGAGAGGCGAGCCGACCGGGGATGGGGGATAGAACCGTGGAGCCGGGACCGGCCGGAGCAACTCCGGCCGGTCCAGACCCCGGATGATTCACGCTCCCGGTTCCCTGTCGATGGTGTCGTATTTCGGGGGTTCGGGCGGCTTCGATTCCTTCAGGGCCTTGCCCGAGGCGGCGGGCAGATCCTGCAGGATCTCGGCGATACCGCCCAGCCCTCCGAGCAGGGCCGAGGCTTCGAAGGGCAGGAAGATCTTGGTGGCCTGGCCGTCGGCCATGGCCGTGAGGGCTTCCAGGTACTTGATCGTGATCAGGTCCTGGGTCGGATTGCCGTCGTGGATCGCCTCGTACACCTTGAGCACCGCCTCTGCCTCACCGTTGGCCACGGTGGTCAACTGGTAGCGGTCGGCGTCGGCGACCTTCTCTATCGCCATGGCCCGTCCCTCGGCTTCAAGGATGGCGGCCTGCTTCTGTCCCTCGGCCACCTTGATGGCGGCTTCCCGCTCCCCGTCGGCCTCGAGCACCACCGCCCGCCGGGTCCGCTCGGCCTTCATCTGGCGGTGCATGGCTTCCATCACGTCGGCGGGGGGCTCGATCCGCTGAATCTCGACCCGCACGACCCGCACTCCCCAGCGGTCGGTGGCATCATCGAGGATCTGACGCAGTTTGGTGTTGATCATCTCCCGGCTGGTCAGCGACTCATCCAGATCCAGATCTCCCACAATGTTACGCAGGTTTGTCTGGGCCAGCTTGGTGGCCGCGGCGTAGAAGTTGGCCACGTTGTAGAGCAGTTTGACCGGGTCGGTGGCCTCGTAGTAGACGATGGCATCCATCGTCACGGCCACGTTGTCCTCGGTGATCACCTCCTGGGGCGGCACGTCCACCACCTGCTCGCGCATGTCCACTTTGCGGATCTTCTCGATGAAGGGGATGATCAGCACCAGCCCCGAGTCCATGGTGCGCTGGTACTTGCCGAGCCGCTCCACGACACCTTTCTGGTAGGGGTAGACGATCTTGATCGAGTTCGCCACGAAGACGAACAGCACGATCGCCAGAACAATCATCACGTATACCGATTCCATCCGTTTCCTCCTGTGCGGTTCCGGCCCGCGAGCACCGGCGCCCGCTGCCTGATGTCAGGGATCCCTACTCGACGGCGTCGTCCTTGTCTTCGACTCTTTCCGGCGCATCTTCCCCCGCTTCGAGGGGACGCACGACCAACCGGGTTCCATCGACCTTTTCCACGACGGCCCAGGTGTCCTTCTCGATCACCGTTCTGTCCGAAGAATCGGCCCGCCACTCTTCGCGATCGACGCGCACCATGCCGGTCGCCGCAGCGGGATCGATGGTCTCGATGACATACCCTTTCAGGCCGGTATAGCGCTCGGCCCCGACGCCGAAAGTGGTCGGACCGCGATGAACCGAGCGGGCGAACCTGCGGCTCCCCGCCCAGGCGATGGCGCTCACGACGAAGAAGACGATCCACTGCCAGAGGATGCTGCCGTTGAAGAGAGCCACGATGAACGCCGCCAGGGCACCGATACCGAATACGATCAGGAAGAACCCGACCGTGAGCATCTCGCCGATGAGCAGTATGGCGGCCAGGATCAGCCAGGCCCAGGTCATGATGTCCATGGTAGTGCCCTTTCTTGCAGGTCCTCGGAGCTGAATACCCGACCGGGTTCGTGCTCCTGCCTGCTGTCACGGATCCAACGGGTATACGCAGCAGGCCCGCCGGATTTCACGTCATTGCAGGTTCGCCAGGTAGATCAGGGTACGTTCGGGCCACACCCGGATCCGCTCATGGCTGGTATTGTAGCCGAAGACCGGCTGTTCCATCAGGTAGTATGTGCCCTCATGCCAGGTCAGCGCCCGGACCGGGTAGTTGGCCGCAATCCGCCGCACGATCCGACCCGAGTCGGGATCGATCCAGGCGATCGCCTCGCGTCCGGCCACAACCAGGTACTCGCCGTCGAAGGTCAGCCCCCCGTAGCCGGTCTCCTCGGGCTCGAGCTCGCGCACGATCCGGCCCGTCACGGGATCGACGGCGCTGATTTTCCGGCTGTGCAGTACCCAGAGCAGCCCCCCGGCCCAGGTGATGGCATGGGCACCGTAGTAGCGGTTGACCTTCATCTCCTCGGTCACGATCTCGCGTACCACTCGCCCCGAAGCCGGATCGATCACGAAGGTCGGCAGGCCCGCCGTCCAGCCGTACTGCATGGCATAGAGCCGGCGCCCGTCGGTGGCCAGACCCCGTACCGAGGAGGTCCCCACCGTCTCGGCCAGATCCAGGCTGTCCCGGACAGCCCAGCTCTCCCGATCGATCCGGTAGAGGGTGCCGGTCTGAGCCACCCAGAGATCGGGGCCGAGCACAACCAGGGCCGAGGGCACTTTCTCCGACGGCGCCGGCCGGGTTCGGATCGTCCCCGAATCCACGATCCGGTCGGGACGGGGATCAGGGACATCCCAGGCTTCTCCCTGCCGATACAGATCATAGCGGCGCCGGATTTCCTCGAGCCGCTCCAGGAACGGCCCGGGACGCTCATACCCGCTCCAGCGGTACACTTTCTCACGCTCGTCGCCGATGGCGATCAGGCTGGGCCAGGCGCTGACATTGAAGTAGCGGGCGACATCGGGGATGGAGTCCCGATCGACAGTGACCCAGTGGAACCGGCGCGAAGTCGCCGCGACCGCGGCGTCACTGAAGGTGGAATCCTCCAGCACGGTGCACCAGCTTCACCCGTGGTAGGTGAAGTAGAGCAGGACCGGCCGGCTGTCACGTTGCGAGCGGCTCATCGCCGCCTCGACACTCTCCTCCCAGACGATCTCGCGGGCACTGCAGGCCAGAGCGGTCAGTGCGATCGCTCCCAGAGCCAGTGTGCGTGAGGTTTTGCACATATCCCCTGCATCCTTCCTGCTGCGCACTCCCTGGTCCGCCGCCCGAACTTTCCGGGTGGCGACCTCCGGTTCCGATAGTAGGCGATCAGCCGGCACCCTGTATATTTGGAAAGAATCAGGGAGATGCCGCCATGACGTTTCAGTCGCCCCCCGATACCGACCCAGATCTCGATGCCATCCGGCAGGCTTACGGCCGTATCGCACCCCACCTGCATCGCACTCCGGTGCTCACCTCGGCCGCTCTCGAGGCACTGACCGGAGCCACCCTCATATTCAAAGGCGAGAACTTCCAGAAAGTCGGGGCTTTCAAGGCCCGTGGTGCCACCAACGCCGTCCTGGCGTTGAACGATGACGAGGCTGGAGCCGGAGTTATCACGCACTCCTCGGGTAACCACGCCGCCGCTCTGGCCTTCGCAGCCCGCCTGCGGGGAATACCGGCCCATATCATCATGCCCTCGACCGCTCCGGCCGTGAAGAAGGCGGCCGTGGCAACCTACGGCGGCCTCATCACCGAGTGCGAACCCACACTGGCGGCCCGGGAGGAAACCGCAGCCCGCGTCGGAGCCGAAACCGGAGCGACCCTCATTCACCCCTACGACAACCCCGCCATCATTGCCGGTCAGGCCACTGCAGCGCTCGAATTGATCGAGGACGCCGGTCCGCTCGATCTGATCCTGGTACCCGTCGGAGGGGGCGGGCTGGTGAGCGGTACGGCCCTGGCGGCCGCCGGCCTGGCCCCCGACACCCGGGTCGTGGCGTGCGAACCGGCCAACGCCGACGATGCCCGGCGTTCCTTTCAAAGCGGCATCCTGCAGCCGGTGGGAGCGGCCGATACCATCGCCGACGGCCTGCGCACCCAGCTCTGCGAGCGGACTTTCCGCATCATCAGAGCCCATGTGCACGACATCGTCACCGTCACCGAAACCGAAATCGTCAGGGCCATGCGTCTGGTCTGGGAACGGATGAAGATCATCATCGAACCGTCCTCAGCGGTTCCCGTCGCAGCGGCTCTGAATGCAGCGGTCGAGGTTGCGGGACAGCGGGTCGGCATCATTCTGAGCGGAGGGAATGTGGACCTCGGCGCACTGCCGTTCTGAGGTGCCGGATCAGACACCAGGGTACTCGTCTTGCCACGATCGGCTGAAGGGGAGGGAGAGGATGACCGAAGAGAGCCAGATCCACGAGTACAATCCAGATGACATCGAGCTGCGTCCACTGCGTTCGGCCGAGGAGTTCGATCAGTGCGTCGCGCTGCAGAAGGAAACCTGGGGCGAGAGCTTCACCGAAATCGTGCCCCCCTCGCTGCTCATGGTGAGTCAGAAAGTCGGAGGGGTGGCGGTGGGGGCTTTCGACCCCGCCGGCCGCCTGCTTGGCTTCGTCTTCGGCATGACGGGTGTCGAGGAGGGGCAGGTAGTTCACTGGTCGGACATGCTCGCCGTGCGCCGTGAGTACCGGGGAGCAGGTCTCGGACGCCATCTCAAACTCACCCAGCGCGAGCGCCTGCTTGAGCTCGGGGTCGAGACCGTGAAGTGGAGTTACGATCCCCTTGAAGCGTCCAACGCTCATCTCAACATCAACCGGCTCGGAGCCCGACCGACCGAATACATCGTGAATATGTACGGCGAGGATACCGGGAGCGTCCGTCATGCCGGCATCGGCACCGACCGCTTTATCATCGAGTGGAATCTGAGCGGGGAGCGAGTCGAGACCGCCCTTGCGGGCCGGCTCTCGATCGATCCCGCCCTGGCCGCCGGAGTGCCGGTCGTGAACACGAATGCAAACGCGGGCACCCCCCTCGAGGGCGCCTTCGCTCTGACCGACCTGCCCTCGGTCCGGATCGAGATCCCGGCCGACATCCAGGAGCTGAAGGTCACCGATCCGGACGCCGCACGTGCCTGGCGCGCCGCCACGCGGCACGCCTTTCTGCATTATCTCGATCGGACCTATACCACCCGGGGGTTCATCGCCGATCGGGTATCCGGCCGCTGTTTCTATTTCCTGAGCCGGATCACGACCAGCTGAAAGGAGACCGTCATGGTTCCCCGTTCCCTGTATTCCGTCCGAGGGTTCATCGCGAACCGTCTCGCCGCCCGGGTCGGGATCGCGCTGCTCAGTACATCCTTCCTCCTGCCACCGACTCTGATCTTCGCCCAGGCCGATCCGGGTCTGGCACACCTGAAGGCCGAGATCGAACGGCTGGCCGAGATCGCCGGCGGCGTAACGGGAGTGGGCATCATCCACCTAGAAACGGGGCGCCAGCTCTACCTTCATCCCGACGACCCCTTCCCGATGGCAAGCACCTACAAGGTTCCCATCGCCGTCCAGCTCTTCACCCTGATCGATACGGGACAGAAAAACCTGGGTGACATGATCGAGATCCGGGCGGTCGATCTGCACCCGGGCAGCGGTACCCTGACCGAACTCTTCGATGATCCCGGGGTGATTCTCTCGCTGCACAATCTCATCGAGCTGATGCTTCTGATCAGCGACAACTCGGCCACCGATATCTGCCTGCGCGAAGCCGGAGGCGGCAAGGCCGTCACCGACCGCATGCGTGCGCTCGGCCTGGAAGGAATCACCGTGAACCGCCCCACCGTCGAACTGATCGGTGACTGGATCGGCATCCACGACCTGCCCCCCGGTGGGGAGATCACGATCGAGGACTTCAACCACCTCTCCCGGCAGGTGGACGCAACCGAGCGCAGACGGGCGGGCGAGGCTTTCGATACCGACCCGCAGGATACTGCCACCCCGCGCGACGCAGCCGCACTACTAACCCGGCTCTGGCGGGGCGAGCTGCTCTCGGCCGAGAGCACCGAACAGCTGCTCGACATCATGCGCCGCTGCATGACCGGACAGGCCCGCCTGCAGGGAATGCTTCCTCCGGGTACAGTCGTGCTGCACAAGACCGGTACCATCGGACGCACGACCAACGACATCGGTCTTGTCGAGCTGCCCGGTGAAGCAGGGCATGTGGTCGTGGCGGCCTTTGTGAAGGAATCCCCGCGTGAGGTCGAGGCCCGCGAGCATGCCATCGCCCAGATCGCGCGGGCAGTGTACGATTATTTCCTTTTCAATCCTGACACGGAGTATTGAGGGCGGATTGTTGCTCTCCCGACGCTCCCGGTCCGGGGCGTAAACACGTTCCGGTTTCCCTGCGTCGTTGGAGTGTCGGAGTCGCCGGTACGGGGCGCCGGCTTATTGTGAAGGAGACACCGCGGGCTCCACCGGGAGTCCATGATGAGCCACCGGTCCGATCGCTACCGCCGGTCGCAGTTCACCACCGCCATATTCCTGCCCGGAGCAGGCCCGGCGGCGATCCGTTCCCTGATTCTCGCAATCAGTATTGTCTGCAGTCTCATCCCGACCCTCGCCCTGGAGGCTCAGGGTGACAGCTCCACGATCCGTGGCCTGGTCGTCGACGCCGAAACCGGATCCCCCCTGCATGGCGTCAATATCCTCCTGCTCACAGCCGAAGGCGATACCACCACCCTGGGGGCGATGACCGGCAGCGACGGCCGCTACCGGATTCTCTCGGTTCCCCCCGGCACCTGGATCCTGCAGGCTGGCATGATGGGGTATGAGACCCTGCGGGTACGCGAGTTCGCGGTTGGGGCCGACCGCCTGTGTGTCCAGGATTTTCACCTGCCACCGGTCGTGCTCGAAGCGGGGCAGATCATTACCGTGACCGCTCCCCTCGATGTACTCAGGCGCGACGTGACCGGTTCGCGCGAATCCCTGACCGCGACCCAGATGATGGACCTGCCCGCTCAGTCAACGACCGACATCCTGGCCCTGCAGACCTCCTTTTACATCGAGCAGGGCTTCGAACACAACATTCCCGGTTACCGCGACCGCGGCCTGCAGCAGTTGCACGTGCGGGGGGGGCGCAACGCCGAGGTGGCCTTCATGATCGACGGCCTGCAGGTCACCAACCTCGTCTTCGGCGGCCAGGCGATGAAGACCAATCCCACCGCCCTGGAAGAAATGGTGATCATGGCCAGCGGGGTGAGCGCCGAGTACGGCAACGCCCTGAGCGGGGTGGTCAACTTCGTGACCCGTTCGGGAGGACCGCGGTACGAGGGCAACCTCGAACTGCTCTCGAGCGAGTTCGGTTCAGCCCCCGATGACGCCCGCGACCTGACCACGAGCCGCGGTTTTCTGGGCGGACCTGTACCGCGCCTGCCCGGTCTGACCTTTTTTCTCTCCGGCTCGGCCACCACCGCCCGCGATTTCCTGGTCCATCGAGACGACATCGTCTTCGATTTCGAGGTCGATCCCCGCGATCCCGCAACCCGACGGAACGACATCGAGTACGACCACATGCCCGAGGACTGGCTGGAATTCGACCCCGATGAGCACGATCCCTACTATCAGCGCGAGACCGCGACCGGTCACGGCTGGCGGATCTATCCCCAGGACAGTTTCTCGGGCTGGTACGGCTATGGTTACAACACCGAGTGGGATGTCCTGGCCAACCTCTCCCAGCGAATCGGGCGCAGCATGCGCCTCAAGCTCAGCCTGCTGCGCAACCGGCGCGTCGGGGTGCCCTATACCAGCGACTGGCGCTTTGCGATGTTCTGGGGCCTGCCCGCCGAGGTGCAGCAGCTCAATGTCTTCGGTGTCGACCGCTGGGACGCGACCCGGCTCGATCCCTGGACCGGGGATCCGATCTACGAGGGGGACGGCGATGAGCTCATCTGGGGCACCGGCCTGACCGATTTTCACAACGAAAAAAACGTGCTCGAAAAAGACCATGCCCGGATCGCGGCGGTCTGGACCCACCAGCCTCACCCGAGCACCTTTTACACCCTCCGCTTCTCCTACCTGGATTACGACCGCACCATGCGGGTCAAACGCTGGGTCAACGATGACGGCTACGTGCCCCGCCTCGATCATCTCAATGACGAGTATCCGACCTGGATCCCCGGGGACGAGCTGCACCAGGTCACCCTGCAGCCGCTGCCCTACAGCACCGGTACGCTGCATGAGCGCACCTACGGTTACTTCCCCGTCGGCGGGGCGGGGTACTCCACCGACGGTTCGGATCGCTACTTCTCCAACCAGTACGACACCACCCGGCACCTGCGCCTGGACATCACCAGTCAGCTCTCCGGCCATCACCTCATCAAGGGGGGAGTGGAGTACAAGCGCCTGACCCTCGATAATTACGCCATCCAGCTCCTCTACCTCACCCCGCCCTACATCACCCAGTACCGGCACACCCCGACCGAGTTCTCGCTCTATCTGCAGGACAAGATCGAGTACCGGTACGTGGTCTTCAATGTCGGCCTGCGCTTGGATAGCGGGAACTCGGGCGACCTGCCCTTCTGGCTCCACCCGATGAATCCGATGGATACCGAACGCAATCTCGTCATCGATCCCAGCGATCCCGAAACCGCTCCCTGCAAACGGACCGGCCGGCGCCGGGCTCTTTCACCCCGCCTGGGACTGGCCATTCCCCTGTCGACAGCGGCCGTCTTCTTCGCGAACTACGGGCATTTCTATCAGTACCCGATCTACCGCAACTGTTACCTGCAGGGAACTCTCGAGGATTCGGTACCGCTGATCGGCAATCCCGACCTGCAGATGGAATTTGCGGCCAAGTACGAGTTCGGCTGCCGGGCCCACCTGAGCGAGCTGGTCATCCTGCAGGCCGTGGCCTGGAGCAAGGATCAGAGCAATCTGGTGGGGACGATACGGGTACCCGCTTTCCACCACGGCGTTTCCAATCCCCATGATTACACCGTCTTCATGAACAAGGACTATGCCGTCTGCCGGGGGATCGATCTCTCGCTCAGCCGCCGCTTCAGCGGTCTCTGGAGCGGCCGGCTGGCCTATTCGTGGATCACCTCGGAGATGAACGCCGAGGATCCCTGGGCGGGCTACCGGGGCGGGCACGAACTCGAAACGGGACCGAAGCGGCGCCGCCCCACCGGCTGGGACCGGCCCCATACCCTCAGCGGCCTGCTCAGTCTGATCCTGCCCGAGGGTTTCGGACCTCAGATCGCGGGCCTGCGCCCCTTCGAACGGGCCGGCGCCAGCCTGGTCTACCGCGGTTCTTCAGGGCGGCCCTACACGCCAACGACCCGGTACGAGAGCCTCGAAACCCGTTCCGCCCGCATGCCCTGGAAATCGCAGTGGGATCTGCGGGCCTGGCGTGACGTGCGCCTGCTTGGGCTGGAGTGCGGCCTGCTGGTGAACATTCGTAACCTCTTCGACACCCGGATCGTGCAGAGTGTCTACTCGGCCACCGGGAGTCCGATCGATCCGGGGCCGGGCGCCACGGCCTATTCGGAGAACTACGACCGCTCCCACTACTTCGGCTCGCCGCGCCTGATCGACATCGGATTCAGGGTAAGATTCTGAACCTTCCAACCATTCATCCCGTACCGTCATCGAAGAGTATTGTTCCGCAGGCTCGGCACGTATCGCGTGTCATTGCGGAATTTTATACGCGGAATCATGCGCTGAGCTGAGACACTTTACCGCCGAGTGGCTCTCCCGCCCGGCCCGGCTGAAAAGAGCTGGTGTCATGTCACGTGACAGGTGTCGGTACCGAAAGTATCGTAGCGTCTCTATCCATCACGGGCTCCTGTATCTGATTGCCCTCCTCCTCGTTCTGCCCCTGCCCGGCTGCTCGCGCCGGGCCGGCGATCCCACCGGATCTCTGGTCGAACGACGCACCACCGACGGCACGATCACCACCGTACGGGCGATCTCGGGCTCGGTCTGGGGCGGGCGGGCTCACCTGGCGGAGGAGGTACGTATCGGAGCCGATGAGGGACCGGAAGGCGATATTCTGAGCAATGTCCGGGCGATCACCTGTGACCGCCATTCCATCTATGTCCTTGACGGCGGCAACCGGTGTCTGCGGGTCTACGATATGGACGGCCGCCATGTCAGGAATATCGGCCGTCAGGGTCACGGCCCGGGGGAGATGGACAATCCCGTGAGCCTGGCCATTCATCCGCACAACGGCACCTTGTTTGTACGGGACGGACGACTCAGACGTATGAATATCTACACCCCCGGCGGCGAGGTCATCGATCACTGGCAGCTGCCGACCACCTGGCAGTGCAGCCGGCCCTCCTGGTTCGATACCGACGCTGTGCTCTTCACTCCCGAGATCGTCCGGCCTCCGCAGACTGACATGGATTTCCATCAGGGGGTGTGTTTCGGGTACATCTCGATCGGTCCGGAAGGAGCGCTCGGAGATACCCTGGCACGCCCGGAGACCGATTTCAGACATGCTCTGGTCGTCTGTCACTATGAAGACGGCGGCTCCAGTGCTCAGGGTGTTCCCTTCACGCCTCGAGTCGTCTGGTCGTGCCGGAATGACCGATCGATGGTGTGGGGTATCCCGGAGGACTATCGGTTCGAGATCCGCTCCCCTGACGGTCGTACGGTCATCTGCGAGCGCCCTGAAGTACGCGTTCCGGTCCTGCCGGAAGAAGCGGAGTGGCACCGGCGCAAGGTAACGGCCAGTATGCGGAGGAACCAACCCGGGTGGGCCTGGAACGGTCCCGAGATCCCCCGCTACAAGCCGGCGTACTCCGATCTCATCCCCGATCGCAGCGACCGCATCTGGGTCGTGCGGCAGGGACCGGGCGTGTATCACCCTGAGGGTGTCGCGAATCCGTTGACAAGTGACGGGTACTGGCAGAACCCCCTCTATACCGATTCGACTCTGATCGATGTTTTCGATGGGCAGGGGCACTTTCTCGGTGAAGTCGAGGCATCGACGGAGATCAGATTCTGGGGGAACAGCACCTGGATTGAAGACGATACCGTTATCGCCTGTGCCGAAGCCCCGTCGGGGGCGATCGAAGTCGTGCGCTACCGGCTGGTGCTGCCCGACGGGACTGCGCCGTAGCAAAAAGAGATCGGCCGCTTCTTACCCTCGACCGTGTCGGCCCTGCGACCGGCCCGGTCCCCGGCAACACTTTCCTGACAGCCGCCGACAGTATTTGTCAGTCCGATCGCACTCAGGTACAATCCCCTGCCATGCGGCCCCAGAGTCCCTTTCCTGCGAGGAGATCATGAGAATTCGGACAGCATCCCTCATCGGATCCTGCGTCCTCCTGCTCACCGCCCCCGCCGCGGTCCAGGCGCAGTACCAGGAACAGGTCACCAACCAGCTCGACGCAGCCAACGGCATCATGAACGAGTCCGGCTTCACGCTCGTCCGCTCCTACCTGACCGGTTCACTCAACGACGACACCTCGGAGCGGGTCGCGCTCGACCTGCAGGCGGGGATCGGGTACCAGATCTGGGGGTTCTGCGACAACGACTGCAGCGACCTCGACCTGACCCTCTACGATCCCGGCGGCAATGTCGTCGCGACCGACGTCGAACTCGATGACACCCCCCTGCTGATCATCACCGCTTCGATGAGCGGCAGCTACTCGCTCGAGGTGAAGATGATCGACTGCAGCGTCTCCCCCTGTTTCTACGGGGTCGGGCTGTGGTCGAGCGGGGGTGGGGGCGGGGGCGGCGGGACCGGAGGGACGGGAACGACGCAGACATTCTCCGGCCGGCTCGAGAAGGGCGATGATACTCTCGAGACGGGCGAGTACTTCGACGCTCATTCGATCGAGGTCCAGAGCGGTCAGCACGTAATCGTGGACATGCGCTCGAGCGATTTCGACACCTATGTCGGGCTGGGCCCGCCGAGCGATGAGACCATCGAGAACGACGATTACGAGGGCGACACCCACCGTTCCCGGGTCGAAGTCGACGCCACCGAGAGCGGCACCTGGATCATCATCGCCACCTCCTACGAGGCCGGGGAAACCGGCGCCTACACCGTGACGGTGACGATCTCGGGCGGCAGTGCGGGCAAGCCGGGAGCCGAACAGGCGGGCGGGCAGACCTACACCGGACGCCTCGAGAGCGGAGACACGACCCTGACCAGCGGGGAGTACTATGACTCCTTCACCTTCACCGCCAGCGCCGGGCAGCATCTGATCGTCCAGATGCAGTCGGGCGACTTCGACACCTACCTCGGGGTGCGCTCCCCGACCGGCGAGAAATACGACAACGACGATCACGAGGGGAGTACCAGCCGGAGCCAGGTCGAGATCGACCTGGCCGAATCGGGCACCTGGACCATCCTGGCGACCTCGTATTCAGAGGGGATGACCGGCGCCTACACCGTGACCTACTCGCTCTCGGGCGCGGGCGGGGGCGGCTCGGAGGGCGACCGTTTCGAGGCAGGCACCCTGGCCGGCGGCGATCAGACCCTCTCGTCGGGCGAGTACGTCGATAAGTACACCTACAGCGGCCGGCAGGGGGAAACGGTCACCTTCGACCTGCGTTCGACCGCCTTCGACCCCTATCTCATCGTGCGCTCCCCCAGCGGCGACCAGAACGACAACGACGATTTCGAGGGCAGCCGCACCCGCTCCCTGCTCTCGCTCACTCTCGAAGAGAGCGGTGAGTGGGATGTCTGGGTGACCTCGTACGAACCGGGTGAAACCGGGGCCTACGATCTGCGCATCACCCGGGCGGGAGCCGGCGGTGGAAGCGGTGGGACCGGCTTCGGCGACCGGACCGAGCGGGGCAGTCTCGCCGCCGGCGACCAGACCCTGGAGACGGGGGAGTACGCCGACATTATCTCCTTCGAGGGCGCGCCCGGCCGGCACGTGCAGGTCGACCTGACCTCGTCGGCCTTCGACACCTACCTGATCGTGGCCGGTCCCGGTGAGGACCGGGGCGAGAACGACGACCACGAGGGGAGCACCAGCCAGAGCCGGGTCGAACTCGACATGACCGAGACCGGCACCTACCGGGCGGTGGTGACCTCGTACGCGGCGGGCGAGACGGGGGACTACGAACTCAGCATCACCTACGGCGGGAGGGGTGACGACGAGCGCTACGATGTCTCGCGCATCTCGATGGGGGGCAGCGCCTCGGGCAGCCTCTCCTCGGGCGATGCGACCCTCGATTCGGGGGAGTACCGCGACCTGATCGCCTTCGACGGCCAGGCCGGCCAGAGTGTGGCGGTCGACATGACCTCATCGGACTTCGACACCTACCTGGCCCTGCTCACCCCCGATGATGAGACCCTGCAGAACGACGATTACGAGGGGAGCACCAGCCGCTCCCGGATCGAACTGACCCTGCCGAGTTCGGGGCGCTACGTCATCATCGCGACTTCGTACGCCGCCGGCGAGACCGGCACCTACCAGGTCTCGCTCTCCTCCTCGGCCGGGCCGGCACCCGGCCCCGCTCCGGGACCCTCGGGGGGAGGCAATGTCTACGGCATCTTCATGGGGATCAGCGACTACCCCGGCTCGGGCTCCGACCTGCCCTACTGCGCCGAGGACGCCTCCAATCTGGCGGCGGCGATGACCCGGGGGGTGGGGATGAGCACGGCCAACTCGATCCTGCTGACCGATTCCCAGGCCACCACCGGCAACTTCCGCAATGCGCTCGACACCATGGCCGGCCGGGTCGGCCCCGACGACGTCCTGGTCATCTTCTACTCCGGCCACGGTTCCCGGGTGGACCGTAGCGGGGGGTACGAACAGGCCGACCCCGACGGCAAGGACGAGACCCTCTACCTCTACGACGGGCATCTGTTCGACAACGAGATGAGCGAACTGCTCGATACGGTCAACGCCGGCACCACCCTGCTCGTGCTCGACGCCTGCTTCAGCGGCGGGTTCGCCAAGGACGTCATCTCCCGCCCCGGGCGGATGGGGCTCTTCAGCTCCGAAGAGGATGTCACCTCGATGGTGGCCGGCAAGTTCACCGCCGGGGGCTACCTGGCCTACTTCATCGCCGAAGCGGTGGGAGAGAAACTGGCCGACGAGGACCAGAACGGCGAGATCACCGCTCTGGAACTGAGCCAGTACATCTACGAGCGCTACCGCACCGACGTCAAGTCGGGGGGTGCCGAGGACTACGTGAGCCTGAGCGCCCGGCAGCTCGGCTACCAGCACCTGGTGGTGGACCGGGGCAGTATCGGCCCCTTCCAGGTGATTTTCCGCTAGATCCCGGAAGCCCCTGAAATAACAGGCCGGCGGCCGATCCGCAGTGGATCGGTCGCCGGCCGTATTTTGGGCGAACATCCGGCTCAGGATACCGTTATCTTCCGCAGAGACCGGAGGTTCACGAATCGATCGCCGGAACGAAAGGACTCGACCGTGCCGCTCCCGACCGTCCGTCGCTCCCTGCTTCCGCTGGTGTTTCTCATCACCGTCACGCTTCTGCCCCCGTTCGCTACTCCAGCCCGGGCCCAGGTCGGCCGGAGCGATCTCGAATCGGGGGTCGCCGATGCCCTCGAGCGGATCACGGTCCGCTCGCTCAGGGGGCACCTTTTCTTCCTGGCTTCCGACGAGCTGCAGGGACGCGACACGCCCTCGCCGGGACTCGATATCGCCGCCCGGTACCTGGCCACCCAGTTCGAACGGATCGGTCTGGAGCCGGCCGGGGACGACGGCTATTTCCAGACATCGCCGGGTTGGGTGACCGATGTCAGGGATCGTACCTACCCCCCACGCGGGGGTGGCGAGCCGCGGGTCGTCCCTTTCCGGCCGCCGGTCCCGGTCGAACAGGCTCAGAATCCGGTCGGCGAGCCCTACTCCCTGCGCAACGTGGCCGGTATCCTGCGCGGCTCCGACCCGGCGCGGCACGACAGCTGGATCCTGGTGACCGCCCACTACGATCACGTCGGAATCCGTTCGGGAGCGTATCCCGACAGTATCTGCAACGGCGCCAACGATAACGGCTCGAGCACGGTGGCCCTGATCGAACTGGCCCACGCCCTGATGCCGCTGCGCTCGTCACTGGATCGCAGCATCCTCTTCCTGGCCGTTTTCGGCGAAGAGAAAGGCATGCTCGGCTCCACCTGGTACGTGAACCATCCCCTGGTGCCGCTCGAGCACACGGTGGGGGTGCTGAACCTGGAACAGATCGGCCGGACAGACGGCGACGGCGGCCTTCACGAGATGAGCGCCTCTTTCACCGGGCACGATTACTCGACTCTGCCGCAGTTCTTCGTACGGGCCGGCGAGGAACTGGGTGTCGAGGTCTACAAGCACGAGCAGAACTCCGACCGGTACTTCACGGCCAGCGACAACGGTCCCTTCGCCCGGGCAGGAATCCCCGCCCATACCGCCTGCACCCTGTTCAGTTACGAGGGGTACCATCAGCCGGGAGACAATCCCGACCTGATCGACTACGAGAACATGGCCCGGGTGGTGAGGATGCTGGCTCTGGGCCTCATCGGACTTGCCACGGCCGACGAGGTGCCCCGCTGGAACGAGTCGCTCGAGCGGACCGCCCCCTTCATCGAAGCCTGGCGGACCCTGACCGGAGGCACACCTCCCCCCCGGCCCTGAGGAATTCTGTCCCCCTGCCGTGACAGATACTGTCCTGTCCCGGGGACACAGGCATTCCGCAACCGGCCGTCCCGCTCCCCCGGCCGCCCTCCGATAAGGCCTGGCCGCACCCTCTCCCGGTGTATTTTCCCGCGTCCGGGCGGGATCGGACCAGTTCGGGCGGTTCGGTCCCCTTTCTCTACCACCTGCTGGCACATCTCTTGCTTTACTGTCGAACTGCAGCAGGTGGGGACAATCGGCGCCGTCAGGCGTCGGCGTGTGAACGCAACACCACTCGTAGGACCCCTGGGACTGCCCGATGAACGCTCACAGGAACACATCGGATGAAAACCGGGATGCGGCCTACCTCGGCGGGATCGTCATCCTCTTCGCCCTGATCATCGTCCTGATGTTCCTGACCGGTTGCGCGGCACCGTACACGACCCGTTCGCTCATGAGTGAGGCACCCTTCATCGTCGACTTCGATGAAGGCACTCATTGGACCTTCCTGCGCACCGAAAGCGGGGTGGAGCAGAGCCTCCGGTCCCCCCCTCTCGACACCCTCGATATCTGGGTCGAGGAGGTCCTGGCTCCGCCCCGCAACCCGATCATGATGGAACCCCTGCTCAACCGCCCCGAGCTGGCTCCCCCGACACCACCGGGAGCGGGATTCTACCTGCCGGCGGCGGTCCCGGCCGATACGCTCGATCTGCTCGAGCCCCTGTTCGTCCAGACCACCGGCCCGGCAGCGAGCCCGATTTCTCCACCTACCGCGAATACTGGTCTCCCGGAGTGGGGCTGGTCGCCTGGTACGATTTCCGCCCCGAGGGCGACGGCTACTGGGTACTGAGCGCCTGGGGTCGGGAAACGCCCTAGTACCCTGTCAGGCAGGATACGTTTTCCTTCCCTCGCTTCTTTACCGAGAACATTGACACCGCGGCCGGAGCGGCGTACTTCTTCCAGACGCACCTCCAGAGCGGCGGTGAGCGCGTGACCGAGACGGCTGCAGGAACAGAAGCGAACGAAACCCGCCCGGGGGAAGCATCCGTTTCGCCGGGTCTTTTCGTCACGACCAGCGGCGGGGTACTCTTCTGCCGTTCCGGAACCGGCGCGATCGATTCGATTGTGGAGAGCGGCAGTCGCCGCTGGACCGGCTTCTTCGGTATCGCCCGCCACCCGCGGACCGGAACGATCTTCGCCGCCTGCCGGGCGCGCCTGGGTACCCGCCGGGTCCGCAAGCATTCGACCGATGTGATCCTGTACGCGATCGATCCCCTGACGCATGAGGCCGAACCCGTCGCCGAGATCCCCGACGTGCACGACGTTCATCAGATCGAGGTCGGCGACGAACATGTCTTTCTGACCGACACCGGCCTGAACCGGATTCACCTCTGGGATCTCGAGGCGGGGAAAACCGTGCGGATCGTCGAGGTGGGCGGGGAACGGGACGATATCAACCACCTCAACGCCCTGCTCCTCACCCCGGACGACCTGCTGGTCGGGATGAACAACCGCGGCCGGGAACCGGCCGCCGTCATGCGGCTGCCGCTGTCAGCCCTCAGCGGCGATACAGAGTTCGGGGATGTGATCATCCGGGCCGGGGAGATCGGGCGTGTCACCCCTCTGCCCGGCTTCGAGCACACGCACGATCTGGAACCATGGCGGGGCGAGATCCTGGCCTGCGCTTCGCACCACGGAACGGTTCTGCGGACCGCTCCACCCGGCGTCCTTTTCTCACCCGGCGGCTGGGTGCGCGGACTGACTGCCGACGGCGAGGATCTCTGGGTGGGAATCAGCGCTCCGGCCGAGCGAGCCGACCGTCACAGCCGCTCGCTCGATGGACAGGTACGCCGCTACCGGGGAGGAGTATGGACCGAGCAGCAGCGGATCGCCCTGCCCGGTGTCGGACAGGTGCACGATCTGCTGCGGCAGTGAGCCCCTGACAACCGGTCCGTGCTGCAATCACGTCCGGCGGTTGTGCCACTGCCGGAGCAGTTCGACCTCCCGTTCGGCCCTCAAACCCCTTTGCAGACGGGTCTGCTCCGACTCGGGCCGGGTGTGGTGCCACGCCAGGGTCTCCCGGGCGGTGACGGCGAGAGGCCGGTAGGTGATACCGGTCTCAGCGATGCGGCTCAGATCGAAGCGGTTGAAACCCCTGGTGGTATCGGTCACGGGCATCCAGAGCGGCATGTCGGTATAGGCCCGCACCCCCCGCTCGAGCAGGAAGTCGGTCTCGACCCAGGTAAAACCGGCCGAAGACCCGATTCCGGCCTGAATACCGTCGAGCAGACCCCGGAAATCGAGCGGTTCGGCGGGACCCAGACCCATGTAGACGCCCCGCACGCCCTGCTCGAGCAGGCGGATGTACCACTCGGAGAGGTCACGGGCATCGATGAACATGACCGGAGTCGCCGGATCTCCCGGGGCCAGAACCTCTCCGCCGCGTTCCAGACGTACCGGCCAGTATGTGAACCGGTCGCTGCGGTCCCGGGGCCCCACAATCAGCCCGGGTCTGACGATGAGGTGGTTGTCGGGAAAATATGCCAGGACCTCTTTTTCGGCCGTGGCCTTCTGCAGCCCGTAGTGCATGTCCCCCTCGTCCGCCTCGGTCCATTCCCCCTCGAATTCGTAGACCGGCGCATCGAGGGCCGTCATCCCGATCCGGCTCAGATCGGAGATGGTCGAACGGGTCGAAGTGAAGAGATAGACCCCGACCGAATCCCGCAGCAGAGCCGCCGAACGATGCACCCAGCTCGGATAGGTGGCCGAATTGTCGATCACGGCGTCCCACTCCCGGCCTTCGAGGGCACTGAGATCATCCCGCCGATCCCCGACGAGTTTCTCCACCTCGGGAAAGAGCTGCGGATTGGTATGGCCCCGGTTGAAGAGGGTGATCTCGTGCCCCCGGGCCAGGGCGTATTCGACCTGGGGCGGGCCGATGAAGCTGGTGCCCCCCAGGATGAGGATCTTCAGCGGGCGCGGCGAAGCGGTACAGCCCGTCACTGTGAAAGCCAGTGAAGCGGCGGCACAGGAGGAAGTCTGCAGGAAGTCACGGCGGGTGGGAGACATGGGCTTTCTACCTCGTATGCAGGGGGATGATCTCGGAATCGGTCACTGCAATCAGGGTGCGCTGGGAATCGCGGGCCTCGGCAACGAGCAGGAAGACCTCGGGCTCGGGCCGCAGCCAGGACAGAAAAATCCACTCCTGCCGGAGAGGATCGGAGGGCAGGGGCACATACTCGGCCAGGTGCGTGCGCAGATCGGCGAAGGTGGTGATTTCATCGGCGGCGGGATAGCCGAGCCGATCCTCTTGTACCCGCTGCATGACGAGAGCGCTGCGGACGTTGCGCAGAGAACCCATGGCGGCCGCCAGCCGGGCCCCGTCACGGGCCGCCTCGATATCGCTGCGGGCCGGTCGGGGCGCCGGATCGAGCTCCAGCGTAGCGTACTCCGAACCCGGTTCGAGCCGCAGCCCCATCACGCCGAGCACGGCCGTGGCCCGCCGCACCGCAAAGGAGTACTCACGCACCTCTTGACGTACATCCTGCATCTGGATGAAAAGGGCGCCCGAGACGACCAGGCTCACGATCGCCACCCCGAAAGCCAGCGCCAGGGAGGTGGTGGAGGGATGGTCCTCGCTCATGAGAATGACTCCAATCCGGGGTTCGTCAGCGATTGCGGGTCAGGTCGATCGTCAAACCCAGGTTCAGCCCCGATACAATCACATGCTCTGCATTCACGATCCGCATCATGACCCCCAGTGAGAGGCCCCGGGCCAGCCACCAATCCTTCCCCACCGCCAGGTAGTACCCGACGGCCGGTTCGCCTTCGGTGTCCTTGTTGTTGAGGGGATTGAGGGGATCTGAACCCGCGAAGGTGAAGCTGGAAAAGACCAGGGCGGTCGCGACCCACCACTGCCGGGGTGGGAAGTAGAAACCGAGGCCGGTTCCGACATAGCTTGTCTTGAGCTCGTCATCCTCGGTGGTCTGCTGGCTGACGCTGTTCACCTCGGCATCGGGATCGGCTGCTCGATCGTTGCCGATGTTGAAGAAGAGCATCAGATCCCCGACCACGATTTTGCCAAAGAGAATGTCCCAGCCGAAACCGGCGCCGGTGAAGGTGGCTGGTTCCAGCCGGCTGTCGGCGGTGCCGGTCAGGCTGGCCGGACCGGGGCTCAGGCGCATGAGCCAGCCCGTATGCCGGGCTTCGCTACGCCAGTCGGTCGCAACCGGTCCTGCCCCGCCCGGCTGAGCGGCTGTCTCGCGACCCGGATCCCGGACCGGAGCGGGTTCTGGTTCGGGGACCGCTTCGCCGGCCACCTTGCGGGCCAGTTCATCGGCGACCTGGGCGGTGGCCTCGGTCATGACCTGCTCGATTCCGTTCACGTCGGTGTAGGCCACGTGCTCGATGCGGGCGCTCTCGACATCCACGATCCGCACCTGCAGACTGTACAGGGTACCGACTTTCGACACGCTCCCCGCCACCATCTTGCGCACCCCCAGGATTCGGCCGACCTGCACCACGCACTCGTCTGTGTCACAGGCCCCTGAGAACTGAAAGCCCTGTTCGGTGAGGATCGACTGCATCCGGTTGCGCTCGACCACATCGAAGATGGCCTGCTCGGACAGCTTGACCCGCAGGCGCTCCGTGATCGCCCGGGCTTCGCCCTCGCCCACATCGATGACATCCAGATCGATGACGGCTATGAGCATCGGCTGCGGCTGGGCTCGGACAGGGGCCGGAAGGGTAAGCCCGGCCAGCAGCAGGAGCGTCAGGAAATTAGTCTGCCGTCGCACGGAATCCTCCAGTACCGATTATCACACGCGTTGATCGTCACATCCATATTCCTCCGCGATCGACGCACCGGCCGGTGAACGATTGAGCCGGACAGTAGCACCGGGCCGCCGGGCGGTCAACGCACCCCCCCGGGTGCGATCCGTACCAGACCGGCATCGATATACTGCCCCCCGCCGGTCTGCCGGCAGTGAATGGCGATCACGTTCCCGCGGCGCTTGAGCGCGGCCAGAGCCCCGGTCCGGATCGGTTCGTCCACATAGGTGGTGGTATATCCGCCGAGTTCAGCCGCTGGCACGCCGTTGAGATATACCTCGGCGTCCTCGTCGTGATGGATGAAGAGCCAGAGATCGGAGTAGGAACCGCGCGGCAGATCGCGCGGCAGGTCGAAGGTACGCCGGATCCAGATGTCAGCGGACTCCCAGAGGGTGCGGTTGACCGCCCCCGGAGTGTCCTCGCGCCCGAAACCGGCTTCGCCCTCGGCCCAGCCGGTATCATCGAACTCGGGCTCGAACCAGTCGTCGGCGGGAGTCTCGAACGCATAACGCCAGAGAACGGCCTCATCCCGGGCGGTGGGAACGACGGGCAGAACCACCGGCGGAGGTTCGAAGAGCCGGGCCGCGGCGGCCCGCGCTCGCGCCTCGTCCATCTTGACCAGCTCGCGGTCATACGTCATCAGCCCGTTGACCTCGATCTCGACATCGGAGGTCTGGGTGTAAACCGCGGCCGAGAGGCCGGGTTCGCCGATCAGGCGGTGCAGGCGGCGCAGGAGCAGTTCGTAGGCCGCAGTCAGCTCGTCGGCATCCTCGTAGTTGCGGTAGCCCCAGTTCCGCTCGCTCTGCCACAGGTGACCCTCGACCGGATAACCCAGGCCCCCGAATTCGCCCAGGACGATGGCCCGCTCGGACTCGGCCGGCGGAGCCGCCGGACCGGGATAGCGGTGAATGTCGTGGACATGCCCTACCCCCCGATCGGTCCAGCCGCTGGCACTGTTCACCAGCCGGGAGGGATCGAGGGTTTCGACCCAGGCCGTTATCCGTTCGGTGTCGTACTGTCCCCAGCCCTCGTTGATCGGTACCCACATGATGATCGAGGGGTGATTGCGGTAGGCGTCGACCATCCGGCCCAGTTCGAGCTCGAACTGCCTCTGCGCCTGGGTGGCGGCGACCGGGTTCTCCTCGTTCCGGCTCAGGCCGTTGGAGCCGCTCGGCATGTCCTGCCACACCAGCAGGCCGAGCCGGTCGCACCAGGTGTACCACCGGTCGGGCTCGATTTTGACGTGCTTGCGGGCCAGGTTGAAACCCAGTCTTTTCGTTACTTCGATATCGTAGCGCAGGGCCTCGTCGGTCGGGGCGGTATAGAGCCCGTCGGGCCAGAACCCCTGGTCGAGGGGACCGACCTGGAAGAGAAACTCGTTATTGAGCAGCAGTCGGGTGATACCGTTCTCATCCGGTCCCAGCGATATCTTGCGCATCCCGAAGTAGGTGTCGACTTCGTCGATGACCCGCCCCTGTTCGAGCAGAGTCACCTGCATGACATAGAGAAACGGGTCGTCCGGCGACCAGAGCCGCAGATCGGACAGGGGCAGCGCCAATTCCTTTCCCGGTTGCCCGGTGATACGGCCGGCAACGCGATCCCCGGCCAGGGCCACTGCCGAAACCGTGTGCCCGTCATCCGCACCGGCCACGGCCGCTTCCAGCCGCAGAACGCCGGCATCGATATCGGGGGTTTGCACGAGATGATCGATGTAGGTCGCCGGGACCGGCTCGAGCCAGACCGAACGCCAGATCCCCGTCGTGGGGGTGTACCAGATTCCGCGGGGCTCGTCGACCTGCTTGCCCCGCGGCTGATAGCCGCTGCTGCTCGGATCCCAGACCGCCACCACGATCTCCTGCCCGGCTCCGGAATTCAGCGCCGAGGTGATATCGAAGGTAAAGGGCGTATAGCCGCCACGGTGTTCGCCCACCCGCTGACCGTTGACCCAGACGATCGCTTCCCAGTCCACCGCCCCGAAATGGAGCAGGACGCGCTCGGACCGCCAGCCGGCCGGAATCGTGCAGCTGCGCCGGTACCAGAGTCGCTCCCCGGCTCCCACCCGGCGCCAGACCCCTGAGAGCACGCTCTCGATTCCAAAGGGGACCAGGATCTCGCCCTGCCAGGTCTGCGGTCGGGGATCGTTCCGTGGGGCAACGGCATATTCCCAGAGCCCGTTGAGGCACGCCCATTGCTCTCGCACCATCTGCGGCCGGGGGTACTCCCGATGCACGGTTTCCGGAGTTACATCGGCGGCCCACCGGGTCATGAGGGGGCCATCGATCGGCTGCCACTGGGCCCTGACGCGACCGGCGGTACCAAGCACGAGCAGGGCAGCCGGAAACAGAGCGAAGAGATGCCGAGACCGGGCAGTCCGCGAGGACGCTCCTGATATGACCGGGGAATGGCGCTCCATCGTTCTTCTCCCGATTGGGGTGCATCCCGATTGTGGTCAGCCCGGGCGGGAAGGCCAAGCAGTAAAATGCACCCGGCGGTCATCGCTATCGCGACAACCGCCGGGCATCGGTGGGGGGAGGAAAACCCACCGTTATATACATATTGTACTAATTATACAAATAGATGCCTTTTCGGAACCGAACCGCTTGCGATCATTCCAGGCGCAGGACCGAAGCCGGGTCGGTTCGCGCCGCCCGCACGGCGGGTACCGTACCGGCGATCAGAGCGATGAGACCGAGCACGATCACAGCACCGATCATGGTCGTCGTATCGGTTACACCTACCCCATAGATGAAACTGGCCAGCAGGCGGTTCAGTCCCAAGGCCGCCGCCAGTCCAACCAGCAGACCGGTACCCACCAGCAGAGCCCCCTGCCGCAGAACCAGAGTGATGATCCGGTTGCTGTCGGCGCCCAGCGCCACCCGGATACCGAGTTCGTTCTGCCGTGAGGCCACCGAATAACTCAGCACGCCGTAGAGCCCGACTGCGGACAGTACCAGCGCTGCGGAGGCAAAGATGAGCAGGATCAGCATGAACGACCGGCGGGCGGTCAGTGAGGTGGAGAGAACGTCCTCGATCATCCGGATATCGTTGAGCGGCTGGCGCGGGTCGATCTCGAGCACGGCCTCGCGCAGGCCGCGGATGAATCCTTCGTCCGGCCGGGCGTGATCGACGACCAGGGTCATATAGGCCATCGGCGCCTGCAGGTAGCTGCGGTAGATCTCCGACCGGGGCGCTTCATCGAGCCCGTCGAAGAGAGTATTGCCGACGATCCCGACGATCGTCGACCAGGCGAAATCGGGCGTATCGGGGTCGTCCCAGGTGACCCGCTTGCCGATCGGATCCTCATCGGGCCAGAATTCGGCCGCCGCGGCCTCGTTGATGACGACCGCGTGGGGTGCGCCGCCGTCATCCTCGGCGGTGAGCAGCCGTCCCCGGATCAAGGGGATTTCCATAACCTCGAAATACCCGGGAGTGGCGATCTGATAACCGGTCGCCGGTCCTTCGCCCGGTTCGTAGGTGCGGCCTTCGATATCGAATCCGATGTTGCCGGTAATGGCCGGGTCGATCGGCAGACTCAGGATTCCCGCCGCCCGGCGTACTCCCGGCAGGGCCTCGATGTTCTCGATAATCCGTTCGTAGTGCAGGGCGGGATCGTCGAGTTCGCCCATGGTGGTTGAGGGAATCCAGAGGTTGGCGGCCAGCACGCCCTCGGTCCGGAAACCGGGGTCAACCGCCCGGAGGTTCATGAAGGTCCGCAGCATCAGGCCGGCACCGACGAGCAGGAGCAGCGAGAGCGCGACTTCAGCCACGATCAGAGTGTTGCGGAGTCGACTGCGGCTGCGCCCACCGCTCAGATGTCCCCCCCCCTCGCGGATGGCGGCGTGCAGATCGCCCCGCAGGACCTGACTGGAGGGGACGAGGCCGAAGACGATGCCGGTGAGCATCGAGACGGTAATGGTGAAAATGATGACCCGTCCGTTTATGGCGACCGCCGCTGCCCGGGGGAGTTCTTCGGGAGAGAGCGCCAGGAGAGCGTCGGTTCCCCAGAGAGCGAGAATGATCCCGAGACCTCCCCCCATCAGCGCCAGGACCACGCTCTCGGAGATCAGCTGCAGCGTCAGCCGCTGTCCTCCGGCCCCCAGGGCGCTGCGCACGCCCAGTTCCTGGGCCCGTCCGGTGGCTCTGACGATCAGCAGGTTGGCCACATTGGCACAGGCGATCAGCAGCACGAAACCGACCGCAGCCAGAAAGACGATCAGGGTTCCCCGAACATCTCCTACCACCGTTTCCTTCATCGGTTCGAGAAGGATTCCCTCGTCCTGATTCGTGTCAGGATACTCTTCGGCCAGGTTGGCGGCGATGGCACTCATCTCGGCCTGCGCCTGTTCGAGAGTCACGTCCTCTTTGATCCGGCCGAAAACGTTGAAATATTCGGCCCCACGCATCGCCTCGGGATCTGGTCCGATGTTGACGGGCGGATCGGGTACCCGCCAGCGGGCCGCTTTCCAGATCTCGACCCCGGGAGCGAAATCGAAGTCGGCCGGGAGAACCCCGACGATGAGCCACGGCTCGTCGCTGAGCGAGAGGGTCCGTCCGACGACAGCTGGATCGGAACCGAACGAAGATCGCCAGAGAGCATCGGATATCAGGGCCACCCGCTCACCGCCGGGAAGATCGATGCCGGGATCGAAAACCCGTCCTAGCTGAGCCCGGATTCCGAGCAGTTTGAAGAAAGTCGCCGTGACGCTGACTCCGTCGGCCTGCCGGGGGATTCCGTCTTCGAGCAGGATCCCGTCACTGCCGCACCAACCCGCCAGCCCCTCCAAAGTCGTGTTCATCTCCGCCCAGTCGATGAAGTCTGCGGGAGCGACGTTGTCCTGTTCGAATCCGGGGGAGACCCCGAAAAGCCTGATCAGGCGCTCCGAGTCCGGGTAATCGAGCGGTTCCAGAATGATCGTATTGACGATGCTGAAGATCGAGGCGGTGGCGCCGATCCCCAGCGCCAGAGTGAAGACCGCCACCACGGTGAAGCGCGGCTGGCGCAGCATGGTGCGCAGGCCGTAGCGCAGATCGAACAGCAGGTTTCCCATCATGCGTCTCCCGAGCGGGGATGATGACAGATCTCGGAGGAAATTTCCGCAAGAAATGTGCCAACAGCAGCCGGCCGAAAGAACATCCGAAGCTGTCCGCAATCACACCGAAGACTACTTTCGATCCGGACCTGCCGGTGTCCGCCTGCGGGAAGGTCGTGTGCCGGAAACGGACAGAGGTATGAGACTGCCCTCAGGAGGAAAGATCCGGCCCTATCTGGCAGTAAACGGAGTCTGGTCCGTCCTCTGCCAGCCTTACTCCTGCCGCAGGGTCTCCACCGGATCGATCCGGGTCGTCCGCCAGGCCGGCGCCCATACGGCCACGATCGCAACCAGGGCCAGAAAGACCGGCGCCGCGATAAAGGTGACGGGGTCGATCGCCGCCACGCCGAAGAGCTGGCTGCGATAGACGATCCCGAGCGCCCCGGCCAGGGGCAATCCGATCCCGATCCCGATGGCCACCTTGAGCAATCCCTGTCCGATCACCATCCCGAGCAGATTCGGGCTGCGGGCCCCGAGGGCCATCCGGATGCCGATCTCATGCCGGCGCTGGGTAGTCGCAAAGGCCATCACCCCGTAGATGCCGACTGCGGCCAGCAGGAGCGCGGCGCCGGCAAAAAGGCCGAGCAGGAGGGTGATGAAACCGCTCTCTTCGGTGGAGGCTCGCCGGTAGTCCTCCATGGTTCTGACCTGCGAGATCGGCTGTTCGGGATCCAGCTTCAGAACCTGGTCCCGGATCGGTTCGACCAGGGCGAGAGGATCGCCGGCCGTTTTGGCTACCAGGTAGTAACCCAGGTCGTTGTCGAGAGCGTGCGGGATGTAGATCTGCCAGCGGGACTGCTCGGCCACACCATTGAGTTTGACATGGTCGACCACCCCGACGACCTCGAGCCAGTCGGGATCGGGGTCATCAAAGGAACCAAAGGCGAGCCGCTTGCCCAGCGGGCTCTCTCCCGGCCAGTAATGTTCGGCGACCTGCTCGTCCACGATCACTGTCAGCCGGTTGCCGGTGCCGTCGTCTTCACGGGTGAATTCGCGCCCGGCGAGCAGGGCAATCCCCATGGTGCGGAAATAGTCGGCACTGACCGCACTCATCTCGGCGAAGATCCCGCCCTCGTTCTCCGGCGGCGGGTGGCCTTCGACGTGAAAGCTGTTCTGCCAGTTGTCGCGCCCCAGCGGCAGGACGTAGGTCGTAGCGGCCGAGACCACCCCGGGCAGGGCCCGGACGCGATCGAGCAGATCGTAGTAGAAGGCAAGACGCCGGGCCTCATCAGGGTATTTCGCCCCCGGCAGATCGATTTCCATGCTCAGGACGTTGTCCGCTTCGAGCCCGGTTTCGGCCCCGGTCATCTGCGCGAAACTCCTGAGCATGAGTCCGGCCCCGGTCAACAGGACCAGCGCCAGGGTCATCTCGATTACGACCAGACCGCCCTGCAGGCGCTGCCGGCCCCGCCCGGCCGAAGAGCGGGTACCTTCCTTGAGGAACTCCTGCAGGGCGGGCCGTCTGGCCTTCAGAGCCGGAGCCAGCCCGAAGAGCAGACCGGTCAGCAGAGCGATCAGGAGGGTGCCGGCAATGACTGTGAAATCCACGCTGATCGTGAAGATGCGGGGGATCTCCCCGGCCAGAGTTGTCGCCAGAATGCGGGTAGTCCCGAAAGCCAGGGCTATCCCGAGCGCACCTCCCGTGAGCCAGAGCAGAAGGCTTTCAGACAGCATGAGCCGGATCAGCTGCCCGCCCCCTGCTCCGAGCGTGGAACGGACTGCAAGCTCGTGCTGGCGGGTCGTGGCTCGTACGACGAGGATATTGGCTACATTGGCGCAGGCAATCAGCAGCAACAACCCGACCGCCAGCAGCAGAATCAGAAGAGGCGTCCGGGAATCCTCCGTCATCATGGTGTGGAGCATCTCGCTGTTGATCCGAACTCCGGTATTGGTGTCGGGGTATTCCTGTTCGATCTCGATCGCCACCCGTTCCAGATCCGCCCGGGCTTCTTCCAGGTCAACCCCCGGCCGCAGGCGCCCGAGGGCCGCGATCCCCGGGTGATTGCCCCGGTTGGTGATCCAGTTCTCGGCAAAGAGCGCGATCGGCACATAGATATCCACCTGACTGCTTCCCGGGGGAAACAGAAAATCCTGCCCGACGACGCCGACAATCGTGTAGGGTTGATCATCGAGTGTGAGCACCCGTCCCAGGATCTCCGGATCACCGCCGAACCGCTCGTTCCAGCACCCCAGGGAGAGGATCGTCACCCGTTCGGCACCGATCTGGTCATCCTCGGGAGTGAAGGCCCGGCCCATAAACGGTTCGATCCCGATCAGATCGAAGGAGGAAGCCGTGATCCGGGCCATGCGCAGTTCAACCGGGTGGCCTTCACCGCTCAGGTTCAATCCCCCGTAGTTGTAGCAGGCCATCTCTTCGAAGACCGTGTTCCGCTCCCGCCAGTCGAGATAGTTCGGATACGAGACCGAGGCATCGGGAAAATTGCGCAGGCGCTCCCAGAGATACACCATCCGGTCACTGTCCTGATAGGGCAGCGGCGCGAGCAGTACCCCGTTCACCAGACTCAGGATGGTCGCAGTGGCGCCGATGCCCAGGGCCAGGGTCAGCACGGCTATGACGGAAACCAGCGGACTCTTCCGGAACATACGCAGGCCGAATTTCAGATCACCGGTGATACCATCCATGGCGAGTCTCCTCTGCTCCCGACGCACCGCCGGTTCGGTGACGGTCCGGCAATCCGCTTCGATTTGGGTCAGGTTCCCGAAAACCTCCCGAGCCCGGCGCCGGGCCTGCCCGGGCTCGATCCCCTCCGCTATGAACTCCCGGGCCCGCATCTCGAGGTAGAACTCGATCTCGTCGCGGATATCGCGTTCGGAGTCGAAGCGGAAACGGGTGATCCGGAACAGACGTCTGAAGGGTTTCGGCACAGACATGGGATTCGGGTTCCTGATTCTCTCCTGCGACCGTTTCGTCAGCAACGACACCGGCCTCGTCGGCAATCGTGCCAGCTGTACGGCTAACACCTCAGTGGTTTAGGTATATAACTATACGCGGCGTACCGGTACAGGGTTTCAATCCTGTGGCGGCGGCAGTCGTCAATCACCTGCAACCGCAGGTGAACCGTGCCCTGCAGACATGTACTTCTCGAGGGGTGGGGTGGGTGTACGGCGCCCTTTACTCCGTGCCCGGTACCGGTACCACCACCGGCAGGTCCACCGGTCCGAGAGCGATCCGGTCGGGACCGAGCCTGAGATCGGAATTCATCATCTCATCCCAGATGACCTCCCGCCCGGTGTAGGCCGAGATCCTCCCCATGATGGCGCACAGGGTCGAGATGGCGGTGTTTTCGGCCTCGTTGAAGGGCGTTCCGGTTCTGATGGCAGTGACCAGGTCGATGTGTTCCTGATCGTAGGGGTCGACCGCCACCCGGCCGGTGGATTCACCTTCTTCGTTGAGCGGGTAGGGGTACTCCCAGACGAGTCTGCCCTCGAGGTCCCAGATCTTGTTTTGGCAGTTCGTGTAGCCCGTCGTGCCCATCACGAACTCCGAGACGTTGCGGGCACAACCGTCGATCTGCCGGCACATGCTGTGCTCGTGCATATTGTCGGCATGGATGAAATCGACGCTGAAGAAGTCGTACTGATCGCCGGTGACCCGGCGGTGGCGGCCGCCGAAGCCGACCGCCTGGATGGGGTGCGAACCGGCGAACCAGTTGATCACGTCGAGATTGTGCACGTGCTGCTCGACGATGTGATCGCCCGAGAGCCAGCACCAGTTGACCCAGTCGCGGATCATCCATTCCATGTCCGACCAGCCGCGCTCGCGGGTCTTGTACCAGAGCTGACCCTGGTTCCAGTAACAGTTGGCTCCCGTGATCTCGCCGATCAGACCGGCCGCGACCTGACGGAAGGTCGCGACGTAATCGCGCTGGTGACGCCGCTGGGTGCCGGTCACGACGCATAGTCCCCGTGAGTCGGCCCGGCGGGCGGTGGCCATGATCGAGCGGGCCCCGACCGGATCGACCGCGACCGGCTTTTCCATGAAGACGTGCTTGCCGGCGTTCACGGCAGCTTCGAAATGGACCGGCCGGAAATACGGCGGGGTGGCGATCAGCACCACGTCCACGCCCGAGTCGATCAGCCGTTCATAGGCATCGAAACCGAGAAAGCAGTTCTCGTCGGGAACTTCGACTCCGCGGTGCTCGCGGATCGAGGCTCGACAGCTCTCGAGCCGGTCCTCGAAAACATCTGCCAGGGCTATCAGCTCCAGGTTCGGACCGGCGCCGAGAAACTGCCGTGCCGCACCGGTGCCCCGACCGCCGCAGCCGATCAGGCCGGCTTTGAGAACCGGGCCGTCGGGGGCGGTGTCGAGCAGGGCGGGATAGGGGTAGTCGGCATGCTGGGACAGAGGACCGCCCGAACCGCTGCAGCCCGCCAGGGCGGCTGCGGCTGCGCCGGCGGCGCCGATCGCCGCCGCCGTGCCGATGAACTCGCGCCGGCTCGGCGCACCTGATGTCTCACTCATTGTCCGGCTCCTTCTCCGCGGGGGGAGACCCGAGTGTATCAGAGAACGGGGAGGAACAAACAACCCGGAAACCGACATGGTCGCAGTCGGAATACCACCAGCGACTCTTCGGCATCTGCGGATCGGAACGCAGCCATTCGTCGGAACGCGTGCGATTGCGGGCAGCGCAACGCACCCCGGCTGCCGAACTGCGGTACGAGCCCCCCCGTACCACATATTCTTCGCTCCCTTCAGCCCAGCGATCGGCGCAGAATTCCGCGACGTTACCGAGCATGTGCACCAGCCCGAAGGGGTTGGGTTCGACCGCTGATGGAGGCTCGGTGCGCTGCCGGGAGGTGCGAGCGAAGACGACGTAGCGTCCGGCCCGATCGAGAGTCTTCGAACCGAAGATCCGGGCCGTCAGGCCGCGGCGAGTCAGTCGGCGGGGATCGGCCGCGAAGAAGTAGGGTGTCTCGGTGCCTCCCCGGGCGGCGTACTCCCACTCGGCCTCGGTCGGCAGGCGGTAGGCACGGCCGGTCACTTCACTGAGCCAGCGGCAGTAGCTCTGAGCGGCATGGTGGGTCATGGTGATCGCCGGCCGCGTCCCCCGTCCCCAACCCTGGTCGGGATTACCATAGGGGGCTGTGGCTCCGGTGACAGCATCAACGCCTCCGGGGAGCGCGGGTCCCAGAGCGCGGGTGTCGGTCCGGCCCTCGACCGAGGTGGCCCGGTACCAGGCCTCGAACTCGTTCCACGACACCTCGGCCCGCCCCATCCAGAAGGGCTCGACCTGCACCTCGCGCGGCGCTCCCTCATCGGCCGAGCGCAGGGGTTCGGTGAGGGGACTGCCCATCTGGAACGTGCCGCCGGGGATGGCTGCCATGTCGAACGTGACTGTCGTGCCGGGTATCCGTTCGGTGAAGTCGGTGAAGCCCGCCACCACGGCGGGCTCCTCGAAGACCTCGCCGGCGGCTTCCCGGGCCGATCCGACTGTCAGTCCCCGGGTGGCCGTGGAGTCGTGGTGCCCCACCTGCAGGTGGCAGGTGATGCAGTAGAGTCCTTCGGGATTCCGTTCGTAATACAGATGGGCTTTCTCGCCCTCCTCGGTCAGGGTGGCGGGGTACAGATTGGCGTGACAGACCAGGCAGGAGGCTTCGAACGTATGGGTGACGGCATACTCGGGCCGGGACTTGGCGAGCCAGTCGATCCGCTCCCGGTCCTTGAAGACAGCTCCCCAGGCATCGCGCAGGCCCAGGCGGGTCTTCTGCAGGGCGTAGGGCACGCCACCCGGGGGCAGGTGACACTGCACGCAGTGCACCCCTCTACCCCGGCGGGCCCAGTAATGGGTGGAAAGCTGCCAGGTGGCGGTGGCGTGGGGATGAATGTGACAGGAGGCGCAGAAACGGTCGGTCGAGGTCAGACGGTTGGCCGCCCCGAAGAGCGGCACCGCCGCCGCGGCCAGGACGACCCCGATGACGAGGACGCGAGTTCTCTTACTGAGACGCACGATCGGCTCAATCCATCGTGAAGGTGTTCTTGGCAAAGGTCACGTTTCGGCGGGTGTCCTCGATGAACCGGTCACGGCGCCCGCTGGTTTCGAGCACCAGCCACTTGTTATAGCCGATGTCGTCCAGGGCCCGGGCGCAGGCGGCCATGTCGACCATGCACCCCTCACTGCCGAGCAGGGGGGTGCTTTTATCCTTCAGGTGCACCTCGCAGATCATCTCGTTGCCGAGCAGACGCAGCTCACCCGGCACGTCGTAGCCGTTGCCCCACGAGTTGCCCACGTCGTAGTACACCTGAACCCACTGCGAACCGACGCGCTCGATGATGTCGAGGTTCTGGCGGGCGGTGATGGTGTTCTCCAGGCCCAGCACCACTCCGGCGTCGCGGGCTCGCGGTACGAGGTGCTTGAGAGTCTGCACGACCTTCTCGACCCAGTCCTCTTTCAGCTCGTAGGAACTGAAACCGCCTTCGGGGTGATCGATATACTCGCCGGCCTCATCGCGGCGGCACAGATCGCCGTTGCCGAAAAAGGCCAGCAGCACGTTGCGGGCGCCCAGGGCCGCGGCCGCTTCGACGGCATCGGCCACCCAGAGAGCGGCATAGGGCTCGGTGGCCAGGGGGTAGGAATTGAGCAGGCCGCCGGCGGCGACCGAATGAAAGGTGATGCCGTGCTGCCGGCCGAGCCGGAGGTAACGCCGGCGCAGGGCCGGATCGCGCAGGGGAATGGTGTCGAGATCGCTCCCCACGCTGACCTGGATACCCTCCAGATGCGCCTCTTCAGCCCGGGGGATCTGCTCGGGATCGCACATCGGCCCCAGGTTCCAGTCGCACATACCGATCCCGGCCGCACCGGTCAGGAGAACGCCGTGCGAACCGGCCTCGATCCCGCGCGGCAGCCCCAGGGCCGCCAGCCCCGCTCCCGCCGCCGTCATGAATTTCCTGCGGTTCATCGCCATCTGATGGTCCCCCCTCTGACAGAGTCGGAGGTGCTCTGGTGAAGGAAAATAGGCCGCGGCTCGAGCCGGAGCAAGGCGGGTGCCCGTCACCGGTCTGGTTACCGATCGGATATCGGGCGGCACGTATCTGTCCGGGGACGGGCTCAGCGAACCCGGCCGATGTCGCGGATGCCGCCCCGGATGAAATCGGCCATGCCGGTCGAGGCGACGATCTCCCGGTCGCGGGTGATGAGCAGGGCTTCGACACCGGCCAGATCCTCGACCAGGGCCAGTCCCGCCTCCGGTCCCAGTACGAAGACACTGGTCGAGAGGGCATCGGCATCCACGGCCAGAGCGGTCATGACGGTGGCGCTGATCAGGGCCGTGGCGCTGCGCCCGGTGCGCGGATCGACGATGTGGTGATGTTCGAAGCCGGGATCGAAGTACCGCTCGTAATCGCCGCTGGTGGTGACCGAGCCGTCGGTGATTTCGATCACGGCCAGGTAGTCGCCGGGGTCGCGCGGGTTCTGCAGGGCGATCCGCCACGGCTCGCCGTTATTGTCACCCAGGGCCCGGATATCGCCTCCGGCGTTGACCAGGGCGTCCCGTATCCCGGCCCGTTTCAGGGTCTCGACGGCCCGGTCGATGATATACCCCTTGGCCAGGCCTCCCAGATCGATCCGGGTGCCTTCTGACAGGGCGACCCTCTTCCCCGTGATCGAGAGCCGCTCGAATCCCTCCAGCCGCCGGGCACTGTCGATCCGGGCCGCCGTCGGTGGCTGACCCGAACGCGTAAAGGACCGATCGTAGACCTCGAGAACCGGCTTCACGGTGATATCGAAAGCCCCCCGACTCAGCTCGTAATAGCGACCGGCGGCTCCGAGCACGGCGATCAGATCGGGACCGGCCTCGATCGAGCCGGAGCGGTTCAGCCGGCTGACCTGGCTTGAATCGCGATAGACGCTCAGGGCCGCTTCGATTCGTTCAATCTCGCCGAAAGCGGCTTCGATGGCGCCCCGCGCCCGGCGTCGGGAGTGATGCAGGACAGTGATGGTGACCGAAGTGCCCATGGCCGGCCGCATGACGCGGGTTGCGGGCCGCGCATCGCGGGCCTCGGTGAGCAGAACCAGGGCCAGGAGGATGAGCGGCGCCGTGATGTAGAGCCAGCGCAGTTCATCGGGAATCCGCAGACGTGTCCGTGACGATGGCATCCGGTCCTGCCTCAGATCGCTTTCATCTCCGTTACTTCTCGTGGTTTTCTCCACCTGCTGAAAGCACCCGCATCCCGGCCTTCTGAGCCGCTTCATCCACGAGAATCTCCGAGGGCGCCAGCTGCAGTTCAGTCGCCACCAAATGCAGCGACCGGGGCAGGATGGAGTCGCGGCGGGCCAGGGAATAGAACGCATTCCGGCTCACACCGGCCCTGGCCAGCATTTCGGACAGAGTCAGTCCGCGTCGCCGACATTCCTCTTTGATTGTCCACAGATCGAGCCGCATGATCAGATTGTACTAAAATATGGTACATAACGCAACCACCCCCACCGGAACGATTCGCAGAGACGTTGACAGTGAATACTATTATATTATATTATAACAGCATTTAATGGAGGATAGCCATGCAGGTCTCTCTCTACCTCACCGATGAACTGCTCGCCCGTCTGGACGAGTTGGCCGGCAGTACCGGCCGGAGTCGGTCAGCGACCGTTCAACACCTGCTCGAACGCACTCTTGCCAGCGGTGGCGACAGGGATCTGCTCACCCTGGCCGGAGCCTGGCGCGATCCCCGGCCGGCCGAGCAGATCATCAGAGAAGTGACTGAAGGACGGCTGTACAACCGGCGTTCGGAACGCAACGACCCGGGTAGCACCCCGTGAACCGGCTCCTGGACACCGATATTATCATCCATTTCCTGCGCGGCCACGAACGGGTGGTGCACCGGATGGCCACCCTGCCCCATTCCTCTCTGGCGGTGCCTGCCATCGCCGTCGCCGAACTGTATTTCGGGGCTTTCAACTCCATTGACCCCGCTCGGAACTGTGCCGTCGTCGACACCCTGCGCCGACAGGTACAGATCATTCCCTTCGATGACGAGGCGGCGGTTCTCTTCGGGCGTCTCAAAGCAAGACTGCGGGATGAGGGAGCGCTCATCCCCGATTCCGCTCTCTTCATCGCCGCCACCGCCCTGGTGACCGGTTCGGTTCTGGTGACGGCCAATACCACGCACTTCGAGCGCATCGAGGAACTGCGCCTGGAGGACTGGACCCGCTGACCCGTCCCCACCCGGATAGTACCGGACAGATTCTGAATCAGGTCCGGCGCAGGCGCCAGAGTGTGCCCGATACGAAATAGAGCAGGGTCGGTATCGGCAGCCACTGTTTGAAGGCGGCCAGCCGCTCGAGATAGTCGCCGGGCCCGGCCTGGCTCACTCCCACGGCCGGCACGAGGCACCCGATCAGGGCGAGAATCGCCACCGCACCCAGGATCCGCGTCAGGGGGCTGGTGCGTCTCGCAGTCGCCCCGACTGCAGATCCGGTTTCCCTCCCGGTGCTCTCTGTCGGAATCCCGCCGGAACCGGAGTCGGATCCGGGGACGGGACCGGTCTGATCCGAAGCACCGGGAGATTCACTTCCCGGCTCTCGCACCCACCCTCTTTCCCTCACCCAGATCAGACCGGTGTAAACGAGGGCGGTGGTCAGGCAGGTCGGCAGGAAGAGAAAGAAGAGGTGGAGGGTATGGGTCAGACCCAGCCCGAGGGCCAGCAGCAGGCCGGCGACCCAGGCAGTCAGGGCCGGGAGGTTGAGGCGTTCACCCCGCCGCTCGCTGGCGTAGCGCGGCAGGCCGAGCCGGGGGAAGAGGGCGTGCTCGGTCGCCACGATCACCCCGGCGGGAACGAGGATCAGGCCGTAGATGCCCACGAAATCGAGCAACCGGGTGAAGACGAAGGGAAAGCAGGCGATCGCGGTCGTAAGGGCCCCGGCCGCCAGAGTCACCTTCCAGCGCGGCCAGCCGGGAGTGACGGCCTGCAGGGCCAGTCCGGCCCGGTAGAGGGTGGGGTTCGATGTCGTCCAGCCGGCGATCACGACCGCCACCGCTCCAGCCGTACCCAGGGCCTGAAAGGCAACCGCTCCGGAATCGAGCGCGGTCAAGGCGGTGCCCAGCGCGCTGGCGGCGCCCGCCCCCATCACCCCGGCCCAGATCCAGGCCAGGTAGTGCCCCAGGTACATCCCGAAGGCCGAGTAATAGCCGTAGCCGGTCCGCCGGGCGAAACGGAACAGGGCCATGTCCGAGAGCCCCAGATGCATGGCCAGGTTACAGATCCAGGCAAAGGCCGCCACGTGCAGGAATCCGATCTGCGATGCACCCCCGCCTGCGGTCTGCCCGGTCCAGACGGCCCGCCGGCCCAGCTCCCAGAAATCAGCCAGGCTGCGGATCCGCCCCAGCCCGGAGGCCCCGGCCAGTTCGGGGAGCATGACCAGGCAGCCGAGCAGGAACATCAGCAGCATCCAGGGAGCACAGACCTGGGCGAAGGAGGCCAGGCGCCGGAAGCCGGCGATCGCCAGGGTGACCACTACCGCACCGACCGCCAGGACCACCAGGACGAAGCCGACACTGGTCGGATACCATTGCACCTGCTCGGGGATCCCGAAGGGGATGCGGACCGCCGAGGCCGAGACGGTGATCATGCAACCGGCCAGAATGCAGAAGAGCAGCGCGTTCAGGAGGTTGTAGATCAGGGTCAGGTAGGGTCCCCCGATCCGGCGCAGGTACCAGTAGAGGGTCAGGCGGGTTCGGACCGCTATCGGAGCGCAGACCAGAGCCCAGCTCAAGACCGCCAGCAGGTTCCCGACCAGCAGGCCCACCACGATGTCGGTAATCCCCGCCCCCCACGTCACGAAGAGGGCCCCGATCACGAACTCGGTCGCGGCCACATGCTCCCCGGCGAAGGAGGCAGCGAAGTACCCGCCCCCGCAGAGACGGTCCCTGGAGACCGGTTCCCGGTCGAACTCGTAGAGGGCGTCGAGCCGCTCGATGGCGCTCGATCCCGTTCCAGCCCCCGATGCAGACATCCCGGCTCCCATGGCTCACGATCCTTCCGGGTTGGTGGTGAAGGGAACGGTGAAGTGGTAGCGCCCCGAACCGGCGTGAAAGAGCACGGTGTATCTGTCTCCTATCCGGTCTTCCGATCGGACTGTCGCGTGCCTGATGTCGAACTCCGATATCCCCGGAGCTTCCTGCAGGGGCTTCTCGCCCTCGCGGGCGAGATCGTGATCGCCCCAGATTCGACCCGAGGCCGGCAGCGAAACATGCGCGATTGTATTGGGCGGAACCGTCAGATCCACCTCGAGGGCATCTCCCTCGATCCGCCAGGCAACCTCGATCGGGCCCCGGATCGACTCATACCTCCCGCGGGCCCATGTGAGCCCACCGCCGGGACGGGGTTGTACCTCGAACTGCTCATAGCCCGGATACTCCTCGTCGGGAGCAAGCCCCACCACGTTCTGCCAGATCCACTCCCCGATCGAGCCGAAGGCGTAGTGGTTGAAAGAGTTCATGCCGGGATCGTGGAAACCCCGTCCGGCCACATAGCCGTCCCAGCGCTCCCACATGGTGGTCGCCCCCTGATCGATCATGTAGCCCCACGAGGGCGGGGTGCGGAGGGTGAGCAGCTCGTAGGCCCGCTCCAGCGGCAGCACTCGCAGGGCCGGCAGGGTGGTATGAAAACCGGTCGAAAGATGACCGTTGAAACGTTCCAGGGCGGGGACGAGCCGGTTCCATATCCCCATCATCTGGTCCACAATCCGGCGCCCTGTCCCGGTTGAGTCATACAAGAACAGTCTCCGGTCATAGGCCAGGACGTAACCGCCCAGAGTATCGCCCCGCATCGCGCCATCGGCGTCCACATAGGTCGTCATGAAGGCCCGTTTGATCCGTTCGTAGAGTTCGTCATACCGCGCGGCGTCATCCTCCCGGCCCAGGATCTGAGCCATGCGCGCCACCAGGCGGGTCGACTCGGCCCAGGTGGCGGTGGCGAAGAGGTCTTTGGGAACTGTACTGCTCCCGGTCGGAAAGCCCTCGAGCCGCACCAGATCGCCGTTGAGCCAGTCGCCGTAATCGTTGCCGCGGTTACGGGTCCAGAGGTAGTCGGGGTTTTCCGCCGCGATCCAGTCGATCCAGCGCCGGGCGGCCTCGAAGTTCTCCGTGAGGGCCCGCTCATCGGCGTAGTTGAGATAGAGGCGCCAGGGGATGACGACCCCGGCGTCGCCCCAGGCGGGCACGCCGGCGAAGGCGTCGGTGTTGCGGGCTGGACCCCGCGGCGCGAAATCGGGAAAACGGCCGTCGGGGAGCTGGCCGTCGCGCAGGTCGCCGCAGAACTTGGTGAAGAAGGCGGCCATATCCATCGTATAGGCGGCCGTCTGAGCGAAAATGTTGATATCACCGGTCCAGCCCAGCCGTTCGTCTCGCTGGGGACAGTCGGTCGGCACGCCGTGCAGGTTGCCGCGCAGTCCCCAGCGGATGTTCTCCATGAGCCGGTTGAGCAGGTCGCTCGAGCAGGAGAACTCGCTCACCTCCGGTGCCCGGGTACAGAAGGGCAGGCCGACCAGTTTCTCGATCCGCGGCGCTTCGGGCTCGCCGGTCACCTCGACATAGCGGAATCCATGATAGGTGAAGTGAGGTTCGAAGACCTCCCGCCCCGAGCCGTCGAGAACATACGTCTCGGTCGCCTTCGCCCCCCGCAGGTTGGCGACATAGATGGTCCCGTCTTCGGCGAGCCGCTCGGCATGACGCACGCGTACCGTCGTGCCGGCCGGGCCCCGCAGGGTCAGCCGGCACCAGCCGACCATGTTCTGCCCCAGATCGTAGACCCGGACTCCGGGAGCGGGTTCGGTGACTGTGACCGGTTCGAGTTCGGCGAAAACCCCGATCGGTTCCGCGGGCTGCCAGCAGAGACGGGTGGCGTCGCGCGGGACCACCTCGACCGCCTCCCAGGCACTGTCATCGAAACCCGGTTCGTCCCAGCCGGGCATGGCCCGGCGGGCATCGATCGTCTCGCCGTCGTAGATCCCCGCGGCCCGGATCGGCCCCTCGAGAGTGGCCCGCCACTCGCTGTCCGAGGTGATCGTCATCCGCTCTCCGGCGGTCGTATCGAGCTCGAGCTGAAGCAGTAACTGGGGGTACTCGCCGTAGACGTCGTTCCAGGCTTCCCACCCCAGGCGGCCGGCGTACCACCCCTCGCCCAACAGAACCCCCAGGGCATTCGCACCCCGCTGCACAAGTCCGGTCACGTCGTAGGTCTGGTACTGAATCCGGCGATCGTACGCGGTCCATTCCGGCGCAAGGATCCGCTCCCCCACCCGCCGGCCGTTCAGACGGACCTCGTAGACCCCCCGAGCGGTGATATAGAGGGTGGCCCGCTCGACCCGGTCGGCCAGCGCGAATTCGCGGCGCAGCAGCGGTGCGGCCTGGGCCGGCCTGTTCCCTTCCCGTTCGGGGCCCGCTTCTTCCGGCAGGGGAGGCCGGGGCAGACCGATCCACTCGGCCGACCAGTCGGCCGGTTCGAGCAAACCCATCGACCAGCGGGCCGGCTCGCTCCACTCCGACTCAGCTCCCTCCCGGTCCCTGACCCGCACCTTCCACCAGCACACCATCTGGGAGCGCAGGGGTGCACCCGCGTACTGAACCCCGAGCTGCCGATCGGACTCGACCCAGCCGCTGTCCCATAGCTCGCCCTCATCGCGATCCAGCGCAGCCTCACTGCCGGCCACCACGACCCGCCAGGCGGTCTGGACCTGTCCCCGATCGGAGACGTCCCGATCCGTACCGGCCGGTTCGAGGCGCCAGCTCAGCCGGGGTCCGGTCACATCGATGCCCTGCGGATCGATCCGGTACTCGCACTCCAGATCGGCAGGGCGGATGGCGGCTTTCGGCCGATGCGCACACCCGGTCAGAACCGTCCCCGAGAAACAGGTGGTCAGGACGATCAACAGGATGGAAGTCTGAGACCTGATCATGCGACTCTCTCCTCGTATCGGGCGGGTTTATTCATCCTTTCACCTCTACGGCGCTCACTTCTCGAGCAAGAAGCGGTCGAAGAAATCGTCCAGGGCGTTGAAGGTGATCAGCCAGCGATCGAAGAGCAGCGAGTCGTGCACGTCGTCGGGGAAGACAATCAGCTCGTGGTAGATGTCGTGGGCACGCAGGAGCTGCACCAGGCCCACCGTCTGTGAGAAAGCCACATTCCGGTCATCATCGCCGTGGATGAGCAGAACCGGCGAGGTCCAGTTCCCGATCTCGGAGATCGAACTTGCCTGGTAACTCACGCTCTCCGGATCCAGGCTCGAGCCCCACAGGTGCACCCCGGCGATATCCACCCCGGCCGAGAAGATATCGGAGTTGCGGGCCAGCCCCTGGGCGGTGAGGATACCACCGTAGGAGAGCCCCCACAGACCGATCCGCTCCGGATCGACATTATCGTGGCTCTGCAGCCAGCGCCCCGCGGCCTCGACGTCGCGGTACTCACTGTTGCCCCGTCGGCCGCGGTCGGGGGCGTTGCGGAACTCCTCGCCGTAGCCGATTCCGCTGCGGTAGTTGACCGAGATGACGATGTAGCCCCTGGCGGCGAGGTACTGATTGATGGCATACGCCATGTGGTAGAAGTGCATGTAGTGGTAGCCCAGCAGCATCTGGCGCTGCGGTCCGCCGTGGGTGAAGAGCATGGCCGGGCGTTTCTCTCCCGGTTCGAGATCGCGTGGCAGGAAGACCTGATTATGGAACTCCAGGCCGTCATCGGCGGTCAGAACAACGTTTTCGGGCACGACCTGCTCGTCGAAGGGGAAGGACTCGCTCAGGACGGGGAAGACCGCCTCCGGCTCACCCCCGCGGGCCCGCACGATCGCCACCGAGAGCGGGCGCCGCTCGGTAGCGTGCAGGCAGGCCACGGTCTCACCCGAAGCCAGTCCCACCGGATAGGTCTCGATCCGCTCCCCCTCGGTGAGCTGGCGGTTCCGTCCGCCGTCGGTGCGGGTGCGCCAGATGTGCCGGTGGTCGATGTCGCCGGCATTGGAACTGTAGAAGAGCCACTCTCCGTCGGGGGAGAAGGCCCACTGCTCGGCGATTCCCTCCCCCGGGGTCAGATCCTCCGGGTCGGCCGCCGGATCGCCGTCGACGGCCACCGAGAAGAGATGCCGCCAGTTGTCCTTTTCGGCCCGGAAGACCACATTGCCGGCCGCCCAGGTGATACCTGAAACCCGGGTGAAAACGGTGTCGCCGGGAGCGGTGTGCCAGAACTCTCGAGCCTGCCCCGTGCGCGGATCGCCGACCCAGAAGCTGAGAGTGTACCCCCCGCTGAAGGCGGCCTGGCGCAGGCCGTCGGGCCGCTCTTCGCGCTCCTGATCAGGCCGGCCCGGAACCTGCGCCGGACTCCTTCCGGGATAGCCCGCCCCTCCCCCGGCCCCCACGATACGCCCGAAGGAATCGCCGGGACGCCGGATGAAGGCGATCCGGGCCGAGTCATGCGACCAGGTCGGACTGGAATCGCGATCCACTCCCGGAGCCATATAGATCACGGTTCGGGACTCCAGGTCGTAGATCCCGATGTAGGCGTGATCGTCCCGGCTGCTGGTAAACGCCAGCAGGCGCCCGTCGGGCGAGGGCACCGGCCCCCGGTTGGTGCCCCAGGCCAGAAAGAGCGGTTCGGTCTCGCCGGCCCCGGGCACTGGAGTGCGGGCGGTGAGTTCGTGCGGATCGGTCGGCACCCGGTGGATCTGCCCCTCCCGGACGAAGTACACCCAGCGGCCGTCGGGACTGAGCACCGGCGCTCCGGTCTCGACCACCTTCCACGGCTCGCCTCCCGAGGTATGCATGGCCCAGACCGCCTGCTCGCCCCCGGCCGGGTCGCTGGTCGGGTTGGCGACCCAGCCCTGGCGGTTCGGGTCATGCCCGCGCACAAAGATCAGGAGCGAACCGTCGGCCGAGATCTGCAGTCCCGAAAGATCGAGCCCGTTGTCGCTCAGCCAGTCGGTCAGCCGCACCGGCTCGAAATCGGGCGCAACGGCCGTCCAGACGTTGCGCCTGCCCCGCTCATACGCGAGCCAGGCGATCCGGTCGGTATCGGCCGCCGCCACCAGGTCGAAAGGCCAGGCGGGACTGAGGATATCCTCGATCGTAAAATCCTGCGCCCGGACCGGGGAGTAGATCTGAGCCGACACCAGGAGCAGAATGAGGCTGAGCAGGAGGGAACGTGATCTGTGCCGCATGTCGGTACCTCCGCGTTCAGATGATTTTCCACCAGGGAGCGGCGATGATGCGCTCTGCAAGCCTGATGACTTCATCGCCGTCGTACAGGAGCAGAGCGCCGGGTGTTTCCGGGGCATATTCCTCCAGAAAGACCCGGAGATGGCGTGCGTCTCCCGATCCGGGACGCATACCCGTCTTGATCTCGACCGGCAGGAGCTGTCCGCCCCATTCGATGACAAAATCGACTTCATTACCGGTATCGGTCCGCCAGTACAGGATCTGCGGGCCGGGAATTTCGGACGCGCTCCAGGCGAGCAGATCGTTCAGGATCATATTCTCGAGGTCGGGTCCGCCCGGATCGGTCTGTTCGGCCAGCGCCAGTGCCAGACCGCTGTCGTTCCAGTAGATCTTCGGTGTTTTCACGAGTCGTTTGGTCCGGTTGACGGTATAGGGTTGCAGGCGCACCAGCTGACAGGACGCTTCGATGAGATTCAGATAGCGGTGCACGGTCGGGCGCGGGATACCGGTCTGCCGGGAGAGGTTCGTCTGATGCAGCATAGCGCCACGCCGCAGGGCCGCGGCCTGCATCAGACGCCGGAAGTCGAGCAGCTTGTCGATCGCCGAGAGGTCGTTTAGATCCCGTTCCAGATAGGTCCGGATATAGCCGTCGAACCAGAGTATTCGTTCGGTATCGTCGGCCAGCATGTAGGCCGGCACGGGGAAACCGCCGCGCCGGCATTCGTCGCGCCAGTCGCTCCGCGGAGCGCTCTGATCCTGAATGATCCCGGTCCACCGGTCGGCATCCTCGGTGAAGAACGCGCTCCAGATTCCCGCTCGTCCCGAGCCCTGCAACTCACGCCGTGTCATCGGCCTCAGATCGACATAGGTCGCCCGGCCGGCTAGAGATTCCGAGATCCTCTCCATCAGGAGTAAATTCGCCGAACCGGTCAGAACGAACCGCCCGGGGATACGCTGCTGATCCTCATCGACCAGGATCTTGATCGTGCGCAAGAGATCGGGCTCGCGCTGGACTTCATCCAGGATCAGATACGGGCTTGATTCGAGCAACAGGCGGGGATCACGGCGAGCCTTCTCCTGAACCCGGAAGTCATCGAAAGAGAGGTAGGTGTGAGCCTTCAGGGCGGGATGGGATCGAACGAGGGTGCTCTTCCCGGTCTGGCGGGCGCCCATGACCACGACGACCGGTGAAACCCGCAGGGCCCGCTCGAGTATCACCGAGGCGAGTCGGGGCAGGATTGGTTTAGAGGCGGTTTCCCGCACGACCGGTTCGAAGGGGTCGTACATGACCGTTCCCGTGTTCTGGAATCCGAGCGATGATTTCACATTCTGAACGAATATCGTCCATGAATCAAACGAATTCCGACGGGTTTTTCGCGTGGGATTCACCTCCCCCGGGTGTCGGTGAAACAGAGAAGCAGAGATGAGTCGGGTCCGGCGGGTGTATGCTGACAGCACTCTGCGGGACCGACCGGGAGAGGATCGTATGGACGACACGACCGTCATGGACATCTACCGGGAAACGGTCAGACCGCTCTACGCCTACGTATCGCAACGCTGCGGCGGCGATCGAGCCCTGGCTGAAGACATCACCCAGGAGACCTGGTTGCGGGCCGTGGCCCACTGGCGTCGCCAGGGCCTGCCCGACGTGCCGCTGGCCTGGCTGAAAACGGTAGCCAAGAACCTGCTCCTGAACACCTACCGCCGCGCCCGGCCGGTCCCCCTCGACTCTCTGCCTCCTCATCTCGAACCATCCTTCATCGACAACGGCTTCGAGATCGATTCCCCCGCAACTGCCGCGCTCGTGAACTGGGGTCTGGCCCGGCTGGGCCGCGATCAGGCCGAACTGATTACCCGGTTCCATCTCGAAGGAGCCTCGACGGCCGAGATCGCGGCCGACAAGGGCCTGAGCGAACGGGCCGTCGAGGGCCGCCTCTACCGGGCCCGGCAGAAACTGCGTCATCACGTTGAGCGTGCCCTGCGCACAGGAGGTGCGAGATCATGACCGATATCCACGAACCCACCCCCGAATTTCTTTCTCACCTCGAGTGGCAGGTCCGCTCCGCGCTGTCACGCCGGGACCGTTTCAGTACGCCGGTGCGCCGCACTCCCGTCCAGGTGCTCCGCGTGGCCGCCCTCATTCTGGTCTCGGTCTTCTGCGGTGCGGCAGGTGTGATCACGGCCGAGGAGATCCAGGAGTCTCGCCAGAAAGAGATGCTTCTGCAGCAGGCCGGAATCCGCCTGGAACTGGCCCGGATCCAGTACGGCTTCATGCGTTCCCAGCTCGAGGAAACGCAGCGGCTGTATGTTGAAGGTCTCGTCGCAGCCGAAGAGGTCGAAGCGGCGCAGATGAGTCTGGCCGATATCGAAACCGACGTTGTGAGCCGCGAACTCGATCTGGAGGAAATCCGCCTGAGCGGAGTCGAACCGCGCGACGAGTTGACGGCGCCCCTGGTGGGCGGACGCGATTTCGTGACCGAGCGGCTCTCTCTCAGACTGCAGCGGGTTCAGGCTCACACCGAGCTCATGGCGCGCCGGCTGGCCGCCGAACAGGAACGGATGGGGCTCGGGGTCGAGCGTGAATCCCCGGAACTCGAAGCGGACCGGCAGAGGAATGCAGCCTCACTCGAGGTCGAACTGATCGCTTGGCAGCTCGACCTGCGCCGCCGCTTCCTGGCCGGCGAGTTGGAAGCCGAAGAGGTCGAGACGCAGCTGCACCTGCGGGAGCTCGAGACCGAACTCACGGGGCAGCGGGAACGCCTGGAGCACCTTCGGCAGCAGCTGGCCCGGATGCAGCGGCTCTACGAGGAAGGCCTGGTCGGCAGCCGGGACGTACGGCAGGTCGAAACCCAATTGCAGATGCGTGAGATGGAGATGCAGCTCGTGCAGCTTCAGCTCGCGTACCTGTACGGCGGCGAGGGAGACTGAGCGTCAGGTTCTTTCCCCCCCCACGGATACCAGCACCTGACACCCCCGTCGCCGGACGCCCGGGCACACCAGCCCGGGCGTTTTTCTTGCAACCCCGCCGGTGGTTGCATCGTTATAATCAACAGCTGACATCAACTTCTGATTACGTTGCGCGGACTCCGGGTCAAGGAGCGAACGATGGGCGAGTCGAGCAGCAGCATGTATGGCAGTGTGGACCTGTTGATCCTGAAAACACTCAGCTTGGGTGATGCAAAGCATGGCCTCGAGATCCGCGACGAGATTCACCATTTCTCGGCGCGGGAACTCAGGATCGAGGGCAACGCCCTCTACCCCTCCCTGCACCGGCTCGAGGCTAAAGGGCTCATCACGGGTGAGTGGCAGGTATCTGAAAAGAACCGCCGGGCCAAGTTCTACACTCTCACTGCGAAAGGTCGGAAGCGGCTCGAAAAGGTCATGGGCGAGTGGCTGAGGCACACCGAAGCGGTGCGGGCGGTACTCGAAGTTGCCGAAGGTGAAGCCTGATTCACGAACGATTTCCTGACGAAGGACTTTCCGATGAACGACAGCTCCAACTGGAAGCGTCTCTTCCGGCTCGATGAGAGTTCGCGACACCTCGACCGCTCGATTGAGGATGAACTCACCTTTCACATCGAGGAACGGATCGAACAGCTCGTGGCTGAGGGGATGATCCGCGAGAAGGCTGAAGCTGAAGCCCGGCGCGAATTCGGCGGGATCGAGACAACCCGGAATCAGCTCGGGAAGATCGGGAACGGCCGACTGCGGCGTCGGGCAGGTGGCGAGAGGGTGCGCGGATTCCTGAGCACCATTCGAATGGCCATAAGGAGTTATCTTCAGCGCCCCGGCTTCGCCCTGACCGTCATCATCGTCATCGCCCTGGGAGTCGGTGCCACGACCACCATCTTCTCGATCGTCGACGGCGTCATCATCAAGCGGCTTCCGTACGAGAATGCCAATCGGCTCTTCTACGTCACCCATGCCGCCCATCCCGTGCCCTGCTTCCGTGACTGGCAGGAACGGACCGCTCACATGGGAACCATGGCAGCCATATGGAATACGGTCATGGATTTCACCGGCGGGAATGAACCGGTCAAACTGCAGGGTGCCATGACCACTCCCGAGATGTTCCCTCTCTTCGACGCCACGGCCGCGGCCGGCCGTCTTTTCGTCGAAGAGGATTACGTCTATCCCCCCTCGAGCGTCGTTCTGAGTCACGATACCTGGGTCAGACATTTCGGTGCCGATCCCGACGTTATCGGCGAAACAGTGGAAACCAGTACCCGCTCGGTCACCGTACTCGGAGTTCTGGCTGAAGATTTCGTATCTCCAAACGGACTGATGGGTAATGAATTCGATTTCTGGGTCCCCCTTGATGTCACCGAACCCGAACTCCAGCGTGCGAACTGGTACGTCCTGGAGATCGTAGGCCGGCTCAATCCCGGTCTCACGATCGCTGCCGCCCGGCGGGAATTCGCCGGGATCGCAGATCAGCTGGCCGAAGACAATCCTGATCTCTACCTCTTCGAAGAAGACTTCGTGAGACCCTTCACACCCATCTCACTGCAGTCGGCTCTGGCCGAGGATGTGGAAACACCCCTCCTGCTCGCCTTCGGAGCGGTCCTCATGCTGCTCGGGATTGCGTATGCCAATGTCGCCAATCTTTTCCTGGCCCGCGGTGTCGATCGAATGCATGAGATCGCCCTGCGCTATGCTCTCGGCGCCGGACGACGACACATAATCGAGCAGTTACTCACCGAGAGTGCTGTCCTGGCCCTGATCGGCGGCGTCATCGGGATAGGAATCGCCTTGCTGGGGGTGAACGCCATCACCCTCTATGTACCGACCGATCTCCCTCTCTCAGGCCAGATCGCCGTTGACCTCAGAACCATGTTCTTCGCCATCGGCACCTCCCTGCTGACCGGCATCCTCTTCGGCCTCATCCCCGCCCTTCGAGCCTCATGTACGACCATGAGCACCGTTCTCAAGGATGCCGCTCAGGGTACTGGCGGAGGACGTCGTCGATCGCTGTTACGCAACATCTTTGTCGTAACCGAGATCTCTCTGGCCATGAGTCTGCTGATCGTAGCCGGTCTTCTCTTCACAAGCCTCGTGAAGCGGCGGATGGTCGATCCCGGATTCGATACTGAGAACCTTCTCGTCATGCGGCTCGACCTGAATGATGCCGGTTACAGCGGGGACCAGGGACGGCTTCTGGGCCTGCAGCTGCAGGAGCGGATCAATTCGATCCCGCCGGTTCGCGCAGCGGCCGCAAGTTATTCCGCACCCTTCCAGCATTACGGCGGCTCGATCGCCGGATCCTTCTCGAGCAACTGGCAGAACGACCGGGGGGAAGCGATCCAGGAAAGAGCGGTCTGGCTCGATGCCTCGCCCGAGTTCTTTACCGTATACGGTCTGGCTCACAGGGGCCGCATCTACGAACAGGAAGAGACGAGTGGTGAGGCGATACCGGCCGTGATCTCTGAAGGTTTCGCCCGGGTTCTGTTCGGTGAAGAGAATCCGGTCGGAAGGACCTTCTCCGATTCGAACGGGACCGTATTGAGAGTTCTCGGGACAGTTTCCGATCTGCAGCACTGGGGGCTCGATCGTGATCCGATCGCCACTATCTACATGCCATGGGGAACCTGGTCCGGTGGAACCCGGGTTTCACTGAGTATACGCACCGTTTCCGATCCCGCAGCCATCGTCCCTGCCCTGCGTGAAGTGGTCAGAAGCCTGGATCCGAATCTGCCCATCCGGCAGATCTTCATCATGGAGGACCGGATCTCCGAATCCCTCGGAGAACCCAGCTTCTACACTTTCCTTCTGACCATCTTCGCCCTCATGGCGCTGGCCCTCGCGGCGGCCGGGATCTATGGTTCAATGCTCTACAGTGTGGGCCAGAGGCGTCGTGAAATGGGTGTGCGAACCGCGCTCGGCGCCAGTCGCGGCAGCCTGATAGGACTCGTCGTCAGTCAGAGTGCCAGAATCACCCTGATCGGCATCGCGATCGGTCTGGGGATCGCCCTGGCCCTCTCGCGCGTTCTCGAGGGCATGGTATTCGACATCACCCCGACGAATGTGCCAACTCTGGCAGGGGTGTCCCTGATCCTGGGATCGATCGCCCTGATCGCCGCCTGGATACCTGCCCTGCGGGCCTCACGCACCGATCCGGTCGAGACTTTACGGACCGAGTAGGAAAGCGCCCGGTCCAGATCGGGGCATCTCCTTCAAGCCCGGGGTGATTCTGTCCGGAATTCAGTTTCCGGCATCGACGATCCGGTACTCGTACACGCAGGCGTTCCAGTAGGCATCGAGAATCAGGAGCCGGTCTCCGAAGACCCGGAAGCGTGACATGTCCACCGGAACCGGCACATAACAGAGCAGTACCCCGTCCGGATTGTAGACCTCGAAACGCATCCTCTCCGGAGCATTCTCCATCAGGGCCGAGGCGCTTCCATCATCTTCGGGTTGTGTAACGAACGTCAGCACCCAGATGCGCCCCGAGCCGTCTACTCCGATACCGCTCGATACGTGAGTCAGATCCGGTTCGGGGACGGCCATTTCTTCTCCTCTGACATCGGTCATGCCCATGACCAGATCGTGCTGGACGGGATAATCCAACGGTCGATCGATCTGCATCTGGAGTTCACCCCCCGGAGAATACCTGTCTATCCGGTTGTAGTGATCGAAACAGAGATAGATACCATCGATTTCATCCCGAGCGATGGTTCTCATGTTGAGCATGAATTCCATGAAACTCTCTTCATGCTGATATGTGGCCCCGAAGGTCATCTGCGGATTGCCCTCGGCGTCGAGCAGACGGGCAGCCTTCGGCGGATCTTCCTCCCGGCTGATATCTACGCCGACGATGCGGCCGTCAGAGAGCAGACGGAAAACATGAAAGAACTGCTTGAGCACAACGGCCGGACGGACTTCACCCGCAGGCGAGAAACTGCCCAGCCGGGTATTGTTCATGTCGGTGAAGTAGAGATTCCCCGCCCGGTCGCGATCCATGCAGATGGAGCCCCGGAATTCTCCCGGTCCTGAACCTTCCCGGCCGAAATCCGCCACAAAGACGCCGTCGGGACCGTATTTCCTGATAGCCGGACGCCGGGAGTCCATGATGAAGAGACTGCCGTCGTCACCGGTTACGGCATCGAGCGGAAGCAGGAGAATGTACCGGTCGTCATCGGTCTCGGTGCTGCCGATCGTTTTAATCAGTTCCAGACCGAGACCGGGATCATCGCCCTGAACCGGGGCGTGATTGTGCACGTACCGAACCCCGTCGATTTCTTCGACCGTCGCGGTTCTGCTTCGGCCCGAACAGGCCGCGAGTACTGCCAGGACTGCACCCGGGATCACCCACCACTTCATGACTCCTGAGCCTCCAGATGAGGAGTATCCGATCGTAACGGCCGCTTCGGAATGATCCGGATCCCCGAACTGTTTCCTCGGATCCCGTCCGGGGACGAACACCCGGAAGCGACCCGCCCTGTGAAAACAACGCCTGACCGGCGGGTAATGTTGCCTGTCATCTACTGCTACCGACTGCTGTCTGCGACAGCTGTTTCCTTCCGCCGCGCCGACGATCGGGGCGGTTGCCGCACTTCCGGAAAAATCCCGTGTAACATTCAGCGGATATTCTCGTTTCACGAATATGACATTGCCTAGACAGACTATGCTATGAACAGGGGAGATCCTTCATGACACCCGGTGACAGTGGTGCTCTCTACGGCATTCTCGAACTCCTGATCCTGAAAACCCTCAAGGATGGCGGCCCGCTCCACGGGGTCGGGATCGCCGACCGCATCGTCCGGCACTCGGGAGACTCCCTGCGTATCGAGGAGGGTTCCCTCTATCCCGCCCTGCACCGCCTGCAGGACAAGGGGCTGGTGGAGTGGGAATGGATGACCTCGGAAAAGGGCAAGCGAGCCAAGTACTACACCCTCTCGACGGCCGGAGAGAAGGCTCTGCAGAAGGCCCTGACAGGATGGATCAGCAACACCCAGGCCTTGATGAACGTGCTCGATCTTGGCTGGGAAGAACTGCAATGACTCCGCCGAAGGGCTGGAAGCGCTCCTT
>CAZNUA010000023.1:0-4116 GCA_964576115.1 uncultured Gemmatimonadota bacterium
TCCCCGGGACCGCTCCCCTGTCTGCCGATGTTGCGCACGAAGTCACCGTTGTGGTCAAAGACACGGATCGTCGAGATCTGCCAGTCGAGCACATAGATGCGTTCGGCATCGGCGGCGATCCCGCGCACGTCACCGAACAGGTAGTACTCCGGCCCCTGCGCGACGCCGATCGAGACCGTTTCGACCAGTTCGGCCCGTCCGCCCCAGACCGAACCCTGCAGGGTGCGCACCGAAACAGTGTTGCCAAGGGTGTCGATCGCGGCCTGCCAGACCCCGCCCGCAGCCCCTCGATCGTTGCGGGACGTGCAGGCGCTGAACAGAACGGTTCCCGTGAATATCGCGAGCGTGGCGGTCCGCACAGTAAGCACCGGTTTCATACTGGCCAGTCTCCGTATCCCGGTCCGGGGTGTCATACAGGAGCCGGGTGATAAACACCAGCCCCGGCCATCCTGATCCATTCAAACAGATGCGCCGTTGTATGACAAAACGGAACCGAGACCGGTCCGGATCGGACATTCTGCCGCCTATCGTCGCAAGCACCCGATAACCGTTTCACCTGGCACCGGGATCGGGCTACACTACACACAATGGTTTCCTGCCGGTATTGAGATCTGGATATGGAGTTGTTTCATGAGACGACAGGCCGATGCTTTGCCTCGAATCGGGTTCAGAGCCCACTCTATCCCCCTGCCCCTGTCTTCATTTCTGCTTCTGTTTCTGTCACCACCCCTGCTCCTGCTGACCGCCTGCGCCGGCACCCCCTATGAGACCGGACACGCCTTCCGCGTCTTCCAGGAAAACGGCGTCATCGTCGCCGAGACCACCGGCGCTCCGAAATACGAGGGCGAACTCTTCACCTACGAACCGGTGACCGTTCTCGAGCAGGATCCGCAGAATGAAGAATCGCTGATCTACTCGGTCCGCACCATGACCATGGACACCGAAGGCAACATCTACGTCGCCGACGGCCGGAACTACCGGATCGCGGTCTTCGGTCCCGACGGTCGATACCTGCGATCGTTCGGCCGGCAGGGGAGCGGGCCGGGCGAGTACCGCCGGATCGAGATCGTCGATTTCGATGGCGACGTCTTCCAGATCTGGGACAGCAACAACACCAGGCTGAACCGGGTGCGTCGTGACGGCACCTTCCTCGACAGCCGGCCCCCGCCGAACAACATGCGTGTGGCCGGGCTGCGCCTCCTGCCCGATGAGCGCCTGCTCGCCTGGATGAGTTCGGGTGAAGGCCGGGAGGGCTTCGCCTGGACCGCCGCGGTCATGCTCATCCTCAGTCCCGACGGCGACACCCTGGCGACAGTATCTTCAGACGAGGTCATCACCGGATCGCACCGGGAGATCAGCGGTCCCGGAGGCATGGTGGGCTTTGAACAGCGGAGTATCCCTTTCGTCTCCTACCCCGACGCCGAATACGTTCCCGGGCGCGGCATCATGATCACGACCGGGATGACCCCAGAGGTCGACTGGTACGATCTTTCCGGCCGGCGTAGCGCCACCTACCGCCTGGATATGGCTGTGCGCCGGGTGACGGCGGAGCACCGACTGGCGTATGAGGAGATGCTGCGACAGAGCGAACGGGAACGGGCCGAGCAGAGCGGGCGCGAGCCCCGTCCGATCCCCGAGCAGGTCTATCCCGAGCATGCCGCGATCTGGAGAGGCGGGTTCGTCGATGACGCCGGCTACGTCTGGCTGCAGGTCATGCAGCTGCCCGATGAACTGGAACCCGATGAATGGTCGCGCTACTTCGTCCTCGACCCCGAAGGCCGCTATCTCGGGTACGCTCGCCTGCCGAACGCCCGGGCCCGGATCGTCCGTGGTCACATGCTGGCCGCCATTGCCGACGAAGAGACCGGCGAGGACGTCATGACGGTCTTCAGGATCACGCCGATACCACGAGGACTGCGCTATCCATATCCCGTACAGTACGAATAAGCATCTGCAGGACTACCCGGGAGGCTCGGCGATGCCCACTCCCGTCCGTTCAGGGGCACTCCTACTCATACTGTTCTGCCTGATCACCTCCTGTTCACAGGAGACCGGGCCGGGTCTGTACTCGTTTCTGGTATATGAAGAAAACGGTCTCACCATCGCCGAAACGACCGGTGGCCCGAAATATGACGGGGAGATATTCACTTACACCGAAGTCCTGCGTCTGCAACAGGATGAGTCGAAACCAGAGAGCCTGCTGAATCGCCCTTACGGTATGACGATGGGTGAGGATGGGAGTGTTTTCATTCTCGATGGCGTTGAACAATGCATCCTGGTCTTCTCGGCCGACGGATCCTTTCGGCAACGGATGGGCCGGCGAGGTGCAGGGCCGGGTGAATTTGAAGGGGCGCATTATCTCAGTATGTACGGAGATACTCTCAGCGTCTTCGACGGACGATTGCGTCGAACCACCCTGTTCAGTGACGATGGGAACCTGCTGACCACTCTCACGTCCCCCCTGCTGCCACCCTTTCTCCGGGCACTGGAGTACGGACCGGTCGGAGAACTCATCTCTATCAGCAGAAAAGCTGTGACCGATCCCGTCACTCAGGAGAACACATCAGCCGAGGTTGTCCATGTATTCTCTGCTGGTGGAGATACCCTTGCAATCCTGGAATCAGATCCGGATCCGGTCCCGGAAACCTCTTACCTGGCACGCTTCGATTATCACGCCATTGTTCCGGTCCATTTCCACGGACGAGCCCAGGCTGATTATTTCCCCTATCGGGGAATCATGATGACGAATGGTCATGATCCATGGATCAACTGGTACGACCTGCGGGGCAATCTGAAGCGATCAATCAGAATTGATCTGCCACAGGATCCTGTTACTGCTGAAGAAAGGCAGCAGATCCTCCTGAACGCAGAGATTGATATCCAAAACGCACCGGATGAAAGAGCTCGTGCGATTGCACGCAAGAAAAGGGAGATGCTTGTCATCCCGGATACCAAAGAGTGTTGGGATGGTGTCTTCGCAGATGAGTGGGGGTACCTCTGGGCAACCATACCACGCGATTATCAACTGAGGCTGCTGATGAGTCCGAGTCACAGGGTATTCAATCCTCAGGGCGAGTATATCGGCGACACGACCTGGCCGGAGGGAGCCTGGTCGGTATCACGCGGTCATCTGTTGATGATCCTGGACTACGAAACGAACCCCACTCCAGCCATTCTGCAGATCGAGTCTGCCGTACCGGGATTGATCTATCCGTAGCAGTCGTCAGGAATCTGTATCCTGTGTGCTTCAGTGGTACGCGAACCCTGCCGGAAGAGGCCTGAGAGCATAGACCACAACCTCCACAGCCCCGGTTTCGACGTCATCCTGAACGCAGATCATGCGACCTCGGGTGGGTCTGGCATGAAGATGAGGCAAAGTGGTTTCGCCGAGGTATTCACCCTCCGGACTGAACAGCATGCGGACATTCCGCACTTCCCGATTGAACAGATCATTGGACAGGCCCAGATCTGGACGGACGGCCCAGATATAGCCGTACTCATCGATATAGTCGATCCCGAAGCAGGCCTTGGGATCCTGATATTCGATGTATTCATATACCTTCCGTGAGATGATTCGCGACTGCCTGTCATCAGCCGCCCGAATATGTTCCCGGTGGTATGTTCTGATAGCTCTCTTCTCAGCCTGTGTGACCGCCTCCGGGGGGAAGTTCACGCGGATCACCTTCTGCAGGTGCCCCAGAAGGTCAAAACACTGCAGGCGAGGTTCCAGGCCGTCGGCCAGGACCAGACCGTGGCGGGGATGATAGAGAATAGTGGGCGACACCGTGAAATACCGCGTCGCGAAATCGATTGTGTTGTACTGCTCGAGTCTGATACGTCTCCCGATCCGGATGTCCTCGGAGGCCAGTGAGATCAGGGAATCGCCGGCAGCAGAGAACACTCTGGCCACGGCTCTCTCAAAACGGTACCAGTCTTCACCTGTGCGCACGACTTCGCCGAGCAGTATCCGCTCATCGGCAGGCCCAAGACGAGTTTCCCACGGGATGAACTGACCCTCCCGGGCCGGTAACGGGAACGAGTTCACAAAGGCGCCGTCAGTCCGAAAGATGGATACCCGATTCAGTGGTGCATCCGTGATGACAAGCAGATCACGAT
>CAZNUA010000023.1:4216-52336 GCA_964576115.1 uncultured Gemmatimonadota bacterium
ACGGAGTACCTCTTCATAGGTGAACAACTCGCCCTGATACCGGGGACGGGCGGAACTCTCCGCGACCTGGATCCCGTTCTCGGTTGTGACAGTGAAGGAGTGCGTACTGTCGACATTTCGGACCTTCGCGCATCCGGTGTTCAGAACGATCAGGAGAAGGGGTGAACATCGAATGATCGCTGGTATCCGGGGCATGGTTGTTTCCTCACCTTCGTCCGTACACCCGGGGGTCGATCCGGTATTTATCGACTCGCGGGAAGTCATCTTCCACCCGGAATTCATTGAACTTATACAGACATGCATCAGCGATCCGGACGCCATAGTAGTCACCCAAGAACCAGGCCGAGCCGACATAGGACCGTTCATCGGCGTTGAACACATCCGTGAGTACTTCCCCGCTGTCGTTCTTCGCCGACGTGAAGACAAAAATGAAAGGACCATCGGTTTCGATACCCAGAACGGGAACCGACCAGTGCCGTTCAGCGATCCCCTCATCAACCAGGTCCCATTGCTCCTCCCATTGCCGAAACTGTTCGGGATCTCTTTCACGTAATTCTTCGTTCGGCAGTGGGCGCGTCCAGGTGAGTTCGTACAACTCGTAGGAATGGGAGAGTGTTTCCCGCTGCCCGCTTTCCAGATCAATCAGGGTCAGCGTGTACTGCAATTCTTCTCCACCCTGCCGGCTGTCATGGAAGGTATGCAGATACACGGCCCGGCCATCAGGCAGCGGCGCCGCCAGCAGTTTCCCGAGCGCATCCATACTAACGACAGGTCCGTACTGGCCATAGAGCGCATCAGTTTGTTGATATCGAGCCAGAACCGTCAGGGTGTTACCAACAAGGTGGAACAGGAATACCTCGCGATGTTCGAGATTATTACTGTCCCGATCCTGAGTGCCCACGACCAGGAGGCGCTCGTCCTCCCCCAGGCACCAGACTGATTCCGGCCGGTCAGTACGCAAATCCAGTGAGTCAAGTATGTCCCGGTAGGGTTGTACAGAGAAGTAATCAACCCGTTCGATGTAGCTGAAATCGGGACGAAAAAAATGGGCTGTGAATCCCATCCGTCCGCCGAATACACACAGGTACCCTTCCGGACTCATATAGAGATACCGGGCCCACCGGAACTCGCCCGGGCCCGCCCCCGTGCCTCCGAACCTCTGCACCGGTTGACCGTCTGGATCGAAGACCTTGATCCAATTCTCATCCGCCACCAGCAGATTGCCGTCGGGGTGTATCGCCAGACCGAACCAGTGCGGATCGACCAGCAAATAATCGTCGGGTATGTCTTCGGCACCGAAGGAGTATTCGAGAGTCAGTACATCCTGAAGCGGTGCGCCATCAGAGCTTGAGCGTTGATCCGTATCCCGACTGCACGACAGGACGAACAGAAAGGGAAGTGCCGTCAGAATGACGAGCAGGGCCCGAAAACGCCCGCGTCGACATGAAGTGAACATGCCATACCTCCATAGGTTTCACTCCGGATAAGTGAATCCGCGCACCGCCGACCTGATCCTGAAAACGGCCGCCACAGGAGCGCCGGTCTCCTCGTCTTCCCACGAGACGATCAGATGACCGCGACTCGGATAACCTGAGGACGAATAGCCTGAAACCGCGGGAAAGTTAGTATCACCCAGATATTCGCCCTCAGGGCTCAGAAGGCGCCATTTGCGCTCATGGAAGGGATTGGCAAAACTTCCCGGCGGTTCGCTGGCCCAGAAGTACCCGGCCTCATCCACCAGTACTCCGAACCAGAGATCGTGCTCATCGGGAAAGGCGAGTTCGTCGAGTTCGCGCCGGGCCTGTTCGCGTTCCCAGTCCTCAGCGGCATTTTCGATCTCATCCCGCAGCTGTGAAACAACCCGCTCGCGCTCCACAGCGGTAACGGGATCGCGGGGGACGTCGAGTCTGATGATCCGCCGTAGCGATCCGTCGAGATCGTACCATTCCAATTCCGGCTCCGGTGATTTCTCGTGCAGGATCCCCCAGCCGGGAGCGTAGTGCAGCATCGGAGCGCCCTGGAAAACGCCGGGAACGGGGGCGGGCGGGCTGATGACCTCGGCCAGTTCCTCGCCGCCCTCAGCATGAACACCCGCGCGGAAAGCCGATCCTGTCCCTTCACCAACCTGAGCGAAAGCCTGTTGAACCAGAACCAGCCGGTTGCCCGGCGCGGGATACGCTCCGGTGGTATTGAAGAAAAGCGGCGGCTTCATGGTGACCCTCTCGAACAGAATCGTCCGGACGAAATCGCCGGCGGTGGTGAAGACGGTGGTGCGCATCTGCTGCATATCGCAGGCGACGACCTGATCATCCCATACCCCCAGAAGCCGGAGCATCCGGAACTCTCCCGGCCCCGATCCTTGCCGACCCATGCTTGTCAGGTAGCGGCCGGTCGCGTCGTAGACGGCGATTCGATGGTTCCGGCTGTCACCCACATAGACATTGCCCTCCTCATCCATCGTCGGGGCGCCGATCCCGCCGAGGACCGTTTCTTCGCGCGCTTCGTCCTGTTCGAGCCGGTAGAGCTCCTCATAGGTGAAGAGGGGCTGGGTGTACTTCGGTCCCCCTTCGGTCAGGGCGACGGGGACGCCATCTTCCTCAAAGGTGCGAAAGGAATGAACGGCCGATTCCGGTCCCGAGCAGGCGGCGAGCAGGAGTGCGGCGGCCGGCACACTGGTAATGAGGTTGCGGATTGTCATATACGGCCCCTCTCCGATAGGTGTGGATACTGGTGAGGTTCCGTCGGGCTGTCAGTAGGACGGTTCAGTTTCGATTCTGTTTCCACCGGAGTGCCGCTACTGCCGCTCACCGGTACCGGAAGCCCTCGCAGGCGGGTTCCATGCGGTACACCTTCAGCAGATTCTCCCCCGTCTCGGGATCGGATTGCATGGTCAGGAACTGCCCGTTGCAGACGGACACGGGATATGTGCTGTGCAACGCCGAATTCCGGATGAAGGTCGGCGGGGCAGTCGTGACACCGAGGTATTCGCCTTCGGGGCTGAGCAGGCGATAGACATAGGGGCGCTCCCCGCTCATCCAGACATCGGGATCGTTCTGGACGCGCAGCCACCAGAAGCCCCGGTCATCGACCGCCATATTGGTCCAGGGCGGCCGGGCGTCGGGCATGGCTTCACGCAGCGAACTCCGCAGCCGGCGCATATCGGGACGGGCCGCCTCGGGTATCTCTTCGAGGCGCGACTCCCAGAAGGAATCGAACCGCTCGATGTCCTCACGGGTGATCTCGAGCGGAAGATCCTCGACCTGGATGCAACGCGCGAGTTGTCCCTCCAGATCGAAGACTTCGATGACCGGTTCGCTGCCGGCACTCACGGCTATCCCGCTCCCGGCCAGGTACCGGACAGCCGCTATAGGAGGATAGGGGTACTGGTACGGTCCGATGAGCCCGCCGCCCGTGTCGACCTGGATGGAATTGGTCACTTCAGGAGTGCGGTGATGGGCGATCTCCCCGCCTTCGGCATCGACGATCCAGTACTCGATATAGGTGGCTTTGACATTCAGATCCTGGATCTGTAGGGCCACATACCGATCGTCCGGCGTCCGGTAGAGCTGCCTGGAGAGCCGGGGGAAAGCCGGCGGGGCCGTAAAGGTGCCCAGCAGTTCCCCGTCGGTGCGATAGCGGGTCAGGCGCCGCAAGCGGATGTCATAGATCGTGACGACATCCTCCCGCACCTCTTCCAGGAGCATGCCCTGGAAATCGCCCGGTCCTGACCCGACCTGCCCGATCGACCGGATAAACCGCCCGTCCGGTCCGAATATCACCAGCCGGGCGACCGTATAGGTTCCTCTGGAGGAGCGGTTGTCGACGACGACATAGTGGCCGTCGGCGGTGCCGGCGAATCCCACCGCCCGGGAGATCAGTGATTCCGTCACTCCCGGATCCTGTACGAGGGTGAGGACATGTTCGTAGGTAAAGAGCTCGCCCTCGAAGCGGGGCCCGCCGCTCGACACGGCCGTCGGGATACCGGCTTCCTCACGGACTTCGAACCGGTGCTCGCCGGACTGGCCGAGCAGGACTGCGGTTCCGGACACGACGAGGACCGCCGCCAGGCAGCCAGGAATCAATCGACTGGGGGTAACCGGAGACATTGTTGTACTCCTTCAACCGATGAAGAGGATCCGCAGGAAGCGCCCGTACTCCTTACACCAGGCCAGGCCGTAGAGGGCATCCCAGTGCGGATTGTAGATGAAGTCGGGGCCATCCCCGACCTTCTGCAGCAGCGCGTCCACTTCCGCCTCTGAGACCTGATCGCTGTAAGTGGACCGGATAGTGCGATGGTCCTCATGATGCCAGACATGATCGTCAATGGGGGCTCCGGTATGGTCCCGCCAGGCTTCCTCGATCAACGCCTCGCGCACCCCGCTGCGCAATCCCTCACGGCCGCCGTACCCAAACCGTCCAGCTCGTTCGCCCCCCGGGCGAAAAGCCTCGGGATCGACCAGGCGCTCCAGGCGCCGGCAGACCCACTCCTCCACCGTAACCTCCCTCGTTTCATAGAAACCGTATCCGCCGCACCAGTCGCCCGACATCCACTCGTCGGCATAGAGCACCGACCCATCCTGCGAACGGATCTCCAGGCGCACCCGCAGGGCGTCCCACTCCGGGCCCTCGGCCGAGGCAACGACCTGCTCCGGGGTGCCATCACCGGTCAGATCGGCCTGGCCGGTGTACTCGACCCGGATCGGTCCCTGCATCGAGGGATCGATCGGCTCGGCCGGCTCGGCTGGAACCCGACCCCAGGAATCGGCGATCTCGAAAGTACCCTGCAGGCGGATATCCTGCGATGAAGCACCCACCATGACTTCGATCAGCCCCGGTTCCACGATCCATTCCAGGTCGGGGCCGGGGAAGGCCAGCCGGTCGGGGGTGATCGGGAAGCCCACCCATTCTTCTTCCCCCGGTTCGAGCCGAACCCGGCGGAAGCCTTTGAGTTCGGCGACCGGTCGCGACACACTGCCGATCACGTCGTGCAGGTAGAGCTGAACCACCTCCTCCCCGGCACAGGGACCGGTGTTGGTGACCTTGAGAGTGACCATGGCTTCCCCGTCGGGGCCGATACGTTCGGGGGTGATGTCGAGCTCGCTATAGGCGAATGTGGTGTAACTCAGGCCGTGCCCGAAGGCATAGCGCGGAGTGCCGGGCATATCGACGTAGCCGTAGCCGCGGCCGGTCGGTTTGTAGTTGTAGTACAGCGGCACCTGGGCCACCGAACGGGGCCAGGTCAGGGGCAGCCGCCCGGAGGGGTTCGTGACCCCGAAGAGCACCTCGGCCACAGCCCGACCCCCTTCCTCACCGGCGTACCAGGCCTGCATGACGGCCGGGACCATGTCGCCCCACCCCGGCATGGTGACCGCACTGCCGGTCATCAGGACCACTACCGTCGGCACCCCGGTTGCGGTCACGGCCTCGATCAGTTCGACCTGTTCGGGGGGCAGGTCGAGGCGGGCCCGGTCGCGACCCTCGCCCTCGCTCACCCCGGCCACGATGACCGCCGCCTCGGCTCCCTGCACGGCCGCAAGGGCCCGGCGCAGCTTCTCGCTGCCGGCTTCAGCGGTCTCCCAACCCAGGATGGCCACCGCACCGCCCCCGTTCTCGTAATACTCCAGTTTCAGCCGGCAGGCCCGGCCGGCCTCGAAAGTCACCGTCACGAAATCTGTGGTTGGGGCGCGGTCACTCCAGTGTTCGGCCACGAGCCGATCGTCGAGCCAGAGGCGGTAGCCATCGTCGGTGGTGATGCTCAGCTCCACCGGACCCGACCGGTCGGGCACGATGATGCCGGTCCAGCGCACCGAGAATCGGTCGGCATTGACATTGGAGTGCGGCGAGCCCCCCTCCCAGTCGAAATCGATCTGCGCATCGTCACGGCGCAGCACCGGCGGGCCCTCCAGCGACATGTTGTTGAAGAACTCGGCCCGCAGTCCCGACACGTCAGCCGGGGTTTCGCCGGTGAAGAACGCTTCAGGCGGTATCGCCGGGTGCCCGAGGCGCTCCAGGTCGGCCCCTTCGGCGTAGCGGATCTCGACCCCGTCACCGAGCAGCTCCCGGATCCCCCGCAGCACGCTCACCGTTTCCATGCCGCTGCCGCTGTAGCCCCCCAGGCGGACCCGGTCGGCCAGCGGACCCAGGACGGCCACGACGTCCAGGTCGCCCGGCAGGGGCAGGAGATCGCCGGAGTTCTGCAGCAGGACGATGCCCTTGCGGGCCGCCTCCAGAGCCAGGGCCCGGTGCGCGGTACAGTCGTTGACGCGGGCGGCTTCCTCGGGATCGACGAAGGGTTCGTCGAAGAGCCCCAGCTCGAACTTGACCTGCAGAACCTCCCAGACAGCGCTGTCGAGGATCTCCTCGCCAACCAGGCCGGAACGCAGAGCCTCCAGCAGGGGTTCACCGTAGACGTAGATGTTGGGCAGTTCCACGTTGAGACCGGCCGCGAGGGCTTCGGCGGCGGTTTCCTCCAGCGTGGCGGCGGTGCGGTGCAGGCTCCAGATGCCCCCCACCGAGCCGTAATCGGAAACCGTGAAGCCCCGGAAGCCCCACTCGTCGCGCAGAACCTCGGAGAGCAGGAACCGGCTCGAGGTGCAGGGGGTGCCGTCCCAAGAGTTATAGGCCGACATGACCGAACGGGCACCCGCTTCCTGAAAGCAGGCCTTGAAGGCGGGGAAGTAGATCTCGCGCAACAGGCGTTCGCTGAAGTGGACCGGATTCGAGTCGCGTCCCCCGTCGCCGATGTTCGCCACGAAGTGCTTCGGAGTAGTCACCACCCCCAACCCCTCGATGGCCCGGCAGAAAGCCACCCCCATCCGGGCCGTCAGGTAGGGGTCTTCGCCATAGGTTTCCTCGACCCGGCCCCAGCGCACGTCGCGGGCGATGTTGACGACCGGGCTGAGTACCTGCCGGATCCCCCGACTGCGGGTCTCCAGCCCGATAGCGGTGGCCACCCGGTGCATCAGATCGGTGTCCCAGGAACTGGCCAGGGCAATCGCCTGCGGGAAGCTGGTCCCCCCCCGCCCCACGAGCCCGTGCAGGGCCTCATCGTGCATCAGGACCGGGATCCCGAGGCGGGTCTCCTCGAGAAACCTTCTCTGCAGGTCGTTCATCCGCTCGGCCGACTCGCGGGGATCGTACGCCCGCAGGAAAGTGCCGACCCCCCCCAGGGTACTCTCCAGATACGGTTTCCACGCCTCCGGTTCGGAGATGATGCACTGCAGCTGGGCCACCTTCTCTTCGAGTGTCATACGGCCCAGCAGATCCTCGACCCGCTGTGTCACGCTCAGGTCGGGATCCCGGTACGGGAGCGGTTCCTGCGGCTCCTGTTCCGTGGTCGGCAGGCAACCGCGGCCCGGCAATGCGGCGGCGGTCAGGAGCAGCAGGAAGGGCAGGATCGCTGGCAGAACCCGGGCGGATATCCCCGGGCCGGGCCTTCTCGACTCACGGGCAGGCATAGGTACTCTCCCGGCGCAGGTGTGTCTGGGTATATGGGGTGATTGTAAGGCGTTCGGCGGGTATCGGGCAATCGACCCGGCTTTTTTCACCTGCTCGGAGGGTGCAGAAGCACGGAGTTTGTCGTCCGGGCTATCCAGATCAGGGCGTCATATTCCTGACAGAGAACAACGGGGTAGAACGGATTATCGATTGCTGCTGATCCGATAGAACGGAAGAGCCGCCGGGAGTGTAACCAACCCGAGGTAGTGGAACTGGCCTCGATGATATGAAGATCCAAGATGAACCGAGGCAACCCGGTTCGCTGAAAAACCAGTTCGACACTCCCCGATGCCGGAGGTCCAGCCGTATAGGTGGCCAGTCCATTCGGTCCCACCGCCGTATAGTCACCGGTCTCGAAACAAAATCCCATCGAGTAATAATCCTCATCATGCCTCTGGGCCAAGTAGCCTCCCATGGACGGCAACTGTTCGTGTATGTGCCCATTGTGAGCCCATAGGACAATCCTGGTACCGGGCGGGTGGTGAGCCAGTATCCAGTCTACATTATCGGCCATGCTCCGATCGCGATGCCGGGGCTCAGCACTCTGCCGGATGACTTGCGCCTTTTGAATGCCCCAATTCACATCCTTGCTATCGTGCTGGCGGCAATACCGTTCGCGATTCTCTTCCAGATGGGCCAGGACATCTTCTGTCAGCCTGATGTACCGCTCTTCGTCCTCGTCTGAGAGAACGCGTTGCCCTCTTTGCAGTGTATTCCGGTAGATCTCGGCCACTTCTCCATATTTCTCTTCGGCTGTGACCGCGTAATCGGGATCAACTTTAGTGAGAAACTGGTTCACTTCCGTTATGGTCACTAGCGGGGCCTGCATGTCGAAACCCCAGAATTCCATCCTCCCTCTGCCAGAGGCATTGAATTCTCTCATCCATTCGATCATGTCGAGTACTTCCCGGGTATTCCAGGTCCAGAAGTAGATATCATCCAGACCCTTGCGCGGATCGCCCGTTCCGGTCAGGACATACCGATTCAGAGCTTCACATTCAGGCATGTTCGCTTCGATGGCAAAGACAGTGAAACCCATTTCTTCCGCCAGAAACTCCACCAGGCGGTGTTTCATGCGGAAGAACTCACTGGTGCCATGAGTACCCTCACCCAAAGCAACGATGCCGGCATCTCCGATTATTTCCTCGAGAGGTTCCAGATCGGTAAAGCCGCTTCCGGCATCGGGGGTCACGAACGGGATGGCGTTATCCCGCACCCAGGCGATCTGTTCGACTGTCGGATCATCGAATTCGGCCCGTATCAATTCCTCCAGTGACACCCCATTGACCGAAATACCCAGACTATCGAACCAGGCCGTGCCATCGCCTTCGAGATAACAGCCGAGGACCGCATATCCCGCCTCAGACGGGACGTCGAGTTCGACCGCATAGTGATTCCAGTCCGTGGTACCCCGTGGGGCTCGCACCGGCATATCGTCGAAAGCAATTTGCTGACTGTCATTATCATCCACACGAAACCAGAGCCCGGCGAATCTCGATCTCACGTTATTAGTCCGGATATAACCGCTGAACCGCACCTTCGTGTCAGCCACGAGATTGATCGGAAGTTGAAGGAAGGTGGCACTGTGACCACCTGTGTCGATCCGGGCAATCCTCAGGCTGCGTCGTCCGGAATAGAACACATCCTCATCCAGGGCGACGTTGTTGTTCGACTGGATCAGACGCCAGACACGCGGCAGAGGCGGCTGCCCACCCCACGATTCTTCGAAATCGAGATTGAGTGAGGTCTGTGCTGAAAGTCGTGACGGGATCATAGTCAGCACGCAGAACAGGATCAGAACTCGGTTCGTACTATTCTGGAAAGCATGTCGGGTTCGGGTTCGCAGAATCATCAATTCACTCCCATGAGCAGATTCAACCAGGTTTCCTCTGGAACGAACAGGCCGAACTCTCCGTTCAAGTTGAACTCATCTCGAGAGAAAAACTGATGCCGGCATGAAACATTCTGCTCCTCTATAACATATAGAGATAATACAGAGAGATAACCGCGGGAGGAATCCGGAAGAGGCAAGGAGCTCAGGAGAGGTCCGGAGCTGCCGCACGATCAGGGAGGCACATCGTGGCCGGGAAGAGACCCGAACTCCTGAAAGGCACCCTCGACCTTCTGGTGCTCAAGGCCCTCGATCTGGAATCGATGCACGGCTGGGGACTGACGATCCGGATCGAGCAGATGTCCGGCGGGGTTTTCCTGATCCACCAGGGAGCGCTTTTCCCCGCCCTGCAGCGCCTCAAACGCAAGGGGCTGATCCGGTCGGAGTGGCGCACGACCGAGAACAACCGCAAGGCCAATTACTACCTGCTCACCACCGCCGGTCGCCGTCACCTGGCCGAGAAGATCGCGGAGTGGGAACTCATCTCCGGTACCATGAACGAGGTCCTGAAACTGCAGCCGCAGGAGGGATGAGGCGATGGCCTGGTTCTGGAAGCTGCGCGAAACGATGCAGGGTCTTTTCTCCCGGCGGCGCCTGGACCGCGAGATGGACGAGGAGATGCAGTTCTATCTCGATCAGCTCACCGCGCGGTACATCGAGCGCGGCCTCGATCCCGACGAGGCCAGGCTCGCTGCCCGGCGCGAGTTCGGCACCGCCGACCACTGGCAGGAAAGCGTGCGGCGGGAACGGGGCGGGCACCGCCTGATGGGTTTCCTGCGCGATCTGCGTCACTCCGGCCGCTCCCTGCGGCGCGACCCCGGCTTCTCGCTGGTGGTCATCATCACTCTCGCCCTCGGGATCGGCCTGAACACGGCCGTCTTCGGGGTTCTCAAGGCAGTCTATCTCGATCCCCTGCCCCTGCCCGAACCCGACCGGGTCGTCTTCCTCAACGAGACCTCACCCGAACAGGGGGCCGGCCCTGTCGCCTATGCCAACTACCTCGACTGGCGGCAGCGCTGTACGACCTGCGCTGCCATGGGCGCGATACACGATTCCCACCTGAACATCACTGACGGGGATGAGCCGGTACGGGTGCGCATAGCCCGCCTGACCGAAACCATGACCGCCGTACTCGGAATCGTGCCGGCCCGGGGCCGCATGTTCGGCCCCGGAGATGAAGAGAGCGGCGGAATGGTTCTGCTCAGCTACCGGCTCTGGAGAGGACGGTATGGGGCCGATCCCGATCTGGTCGGCGGCAGCATCGAGGTGGATGGCGAGCCGCACACCGTCGTCGGCATCATGCCGGCTGGTTTCATTCTTCCTTCGACCCGGGCTGAAACCCAGCCTTTCGATCTCTTCCTGCCGATGCCGGCCTCCTCCCGCATGGATCCGCGACGGGTACACTCCTATCAGGTCATGGCCCGGCTGGCGGAGGGAGAAACCCTCGCCTCGGCGAGGGCTGAGATGTCAGCCATCGCCGGGCAGCTGGCTGCAGAGCACCCCGAGAGCAATGAGGGCCGGGGCATCGCCATCGAGGGCGTGCACCAGGCTCTCTACGGCGAAGCCGGCCGCCAGATCCTGCTCGTGCTCGGTGCCGCCGTTCTCGTGCTGGTGATCGCCTGCGCCAATATCGCCGCCCTGCAGCTGGCCCGGACCCTGCGACAGAACCGGGAATACGCCGTGCGGTCCACTCTGGGAGCCGACCGGGGCCGCCTCGTTGGCCAGCTCCTGGGAGAGAGCGCCCTGCTGGCGGTGTCAGGCGGCGCCATTGCCTGGCTGACGGCGTTATGGAGCACCGCCGTGCTGCGCAGCCTGATCCCGCCCGAAATACCACGCAGCTCAGATGTCAGACTCGACGCTTCCCTCTTTCTCTTCTCGCTGGCCGTGGCTCTTCTCTCGGGCCTGCTCTTCGGCCTGGGTCCGGCCCTGTCGGCGGCGCGGACCGACCCGGCTCAGGTTCTGCGCCATGGTCGGACCGGGACGGCCGGCGGAGCGAGCCGGCTGTGGTCGCGGCGTGCTCTGGTGGCGGGTCAGTTCGCCCTGAGCCTGTTGCTGGTCAACAGCGCTCTCCTCCTGATTCAAAGTCACGCCGCCCTGCGTCGGACCGACCCGGGCTTCGGGAACCGGTCAGTCGTGACGATGGCCGTGAATCTCAGAGGCCAGAACTACCTCGATCTCGATTCCCGGGCATATTTCTACCGCGACCTGCTCCCCCGGCTCGCCGACCTGCCCGGCGTCCAATCCGCCGGAGCGGCTCTGGCGCTGCCGCTTGAGTTCGAAAGTCAGCTCACACCGGTGTACCGCGAACGGACCGATGCGGCCGGTTCCGCTCCGGAGGAATGTCTGGCCAATCTGAACCTGGTCACCGGCGACTACCACGACGCCATAGGGATCCCGATCCTCAGGGGACGTGCCCTGACCACAGAGGACATGCTCGCTTCCCGGCTCACGAACGTAACCGGTGTACTGGTCAACCAGACCCTGGCCGACCAGTTCTGGCCAGGCGATGATCCGCTCGGCAAACGAATCAGCATCTATGCCGGTGGTGAACGATGGATGGAGGTCGTCGGCGTCATCGCCGACACCCGTCAGCGGGACCTCGCCGCCGCCAGCGAACCCGAGTTCGTCGCGCCCTACTCCCTGCTCTTTCTCCGGCGGATGTTCCTCACCGTTCAGACCGACCGGCCGGTCGAAGCCATTCTGCCGGCCATTCGGGCTGAGATCGCCCGAATCGATCCGACCCTGCCGGTTTCAGATGTGCGGACCATGGAGCAGATTCTGACCTCACAGTTCACCGGCCGGGGATTCTATACCCTGCTCGTCGGTCTCTTCGCCGCCCTGGCCCTGATCATGGCCGCGATCGGCATCTACGGAATCATCGCCTACTCTGTTGCTCAGCAGACCCACGAGATCGGTATCCGCCTCGCCCTGGGAGCCCGGAAGAACACCGTCCTGATGGATGTCATGCGTCAAATGGGACGGATTGCGGCCTGGGGGCTGACGATCGGCCTGGTCGGAATCATCGTCGTGACCCGGATCCTGAGCGGTTTCCTGTACGAGATCCGTGGCCTCGACCTGCCGACACTCTTCGGGGCCATCCTCTTCCTGGCCCTGGTGGGAGCGGCTGCAGCCTGGCTGCCCGCCCGCCGTGCCACCCGGATCTCTCCCCTGGTGGCGCTCAGACAGGAGTGAACGCACCGGCCATCGCCGACATCATGGCGCAGAAAACCATCCGGGCCGACTGTCACCTGTGCGGAGAGTGCCTGGAGGTCTGCCCCGAGAACAGCCTCAGCTTCGGGCTCAGGCGACCGCGCCGGGATGCCTGAGCCCGCCGCTACGACTGACATACGGCGCCATCGGCCGGGTGCCTGGGCAGGCGGCACCCGACGGCGTATTCCAGCCCGCTCCTACAGAGGGGACTGTGGCGTGTCCCGCTGCTCGGATAGGGTTTCCCGGATCATGCGCACCAGGGTCTGCGGCTGCACTCCCTTGTCGAGGAAGATGTCGATCGGCAGGTAGTGCTCGTCGGGTGCGAAGTGATAGGGGATGTTCTTGGTGGCACGCACACCGGAAAGGATGATGATCGGCAGCGCTGTCAGTTTCAGTTCCTCCCGGATTGTCCGGGCGACCTCGAAACCCTCGTAGTCGGTCTCCATCATGACATCCAGCACGATCAGATCGGGCTCGGAGTCGCGGACTTTCTGCAGACCCTCGGCGGCCGTGCCAGCGCTTTCGACCTCGAAACCCTCGTCCTCGAGCAGAATGCGGGCGCCGTCCACGAAATCGGGATCGTCGTCGATCAACAGGATTGTACTCATCAGAGGCTCCTTGTCCCTCGGACTATGAACGACTCCGCATCTGGCCGATGGCGATCTCGGCCGCGTTGACCAGCGGGTAGGCGACCGGCGAGGCCGTCAGGGCCGGATGAGTCCCGGTCTGGAACATGGCCACCTCTTCGGCCGTCATCCGCTGCTGGACGCAGGCGGCCACACTGTTGATCAGACCGCCGACGTTGTCGCCTCCCCGGATCTGTCCGCCGAGCAGAACGCCGGTTTTGGCTTCGAAGACGAGCTTCATTTTGGTCGAGGAAGCACCGGGCATGATCCCCGGGTGACGGTTCGGTCCCTCCACGCTCCCGACGGCCACTTCGTAGCCGTTGTCCAGGGCCATCTTTTCGGTCAGACCGGCGGTGCCCAGAGCGAAGCCGCCAACGGCGGTGGACCAGACGCCGACCGTGCCCGGATTGTCCCGCGTCACCCCGAACAGGTTCGCGCCCGCTACCCGTGCTTCGGTCGACGCGATCGAGGCCAGCTTGAGAGGCGAGATCCGACCCCCGAAGAAGGACAGTTTCTCGGCACAGTCCCCGCAGGCGAAGATGTTGTCATCGGAGGTACGCATGGTGCTGTCGACCGCGATGCTGCCGGTCAAGCCCAGCCGGAGACCCGCCTTCTGGGCCAGTTCGACATTGGCGACAGCCCCGATGCCGAGCACGACCATGTCGGCCGGGAGCGTCGAGCCGTCCGAAATCCGGACCCCCTCGACCCGGCCCGAGCCGACGATTTCCTCCACCCGGGTGTCGATGCGTACGTCGATCCCCCGCTCGCGCAGCACTTCTTCGGCCTCGACACAGAACTCTTCATCATAAGCCAGACTCAGGCAGTGGGGCAGGATCTCGACGATGGTAACCGTTTTGCCCCCGGTCTTGAGGATCTCGTCGGCGAATTCGATGCCGATGAACCCTCCCCCGATGATGACGACTTCCGACACCTCGGTGAGCCGCTGTTGGAAGTCGCGCATGTAGTCGACATCCTTCTGAACGGCGTACACCCCCTCCAGATCGAAACCCGGTATCGGCGGTACGGCCGGCAGGCTGCCCGTAGCCAGGATGAGCTTGTCGTAGGCAATCTCCTCACCACCCGCAGTGACGGTCTTGCCTTCACAGTCAATCCCGGTCACTTCGGCGACGATGAGATCGATGTTGTTTTTCTCCAACGGTGTGTCCGGCATCAGATTCTTCTCCGGACTGCCCACGGTACCGATGATGTAGGGTATGCCGCAGGGTATCAGGACCTGCTCTTCCTTGCGGATGAGGAGAATACTCTTGTCCGGGTAATGTCTGCGGGTCGTGACTGCCGCCGTCAGGCCGGCGGCACTGCCCCCGATAATCACAACGTCTGCCGCTTTCATGTTCCACTCCTGTTCCTGCCCGCGGCTCTCCTCCTCGCCTGACACCGAGCCCGGGACCTGCGTACGTTTTGTCAATTTTCGGATAGTGACACTTCACGGTGGGCACGTATCCCCGGCCGGCCCGGCAGCCGAGGTCGGGGGAGGCAGACACTGCTGACATCACGATAGGCATGGCGGGCGGGAATACAACCCCGTTCTCAAAATAAAACCGCCCCCACGATTCCTGCTGTCACCCGAACTCTCAAACCGATCCGGGCCGCGATCGGCCCGGAGCCCTCAGAGCGGCAGATCGGCCGCGATCGCCTCCAACAGAGTGTCGGCATCGCTCCGGTCGGCCAGACCCAGAGTACCGATCACGAAGCGGCCCACCGCCCGGGCCGATACCGGTCCGTAGTAGGTTGTGTCGGTATCGATCCGATCGACCGCAACCTCGGCGTCGGCCGCGAGCTGTCCCTGCCTCTCGAGGCTTTCGCGGAAGGTGGCCAGGGCTGTTTCAGCCGCCTCGGTCGAAACCTGCTCGACCACGAACGCCCGGCCCTCCCCCCCCGGCATCGCGTACCGGGCTTCGAGGGCGCCCTCGAAAACCTCCTGCCCCAGAAAGCCGGTGGCGACATAGCGCAGGGAGCGGGGCACCCGGCCCTCGGCCGGCAGCCAGGCGAACTGCTCGGGCAGTGCTGTGGGGAGGATCGCATCGGCCACGGCGCGCGCCCCGGCGTGCATGGCTTCTGTGAGAACGCTCTCGGCGTCCCCGGCATTGACCTGGACGTAGAAGCGCCCCTTCCAGAAACGGAGGTTCAGCTCCGAGACGATCGCCTCGGCACCGATGGCGTCGAACTCGAGTTCGGGGCGCCGGAAGCTGGAGTAGATCCCGAAGGCATTCAGAGGAGTGCCCATGTCGTAGACATCGAAGGTCACCGAAGCCAGGATGTCATCGCCCAGAATCTGGACCCCGGTGGCCATCTCTATGAAGTCATAGGCGATATAGATCTCGGCTTCGCCGTTGATGTACTCGAACAGGGTTTCCGGGGTGTAGATCTCGGGCTCCAGATCCCAGCTCCAGCCTGCTCCCGCATCGGGGACCGGCATCAGGGCCAGGGGGTGCTGTTCGACCCGGGTATGCGAGCAGGCGCCGAGAATCAGCAGAGCAGCCGACAGCCAGACGACGGCCGCAGGGCAGCGGGCCGCAGGTGAACGCAACGACATGGGATCCCTCCCGGAATCAGGTCACGGCTGCGAACCGTCGGCACGCGTAATCCCGATTTCGCGGGCGATCCGGGCGTACGGTTCGGCCAGTTCGTACTCGGGCAGACGGATCTTGTCGAAGGGCAGGCGGCGTTCGTGCCGGTCGAGATGTTCGAGACCTTCCAGCAGGTCGGCGGCCCGTGTTGCGGGCAGGCTGAAGATCATCTCGTCGTCCCCGGCTGCTGCCACCCCACGGTCTCCCATGCAGGGTGCGCTCACCCACCACGAGCCCTCCTCGAGCGGGGGCACAACGGCGTACACGCAGGCGGCGTGCCCGCCGATCCGGTTCGGCACATCGCGGCCGTCGACATACGCGGCGGCCAGGAGCAGGTGCGTGAGCCGGGCTCCGTCGGCATAGATCACGATCACATCGGGTTCGAAGGGCGCCGTTTCGAGCGGGGCCGAAACGATCCCCACATAGCTGCCGGCGTCGAATCGGGGGAATTCGCGGCTCGCCCACTGCTGGCCCGCCTCGAGGGTGGCCACATCTTTCGGCCAGCGGTTGTGGCCCCCCAGAAAGTAGGCCGGCGCCTCGACCATACCGTACCCGATCGCCGGTTCGGGGCACCACATGTCCTCGAGCAGCTGGGCCACGACCTTGCCCTGCCGGCGCGAGGCGGCGAAGCAGACACAGGTGTTCAGGGTCGTCCCCAGATCCCGGCGGGGCCTTTCGGCCCCGTCGGGTATCTCGTCCTCATTCCGCAGCAGGCGGATCGCCAGCGGGTGGGTGGACAGACGCAGCTGATCGGCAAGCCGGCGGGCCAGTTCGACATACACGCCCATCAGCGACCCCCCGCTCCAAGGCTGTCCCAGTGGATCATGGCGTTGAAGACCAGCATGTACGAGCCGTGCGTCTCGCCCCGCCACATCGGGTTGGCGCTGAACATGACCACATGGCCGTCCCCGCAAGGGCAGTCCACCACTGCCGGGGCGCCGGCCAGTTCCTCACCGTTGGCCAGACCGCCAGCGATGAGCAGCTCTTCGGGATCGGTCGCGAAACGAACGATGGTCCGCGGTCGCGCACCCGTCATGCCCCGGCTGAACTGGCGCTGCCCCGAGGCCTCGGCGGCCCGCTCGGCCTGCTGCTGAGCCCGCCACTCCTCGATCGTCTGCTGGCCCATTTCGCGCGCGCGGCCCTGGATGATGTCGGGGTCATCCACCCCACCCCGTCCCGAGGGCCGGCTGCTACCGCCGCCCCGACCGCCGTAGCGCGAGGCACCGCCGAAACCGCCGCTGAAGACCGGACTGGAGGAAAAGTAGACCCCCAGTTCGTCGCCGTAACCGAAGGCGATCGGACTGGCCTTATCGGCGATCGTGGTCTGGTACACACTGCCCCGCGCCCACAGGTTGGGCGTCTCGACGATCGAGACATTGCGTGCCAGACCGAAGTGGATCGGCAGGGCCGAACTGCTGGTCAGGGTGATGAAGGCTCCGCCGCTCTCGAGGAAGTCGCGCAGGTGGAGCACCCCCTCGAGTCCCATGCCACCCCGGATATCATCGCTCTGAGCCTGTCGGCCGATGTTCGGCTGCAGCTCGCTGGCCTTCCACGGCTGCGGATCGCCGGTCATCGGCAGGCCGTCGATGATGCTCATGGCGTTCGAGGTCGAAGGACCGAAGAGGATGACGTCCCAGCGCGAGCGCAGGTCGGCGATGTCGCGGATCTCGTGGATCGAGATGTAGTCGTAGGGGATGCCGCGCGAGTCGAGCGCGATCCTGACCCACCCCTCGGTCTGGGTGCTCTGCCAAGTGTGCAGCAGAGCGATCCGCGGCCGGCTCAGGGGATGGGTGGCCACCTCGGGCACGTCGCTCACACCCCAGGCCGTGAAGCCGTACTCCACCCCCGCCGTGCGCAGCCGGTCTTCGAGATCGGCGGGATTGCCGTCGACCCGGGCGATGAAGGTGCCGGCGTTGAAGTCCTGCTCTTCGACGGTAAAGGACTCTTCAGCCGCCTCGAAGGTGATACCGTCGACAGCGAAATAGAACGTGGCCAGCCGGGCGTCGGCGTTGGCGTTGATCAGGTACGCCGCGGTCCGGCCGCGACCGAGCCGTCGCGCCCCGCCCTCGACTGTGACCTCACCCTCGATGAGCCGCATTGGCACATCGAGCACCTCGAGGTCCTCGACCCGCACGGTCTCGGTGTTGTACAGCGAACCCAGCTGCCAGCCCACGTCGTCGTAGGGACGCGGATCGTCGATGTTGAAGTACTGCGAATCGAGCAGCATGTCGGCCATGCGACTGTAGGGCTGGTCCATCCGGATGATGTAGGAGCCCTGGGGGTACTCCCTCTCGCCCAGAGTGAAGTCCCGGGTGGCGCGGCAGATCTCAACCCCCTGGAAACCGAGCAGGTTGAGCAGGTCGGCCTGCTGACCGGGGCGCGGATCGTCGCCGGGCAGAACGTAGGCCGCCGGCCCCTCGTTGTGCGCCTTTTCGACCGAGCGCCGGCTCTTGAGGTAGAAGTTCATCAGGAACTTGTTCTTGTTCACCGCCATGTGGTGGACCGCCGTCAGAACCCCGCTCTGCATCAGGTTGGTGTTATTGCGCAGCGAGAACAGCACCTGGCGCAGCGGCGGGTTGGGCCGGTACCAGGCCCGCGTCGGCGAAGACGAGATGATCCCGGTGCGGGCGTTACGGGCGGTCTGGGTCTCGTAGAAGCGGCCGATGGCGTTATGGCCGTTGGCGGCGTAGAACATGTAGTTCGGTGTCCAGCCGTCGTAGAAACCGTGGGTCCACACCCCCGGTACGCCGAGGCGGGTCATGGTGCCGACCTCGGCATAGGCCAGCTCGTGCCACTCGTCGATCAGGATCGGGTCGACCCAGGCATTGTAGGGGCCGGTGCCGGTCGAGCAGTACAGGTAGGCGACCGACTCGTGCAGGTCGTGCAGGACCTGGGTGTGGTATTCCAGGTAGGTCCGCGCCACGGCCCGCGAGAGAGCCAGGGAAAGCCCGATGTTGTCGCGGTTGTTGTCGTGGGCCACGTACTTGCCCCAGTAAAGCAGGCGGGTGGCGTGCGGTTCGTCGGTCTCGGCATTGGCCGCCATGGTCAGATCGACCTGCTTGTCGCGCCCGTCGGGCTCGATCATGGGGGTGGCCATGAAAATGACATTGTCCCTGATCTCGCGGATGAAGGGCGATTCATCGACCGCGATCCGGTAGATGAGCTCCATGAGCATCTCGGGGCTGCCGATCTCGCTCGAGTGCAGGGCGCCGGTGCACCAGTAGAAAAGCTTGCCCTCCCCGACCAGCCGTTCGGCTTCGGTTTCGGCGGTCCGGCGGGGGTCGGCCAGGCGGGCGGTGATGTCCTTGTAGCGCTCCAGGTTGGCGATCGACTCCTCGCTGCCGGCCACCACCAGGATCATCTCGCGCCCCTCCTCGCTCTGTCCCATCGAGAAGACTTCGACCCGGGGCGAAGCCGCCGCCACGGCCCGCAGATAGGCCGCCGCCTCGTGCGAGTAGGTCAGCACGTCGGGCGCGCCGGCGATATGGCCCAGGAAGTCGAGCGGGGTGGGCACGGTGTCGGACGCCGGCAGGTAATCCACCATGGGAGTGAGGAAAAAATCCTCGGTGGTGTGCTCGCGGATCAGGTTGGTGTAGGTCTCGTCGATCGCCTGCTGGGCCTCGATCGCGGTCGCGAGCAAGGCGCTCAGGGCAAAGGTGACGAGGGTGAGCAGCAGGGTGTGCAGAGGACGACGACGGTTCATGGGATCATCTCCTTCAGGTACAGGCCGATAGCTGACGGGAACAGATTAGTCTATCTACGGGCAGGAGGAAAGTGAGTGAGACAGATATCCAGCGCTAAACCGGCGGCGTTATCACCGCCCTGTATTCTGCAGGTTCTTGCCGAACTTGGGCCACGATGAAGATGCCGGTCCTGAGATGAGAGCTTCGATAGCAATCAACTCACCCTCAGACACGAAATACACAGTATTTTGTCCTGCCGTGAGCCCTTCCACCCAGGGGTAATAGTCACTGGCCTCCCGTTCGACATATCCAATCAGTATGCCATCTGGTGAATAGGCATACAGATCGGTTTCCCCGAGAATGATGACATCGTTTCCCTCGGATCGTTCACAGACAAGAGGAGTGCATTCCATTTCATTATGGCTTGGATTTGACACCTGTATCATCCAACGATTATTCCCCCCTGCGGAAATGGCCAGTAAGCGTCCTGATTTGCAGGCCATATAGATCGTATGATCGCTTCCGATAACTGGTGTGATGAAATCAACTGCAGTAGGCATCGAGGCGGACCAGAGAAGCTGTCCGTCAGGTGAGAAAGCATACAGGTCCGTATCATTACTCCCGATGTATATCGTACCATCTGATGCAATTGCTGGCGTGGAAAAGATCTCTCCTCCTGTTTTATAGCGCCATTTCCGGGTTCCGTCTGGATTTAGAGCATAGATGTACATATCGCGCGATCCGAAATAGATCGTACCGTCGGATGCTATGGCAGGCGTGCCGGAGATATACTTCCCGGTCCTGTGTTTCCACTTGACGCTGCCATCGCTATTCAGCGCGTATAACGTGTCGTTGTTCCCACTTGCATACACGGTACCATCGGCGGCAATTGCCGCTGAAGCATCGACAGCGTGATACCCCGGTGGAGCCTGAAAGCTCCAATCGACAGATCCAGTACTTTCATCAAGCGCGAATATCTTGCCCGCAGTCCCGCCGACATAAACCGTTCCGTCATCAGACAGAACTGGTGACGAGTAATACCCTATGCTTTCCACAGTTTGCCAGATCTGAACACCGCTCGAGCTGATGGCTCTCACCGGCTGGCTTACGGTGCTGACGTATATGTTCCCGGAAACATCGATGGCGGGGCAGAGGTGCTGTACTTCGCCAATAGCCAGAGACCACTTCACCGCTCCGAAAATCTGAGCATCGATCTCGACCTGTGCAGACGCTGTTGCTGACTGGCCGTTGGGATCCCTTATCCCGAGAGTTACCGTCCTCATCCCTTCGGTATCGAGATTGGTCTCATACGTCTTCTCCGTCATCCAATCCGTATCCCAGACACCGTCACTCTCCCAGTCCCAGCGTACCAGCAGATCGGCCAGAGGTGACTCCTCATCACTACTGGTTGACGCGTCGAACAGGATCGGTGTCACTGTCGTTGCACCATCGCTTGGAGAGAAAGTGAACGCACCGACCGGAGGTGCATTGGTAACCGTGATGGACCGTGACGTCGTGTCCTGACAGGCATCGCTGTCTTCCACCAGCAAGATGATCGTATAGTTGCCCTCAAGGGGATATTGATGAGTATTGATCTTTGACGTCGAAAAGGGCGTATCCCAGGTTCCGTCACTGTTCCAGTCCCAGCGGATCCTGAGTTGTGACGTGGAATCCTGCAGATCGCTGGATCCTGAGGCATCAAATACAAAGGTCGTAACGATGCTTCCTTCTGTCGGTGTAACGGTAAAGGAAGCCTCCGGGGGATCATTGTGGGAACTGACACGCAATTCCCTGACAGCTGTGTTGGTAAGACCCCGCGTATCACGCAGTTGCAGGCCGACGTTATATGTGCCGGTCTCGGTGTACTGGTGGTTTTCTGTCTTCGTGACGAACCAATCCGTATCCCAGTCCCCATCACCATCCCAATCCCAGCGGACAGAGAGCGAATCGGCCGGCAATTCCGGATGAGTGCAGCCGCTGGCATCGAAATGAAAGAGAGTGTCCACGCTCCCGGTAAAAGGAGTGATGATGAATGAGGCCGACGGCACCACGCCGACGCGAATCGAATCCGTGGCCATACTGCTGCTCTTCCAGGAATCGCGCACTTCAAGAGCGACGGTGTGTGTACCGAAGGTATCGAACTTTCGCTGTCTGACCTTCACGCTCCCCCAGAGCGTGTCCCACACGCCGTCGCTGTCCCAGTCCCAGCGCACCTGCAGGTAGCAGCCTTTCTCTTCCGGATCTTCCGAGGGGCGGGCATCGAAGACGAAGACGGTGTCGGGCGTGCCGACCGAGGGGGTAACGGTGAAAGCGGCGACCGGCGGTTTGTTGTCCGGTTCGGTGGTACAGGCCTCTGCGATGAATATCAGCAGCAGGCATATCGCGAGCGGAACGAAGACGTAACGTCCGTGACGACCTGGCCGATTGTCTGTCATGACCCGTCATCCTTCTCGACGTTCCACTCCAGATCGAGATAGCCCGTTTCATCGGACAGGCGCAGGTACCCATTCCCGAGACCGGTCCCGATCTCGAGCTGGCCGAAGGCTTCTCCCCGGCCGGCGTAGCCTGTCCAGCCGATGGCAGTCGCATTGATCCAGTAATACCGATCGTACACAAACTCTCCTTCACCGCTGATCGCTCCTTCGGGATCGATCTCACCGCGGAAGGTCAGAGTCATGTATACCGGCAGATTATCGATGTCATACCACATGTATCCGGTCGCGCTGACGACCCCGCCTGCCTGAACGGTCAGCGTGAAACTCTCGTCCTTCATCCGGGTAGTGAAGGGATCGACGATCGTCCCGATCCAGGTACCGACGAGGGGGTCGCTCTTGGGCGCGGTCGGAGCCTCTGCCGTACAGGCCGCCAGCAGGGTCAGAGAGACCGTGCAGAACACACGTCCGATCAGCGGCACGATCCCTCGTCTACCCCTCATCATTCACGCTCCACCTGCCAGGGGAAGTGCCAGATCATACCGTTCAAATCGACGATCAGATTCCCCGAGCCCCGCCCGGTCCGGGCGTCGAGCTGACCGATCACTTCGCCTCTGCCGCTGTAACCGAACACCGGGGTCAAAGAAGAAGACATCTTGCCGGTGCCGTAGACCGCCCCATCGGGCATGACCATGAGGGTCAGTTGTATCGAACAGCTGCGGCGGCCGTCGGCGAAAACTTCGTCTTTGGAACCTGAGGCGGAGGCACTCCCGTCAGAAGCGATATTCAGGGTGAAATCGCTGCCGTCGGGTAAGCCGTGCATGAACAAAGCCGGCGTGTCCTTCCAGAATCCGGTCCAGGTTCCGGCATAGCGGAACTCGGGCGAGGTCGGAGCCTCGCTGCAGGCGCCGAGCAACAGCAGGCCGAAAAGTACTGATGCGAGAACCACATGACGGCGGTTCCGATACATGCCGTTGCTCCCGATACGGGTGCGATACAGTCTAGCGATATCTGTCGGCAGAGCGCTGGCAGGCGCTGAGTACTACGGGGAATTGTAGCCGGGACGATTACAGTGTCAAGACAAACGGACGTCGATTAATCGAATAAGAGATCGAAGAGTTGCAGCCGGTACGGACGTTCTATTTTGAGGAATCCCCGGTCCCCTCTTTCTCGACTACCTCGATGGCGAAGTCGGGGCAGAGCATCTCGCAGAGCAGGCAGCCGACGCAGTCTTCGGGCCGGGCCGCCACGGCCACGAGCCCGTCCATTTCGAGAACGCCGGGCTTGCAGACCTCGACACAGACTTCACAACCCTTGCACCATTCCTGATTGATCGTGATTTCCCAGGAAGCTCGTGCGGTCCTCGTGGCCATCGTTGTAACTCCTGTCTGAAATCGTCCGCAGGCAATATGGAAAGCCGCCCGGGACCGGGACAGGCGAAAATGTCAGATGTCTTCGATCGGGCGCCGGAGCGGATTGACCTGGACGTTGAGATTCTCCTCTTCGCCCAGAACCCATTCCAGAGCCTGGATGATCCCCACCGCACCGGCGATGCCGGTGAAATCGAGGGCTGCGAGGCGACCCTGGCTCAAGCTGGCCGTAGTATCCTCGAGCATGCGCCGAGCGGCGACGAGCTGCTCGCGGACATCCTCTTCGCTTCTCATAGACATTGACATTCCCTCACGTGGACCGGGTTGGATGTGACACAGCGGCTATTCGTAGATCACCAGGCAGATGAGCGTGTATTCGCCGGCCCCTTCACTCGACCCCCAACCGGTCAGTTCGGTATGCTTGATATTGGGGGGCGGAGAGGTGCTGCGGAGCCAGGCATTCATCTCCTTTTCGAGCCCAACCACATTGGCGTTGGCGAATACCTTCGTCTTCTGCAATCCGGGCATGGATGACTCCCTGGGCAGGTGCGTGGGATAAATGTGACCCTCTTCCGTCTGACGGCTGCGAGTATAGTCGGCCCGGCAATCACCGAACAACGCCGAATCCCGTTAAAAAACCCGCCCGCTCGGGGGAGCGGGCGGGTTGGGAGAAACCCGGTCCGGAACAGGTCTCGGACCTGTCCGGTTCGATGACGACCGGCCGTTACCGGTCGGTGGCGACGTTTATGACCACCCGGCGGTGGTCGAACTTGATGACGGTCCGGTTGATACCTCCCGGCGGCTCGTAGTAGATCCAGGTGTACTCGGAGCCCATCGGCTTTTCGATCGTCTGCCGGTCGTCGGGGTTGCCCCAGGAGTCGATCACCATCTCCATCGTCCAGCTGACCTGGGGGACCGCCTGGGCCATGATAGCGTTGACGATGCGAATGTCGTTGTACTTCTCGAGCAGTTCCTGCTCGCGGGCAAGATCTTCCTGGCTCATCTGAGCCCGTTCGGCCTCGGGATCGTAGGCCGGGTCGACATCGGTCAGATAGTACCGGTGGGCGTAGTAGCCCTCCTCGGTCTTGTACCAGTACTTGTTGTACATCTGGTCGACATGGACCTTGATCTCCATGCCGGCCGGGATCGTCGCCATGGTCGTACCGAGCGGGTTGGGCTCGTCGTACAGACGCAGGACCATGATCTGGCCGCGGGGAACGACCCACATGTTCACTAGTTCTTCCTGGGCCTGGACGGTCGGAGTGGTGAACGCACCGAGTACAAGGGCGAGAGCGACCAGCGCCAACGGTGCCGCAAGGAACTTCTTCATGCCGGGATTCTCCTCGAACATTGGGTTACCTGAGGCGACGTATCCGCGTCGCGGGCGGCAGGCAGTACCTGCCGTGTACAGCACTGTAAATTATGATACACCCTTGGCTGTGTCCAGCTTCGAACCCGCCGCTTTTTTCCTGTCTTCACTCATTTGACGTACCCGGCAGCCGGCCGTTTAGGCTCTCCATAACCGGCCCTCCGCGCGGGGCGGCTCGAGCCCTCACAGATCGAATCGGATCATAAAGCCGGTCTCTTCCTGTGGCTCGAGATCACCGACCTGTAGATCGGTGATCCGGGCGCCGGGCGGTCCCCGGCGAATATCCGCCAGAAAAGTTTCCACCTCCGGGGTCGGTCCCTCCACCTCGAGTTCGACCCGCCCGTCGGGGAGATTGCGCACCCACCCGGCCAGGCTGCGGTTGTCGGCCGAGCGCTGGCAGTACCAGCGGAAACCGACTCCCTGCACCAGACCGTTGACATAGACGTGCCGCCTCGTCTTCCCGGTCGGCTCTGCAGACATGAACGTTCCCCCTTCAGCCCCCGGTCGTACCCCGGCCCGACCCCCGCGCCTTCTCCGGGGCGCTCCCGGCCCGGCCGCACCGCGCACACTACCGATCGGCTCCACTGCTGTCAACCGGGCCCGACACGGTCTTTCACATCCACCGCAGAAGACGTATCGTACGGTCCTGCAGTGAAAGGAGACGGCCATGGCGAACGGTTCCAAAACTGAAACCAGCCCGGTGAAAGGGCACCGCTTGCTGCCGATCCTGGCGGTTCTGCTCCTGTGCACTCCCGGCGGCACTGCGTCGCTGACGGCCCAGCAGTCAACCGGTGTCCCGGTCATCTCGGGTTTCATCCAGGCGGGAGCGAGCACCGATCTCGTTGCCGAATCCTATGGCTGGCTGCCGACCATGCCGGCTGCCGGAGCCGGAACGAGTTTTCACCTGCGCCAGGCCCGCCTCTACCTGCAGGGTTCGTTCGATTCCGGTCCGGGGTACGTGATCAAAACCAATCTGGTCGGCGGCTTTGCACTCCTGAACGCGTATGTGCGCTGGCAGAGCCCGGCGGGATTCGAGCTGCGGGCCGGCAAGGTACTCAAACCGTTCAGCCGGGAGCGGCTACACCCGGCTCACCGCCTGCTGACCCTGAACCGCAGCCTGAGTTCCCTGCGAACCGTGAAAGCGCTGGGGTACGGGGATTACGACACCGGCGTGATGGTGATCGCCACCCCGGGGCCGGTCCTGCAGGCCGGGCTCTTCAACGGCAGTGCTGAGGCGGCCCGGGAACGCGGCGATGCCGACAGCGGCAAGAACCTCGTGGCCCGGATCGCCCTGCCCCTCGGCGATATCCTCTCCGTGACCGGCCTCGAAATCGCAGGCAATGTGAGCCTGCTCCACCTGGGACCGCCCCTGCCCTCCGCGGGGCGCGAGAACCTGGCCTGGGGACTCGATGCCGCCGGACGGGTTGCCGGAGCCCGGATCGAGGTCGAGATGCTCTGCGCCGAGAACTGGTCCCTCTTTGATGCCAGCTCGGGACGCAGCCCCAGGACCTGGACGGCGATTGTCACCGGCGCACTTCCCCTGCTCCGACGGGCCGGAACAGTTCCGGGCGAACTGGCCCTGCGGATCGAACGTTTCGACCCGAGTGACGCGATCGAGCAGGATGAGATGTATCTCGTGACGCCCAATCTCAACCTGACTCTCACGCCGACCTCCCGCCTGCAAGCCGGGCTGCAGTACGAGATCCCGAACGCCCCGGACACCGAGAACGCCCTGAGTCTCGCCCTGCTCTGGCAGGTCGATTTCTTCCCTCAACCCTGAATCCGAGGAGCCGACCGGACCGTGGGCATATTCGACCGTCTTTTCCGACGTCGCCGGGTGAGCCGTGAAAACCTGGCCTCGCTGGGCAACGAAGACATTCGGAACATCGTCGCCGAAAGCCTGGAGGCAACCGAAGCCACCCACGATCTGGTCGAACAGGCCCGCCAGGCGCTCGAACGCGCCCGCGACCTGATGCGGCAGGGTCTGTATGAAGAGTCTCTCGAACGATTCCGTGAGTCCCTGACAGCCTGGGAAAAACAGTCGGCTCTGTGCCGCGAGCAGGGGCTGCGCGACCTGTGGCTCGAGATGCCCGAGAAGGTGGCCCGGGAGTTCGAAGCGGTGCGGATCGCCTACCTCGACATCCTCGAGCCCGAATCCTTCCGCTTCCTGGCCCGTCGGGCGGGATTGATTCGCCGCCTGCTGGACGAATTGCTCGCTCTGGGACGTCAGCCCGAGGGTGCGCCCGAAAAAACGATCTACGAGTCTTTCCCCGCCCATCAGCGGGAAGAAATCCGCAACCTCATCTTTCAGGCTCAGCGGCGGGGTTGGCTCAAACGGGAGAAAGTCGGCGGGCGATATGCTCTGCGGACCGCTCCGGACGCTCCCGGTGCGATCCCCGCAGCAGATTCTCAGGACGACACGTAGGTGATGACGACGTCCCGGCCGGCGTCCTTGGCCTGATAGAGCGCCGTGTCGGCCGCGCTCACTGCTTCGGCCGGCGTATTCATACCCGCCGTGTACTCGGCCACCCCGATCGACACCGAAACACCGAAGACGGCGTCTTCGGATGTGCTGGCACCCTTGCGCAGGCGTAGAACTTCGTCGTCCCCGATGACCTGAAACCGCATGTCCGCAATCCGCTCGCGGATCCGTTCGGCCGTGGCGGCGGCACCCTGTAGACCGGTGGAGGGGAGCACGCAGAGGAACTCGTCCCCGCCGTATCGCCCGACAATATCGATCTGCCGCATACCGTCGCGCAGGTCGGCGGCGATTTCCCGCAGCACAGTGTCACCGGTGCTGTGCAGGTAGGTGTCGTTGATCCACTTCAGGTTATCGAGGTCCACCATCGCCACGCTCAGGGCAAAACCGAACCGCCGGGCTTTCCAGGCCTCCTCGTCGAGCAGCTGCAGTATGGCACGGCGATTGTACAGTCCGGTCAACTCATCTATGTTGGCCAGCTGTTCGAGCTGATCGAGCCGCATGATGTCGTGGATGGTGCGGTACGCAAAGCGGACCACCAGGAGCATGAAGAGGCTGGCCAGGAAAAAGACCTCGGCCACCACCAGATCCTTGCTGACCTCCACTCCCGAAACCAGGGAATAGAAGTAGACCGCGTAGCTGATGGCGAAGAAACCCATGAGGTTGCGCAATGACGGCCACGGAGGCCGGTCACGCAGGATTCCGATCAGGCGCTGGGTGCGCCACATGGCCGCTATCAGAACGCCAAAGCCCACGGCGATGAGAAGCGCTGCAGTCAGTTCCACGTTGTGTTCCTCTCACCGGTGTCGACACATCCGGGCCTCATACTACGAAGATGTGTCAAACGGCACCCGTAAATATATGAGTTTACATCTTCGATACGACGTCTATTCACGGCCCTCTGGAACTTGTGCCCGCATGCCTCGGATCACGCCGAAACCGGCCGGAGCGGACTCGTCGCGCCCGACCGGGCACCGACCCGCCCGGCCTCTAAAAAAGTACCTATTTCAGGCCGGAAACCGTTTGACTCGCTTGCGCCCCCTCACGTAAGGTCGCCGCAGGTAGTTAACCCGGTTAACTACTAACCGGGTTAACCATACGGCTGTCAACGCGCAGAAATACAGGTTTTCTGCGACTGCATCAAAGAGCTGGGATCGGCATGGACTACCTCAGCCTGTTGCGTAACAGCCACATCTTCGCGGCTGCGGTGCGCGAAGTGCTGGAAGAGAAGTTCCTGGAGGAAACCACTCCCTCCCCCCTCTCCCTATCCCAGTTTCATCTGCTCAAACTGCTCTCGATCCGGAGTTCCCACCATGTCAGGGAAGTCGCCGATTTCCTGGGCATGAGCACCGCCGCGGCCTCGAAAAATATCACCAAACTCGAAGGGCTCGGCCTGCTCGAGCGCAACCGTTCCGAAGGCGACCGGCGGGCGATGGAGCTCTCGATCACACCCAAGGGGCGGCGTACGGTACTGTCGTACGAGGAACTCAAGGCAGCCCGGCTCTATCCGCTGCTGAGCGAATTCAGCGAACCAGAGATTGAAGAGTTCACCCGGCTCCTCGAACAGTTCTCGGTCCGGCTTTACGAGCTGGAACTGGAGAATGGCGGGGAACCGCAAAACGGTACCTGCCTGCGCTGCGCTGCGTACCTGGATAGTACCTGCCCGGTGGGAGATCTCCTGGGTGGGTGTCCGTATCAGAAAGTACTGCAGACCGGTCCTCCGGCCGCAAACCCCGGAAGGGCCGAAAACAGCCCGGGCCACATTGCGGACACTGTCACCTGATGACGGGAAGAGTCTGATGAAGTACTGGCGTACACCTCTCGACCTCGACAAGGTCACCATTCCGCACGGGGAAGTACTCATTATCGAAGACCGCTGCAAGGGGTGCGGCTTTTGTGTCGAGTACTGCCCCAAAGGGGTACTGGCCCTGTCGGAACGATTCAATAAGAAGGGATATCACCCCCCGGAGGTCATCAAGACGGGTGAGTGCGTCAACTGCAACCTCTGCGAGATGATCTGCCCCGATTTCGCGATCTTCAGCCAGGCGCTGCCCGATCAGGTGGTTGCCGAGTTGCAGGACCAGATCGACGCCAGGGGGGGCGGAGAAAAGACCGAGGCAACGGCGGAGGAGAAGGAGGATACCAGTGAAAGCTGATCCCAAGGGCGTCCTGACGGGAGCGCATTACCTCGACGGCGACTTTGCCGCCGGCGAGGGAGCGATGGCGGCCGGCTGCCGTTTCGTGGCCGGATATCCCATCACTCCCTCGACCGAGGTGGTCGAGAGGATCTCGCGCCGCTTTCCCTTCATGGGCGGCACCTTCATCCAGATGGAAGACGAGCTGGGAAGCATGGCTGCCGTTGTCGGGGCTTCGTGGACCGGCACCAAATCGATGACGGTCACCAGCGGCCCGGGCTTCAGCCTGATGATGGAGAACCTCGGCCTGGCGGTGATGATGGAAACCCCCTGCGTGCTGGTCAACGTGCAGCGGGGCGGCCCCTCGACCGGCCTGCCCACCATGACGGGGCAGTCGGACATGATGCAGGCCCGCTGGGGCTCGCACGGCGACTACGAGCTGATCGCCATGAGTCCCAAATCACCCCAGGAGGCGTTCGATATCATGATCGACGCCTTCAATATAAGCGAGGTCTACCGGGTCCCGGTCCTGGTCATGATGGATGAATGCGTGGGACACATGACCGAAAAAGTCATCATCCCGCCGGCCGAGGAGATTGAACTCATACCGCGCAAGCTCACCGAGAAGAAACCCGGGGAATACTGGCCTTATGAGGTCAGCAACGGCAGTCTGGTACCCGAATTCGCCCGGGTCGGCGACGGGTATCGCTTTCACTCCACCGGACTGACCCACGACTACCGCGGTTACCCCATCATGAGCGCGGAGTGCCAGTGGGAGTGCGTGAGCCGGCTGGTCGACAAGATCAAGAAGAACGCCGACGACATCGTCAAGTTCGAGGAAGAGGAGACCGACGGCGCCGACGTGGTGGTGCTCTCCTACGGCATCACTTCGCGGGTGGCCCGGATGGGCATCGATATGGCGCGCAAGAAGGGCATCAAGGTCGGCGTGATCAGGCTGATCGTGGTCTGGCCCTTCCCCGAAAAACGGATTCGCGAACTGGCCCCGAAGATCAAGGGCTTCGTGGTCCCCGAAATCAATCTCGGTCAGGTATCGCTCGAGGTCGAGCGCTGCGTGGCGGGTAAATGCACGACCACCCTTGTACCCCACCCCGGCGGCGGCGTGCACGATCCCGAGGCAATCTTCGAAGCAATCGTGGGAGCGGCGAAATGAGCGCACAGGCAACGACAGAGACCAAGCGGGAGGTCCGTCCCGAGGATCACCCGATCGCACCCTTCATCCGCATGGACCGGATGCCGCACATCTGGTGTCCCACCTGCGGGATCGGGACGGTCGTCAAATGCTACGCGGCGGCCCTGGAAAAGCTCGAACTCGACTACTCCAAGGTGGTAGTGGTTTCGGGAATCGGCTGTACCGGCCGAGTGGCGGGCTACATGAACTTCGATGCCTTCCATACCACCCATGGTCGGGCGATTCCCTTCGCCACGGGGCTGAAGATGGCCCGTCCCGAACTGAACATCACGGTTTTCAGCGGCGACGGCGACCTGTCGGGCATCGGGGGCAACCACTTCATCCACTCCGCCCGGCGGCACATGGACCTGCTGGTCATCCTGGTCAACAACTTCATCTATGCCATGACCGGCGGCCAGAACGCACCCACCACACCGATCGGCGCCAACTCCTCGACCATGCCCCACGGCAACTTCGACACCCCCTTCAACCTGCCCCATCTGGCGGCCAGCTGCGGCGCCAGCTACGTGGCCCGGTGGACCTCCCTGCACATCCGCCGGATGACCAACACCTTCGAGGAGGCGCTGCAGCGCAAGGGGTTCCGCTTCGTCGAGGTGGTCGCCCCCTGCTCCACCCTCTACGCCCGGCGGAACAAGCTGGGCACGGGGCTGAACCTGATGCAGTTCTATCACGACAATTCCGAGATCAGGCACGGTGAAGACACGCGCAATCTCGATATCGGTTATCAGGAGAAGATCATCTGCGGCAAGTTCGTCGATGACACCGAGCAGACCACCTTCATCGAGAATATGCACGCCCACTATGAAAAACGCCTGGGCGAGGACTACGTCCCCATGGGCCCGGAGGGAGGCATGCTCCATGAGTAGGAAAGAGATCCGCATCACCGGCTTCGGCGGTCAGGGAGTGGTGCTCTGCGGCCACATCATCGGTCACGCCTACTCGATCGACGCCGGGAACGAAGCCACCATGATTCAGAGTTTCGGCCCCGAGGCCCGCGGCTCGGCCTGTTCGACCTCGCTCGTGCTCGACGAGCAGGAGGTCCTCTATCCCTATCTCAAGGGGCTCGACATCCTGGTGGCGATGTCGCAGGACGGCTACGACAAGTACGTTGAGGACCTGGCTCCGGACGGCACCCAGATCTACGAGTCCGATCTGGTCGAACCCGTGGTCACGAAGGACCAGAAAGCCTTCGGTATCCACTCCACCCGTATCGCCGAGGAGATCGGCCGGGTCATCGTGCAGAACATCGTCATGCTCGGTTTCTTCGCGGCGGTGACCCGAATGGTCTCGAAAGACGAGTGGATCTCGGCCGTCACCGATTCGGTGCCGGCCGGGACCGAAGAACTCAACCTGAAAGCCTTCCACGCCGGCTGGGACTGGTACGAAGAAAAGTACGGCGACGGGAAGGGGAGCGAACCTGAGGCCGCCGCCGACCAGGGCGGTGAGGCCGAAAAAGAAGCGAGCCCCGAGGAAACGGTCGCGGCCGAGTAGCCGGGAACGTTGCCTTACTGGAGGAACCCCACTCTGAGCAGTGAGGAGAGTGAGGATGAGCGCAGAAGTCGCTGCGGCTGAGGAAGCTGAGGCGAGAGTCAGCCGGCGCGCAGTCGTGATCGGAGGCGGCATTGCAGGCATGCAGGCCGCCCTCGACCTGGCCAACGCCCGGATACCCGTCACGCTGGTGGAAGCGTCGCCGTCGCTGGGGGGCCGGATGGCCCAGCTCGACAAGACCTTCCCCACGATGGACTGCTCCATATGAATCCTCGGCCCTCTGGCCATGGATGTCGGTCGACATCCACTCATCGAGGTCGTCACCAACGCCGAGGTCGTCGGCTGCGAGGGTGAACCGGGAGACTTCCGGATCACCGTCCATCAGCACCCGCGCTTCGTGAAGGAAGACGTCTGTGTGGCCTGCGGGCTCTGTGTCGAGACCTGCCCCCAGGTGGGCGGCAACGAGTTCGACATGGGCCTGAAAGCCCGCAAGGCGATCTACCGTCCCTTTCCGCAGTCGGTCCCGGCGGCATATGTGATCGATCCCTTCGCCTGTCTGAATTTCCTGCCGCACCTGGACGAGAAGCAGAAGAAGCGGCTCGAGAAAGTGCAGGCCGCCAAGGCGAAGAAACGTCCCGACGTCGCCCTGCCCCACCTGCCCTGCGGCCACTGCCAGGAAACCTGCGAGGTAGGCGCGATCGACTTCGACATGCTCCCGCGCGAGTGGGAGGTCGAGGCCGGCTCGGTTCTGGTCGCCATCGGCTTCCAGGAATTCGACGCCCGCAAGCTCGGCCAGTACGGCTACGGCCGGTTCCCGAACGTGATCACCAGTCTCGAACTGGAGCGTATGCTCAACGCCTCGGGGGTCACCCAGGGGCACATGGTGCGACCCTCCGATCTCGGCACTCCGAAGCGAATCGTCTTCATCCAGTGCGTCGGCGCCCGCGGCGACGGCGGGCGGCCTTACTGCAGCCGCTTCTGCTGCATGAACGCGGTGAAGGATTCGATGCTCATCCGTCAGCACGATCCCGAAGTCGAGGACATCACCATCCTCTACACCGACCTGCGCGCCTTCGGGAAAGGCTTCGACGACTTCGTCAAACGCAGTGTCGAGGAACAGAGTGCGGAGTACGTGCGCGGCCGTCCCGCCAAGATCGATCTCGATCCCGACGGCAAGACCCTCGTCGTCTACGTCGAAGATACGATCGAGCACGAGCAGCGGCGGATCCCCGCCGATCTGGTCGTGCTGAGTGTGGCCGCCGCGCCCAACGACGGCGCTGTCGAGTTGGCGAAGACCCTCGAGATCGAAACCGACCAGTACGGCTTCATCACGCCCCGGGACCCGGCCGTGAGCAGTGTCGAGACCCGGCGCGACGGTGTGTACGTCTGCGGCTCGGCGATCGGGCCCCAGGTCATCCCCGACGCCGTAGCCCAGGCTTCGGCCGCCGCGGCCCGGGCCGAACTCTTCCTGCACGGTCACCGTATCGAGGAAGTGTCCGAACCGCCCGAACCCATGGACACCTCCGGTGCGCCCCGGATCGGGGTGCTGGTGTGCAGTTGCGGAGCCAACATCGGCGGCGTGCTCGATGTCGAGGCACTTGCCGAATACGCCCGCTCCATCCCCGATGTAGTGGCCGCCGAAACCTCGATGTTCGCCTGTGCCGAGACCGGCCAGGACCAGGTTGTCGAGCTGATCAAAGAGAACGACCTCAACCGTGTGATCGTGGCCTCCTGCACCCCGCGCACGCACGAACCGGTTTTCCGGGAGACCTGTGCCCGAATCGGTTTCAACCCCTACCTGCTCGATATGGTGAACATCCGCGACCAGTGCTCGTGGGTGCATGCCAACGAGCCCGAGCTGGCCCAGGTCAAGGCAAAAGACCTGATCCGCATGAGCGTGGCCCGTACGCGCAACCTCGAACCGCTCTTCGAGAGCGAGGTACCGATGACCCGTACCGCCCTGGTGCTGGGCGGCGGCATCGCCGGCATCCAGGCCGCCACCGGTTTGGCCGAACAGGGCTTCGAGACCATCCTGGTCGAGAAGGAGGAGGCCCTCGGCGGGCGCCTGCGCGACCCGAACCTGCATTACCTCTACCCCACCATGCGGCCCGCCGCCGACGTGCTGAAGACGAACATCGCCCGGCTGAAAAAGAGCGGTGCCCGCATCCTGACCGGTACCGAGGTGGAGAGCATCGATGGTTTTGTCGGCAATTTCGACATCACTCTGACCGGAGCTGTTTCCGAGGAGGTAAAGGTCGGGGCCATCATCCTGGCCTTCGGCGCCTCCCTGCACGATCCGGGCGAGGAGTTCGGGTACGACCGTCGTGAGAACGTGATCACGAGCGAAGAACTCGAGACGATCTTCTGCGAGAACGACGACCAGGTGCTGATCGGGGGCCGCAAACCCGAGAGTGCGTCCTTCATTCTCTGTGTCGGGTCGCGCGAAGAGCACGGTTTCACGGGCTGTTCGCGCTACTGCTGTCCGACCGCCATCAAGCAGGCCCTGATCCTGAACGAACAGGGCATCAACACCACCATCTTCTACCGCGACATCAGGACCGTTTCGGCCGGAGCCGAGGAGATGTACCGCAAGGCCCGCGGCCAGGGGGTACTCTTCATCCGTATCCCCCCCGGCGAGAAACCCGAGATTCTCGGCAACGAACGGGCCGAGGGATTGCGCTGTTACGATGAGCTGCTCGGACAGAAGCTCGAGGTACCGACCGACCTGGTGATCCTGAGTGTCGGCATGCGGCCGCGCCAGCCCGAGACCGAAAAATTTCACCTCATGCTCAAGGCCAGTATCGGTCTCGACGGTTTCTTCCTGGAGCGGCATCCCGAGCTCGGCCCGGTGGAAACGGTCGTGGAAGGAGTCTTCCTGGCCGGCACCATTCAGGGCCCCAAGGACATCGTCGACTCGGTCGCCCAGGCCTCGGCCGCGGCCGCCAAAGCGGCAGTTCTGCTGTCTTTCGACAGCGTGCGCGTCGAGCCGACCGTTTCGGTCGTGGATGAGGAACGCTGCCGGGGCTGCGGGACCTGCGTGGATATCTGTCCCTTCTCCGCCGCCGCGCTGGTCGAGATCGACGAGGGCGCCCATGTGGCCCGGATCAACGCTTCGCTCTGCAAGGGGTGCGGTACCTGTGCCGCCTGGTGTCCGTCAGGCGCTATCGCCGCCAAACATTTCACCGACCGTCAGGTCATGTCGATGATCGATGCGGCGCTCGCGAAGGAGGCGCCATGACCGCGCAGGCGAAGAAGAAGACATCCGCGAAGAAAAAGGCGGGCAACACGAAAACCGCGGCGAAGAAAACGGCTGCAAAGAAGAAAACCGCGGCGAAGAAAACGGCTGCAAAAAAGAAAACTGCAACGAAGAAGACCGCGGCAAAAAAGACGGCTGTGAAAAAGAAGGCCGCCGCGGTCGCCGCCGAGCCGACCGCTGCCGCCCCTGACGGAAAATGGAATCCCGATATCGTGGTCTTCGCCTGCAACTGGTGCTCGTATGCCGGTGCCGACACGGCCGGGGTATCGCGTCTGCAGCACGAACCGCACTTCCGGATGATCCGGGTCATGTGCTCGGGCCGGGTGCATCCCGGATTCGTGATGCGGGCCTTCGAGAAGGGAGCCGATGGCGTGCTCGTCTCGGGCTGCCACATCGGCGACTGCCACTATGTCTCGGGGAATGAACGCCAGATCGAGATCTTCGAGATCACCAAGCAGCTCACCCACCTGATCGGACTCGAACCGGGGCGGGTGCGGCTGGAGTGGGTCAGTGCCGCCGAGGGGCCCCGCTGGGCCGCTTTGATCAACGAATTCACCGACCAGATCCGCAGGCTGGGCCCGAGCCCGCTCAAGGATCAACCGACGGCACGATGAGGGAGAGTACGGCACGATGGTCGACCTGACTGACGTCACGCGCAGATCGAAGGCCTGGGCCTGCTACGATTGCGGCAAGTGCACCGCCACCTGCCCTATCGCCCGTGTCGGCGGCTCGTACAGTCCGCGCCGGCACATTCTCTCCAGCAACACCGGCAATCCCGCCTTCATCCTGGAGCAGGAAACGCTTTTCGCCTGCCTGACCTGCAGCCTGTGCGAACAGCGCTGCCCCGCCCAGGTGCATTACACCGACCTGGTCAAGTACCTGCGCGAGATGGCCTGGGAAGAGGGAATCGAACCCGACTGCCCGCACGGCGGCACGATCCAGTCCCTGATCCGGATGATGGCTCAGGGCGGTACGCAGCAGAACCGCCTGGAATGGCTGACCGAAGACCTGAAGACCAGCCCCGACGAAGGCGAGGTCTTCTTCTGGACCGGCTGCACGATGTACTACGACGCCATCTTTGCCGAATACGAGGGGGCCCACCCCCTCGAAGGCACCCGCGCCGCGGTCCGCCTGCTCAACGCCCTGGACGTCACTCCGGTCGTGAGCCCACAGGAGCGCTGCTGCGGCCACGATCTGCTCTGGAACGGCGACCGGGAAAACTTCGAGAAACTCGCCCGGCACAACGTCAAACTGGTTCAGGATTCCGGGGCTTCGATCCTGGTCACCTCCTGCGCTGAATGCCTGCGGACCTGGAAGCTCGATTACGAACCGTACTTCGAGGGATCGATGCCCGAGATCGTCCATATCTCCGAGTATGTCGCCCGGCATCTGCCCGAGCTCGAACTCACAGGCAACGGCGGCCTGACCGTCACCTACCAGGATCCCTGCCGGCTCGGCCGCCAGCTGGGGATCTACGACGCCCCCCGCGAGGTCATGCAGGCCGTACCCGGCCTGGAGCTGGTCGAAATGCGGCACAACCGGACCGGTGCGACCTGCTGCGCCGGCGGGACCTGGTCGAACTGCGACATCTACGCCAAGAAGATCCAGGTAACCCGGCTGACCGAAGCGCGGGCCACCGGGGCCCAGGTCATGGTCACGGCCTGTCCGAAGTGTCAGATCCACTTCAGCTGTGCCATGAAGGATCCGATCGAGAAGGAGAACATCACCATCGAGATGCGCGACGTGGCCGAGATTCTGCTCGACGCGCTCTCGACGTAACAAACAACAAAGACCGTTTCCGGGAAGGAAAGGGACTGATGCAAGCAGACACGTCAACAGGCGAAGAGCTCCGGATCGGCGTCTTCATCTGCGACTGCGGCCTGAATATCGCAGGTGCAGTGGACACCGCCGCCGTGACGGAATACGCCGAGACGCTGCCCGATGTGGCGTGCGCAATACGCAATAAATACACCTGCGCCGACCCCGGTCAGAACGAGATCAAGAGGGCCGTTCAGGAGTACAAGCTCAACCGCGTGGTCGTTGCCTCCTGCACCCCGCGCCAGCACGAGCCGACCTTCCGGCAGTGCGTCTCCGAGGTGGGGCTGAACCCCTACCTCATGGAGATGGCCAACCTGCGCGAGCACTGCTCCTGGGTCCACCCCAACGACCGCGAAGGCGCCACCGCCAAGGCCAAGGACCTGGTCGCCGGTGCTGTGGCCCGGGCCCGTTTCCTGAAGAGCCAGGATGAGCTGACGGTTCCGGTTTCGCAGCGCGCCCTGGTGATCGGCGGCGGCATCGCCGGGATCGAGGCGGCGATCGAACTGGCCGATGCGGGACACAAGGTCACCCTGGTCGAAAAAGCGCCCTCCATCGGTGGGATCATGGCTCAGCTCGACAAGACCTACCCCACCATGGACTGCTCTATATGAATTCTGGGCCCTAAGGCCATCGATGCCGGTCGGCATCCGAATATAGAGCTGCTCACCTACAGCGAGGTCGAAGCCGTCTCGGGCTACGTCGGCAACTTCGAGGTCACGATCCGCAAGAAGGCCCGCTATGTGGACCTCGAGACCTGCAACGCCTGTGCCGAGTGCGCCAATGTGTGCCCGCAGGTCGTGCCCGACGAGTACCAGGTGGGACTTTCGGCCCGCAAGGCGATCTACATCCCCTTCCCGCAGGCGGTACCCTGTGTCTATGTCCTCGACATGGAGAACTGCCTGGGCAACAACCCGATCGCGTGCGGCAAGTGTGCCGAGGTGTGCGAGCAGAACGCCATCAACTACGACGACGCCGACGAGCTGATCACCCGCGAAGTCGGAGCGGTCATCGTGGCCATCGGTCTGGATGTCTACGATCCGACCGAGATGGACGAGTACGGTTACACCCGCTTCGAGAACGTGATCACCTCGATGGAGTTCGAACGCCTGATCTGCGCCGGGGGACCGACCGAGGGGCACTTCGTGCGCCCGAGCGACATGGACCACCCCAAGCGGATCGGTTTCATCCAGTGCGTCGGGTCGCGCAATCCGGCCATCGGGCGACCCTACTGCTCGAATATCTGCTGCATGAACACCGTCAAGGACACCCTCCTGCTGGCCGACCACTATCCCGATGTGGAGAACGTGGTCTTCTACCAGGATATCCGCGCCTTCGGCAAGTCGTTCGAGGACATGTTCCAGCGCTCGAAGGAATCAGGTACCCGCTACGTGCGGGGCCTGCCCGGCGACATCGAGGAGGATCCCGAAACCAAGAACCTCGTCATCACGGTCGAGAACACCACCTCGGGCCGGATCGAGAGGCACGAGCTGGACATGGTCGTGCTCTCGGTCGGGGTGGTTCCGCCCAAGGATCTGAAGAAGATCTCGGGGCTCTTCACCCTCTCGAAGACCTCCGACGGGTTCTTCATGGAATCGCACCCGAAACTGAAACCGATCGACGCCCCCACCAAGGGGGTGTATTTCGCCGGTTTCTGCGAGGCCCCGAAGGACATCAAGGACTCGGTCTGCCAGGCCGGCGCCGCGGCCTCGAAGGTGGGAGCCCTGCTCAACGCCGGAGAGGTCCGCATCGAGGCCCTCACCAGCCACATCGACGAGGAACTCTGCACCGGTTGCGGTGTCTGTGCCTCGGTCTGTCCCTTCTCGGCGATCCGCTGGGAGAAGGGCCAGAAGGCCCATGTCATCGAAGCGATGTGCGCCGGCTGCGGGGCTTGCGGAGCGGCCTGCAACTTCGGCGCCATCGAGATGCGGCACTTCACCGACTCGCAGATGGTGGCCCAGATCCAGGCCGTGCTGGCAGACAAACCCGAGGAGAAGGTCTTCGTCTTCGCCTGCAACTGGTGTTCGTATGCCGGAGGCGACATGGCGGGGATCTCCCGTCTCCAGTATCCGACCTCGAACCGCGTCGTCAGAACCATGTGTTCGGCGCGGGTATCCGAAGAAATGGTTCTCGAAGCCTTCCGCAACGGGGCCGCGGTGGTGCTGGTCTCGGGCTGCCATTACGCCGACTGCCATTACATCAGCGCCAACCGCGAGACCGTCAAGCGGGTCCAGCGGCTCTGGAACAAGCTCGAGAAGGCCGGGGTGCGCCCCGAGCGGCTGCAGCTGGAGTGGATCAGCGCCGCCGAGGGCCAGAAGTTCGCCAAGGTGATGAGGCAGATGGAGGAGCTGCGCTCGACGGTCACGCTCGAAGAGGTCGAGTACGCCCGCGAGGCGCTCAAACCGAAGTCGAAGAAAGAGAAGAAGGCCAAGGCCGGGGAGGATGCCAAAGCCTCCGCAAAGACGGAAGAGACGGAGAAGGCGGAGACCGAAACGGTCTCGAACTGACCGCCGGCCGGGTGTCGTGTCCCGCGGCAGTGAACGAGCTTCGAACGGGAGAACGAGATGGTTGTTCATTATTTCCGCTGCATGATGTGCGGCTACGAGTGGGAGGAAGAGGTCGATCCGGATAAGGAGGTGGAGCGTACCTGCCCGAAGTGCCGCTCCAACTCGATCCGGCATTTCAAGCGGAAACCCGAACCGAAGGAGTAGCCGGATGGCCGCCGAGCAGAAGGATAACGACGTCGTCAGGGTCGACTTCGCCTTCAAGCGGGAACTGGCCGAGAAGGTCGAGGGCAACCTGGCCAGCTTCTGCTACCAGTGCGGGGCCTGCGTCGGCGACTGCCCGGCAGCGACCTATACCGACGATTTCAATCCCCGCATGATCATGCTCAAAGTCCTCTACGGGCTGGGAGAGGAACTCATCGGCAGCGATTCCATCCTCTGGGAGTGCACCAACTGCTACAACTGTGCCGAGCGGTGTCCCCAGGAGGTCAAACCGGCCGAAGTGATCATCAGCATGAAGAACATGATGGCCGACCGCGGCATCTACCCCGAGGGGGTCGAGAAGGTCATCACCACCTTCGAGACCACCGGGCGCACTGTCCCGATGAGTTCGGCGATAGACAAGCAGCGGGCCAAGTTCGGCCTGCCGCCTCTCGAGCCCGTTCCGATGGACGAGATCAAAAAGCTCCTCGAGCCCTCCGGGAAAGGAGACGAGTAATGGAACGGTTCGCCTTCTTCCCCGGCTGTCTGGTGCCCGCCCGCTATCCCGCCATGGAGTTCGCCATCCGCAAAACCCTGCCCAAACTGGGCATCGAGATCATCGATCTTGAGGGCACCTCCTGCTGTCCCGACCCGATCTACTTCAAATCCAAAGACAAGATCTCCTGGCTCTCGGTCGCGGCCCGCAACCTCTGCCTGGCCGAGGAACAGGGGGTGGACGTCTTCACCAACTGCTCGGGCTGTACCGCCACCCTGTCGGAAACCTGGCACCTGTTGCATGACCACGAGGACATCCGCGACAAGGTCAACGAACGGCTGGCGAAGATCGGCAAGGAGTGGAAAGGCACCAGCAAGGTCCGCCACATCGCCACCCTGGTGCGCGATATCGCCGGCTACGAGGCGGTGCGCGAAACGGTCGTGCGTCCTCTCGAGGGCCTGAAGGTGGCCATCCACTACGGCTGCCACCTGCTCAAGCCCAGCAAGATCATGAACGTGGACGATCCCAACGATCCGCAGATGCTCGAGGAACTGGTCAGAGCCCTGGGAGCCGAACCGGTGCGGCACAGCAAGTGGTACCTGTGCTGTGGCAAGGCCTGCCAGTTGAACGACGATCTGCCCGACACCATGATGCGCGATCTGCTCACGACGGTGCGGGAAGAGGAAGCCGAGATCCTCTGCCTGATCTGCCCTACCTGTTTCAGCCAGTTCGACTACGGTCAGCTCAAGGTCGCCCGGCGTTTCGAAGAGGACTTCCACATCCCGCCGATTTACTATTTCCAGCTCCTGGCCCTGGCGCAGGGCATCGAGTATGAAGATCTCGGGTTCGAGCGGCAGCGCTTCAAACCTGAATGCCTGCAGCGGTTCGAGATCACCGTGACCGAACCCGAATCCGAGCCCGAACCCGAGCCGGAGACGGCCTGACGCCCCGCCCCTGACCAGCCGGCCGCTGTCGTTTCCACCGCGTTTCGTCCTCGCTCCCGGCCAGTTCGTTCTGGACGATCACCTCCTGTCTACCGACACTTTATATCAACTGGATAGGAGGTCGGTGCGTATGAGCATCGCAGAGAACGTTGCCCGCCTGAGACGCGAGATCCCCGATCACGTCAGGATCGTGGCGGCCGCAAAAACGCGCAGCGTCGACGACATCAAAGCCGCCCTCGATGCGGGGATCACCGATTTCGGCGAAAACTACGTCCAGGAAGCGGAGAGCATCCGGGACGGCCTGGGTGATATCGCCGACAGGGCCACCTGGCACCTGATCGGACACCTGCAGACGAACAAGGTCAACAAGGCCCTGGCGCTTTTCGACCTGATCCAGACCCTCGATTCGCTGAAACTGGCCCAGGCCATTGCGAAGAGAACCGAGGTCCGGTTACCGGTTCTGATCGAGATCAACAGCGGGCGGGAACCGCAGAAGACCGGAGTCGTGCCCGAGGAGGCGGAATCGCTGATCCGGGAGATCGCCGGGCTGGAGAAGATCGAGATCAGGGGACTGATGACCATGGGACCGCGTTTCGGCGATCCCGAAGAGGCCCGGCCCTATTTTCGCGAGACCAGGAAACTCTTCGACGCCCTGACCCGGCTCGAGGTCCCCGGAGTGACAATGGATATCCTCTCGATGGGGATGTCGAACGCCTACCGGATCGCCATAGAGGAAGGCAGCACGATGATCCGGCCGGGCAGTATCCTCTTTTCTCCCCGTTCGTGAGTATGGAGATAGAGATCGTCGGCACCGAATCTCTGGGGGTGCGCGGACTCTGCTGTGTCGTCCGCACCGCCGGGCACGTGATTGTGATCGATCCCGGTGTCGCTCTCGGGTACAAGCGCCACAACCTGCTGCCGCATCCGGTCCAGGTCGCCGCCGGGGAGCGGGTGCGGACCGCCATCGGCCACCATCTTGCTGAGGCCACCGATGTGGTCCTCTCCCACTTTCACGGCGATCACATGCCGCTGGCCGATGCCAATCCCTATCAACTGTCGACCTATACCGTAGCCGATCTGCTGCAGACACCTGCTCTCTGGATCAAACGCGTCGACGGGGAATATCCGCGCGTCGGCGGTCGGCGCACACAGCTGCTGGCGATCCTCGACCGCCAGGCACCGCCCTGCGACGGTCAACAGCACGGCCGGCTGACTTTTTCAGAGACCATGCCGCACGACTCGGCGGACTCGCCCATGGGCACGGTCATGATGACGCGTATCGAAGAGGGCTCCGACGTTTTCGTTCACGCCTCGGACATTCAGCTTCTCTCGGACGAACCGGTCGATCTGATCCGGGAATGGGCTCCCACGATCGTTCTGGCCAGCGGGCCGGCCCTGTACCGCGATCGATCGCCCGCCACCCTCGCCCGGGCCCGCGACCGGGCCCTGCAGCTGGCTGATATCGCCGAGGTCTGCATCATCGATCACCACCCCCTGCGCTCTGCCGACGGTGTGGCCTGGTTGGATGAGCTGCGGGCCGAAACGGACGGCAGAATCCTCTGTGCCGCCGATTACATGCAGACCGATCGCTCTCTGTTGGAAGCCCGCCGGGCCGAACTCTATGACCGGCATCCCGTTCCCGCCGATTGGCACGAACGCTACGCCGAAGGAAAGGTCACGCCGCCGGCTCTCTGAGGGTACCCGGAACCGACCTCAGTGCATCCGGAAATCGGCCGTCTGGACGTGGTCCTCGACCAGGTTCCAGAGTTCCTCGACATCCAGGGCCATGATCACCAGGTCGCGGCGGTGCCCCTTGATGTCGGTCACGTGCTTGCGCAGGGTCGCTTCCTTGTGGAATCCCATCCGCTCGAACGCGGCAATAGCCGATTCCTGACTGTCCACCAGTTCGGCCTGAAGCTTGTAGAGTTTCTGCTTCAGAGCCTGGAAGAAGAGTTCGCGGGTGAGTTTGGTGGCCAGCCCGCGCTGCTGATACTCGCGGGAAATGCAGATCCGCACCTCGCCGACGTGGCGGGTCCACCCGAAGGTAGCCCGCCAGATGGTGGCGATGGCGATGATCGTACCATCGATCCTGGCCAGCAGCGGGAACATGCGGTCGTAGTCGGGTTTACCGAAGCGCCGCCGCACATTCTCGGGATCGCAGATGTCAGAGCGCAGATAGAGCCGGTCCTCTTCGGGCAGGGACTGGAAGAAAGTGATGAGTTCGGGCAGATCGTCATCGGTCAGGATCTCGAGCCTGATCGGGGTGTCATCCTCGAGCTGGATGGTTTTCGGGTAAGTCTCCACCGGGTCCTCCTCGCACATGTACCTCGTATCGCTCGCGCGGGGATACTAAAGGGTCGCGGGTCGGCGTGCCAAGTGGATAGAACGAACCTCCCCCCTGCCGACAGCAGATTGCGGCCGATTGATCAGCCTGGGGGAAGTCTATCTGCGGCTGGGACGTAAGGATGACGCCATCGCCGCCTTCGAGCACTCGCTCGAACTCAATCCCGAGAACGGCAATGCCACCCGGCGCCTGGAGGAACTCAAGGGTATAATCGTATGGGGATATGGACTCTGAAAGAGGCATGTCCGCGCCCCAGATCCTCTTCATATCGAATGGGTGAGTTGAACGAACGGCCCGACCCCTGCAACCGACTGTAACAGAGCTGAACCTCTATCCCGACTCCGAACTTGGGCACGGGCAGATATTCCGCCCCGAGCCCTGCGGCAAGCGTATACTCGGTGCATTCCACCCTGATGGATCCGACATCTTCGATGTTCGGTCTGGCATCGCGCCTGTTGAGATAGCGATCCGCCCGAAGTCGTACAGACCAGAAAAGACACCCGGATCTATGTCCTGTGAACAGATGGAGGTATCCGGCGCCGGCACCGAAAACGCGCGTTCTGCCGACATGCACATAATTGCTCAGAGACTTCCGCGCGTAACAGATCTCCGGTTCCACATACCCCCTCTGCGATACCCGGAACGGGAACAAGATCCGAACGGGCACAATATTGAGATACGTGTTGTCACAGGCCGGAGCCAGGGGTGCCTCGTCAACCACGAGGCCGAATCCCAGATCGGCGCTCGACGAGCCTTTTCCCTGCTGCTGACCCGCGGCCGACACCGGGACGGCAGAAAGGAGGAGAAGAAGAAGCGGGATTGTCCGGCAGGGTGCATATCTCATCTTGGTCTCGCCTCCCAGAGGATTGCCTTTTCACCGGCGGGGTCGAGTACGGCGAACACGAGCCGGGGCTCCGTCCCAACGGCAGCCATGACAGCCAGCAGGATAGGATTAAAATGACTCCATCGATACAGGCCGCTGGCAACGATATGGACATTCCATGAGGCCGACCTGCGACTGAGCCAGAGCAGATCGTAGCGACTCGCCCCGTTGAATCTGGCGACAACTGCATAAGGCGTCCCGTCGGGGGCTGTCGTCACCGCCAGGTAGCGGTTCAGTAATATATCTTCCGCTATCGGTAACCCTTCCGCCTCCCATCCCATGATTTCGTTGACATCCTCCCACATGACCAGGACGTTCCGGCTGTAGTCGAATCCGATCACCCGTACCGCATTCGATGCCGACAGAGACAATCGTGCAGGTGCCCCCGCGTGTGATCCTTCAGGGCCGTTCTCGACCGGTACAGAGCGGGTCCATGAACCGGCGGTGAGGCAGTCATAGTAGGAGGAGGTTGTTGAGATCTGACTATAGAGTATGTGGTGGCGGTCGAAAGAGTCTCGCACATAACTGAGCATTTCTGCATACCAGGTCGTGCTCGGGATCTCGTGATGAATCCATTCCTCACCCGAATGAAGACAGAGCACAGGTCCTCTTTGGTGGACCTGAAGAACAGCCGACAGATCCCCGCCGACTGAAGTTTCCAGACAGCCCTGTTCATCATCCCACCTGAATTCACGATAGGCCGGGATCTCCAGTTCCTGATCGGTCGTCCCGTCGGTGTGATGGATGACAACTCCGCGCGTATCATCGGAGACGAGCACGAACCAGAAACCGTCAATGCCCGGGGCGATATCACACACGGGCCAGGAGGCTGATGTCGCGGCGGCGATCCTGCCGGCTTCCGCCCACGTTCCCTGCTCGTCGGTCAACAGGACGATCTCCCCGCTGCCGGTCAGTACCGCCACGCCGAGAACACCCTATGAGTTACCCGCAGCGGAGACGGCCAGCAGTACGTCGGACGGCAGAACTCTCCTGAAGATGAAGCGTCCCTGATTGAAAACAGCCGGCTCCGCAAGATCGTAGGGCTGGCGGGTACACCCCGAGGCGGCCGTCAGAAGGAAAAGCAGAAGAGCGAGAACACGTGGTCGGAACGAGCGCATAGGCGGCTCCCGACCGGAGGACGGTGAACCCTTCAGCGACGTTTACTCCCGGCACACGAAACAGCAACCCCGCCGGGAGAGATGATCCTCCTCCCGGCGGGGTTGTCAGCAATGGTCGGGGTGGCCGGATTTGAACCGGCGACCCCCGCGTCCCGAACGCGGTGCTCTACCGGACTGAGCCACACCCCGATATGTCCGGAAACCCGCCACGACCGGTCGGGGGAGACCGACTCGATCGAACGGCGGTTCAGCTTATCTAATGTAATCGAGAACGGCTCAGACGCCACTCTCACCTGTGCCCCGCTCAGCGGGTGAAGAGTTCCACCCCCCCGATCACCCCCAGGGTGGCCAGGGTCACGACGGTCGAGGCGATAAGGATACCGCCGAAGACGACCGGGATCGCCAGGCGGGGCCTGATCCCGAAAACGAATGCGGCTGCACACCCCGTCCAGGCGCCGGTCACCGGCAGAGGGATCGAGACAAAGAGCAGTAATCCCAGGGCTTCGTACCGTTCGATCATCTTGCCCCGGCGGCGGGTGCGGGCGAAAAGCCATTCGAAGAAGCGGTCCCAGATCCGCCAGCGGCGCAGCCAGTTCGAGACCGGTTCGAGGCCGAGCAGGAGCGGAATCACGGGCAGGGCGTTGCCGATGGCCCCAAAGAGAAAGGCTGTCTGCCACGAGAGCCCGCCCAGGGCGATACCGACCGGAATGGCACCGCGCACCTCGCTCACGGGCAGGGTACCGATGATCAGCGTGACGATCTCGGGGGGCAGTCCCGTCAGCGCTTCCCAGATGGCATCGAGCACGCCCGGCCCCCTACTGCCCGTCATCCGGCCAGCCGTGGCGGCCGACCAGCGGTACGAACGTGCAGCCCACATCGTCGCGGGTATCGTACTTCTCGCCATGCCGGGTGATGACCCGGAGCTGCTGAAAGCTGTGGCCCCCGACCGGAATCACCAGCCGACCCCCCTTTTCGGAAAGCTGATCGAGCAGGGGCTGGGGCACGTCGGGACTGGCGGCGGTCACCACGATGCCGTCATAGGGAGCGTATTCGGACCAGCCGATCGAGCCGTCCCCGATCCTTATGGCGATGTTGTGAATATCCAGCGCATCGAACGCCTCGCGGGCCCGCCGGGCCAGAGCTCCATGGCGCTCGATGGTGAAGACCTTGGCCGCCAGCATGGAGAGAATGGCCGCCTGGTACCCCGAACCGGTACCGATCTCGAGAATACGGTCCTCCGGTTCAGCCTCGAGAGTCTGGGTCATCAGAGCGACCATGAAGGGTTGGCTGATGGTTTGCCCCTGGCCGATCGGCAGGGGATGATCGCCGTAGGCGCGGGGCCAGAGGGCTTCCTCGACGAAGAGGTGCCGGGCCACCAGGCGCATGGCGGTCAGAACGCGCGGATCGCGGATGCCCCGGCGGGCCAGCTGTTCCTCGACCATGCGGTCGCGGACCATACCGAAGGCATCATTGCCGCGCGCCGCGGTCACGCGGACCCGGCTCCGCTGTCGGTCCGAGCACTGTCGGACTCGCCGCCCCCGGCAGAGACGCTGCCGGGGGCCCCGTTCGGCCCGTTGCCGCAACCGGCCGGGGTGATCAGCTCCCAGTCACGCATGGAGGCCAGCTCTTCCTCGCGGGTCCAGTCCAGACGCAGCGGGGTGAGACTGATGTAGCCGTCCTCGATGGCCTGAAAATCGGTATCCTCTCCCCCCTTCCAGGTCGGATCCTGCCCGCCGATCCAGTAGTAGGGACGTCCCCGCGGATCGACATCCTCGAAAATCCCTTCCCGGAAGCTTCGTCGGCCCAGGCGGCAGACCCGATAGCCCTGTATGGCTTCGGCCGGTCCCCCGGGGATGTTGACATTGAGCAGATAATCGGAGCGCAGGCCGTCGCGGATCACCTGGGCCACGACCTCGCAGGCGATATCCCGCGCGGCGGTGAAATCGTAGCCGTTACCGGCATCGGGCACCAGGCTGATGGCGATGGCGGCACAGCCCAGCAGGGTGCCCTCGACCGCCGCCGCCACGGTGCCGGAGTAGATGACGTCGTCGCCCAGATTGGAACCCTGGTTGATACCGGAAACGATCAGGTCGGGTTTACGGGACAGCAGCCCGTGCATGCCGAGCATGACGCAGTCGGTCGGGGTGCCGTCCACGGCGTAGCGGTCGGCCTTCAGCCGCTGGACCCGCAGGGGGTGATGCAGGGTCAGGGAGTGGCTCGAAGCGGATTGCTCGCGGTCGGGCGCCACGACGACCGTGGACCAGTGCTCGGCGAGTGCTTCCGAGAGCGTCTGCAGGCCGGGGGCATAGACCCCGTCGTCGTTGGTGAGCAGGATGTAGACCTGGTCGGAAGCCTCTGTCACACCAGTTACCTTTTCATCAATGTCGCAGCGATCATCGCTGGTTCCCGATCGGATCATTCCTGCAGCCTCTGTCCCATCTGCAGCTGCCGGTCAGGCAGGTTCACATGAGCGAGAAACATATCAATTGGACTCAGCTCACGCACTACGGGATTCCCCGAGAGGAACAGACATGTCCGGGATCGTCATCCCGTGAGCATTATCGTAGAATCCTCAGCGGCA
>CAZNUA010000024.1:0-29222 GCA_964576115.1 uncultured Gemmatimonadota bacterium
GCCGTCTTGACACGAAGACATCCCGTCGGTAGTGTGCAGCCCTGATGGGCGTGCCGGGGTGGTGCGCCCGATCTGTGTTATGGACGAAAACGGACTAAATATCCTCGATTTCGAGCGTCCCGTGGTGGAGCTGGAACGACGCATCGCCGAGATGCGTTCGTATGCGGCGACCGAGAAGATCGATCTCGATGACGAGATCACCAAACTCGAGAAGAAAGTCATCCGTCTGCGCGACGACGTGTACCGCAAGCTGACCCGCTGGCAGCGGGTGCAGCTCGCCCGCCACCCCGAACGGCCCTATACCCTCGATTACATCGAGCTGATGTTCACCGACTGGGTCGAGCTGCACGGCGACCGGGCCTTCGCCGACGACCATGCCATCGTCGCCGGCCTGGCCACCTTCAACGGGCAGACGATCTGTGTGGTGGGGCACCAGAAAGGCCGCGATACCAAACAGCGGATCTATCGCAACTTCGGCCAGGCAAGGCCCGAAGGATACCGCAAGGCGCTGCGGATCATGAAGCTGGCAGCTCGTTTCGGGCGGCCGATCGTCACCTTCATCGATACCCAGGGAGCCTATCCCGGGATCGGTGCCGAGGAGCGGGGCCAGGCCGAGGCGATTGCCGTCAACCTGCGTGAGATGTCGTTGCTCGAGGTGCCGATCGTCTCGCTGGTCATCGGCGAGGGGGGATCGGGGGGCGCCCTGGGTATCGGGGTGGCCGATCGCGTGTACGCCCAGGAGAACACCTACTACTCGGTGATCACCCCCGAGGGCTGCGCTTCGATCCTCTGGCGATCGAAGACCGAGGCCGAGAAAGCCGCCGAGGCCATGAAAGTCACCGCCCGCGATCTGGATGATCTGGGTATCGTGGACGGGATCGTTCCCGAACCCGAGGGCGGGGCCCATCGGGCGCCCGAACAGGCCGCCCGGGAACTGGCGACGGTACTCCGCGGCGCTCTGCTCGAACTCGGCCGGCTCTCCCCCGAAGAACTCGTGGACCGGCGGATCGAAAAATACGCCCGTATCGGGGTCTTCGCGGAATAAAGGAACCGCTCATGCCCCTGCCCGACGAATTGCTCGAGATTCTGGTCTGCCCGCGCTGCCGGGGGCCGCTCGAGTACCGTTCCGAAACCGACGACCTGGCCTGCGAAGCCTGCCGCCTGCGCTACCGGATCGAGGCGGACATTCCTGTCATGCTGGTCGATGAGGCCGAACCGTACTGATATCCCGGCCTGATATCCCTGCCTGACATTCCGGCCTGATATCCCCGCCCGCACCGTATTGACACAGCCTTTTCCAGGACCTACACTTGAGCTATCAACCTTCACCCCCTGCACGAGGCTGCCTGGAGCCCATTGAGCGCGAGACAGTGACATGGCCGGCCGGCCCGACCCCCGTCGGGTAAGGCGGGAAGGGGTGTCTTTCCCCCGCGGTGCGGCCGATAGCAGGGGGTATCCCCATGAAGAGCAGATCCCCGATCCTGATCGCGACGGCGTTTCTGCTGTTGCTGCCCGTCACGGCCGCAGCCCAGGTATCGAACGCCGGAGTGATATTCCTCACGATCGAGCCGGGTGCGCGCAATGCGGGTATCGGCGGCGCCGGGGTGGCCCTGGGGGCCGACTCGGGTCCGACCGCCAGCTTCTACAATCCGGCCGCCCTGGCGTTCATTCCCGGTACCACCCTGACCGGTATGCACAACAAGGCGCTGCCCGAACTGGTGGATGACTTCTACTACGAGTTTCTCGGCGGCACCCATTCGCTCGGTCAGGCCGGGGGGATCGGGGCCAACATCACCTTCTATTCCTACGGCAGTCAGTTGCGGACCGACGGTTCGGGGAACGAACTCGGTACTATCGAAAGTTACGATCTGGCCGCTTCGGCTTCCTACGGGGTGAAGATCAAGAACAACCTCTCTATCGGCGGCACCTTCAAGGTCATCTATTCCAATCTCAGTCCGGTCGGTGCCGAAGCCGAAAAGGGCGACGGTCGGGCTTTCACCTTCGCGATCGATGCCGGCCTGCTCTTCACCGATATCCTGCCTCGCCTCAATCTGGGGCTGGTGTGGCAGAACGTCGGACCCGACATCGCCTATGTGGATCGCGATCAGGCCGATCCCCTGCCACAGAACCTGCGGGTGGGTCTGGCCTGGCAGGCGCTGCAGGCTTCCCAGCACAGCCTGACCCTCGTCTATGATGCCTATAAGTCGCTGGCCCAGCGCAAGCAGTCCTTTCTGGTGAGCGCCATCTTCGGGTTGACCGACGACCGGGCCCGTGAGGAACTGGAACAGATCGTGCACATGGGCGGCGTGGAGTACACCTTCGCCGAGCTGATCTCGTTGCGGGCCGGTCTGTTTTACGACAGTGTCGGAGTGGTCAAATACCCGACCTTCGGGGTCGGAATCCGCTGGCGGGCGTACTGCTTCGACCTCAGTCACGCCTACTCGCCCGACAAGCCGTACTCGCAGGGAACCAGGGTCTCGGTCTCGCTGATTTTCTGACGGCGATGCTTGAATTCCACGCTCGTCGCCTGACAGGGCCCTGAATGTCTGCCCGCTCCCTGCGCCGCCTCCCGGCTCTGCCGGGGGCGGTGAGTCTGTGGCTGCTGATTACCGCTCTTCCTCTCGGCGCCCAGACCTCCCGGTTGATTGCGATCGAACGAGGCAGTTCGAACCTCGGGCCGCCCGGACGGAGGGTCGAGCGGATGACCCTGCCTTCCCGGATAATGACGCGGCTGCATACCGGACCCTCCCGCCAGGCCCGCTCGCTCGGATACCGACCGGGCGATGCCGTTGCCTCCCCCGACCTGCCTGACACCATGCGGGTCCTGGTCCTGCGCCTTTCCTTCACCCCCGACGAGGATCCGGCTACGACCGGTGACGGCACCTTCGATCTGCGCTCGCTCGACGCCTTCACCGCTCAGGAGGAGCACCAGATCGACGCCGCTCCGCACGATCGGGGCTATGTCGAGCGCCACCTGCTGGCCCTGCACCACTACTGGTGGGCCATGAGCGGCGGCCGGTTCTCGATCGCGGCCGCCGTGTATCCGCGGGCTGACACTCTCGCCTTCCAGCTTCCCCATCCGATGAGCCGCTACGGCTTCACCTCGCCTCTGGGAGATATCCTCACCGCCTACGAAGCTCTCGTCTCCGATGCGGTGGCGGCCGCGGAGGCGGGCGTCGATCCCATCGACTGGTCGGCTTTCGATGCCCTGGTGCTCTTTCATGCCGGGGCCGACTGGCAGGGCGATGTGAACCGGGACACACCGGCCGATCTGCCCACCGCCTGGTTGATGCTGGGAACTCCGGTTGCGGCGGGGGGTACCCTCATCGCCGACGCCATCGTCATTCCCGAGACGGTCAGCCAGGACGGTTACATCGGGGCGATCAACGGTGTTTTCGCCCACGAGTTCGGGCACCAGCTCGGCCTGCCCGATCTCTACGACACGGCCGCGATGAGTCCCGCCGTGGGATTGTGGGCGCTGATGGACAGCGGCAACGAGACCGGCGGTGTGCTCGATGAGTACTACGTCTGGGGGATTCTGCCCGCTTCCCTCTCGCCGTGGACGCGGATGTGGCTGGGCTGGACCGAGCCGGTCGTGATCGGTCCCGGCGAGAGTACCGTTCTGGTTGCCTCGACCGCTCTCGACGGCGTGCATTCCATCCCGGCGGCGCCCCGGCTGGCGCTGGTACCGGCCGGCGAGGAGCAGGCCTTCCTGATCGAGCTGCGAGCCGACGATCTGGATGGCGAGCCCGACGTCAGTCTCTACTGGGAAGAGGGTGTGATCGACGGAACCGCCCGCCTGGAGGGGGGCGAGAAGGTCCGCACATACGAGTACGATGCCTTGCTCCCGGGGAGCGGGGTGCTCATCTGGCACCTCGATGCCGCGGTGGCGTCGGCCGATCCCGAGGGCGACGGTTTCCCGGCCTTTGCGGATAACACCCTGCAGGCCGACCGGCTCCGCCGCTTCCTCGACATCGAGGAGGCCGACGGACTGCAGGAGTTGGGTTGGGTGCCCGGTTACCTGGGCGAGGCCAACGATCTCTGGCGGCCCGATCCCACCGGTCCGTCCCGCTTCGGGCCCTTCACCGAACCGGCCACGACGACCTGGACCGGAGCCTTCACCGGCCTCGACCTCGCGATTGAAGATCATCCCTCGCCCCTGGCCGTCACGTTGCGGGTGACCGGGCAGGGCAGTTTCCCGGTCTGGACGGCTCCTCTTTCGGGGGGCGGGAGCGAGGTGAGCGTGCCCTGGCTCGTCGACGCCGACGGCGACGGTTCGGCCGTGGTGGCGGTGCTCGATTCGGCCGGCGGTCTGCACCTCTTCGATCCCGACGGCACTCCCCGCGGCTCCAACCCGGTCTGGACCGCGCCCGCAGCGCCGGCCGCTTCGCTGACCCTGGCCGGATCCCTCTTTGCGGTCGTGGCGGGACAGCAGATCCATTTCGTCTCCGAAGAGGGCCTCGAAACCGCCGCCGTCGATCTCGGGCACCCGGTCGCCGGTCGGCCGACGGGGGAACGCTCAGAGGGGCGGGGTACTCTGGTTCCCCTCACCGGCGGCCTGCTGGTCGAAGTGGATCCGACCGGAATCCTCGATTCCTGGTCACCGGGACAGGTGAGTTTCATGCTCGAAACGGGTTTGAACTTCGGCCGCCTGGCGGCGACCGGGAACCAGCTCTGGAGCCTGCACCCGGGTGGTGAGATGATCCACCTCTGGAATGCCGCCGAGCCGATCGTCTCGATGGCGCTGGTCGGGGTGGGGGACGTGCTGGCGATCCTCGACGCCGGGGGTGTCCTGACCCTGCTCCAGACGGCGACCGACCTGGAGACTGTGACCGCCCTTTCGACGCTCGCTCTGGGACAGGAGTGCGGTTCCATCGCCCTGATGCCGCTGCCCGGGTCGGGTCACCGGGCTTTCATCGTTCCGACCGGGAACGGGATCAAGGCCTTCGATGACGGCGGGTACTCTCTGGCCGACTGGCCTCCGCGGGCGGGGGGACGGGCGGCCGTGGAACCCCCGCTGCCGGTCGGAGTGCCGCTGACTCTCAGTAACGGTGTCGTGTGTACCATGACCGAAGCCGCCGAACTCCTCTTCTACGATCTTCATGCCCGCCAGCTCTTCGGTGGCGCCAGAGCGCTCCCTTCGGCCCCCGCGGCGGATCCCACCCTGGCCCGGGGGAGCGATGGTTTCCCCCGGCTGCTCGTGCCGGGAGTGGACAGCCTGCGGGTTTACTCCCTGACCTTCACCGATCTGTATGACGTCGAGGTTATCTGGGCCGGGCCACAGGGTTGCGCCGGCGCCTGGGGGACTCCCGGCGAATACTGGGCCTACCTGCCCTATCCCGAGGAATCCTGGGAGCGCACTTTTTACGCCTGGCCCAATCCGGCCCGGCGTCAGTGCCGGTTGCGTCTGGAGGGTTTCGAAGATCGTGAGGTCACCTTCCTGGCCTTCACCTCGATCGGAACGTCCCTCGGAAAGATCGGTGCCCTGACTGCGACCGGTTCCATCGCCGAATTCACCTGGGATGTGTCCGACCTGGCTCCGGGAGTGTACCGGGTCGTAGCCGAGATCTCTCCCCCCCCGGGGGTCGTTGCAGGGGGATTTTCCCGGATGAAGACGAAGGTCATGGTCATCCGATGAGAGGCCGGCGATACCGAATGCTGCCTGCGGCAGTCAGAGCGTTGCCGATCCGGTCCAGGGTGGCTCTGCTTCTGCGTGCGACCGCCCGGGGCTGCGTTCTGGCCGGACTCACCGCCCTGCCGGTCGCGGCTCAGGGACCGGTCGGGAACGCCGACGGTCGGGAGCTGACCCTGGCCCAACTGGCCCGGCTGCCCTCCCTTGACCCGTCCGGCCCGGACATCGCAGGGCAGGCCGGGGAGAGCTCGGGAATCGGCCGGAAGGCTCTGGCTTCCTTTCTTCTGCCCGGGGCGGGACAGCTGTTGACCGGGCGGGAGTGGGGCTGGGGGCTGATCGGAACCGAGGCGGTCCTGATCTACAGCACGCTGCATGCCCGTCACGAGGGACGACAGCTCCAGGATCGTTACGAGACTTTTGCCGATGCCTGGTGGGACCGCGACCGCTGGTTTGACCGCCTGAACGACTACGCTTTCCTAACCGGAGAGCAGTGGCCCTACGATCATCACACCCTGCCTCCCGAGGGTGTGCGCGACCACGATTACTACGAGATGATCGGCAAGTACGAGCAGTTCGCTCCCGGCTGGGAGGATTGGACCGCCTCTTCCGATACCCCCTGGCTCGGTCTCTCCCGCCGCCGCAACGACTATCTGCGCCAGCGGGCCGACGCCAACCGCCAGCTGAAGTTCTCGCTGACGGCCGGCGGGCTCATCTTCCTCAACCACGTTCTGGCCGGAACCGAGGTGCTGCTCTGGCACCGGTTGAGCCAGCCCGGAGGGGAGGGGGGACCGGAGCGGGCGAGGGATCCGGGACGCCTCCCGGCGCCGAGTGCCTGGGGAGCGGCCGGCCGCAGCCTGCTCCTGCCCGGCTGGGGGCAGCGCACACAGGGGCGGGTCGGCTGGGGGCGAACCCTCGGTTGGATCGAAGCGGCGGGTTGGGGCGGCATGCTTGCCTTTCGGGCCGCCGGCCGGTGGCGGGACGAGGACAGCCGGCTCTTCGCCGCCGAGCGGGCCGGGGTGCTCCTGGCCGGCAAGGACCGCGCCTTCTTCACCGCTCTCGAACTCTCTCCCGATCTGACGACCCATAATGCGGCCCAGCTCTCGGGGCTCGGCGATCCAGAAGCGTGCTATCCGGTCGGGGCCGGGTGGGACTGGCGCTGGGAGAGCGAGGCCGACTGGCGCCGCTATCGCCTGATGCGGCGCGATGCCCGGCACCTGAAAAACTGGGCCACACTCTCACTCGGGGCCGTGGTGGCGGGCCGGCTGGTGGGGACGGTCACGGCTCTTATTGCCGGAATCAGGGATCAGGAAGCCGGCTCGGGAGCGACAGTGCTCTCTCGGACGAACGCCCCCCGGCTCAGCCTGCGGCTCGAACCGTGGTTCCAGACCGGTCGAACGACCCTGCGCGGAATACGCCTGCGGCTTCATCGCCACCCGTGAGTTCCATCTCATGACATGTGGCAGGGCACGAGTGCCCCGGATTGCACGTTCGTTCTCATCCGTGCTGTGCTGTATCGGCACCTGCGGCGCTCGGGTTTGAACCCGGGATGGGAGAGGTTTCTCGAACCTGATGGGACGTTTGGCCCTCTCTGGTGGCTCATAAGGGTCTCTACACCCCTCATGGTATCTTGAAAGATATTAACATGGCTTTTTTCGCCGAAGTATCGCTTTTTCGTTCCCGTTAGTACTTAGATACACCTTAACAACACATAGAAAAAAGATATGAAATCTTCTTGACGTTCTTCGTGCGCAGGCGCTAATCTGTGCCGCAGTGTCAAATTGTGGGGAAGCGTGGGTAGTTCAGCGTTCCCGAGACAAAGGCCGGCACAGGCGATGGCGGACTTCCTGGGACAATATACATACTCCCTCGACGAAAAGGGACGGGTCAGTATGCCCGCCCGTTTCCGCCGTCTGCTTACTCCCGAGGCCAGAGAGACGTATGTCATCACTTCGGGACTCGATGCCTGTCTCTTCGTCTATCCGCTCGATGTCTGGGAAAACAAGAGCACCCTGCTGCGCGATCTTCCGATCTCCAATCCCCGCAGCCGCAAGTGGGTACGATGGGTGGCTTCGAACGCCGTCCCCTCTACCTGCGACAGCCAGGGGAGGATCACCATTCCGCCGCATCTGCAGCGCTGGGCGAGGCTGGAGAAGGAAACCCTGATCAGCGGTGCTCTCGATCGCATCGAAATCTGGAACCCGGAGGTCTTCGCGGCCTACACCTCCGGCATCGAAGACGAATTCGAAGAACTCGCTGAGGATGTTCTCTTCTGAGTAGTCAGACAAAGGCAGGTGTGCATGACAAGTAGCGAGGAAGAAATCCGCGGTGTCCGGATCCTTCATCTGGCCGGCGACATCAGTGCCATGGCCATGGTGGATCTCGACAACCTCCTGCAGAAGCACCAGGAGAATCACGTCCGGCGGTTGGTCCTCGACTTCAATGAGGTGGGCGACATCAACTACCGCGGAGTGGGCCTGCTGAGCGAAAGGGCTTTCCGCATCCGCGGTGTGGGGGGGGAAGTGAAGGTAGCGGGGTTGCACGGCACGGTTGCAGATGCCTTCCAGTTCGTGGGTGCCGATCGCCTGATCGACATCTATGACAGTCCGCGGGAAGCGCTGGCGAGTTTCGGCGTCCAGATGGGGGCCTGAGAGGCGCCATCAGTGGCCTGTGCGCCGTCGGGCGCGCGGGCCGCGGCGTTTCGACGGGTGACGTGTACCACGTTCCCGTTCTGGCCCGCCAGGCCGCCGAGGCTCTCGTCACCGATCCCGACGGCCGCTATCTCGACGCCACCATCGGGGGCGGGGGACACCTGACGTTCCTGCTCGAGATCACGGGGGAGGAGGCGAAAATACTCGGCATCGACCGCGATCCGCAGGCGCTCGCCGCGGCCGGTGCTCTGACAGAAGGAACCGATCGGGTGACGTTGCGCCGGGGAGAGTTCGCGGACCTGGCCCGGCTCGCCGCCAGAGAGGGGCTGATTCCCCTGCACGGGATCCTGTTCGATCTGGGCGTCAGCTCGCACCAGATCGACTCGCCCGGGCGGGGATTCACCTACCGGGAGGACGCCCCCCTCGATATGCGGATGGATCCCGATCTCGAAAGAACGGCGGCCGATGTGCTGGCAGAGAGCGATGTCGAGGAACTCACCCGTATTTTCTCCGAATACGGGGAGCTCCGCGAGGCGCGGGGTCTGGCGCACGCGATCGTGACGGCGCGTGCCGGCGAACCGCTCGAGCGCAGTTCGCAGCTGGTGCGGATTGTGTCCGAACGCACTCCCGGTCACCGCCGCACCAAGACTCTCAGCCGGGTCTTTCAGTCGCTCAGAATTGCGGTCAACGACGAGCTGGCGCAGCTCGAAGCGGCCCTGGAGGCGTCGGTGGACGTTCTCGGGCCGGGGGGCAGGTTGGTAGTCATCGCCTATCACTCGCTCGAAGACAGGCGGGTGAAGGAGTTTTTCAGAACGCACGCGGGGCAGTGCCGCTGCCCGCCCGATTTTCCCGTCTGCGTTTGCGGTGCCCAGGCCCTCTTCAGATCCCTGACGCGCAAGCCCGTCGTGCCGACCGCCGACGAAATCGAAGACAACCCCCGTGCCAGAAGTGCGCGGATGCGGGTTGCGGAACGAACCGGGAACGTCAGAGGCGGAGAGGACCGGAGCGGGTGAGCTCGAAGAAACGGAAAAAGAGGCGGCGTTCGGGACCCGTGCATCTACCCGCGGCCCGCACCCTATCCCCCGGCAGCCGGATCGCACTCGCGGTCGGTACGACCTTCCTCGTCTGCCTGTTCTACCTCATGGGGATGAACCGGACCCTTGAACTGGCCGCCCGGCTCGAGAGGGTTCAGTCCGAATGCGAAGCCGCCGAACGGGCGGTCGAACGACTCGAACTCGAGCTCTCGGCCCAACTGGCTTCAGAAAGGATCGTGGCCCTGGCCCGGGAGCGGCTCGGCCTGGAATTCCCCGCCGGCGGTATGGAAACCCTTGCCGTACTCCCTGAAGCCTGCGGCCGGAGTGGTGATGTCGGCACCTACCTGAAGAACGCTTTCGCCATCACGCTCGAGGGGCTCGAGCGGCACCTGGCGCCTACCGCCTGGGCGCGCCAGACGACACTCCCCGATTCGGGCCGGGGGCTGCAGCCGTGACCGGCGCTCCCCTGCACACCGGACGCCTGAAGCTGCTGGCGCTACTCTTCCTGATCGGGTGGGCCGGTCTGGTATACCGGCTGGCCGACATCCAGATCCTGCGAGCCGGCGAATACGCCGAGCGGGCCGACAGTCAGCACCACCACGAGATGATGCTCCAGGCCCGGCGGGGCGACATCCTCGATACCGCCGGGCGACCGCTGGCCGTCGACCGCCTGCTGCATACTGTCGGGGTTCACCCCCGCTACGTCGAAGATCCGGCCGAAGTGGCCCGGCTCCTGACCCGCCTGGTGGGCCGAACGCAGGCGCAGTGGGAGACCACAATCGCTGAGCACGAGAGCTTCTTTTACGCCGCCCGGCAGATTGATCTGATCGAGGAACCGCCCCGGTCCCACGAATTGCCCCCCGGTCTGCAGATAGAGAAAGCCTGGCGCCGGACCTACCCGCGCCGCCGGGCCGCCGCCGCCCTGCTCGGCTACACCGGTGTGGACCGGATCGGTCTGGAAGGACTCGAACGGGTCTGGGATGAGCGGCTGAGCGGCCGTCCCGGGCGCGTTGTGGAACAGGTCGACGCCATGGGGGTACCCATCCCCGGACGCGAAATCACCCGCACCGAACCCTTCTCCGGTCGCGGTATCCGTCTCACTCTCGATGCCGTCGTTCAGGAGGTGCTCGAATCCGAACTGGCTGCCGGAATCCTGCGGAGCGAGGCCGAAAGCGGATGCGCCGTGGCGTTGGATCCCGTGTCGGGAGCGGTTTTGGCAATGGCCAACTGGCCCGGCTTTAATCCCAATACCCCCGAGGCCTCAGCGGCATCCGCCCGCCGCAACCGCGTTCTCACCGATCCCTTCGAACCGGGTTCGGTCATGAAGCTGGTCACCTTCACCGCCGCGCTGGATGCCAACCGCTACACCCCGGCCGATACGATCGACGGCGGGAACGGCGTGATCCAGGTGGTCGGTTCCGAGATCCGCGACGTGCACGCCCACGGGCTGATGAGTCTGGGTGAGGTGCTCGGTTTTTCGAGTAACGTCGGCACGGTTCAGATCGCCCGCGCCATCGGTTCCAACGGTCTCTACGCCTACGCCCGTGATTTCGGCTTCGGACAGCCCTGCGGGATCGGTCTGCCCGGAGAGGAAAGCGGGCTTCTGCGCCGGCTGGCCGACTGGTACGGTCCGGCGCTCGAAAGTCTCGCGATCGGCTACGGGGTTTCGGTGACCGCCCTGCAGATCGCCGCCGCCTATGCGGCGGTGGCCAACGGGGGACGGCTCATGCGACCGTGGTTGGTGGCCGGGGTACAGGACAGGCGCGGACGCTGGCAGACAGCCGAGGAACCACGGCTCGTGCGCCGGGTCATGCATGAGGAAACCAGCGCCATCCTGCGCGGTTTCCTGCGCCAGGCGGTCCAGAGCGGAACCGGCGAGAAAGCCCGGGTGACCGGACTCGATATTGCCGGCAAGACCGGAACCGCCCGCAAAGCCGGTGTCGGGGGGTACGAGGCGGGCAGCTACATCTCCAGTTTCTGCGGCTTTCTGCCCGCCGATGAACCGGAGTTTCTGCTGCTGGTGGTCGTCAACGAACCCTCCAACCGCTACTACGCCAGCGAGGTGGCCGCTCCGATTTTCGCCCGCACCGTGCAGCGGCTTGCCTGTCACCCCGAAGAACCGTTGAGCAGTATCCGCAGCCCCGTGTACAGGGTCGTCGAGGCTCCCCGGCCGGTTGTCCCCGACCTGCGTCGCTGGCCGGCGACTGAAGCGGGCAAAGCCCTGAGTCGCCGTGGCCTCCGGGTCCGCTTCGTGGGTTCGGGACCGGCTGTACAAGCCCAGGAACCGGCGCCGCTGAGCCCGGTCAAAGAAGGGGAGGTGGTGATCCTCCACCTCGCCGGACCGGTCGAGTCGGAGGCCGGCGACGACCTTCGCATGCCCGATCTCAGAGGCCTGAGCCTGCGCCAGGCGGCCGCCGAAGCCTCGGCTCTCGGCCTGGTTCTTTCGGTTGAGGGCAGCGGTCTCATCCGACGCCAGTCACTCCCTGCAGGCAGCCCCGTCTCGCCCGGCACCGAATTGCATGTATCAGCCGCAGGGGGAGAAGGGAGTTGGCGATGAGACTCGACGTGCTCCTGAAATTCGCCGGCCTCGAAACGTCGGCGACCGGATCGGAGCCCCTCCGGGATCGGGAGATCACCGGTCTGGCTTATGACAGCCGCCAGGTGTCGGATGGAGATCTCTTCCTGGCCGTGACGGGCGAGTTCGCTGACGGCCACGACTTTGTCGCGCAGGCCCGTGAGCGGGGAGCGGTGGCGGCGGTCGTCGAGCGGCCCGTGGCCGACGACCTGCCCCAGATCGTCGTCGCCGACAGCCGCCGGTCGATGGGCCGGCTGGCGGCTGCCCTCCATTCCTGGCCCGGGGAAAAACTCTTCACGGTCGGCATCACCGGTACCAACGGCAAGACCACGACCGCCAACCTGGTGCGGGCCTGTTTCGAGGCCGACGGCCGACGTGCGGGCGGTGTGGGAACGGTGGAGTACGTAGTGGGTTCCGAGCACCTTCCCGCCCCCCATACCACCCCCGAGGCGGTCGATCTGCAGGCGCTCATGACCCGGATGCTCGCCGCCGGCGACAGCGCGGCGGTCATGGAGGTGAGCAGTCACGCCCTGGCGCTCGGGCGACTCGAGGGCACGGCCTTCGACGCCGCCGGTTTTACCAATCTCGGCCGCGACCATCTCGATTTTCATGCCTCGATGGACGACTACCTGGCAGCCAAACGGATTCTCTTCACCCGTTACCGCAAGAAAGACGGGACAGCCGTGGTGAATATCGACGATAGCGTCGGCGCGCGGCTGGCCCGCGAACTCGAGCCTCCAGTTGTCACGATCGGGCTCACTCCGGGTTCCGACCTGACGGCTACCGGAATCGAGATCGGTGTCGAAGGGATCAAGTGCGAGCTGTCAGACGGCGACCGCACGGCACCGCTCGCCAGCCCCCTGCTGGGCGCGTTCCAGATCCAGAATCTTCTCATGGCGGCCGGTCTCGCCCGGGTGGCCGGGATCGATCTCGAGACTGCCGCACGGGGCATGGCCGGGGTCCGGAACGTCGACGGGCGCATGGAACATCTGCCCGCCCCCGAGGGTGTGACCATCCTGCTCGACTACGCCCATAAACCCGATGCCCTCAAGGTGGCGGTGCAGGCCTGTCGGGAGATCGCCGCCGGCCGGGTCATCGTCCTCTTCGGCTGCGGCGGTGATCGCGACCGGGGCAAACGTCCCCTCATGGGACGCATAGCCGCCATGGGGGCCGACCGGGTCATCATCACCAGCGACAATCCCCGGACCGAGGAACCGGAAGCCATCATCGCCGAGATCGTGGCGGGTGTGCCGAAGGAGGCGGATGCCACCGTCATTACCGACCGGATCGAAGCCATCGGCCGGGCCGTGGCCGAAGCGAGGCCCGGCGACGTCCTCCTGATCGCCGGCAAAGGGCACGAGCGGTACCAGATCATCGGCACCGAACGACTGCCTTTCGATGAACGGGCGGTCGTTGCCCGGGCGGTCGCTGCAGTCACCGGCGGCCCGAAGGGTAAGGGACGGTTCCGATGAACGGCCGTTCCTCTGCTTCCCTGTCCCCCGAGACCGCCTTCACCGGGGTGAGCATCGACAGTCGAACCCTCCGGAAGGGCGATCTCTTCATCGCCATCAGGGGCCAGAACCATGACGGTCACGATTTCGTCGAAGCCGCGTTGGAGGCCGGGGCCGCGGCGGCGGTCGTTTCCAAAGCCTGGCTCGCGACCCGCCGCCGGCGGAGCGTGCGCGGCCGGCCGCTGATCGCCGTGGCCGACACCCTCGAGACACTGCAGGCGCTGGCCCGCTACCACCGTCGTCGGCTCGGGCTGCCCGTGATCGGGGTAACAGGCTCGAACGGAAAGACCACCACCAAGGAAATGATCGGCGCCGCTCTGGCCCCCTCGCTCCGGGTTCTGCGAAGCGAGGGGTCGTACAACAATCATATCGGCGTCCCTCTCACACTTCTGCGCTTGCGGCGCATGCACGAGGTCGCAGCCGTCGAAATAGGCACCAACCATCCCGGCGAGATCGCCGCGCTGTGTACCATTGCCGAACCGACGGGAGGGGTCATCACCAATGTCGGGGCGACCCACCTGGAGTTCATGGGTACTGTGGACGCGGTCGCTCGTGAGAAGCAGCAGCTCGTCGAGGCGATCGGTCCGCAGGGTTTTGTGGTCCTCAATGCCGATGACGAGCGGGTGATGGCCATGGCTGCGGCGACCGAGGCCCGGATCATCACTTTCGGAACCGGACCCGAAGCCGATGTATGCGGCCGTATCGGCGACATGCGTGACGGAGTCAAACCGGTCTTCGAGATCGAGGGGGGACCGGTTGTCCGTTTGCAGGTGCCGGGCCGTCATAACGTCCTCAACGCCCTGGCCGCCCTGGCCGTCGCGACGGCTCTGGACTGTCCGCTCGAGGCAGCCGCCCGGGGCCTGGAGGGATTTCGCGGCACCCGCTGGCGCGGCGAGATCGTACGGGCGGGAGCGATCGTGGTCCTCAACGATGCCTACAACGCCAATCCGGTCAGCGCACGGAATGCTCTGGATATGCTCAGCGCCTGGAACGAAGAAGGTATCGTGCGCCGGGTGGCGGTTCTCGGCGACATGCTCGAGATGGGGGAGGGTGCGGGAAGTCTGCACCGTTCGCTGGGATACGAGGCGGCCGAACGAAACGTGGATCTGCTTGTTGCGGTCGGCAGGTGGGCGGCCGAGGTCGCCGGCGGGGCGCGAGCGGGTGGCCTGAACAACGGCTGCGTGCTGGTTTCGGAGGATGTCGAGACCGCCTGGCAGGCGCTTGCGGAACGGCTCGAGGCGGGGGATGCGATCCTGCTCAAGGGCAGTCGGGGCGTGGGGCTGGAAATGATCGCCGAACGGATCAGCGAGCGGGTCAGGACCGCCGGCGGTACCAGCGGTACCAAAGGAGGTGAGTGAGACGTGTTCTACCACCTTCTCCACCCCCTGAGCGAGCAGATCGGTTTCGGGTTCATGCGCCTGTTCGGGTACATCTCCTTCCGTTCGGCGTATGCCGCCGTGACCGCCCTGCTGCTCTGCTTCATTTTCGGCGGTTGGCTCATCCGTCAGCTGGCCCGCTGGCAGCTGCGCGAGCACATCCGGCCCGACGGGCCGACCTCTCATCTGACCAAGGCCGGCACGCCCACCATGGGCGGGCTGCTCATCCTGGCGGCAGTAATCCTGCCGACTCTCCTCTGGCAGAAACTGGACACCAACTACACCTGGATCATCCTGCTCTGCACGGTCTGGATGGGAGCGGTCGGGTTTCTGGACGATTACCTGAAAACGGTCAAACGGTACCCGAAAGGTCTGGTGGCCCGCTACAAACTGCTTGGACAGATCGCCCTCGGACTCATCGTGGGCATCATCATGGTTGCCGCGCCGCCGGGGCCGGCCGAATACGCCACGGCTACGATGATTCCCTTCGTCAAGGATGCGATGCTCGATTTCGGGATCTTCTACATCCCGATCGTCATTCTGGTGATCACCGCCACCTCCAACGCCGTGAACCTCACCGACGGCCTCGACGGTCTGGCCATCGGCCTGGTGGGGATCGCGGCCTTCGCCTTCATGCTGATGGCCTATGTGAGCGGACGGGTGGACACCGCCGAGTACCTGGGTATCGTCTTCCTCGCCGATGCCGGCGAACTGACCATCTTCGCCCTGACCCTGGTCGGGGCCTGTCTCGGCTTTCTCTGGTTCAACGCTCACCCCGCCCAGGTCTTCATGGGCGATACCGGTTCGATGGCTCTGGGGGGAGCCCTGGCCGGTCTGGCCATCCTGCTCAAGAAGGAATTCCTGCTGATCATCGTGGGGGGCGTGTTCGTGATCGAAGCCGCCTCGGTGCTGCTGCAGGTCGCCAGCTACCGGTGGCGGGGCGGCAAGCGGATCTTCCGCATGGCCCCGCTGCACCACCACTTCGAACTCCTCGGCTGGGCCGAGTCGAAGGTGATCATCAGGTTCTGGATCCTGGGGATCCTGCTGGCGCTGATCAGTATGACGACGTTCAAGATCCGGTAAGGGAGACAGGGTGATGCTGAATTTCAATCTGGTACGGGAACCGGCAGCGGAGGGGGTCGAACGACCCTCTCCCGCATCGCTTCCCCGGCCCGAAGAGGTAGCGCCGGCCCCGACCGCCGGTTGCGACGAGGAGAAACGGGGAGAGTAGCCAGGTGGATGTCACCGGGCAGAAGATGATCGTGATCGGTCTCGGTGCCTCGGGGCGGGCGGTAGCCCGGCTCCTGGCGCGGCGCGGAGCGCAGGTTGTGGCCAGCGACGCGGCCGCCGATGTCCTCACCCCGGTCGAGATCAGCAACCTCGAGCAGGCCGGGGTGATGGTCGAAACCGGGGGGCACTCGGCCGGGCTGCTCGATGCCGCCGACCTGGTCGTGCTCAGCCCCGGTGTCGATCCGGCCGACGGAATAGCGGCTGAGGCTCTGCAGAGGGGCATCACGACCGTGAGCGAGATCGAGGTCGCCGCCTGGTACTGCACCGTTCCGATCGTGGGTATTACCGGTTCGAACGGAAAATCGACCACCACCGCCCTGACGGCGGCAATGCTGCAGGCGGGCGGTATCAGGACCGTGGCCGGCGGCAACCTGGGTCGTGCTTTTGCGGCTATCGTCGACGAAGAGAGCGCGCTCGATGTCGTTGTTCTCGAACTTTCATCCTTTCAGCTCGAGCTGATCGATTCCTTCCACGCCGGTACCGGGATCCTGCTCAACGTCACCCCCGATCATCTCGACCGGCATCCGACTCTGCAGGCCTACGAAGCCGCCAAGGCACGGCTCTGGGAGCGGCAGACCGCCGATGACTGGGCGATTTTCGGCGCCAACGACCCCGGCGCCTGCAGGTTGACCGAATCCGCACCGGGCTCCAGGATACCCGTCACCCTCGGTCCCGAGCCCCCCGGAGCGGGGGCCTGGATCGATGTCCGTGACGGTGAGCGGACCGCCCTGGCCCGCCTGCCCTCGAGCGCCGGAAGCGAGGCTCTCTTCGCAGCTGCGAGTTGCCCCCTGCCCGGGCCGCACAACCTGGGCAATGCTCTGAGCGCCGCGGTTGCGGCCCGGCGTTACGGCGCCGAGCCGGCTGACATCGAACGGGCCCTGGCCGAGTTCCGGGGCCTGCCCCACCGCCTCGAGCTCGTCGCCGAGGCCGGAGGCGTGCGCTTTTACAACGATTCGAAGGCGACCAACGTCGATTCGGCCCGAGCCGCCCTGAGCGGGTTCGATTCCGGCGTGGTGCTCATCGCCGGCGGCAAGTACAAAGGCGTTCCCTTCACGCCCCTGCGTTCCGAGCTCTCCCGCTGCGGCCGGGCGGCGGTGTTGATCGGAGAGTCGCGCCCCTGGCTGCGCGACGAACTCGACGGCGCCGTCCCCCTGCACGAGGCCCCGACCCTGGTCGAGGCGGTCTCGCTGGCCTTCGAACTGGCCCGGCCCGAGGGAATCGTGCTTCTGGCCCCGGCCTGTTCGAGTTTCGATATGTTCACCAGTTACGAAGAACGCGGCGAGCTCTTCATCGCGGCGGTCCGCGAACTGCTGACCGGCGCCCCCGGGGCGGAGGTGGAGGCGTGAGCCGCCGCAAGCGCCGCCGGCCTGTGCCGGAGAGCGAGCGTCTCAACCGCACGCTCTCGAACGGGTCACCCCCCCGGCACGACCGGGGTGGTATGGATCCAACCGTGCTGACACTGGTGCTGGTGCTGATTGCACTCGGCACGCTCATGGTTTACAGCGCCTCCTCGGCGGTGGCGACTGAACGTTTCGGCGACAGCGCCTGGTATCTCAAACGGCACCTGCTCCGGGCTGGGCTCGGTCTGGCTCTGATGTTCATTCTGGCCCGGGCCCGTCAGGCCCGGATCGTCCGTCTGGGACGGCCCCTGCTCATTGTCGCCATCGTCCTGCTCTGTCTGGTGCTCCTGCCCGGACTGGGCGGGGTGAGCAGCAACGGAGCCAGTCGCTGGCTGGCCTTCGGTCCCTTGTCCTTTCAACCTTCGGAACTGGCCCGCTTTGCCCTGCTGCTCTGGCTGGCCGACGTGCTGGTCGAACGCCGTAATACCCTGACGAACTTTCGCGAGGGTCTGGTCCCCGTTCTCGTGCCCGTCGCCGCCGTGCTCGTTCTGGTCGTGGTCGAGGACTTCTCCACCGCGGTGGCGCTCGGACTCATCGCGGTCGCCATGATTCTGCTGGCCGGCGCCCGACCGCTTCATCTCGCCGGGCTCGGAGCTGCAGCCCTGCCCCTGATCTGTTTCGCGATGATGGGCAGTCCGTACCGGCGGGCCCGGTTGGCCGCCTACCTCGAGCACGGAAGCGGGTTGCAGGACGCCAATTACCAGGTCTGGCAATCGCTCATCGGGCTCGGCGACGGCGGCTTGCTGGGTAAGGGATTGGGGCACAGCGCCCAGAAGCTGCGCTTTCTGCCCGAGCCCTTCAACGACTTCATCTACTCGATCATCGGCGAGGAACTGGGATTCATCGGCGCCGTCGTGGTCCTGATTCTCTTCATGCTCCTCGTCGTCAGGGGGTTGCGGATCGCCGGGGCCGCGCCCTCGGGCACCGGCGCTCTGCTGGCGGCCGGGATTTCGATCACCATCGGGATCTACGCCCTGATCAACGTCGGGGTGGTGACGGCCCTGCTGCCCGCCACCGGGCTGGCCCTGCCCTTCATCTCCTACGGCGGTTCCTCCCTGATTTTCTCCCTGGCCGGCGCAGGCCTGTTGCTGAGTGTTTCGCGCGAAACCGATCTGGCTGCGGGGAGCAAGGGAAGGGGGCTGCTGCCGTGAGACTCTGGGTCGCAGCCGGAGGAACGGGAGGACATCTCTACCCGGCTCTGGCCGTGGTAGAGGAACTCGAACGGTACGGCTCGGGTATCGAGGCCCGTTTTGCGGTCAGCCGACGCGGTCTGGAGGAATCGGTCCTCGGAGCCTCCGGACGGCCCTTCGTCAGACTGATGACCGAAGGGCTTCACCGGCGGGAACTGCGACGCAACCTCCTCTTTCCCTTCCGTCTCGTCTGGGGCTTCGTCCAGAGCCTTGGGGCCGTCCTGCGCCACCGTCCTCAGGTGGCTTTCGGAACCGGCGGTTTCATTTCCGGCCCCGCTCTGCTGGCCGCCCGGCTCCTCGGCGTTCCCGTCGCTCTGCTGGCGCTCGACGCCTTTCCCGGAGCCACTATCAGGCTCCTGGCCCGCCGGGCCCGGATCGTCTTCATCGCTCATGAGGACGCCCGGGCCCACCTGAGCCGGCGGCCCGAGATCATCACGACCGGTATTCCGGTCCGGCGGGTCGAGACAATCGATCGATCTGATGCCCGCCAACGGCTGGGGATCGGCCCGGCCGGCCGGCTGCTTCTGGTAACCGGCGGTTCGCAGGGTTCGGCGACCCTCAACCGGGCCACGCAGGAAGCTCTTCCCCATCTGCTCGGCATGTCCGATCTGGCCCTTCTCTGGCAAACCGGGGAACCTCACTACGAAGCCATCACAGCCGGGGTGGCCTCAGATCCGGCTGTGCGCCGGGCCCTCTCCGAAGGCCGCCTCGTGATCGTGCCTTTTATCGAAGCCATGGCCGACGCCTGGTCGGCCGCCGATCTGGCGCTCTGTCGGGCCGGCGCTTCCACCCTGGCGGAACTGGCCGGCTACGGCGTGCCCGCCCTGCTCGTGCCCCTGCCTACCGCGGCCGGCGGACACCAGGAAGCCAATGCCCGCTCTTTCGCCCAGGCCGGTGCCGGGCGTCTGATCCACGACGCCCATCTCGACGGCGTGCGTCTGGCCACCGAGGTAGCGGCTCTGCTGGCCGGGGACGGAGTGCTCGAAAAAATGAGCGCCGCCGCAACTGCCCGCGCCGAGACCGGGGCCGCTGTCCGGGTGGCGGCCGGATTGGTCGCGATCGCCCGCGGGCTCTCGCCCGAGGAGAAAAACGGTTTGCTGGCCGCTTTCGGGGAGGTGCCCGCATGACCCGTTTCACCCGCATCGAAAGGATCCATTTCGTCGGGATCGGCGGAATCGGCATGAGCGGGATTGCGGAGCTGCTGCTGATGCAGGGCTACGAGATCAGCGGGTCCGACATGCGCCTGACCGATGTCACCCGCCGGCTCGGCGATCTGGGCGCCGTGATTTTCGAAGGTCACCGGGCCGAACAGGTCGACGGTGCCGACGCCGTGGTCTATTCCTCGGCGGTCAAGATCGACAATCCCGAGGTAATGCGCGGTTTCGAACGGAAAATCCCCGTCATCCGCCGGGCCGAGATGCTCGGGGAACTGATGCGGATGCAGTTCGGAATCGGTATCGCCGGCACCCACGGCAAGACCACCACCACCAGCCTGACCGGTCATCTGCTGACCGAAGCCGGTCTGGCCCCGACCCTCATCACCGGCGGCAAGGTCCACGAGCTGGGGACCTCGATGCAGCTCGGAACGGGGAACTACCTGATCGCCGAAGCCGATGAATTCGATCGTTCCTTCCTGCGTCTCTTCCCCACCGTGGCGGTCATCACCAATGTCGAGGCCGAACATCTCGACACCTACGGCGAACTCGCCTCGATGGTGGATGCCTTTGTGGAATTCGCCAACAAGGTTCCCTTCTACGGCGCCGTGGTGGTCTGTCTGGATGACAGCGGGGTGCGCGGCCTCATTCCGCGTATCGACCGGGCCCTGGTGACCTACGGACTGATGACGCAGGCCGATGTACGGGCCGACGCCATCGTCTGCGAGGGGCTGGGGAGCCGCTTTACGGTAAGCTGGCGGGGGACCGAACTCGGTGAAGTCACCCTGAAGGTGCCGGGGGTTCACAATGTCCGCAACGCCCTGGCGGCGCTGGGGGTCGGACTGCACCTCGATCTGGATCCGGGCGTTCTCCTCAAGGCCCTGGGTTCGTTCGCCGGCGTGGCCCGGCGCTTCGATGTCCGGGCCGAGACGCACGGCGTGATGGTGGTCGACGACTACGCCCACCATCCCACCGAGGTCGCCGCCACCCTCGAAGGCGCCCGCAGCGGTTTCGACCGCCGCATCATCGCCGTCTTCCAGCCGCACCTCTATTCCCGAACCCGCGATTTCGCCGAGGAGTTCGGAGCCGCGCTGCTGAACTCGGACCTGCTCGTGGTGACCGATATCTACCCCGCCCGCGAAGAACCTATTCCCGGCGTGACCGGCGAGCTGGTCGCCCGGGCGGCCCGGGATCAGGGCCACCGGGACGTTCACTACCTGCCCGGGAACGAGGCCATCCCCGAGTGGCTGGCCGGACAGGTCCGGCAGGGCGATCTGGTCATCACCATGGGAGCGGGGGACATCTGGCAGGTCGCCCGGGCCTATGCCGATCGGCTCGAAAGCGAAGGGGTGCGGGGATGAAGATGAACCGGCCCCTGGAAGAGGTGCTGCGCCGCGAACGGGTCGGCGAAATCCGTCCCCGTGAACGACTCGGTGAATACACCACCATGGGGGTCGGCGGCGCCTGCCGGGCCCTGGTGCGTCCCCACGACCTGCAGAGTCTGGAACGCCTGATCCGGACTCTGGGGGAGTTCGAGGTGCCCTACCTCGCGCTGGGAGGCGGCAGCAATCTGCTGGTGGCCGACGCCGGATTCGACGGGGTCGTGATCGCCACCGACGCCCTGCAGCAGTTCGAGGAGCTCGACGATACCCGGCTGCGTCTGGGAGCGGGGGTGAACACCGCCCGGCTGGCCCGCTGGGCGGCCTGCCGCAATCTGTCCGGGCTCGAGGGACTGGCCGGTGTGCCCGGTACGGTCGGTGGGGCCTGCATCATGAACGCCGGCGGTCGCGGCGGCGATATCAGCCGCGTTCTGGTCAAAGTCACGGTCGTGACCGCCCCTCCCGAAGTCCACACCGTCGAGGTGCCCGCCGAAGCCCTGCGCCTGGCCTACCGTTCCTCCTCGCTGCCCTCCGGATCGGTTATCGGGCAGGTGGAACTGGCCCTCGAAGCGGGCTCCGAACCGGGCTGTGTCGAGGACGAGATGCGCGAATGCATGGAGCGGCGGCACGAAACCCAGCCGAAAGGGTACCGGAGCGCCGGGAGCGTGTTCCGCAACCCCGAGGGTGATTACGCCGGCCGGCTCATCGAGGCCTGCGGCCTGAAAGGCGCCCGCGAGGGATCCGCCCGGGTCAGCGAGGTTCACGCCAACTTCATTGTCAATACGGGCGGGGCGACGGCTGCGGAGGTCCGGGCTCTCATCGAACGGGTGCGCGAGACGGTTCGACGCCGGACGGGGATCGTGCTCGAGCTCGAGGTCATCCCGATCGGCTTCGCCGGCGACGAACTGCCGGCGATGGCCTGGACGCCGCCCCGGCATTCTTCCGGCTCCAGGTCGGCGGCGGACAGCTTGCAGAAAGGGGCGCAGCGGTGAGCACCGGTTCGAGCCGCAGAAAGCCCCGACGCCGCCGGCACGGGCGGCCTCTCGAACGGACCTCGGTCCGCCGCGGCCGTTCTGGGCGTCAGTTCGTCGGACGGCTCGGCGTCCTGGCCGGTACGCTCGTTCTGCTGGCTGCAGTCGGTCTCTTCGTCCGGGCCGCGCTGGCCGGCATTTCGGGGCGGGCTTCTTTCACCGTCCGGGAAGTACGGGTGGAGGGAACGCGCTACCTCGAGCCGGCCGAACTGCTTGCCCTGGCCCGGCCCGAGAGCCTGCTCGCCGGCCAGATCGGAGCCGCCGAGCTCGAGTTGCTCGGGGAGCACATTGCCGCCCATCCACTCGTCGAGAGGGTGGCCGTACGCCGTTCCCTGCCCGCTGCGGTCGTCGTGGCGGTGACCGAGCGCGTTCCGGTGGCCTTTCTGGCCGGTCGTCCGTTGGCCGGAGTCGATCTCGACGGACGGGTGTTGCCAGAGATCGAACCCTCGCGTTACGGAGCTCTGCCGTTCATCACGGGGCTGCCCGAGGCCGAAGAGCTGCGCAGCGAAGCTCTCGGTCGCAGCGTTCGTCTTCTCCGGGCCCTGGAAGAAAAAGCGCCCCGGCTGCTCGACACTGTCTCCGAGGTCCGGGCGGGACCGGATGCGGAGATGATGCTGATTCTGAGTAACGATGCGGTCACCGTCCGGCTCTCGCAGGCGACTCTGCCGGGAGTGCTGCCGCTCGTCAACGCCCTGGTCGAAGAAGGGCGCCGGCGGCATGCGCCTCTGGCCGAGGTGGACCTGCGTTTCGCCGGGACGGTCATCTACCGAGAGAGGAAAGGGGGCGGGTAGGCCCATGGCCGGTCAGAACGTACTCGCCGGACTGGATATCGGCACCACCAAGATCGTGGCTCTGATCGCGGAACCGGAAGACGACGGGTCACTGCGCGTCATCGGGGTCGGCAAGAGCCCCTCGCTCGGACTGCGCCGCGGGGTAGTCGTCAACCTGGAAAAAACGATCCGCAGCATCGAGGACGCCCTCGATGCCGCCGAGCGGCAGGCCGGTCTGGAGATCGGCTCGGTCTTCGCCGGAATCGCCGGCGATCACATCCGCAGTATCAATTCCCGGGGCGTGATCGCGGTGAGCCGCAAGGGCAACGAAATCACCCAGGCCGATGTCGACCGGGTCATCGAAGCGGCCCGCGCCATCGCCCTGCCCATGGACCGCGAGATCATCCATGTCCTGCCCCAGGAGTTCATCGTGGACGACCAGCCGGGGATCAAGGACCCGGTCGGCATGGCGGGGGTTCGGCTCGAGGGTGAAATCCACATCATCACCGGGGCGGTCACCAGCGCGCAGAACATCTACAAGAGCGTGCAGCGGGCCGGGGTCGAGGTCAGCGACCTGGTCCTGCAGCCGCTGGCGACCTCGTACGCGGTCCTGAGCGAGGACGAGAAGGAACTCGGCGTGGCGGTGCTCGACCTGGGCGGCGGTACGGCCGACCTGGCGGTTTTCTATGACGGCTCGATCCGCCACACGGCGGTCATCGGGCTGGGGGGCGAGAACGTCACCAACGATGTCGCCATCGGCCTGCGTACGCCGCGCGATCAGGCCGAACGGATAAAAATCGAACACGGAGTCAGCCTGCAGGCGATGGTCGAAGCCGACGAGATCATCGAAGTCCCCGGGGTGGGGGGGCGCGATCCCCGGGAAGTCTCGCGCGATGTGCTGGCCGCGATCATCGAACCGCGCATGGAGGAGATCTTCGCCCTGACCCTGCGGGAAATCCAGCGTTCGGAGTACATGGATCTGCTCACCACCGGACTGGTCCTGACCGGCGGAGGAGCGATGCTCGACGGTGCGGTCGAGCTGGCCGAGCAGGTGTTCGACATGCCGGTCAAGCTCGGTCTGCCGTCGGGAATCGAAGGACTGTCAGAGGAAGTCGCAACCCCCATGTTCGCGACCGCGGTGGGGTTGCTGCAGTACGCCGTGAAAGAGGGACAGGGACGGGGCAGAGGATTCCGTTCCACCGGCGGCGGGCTCTTCGAATCGGTGCTGGCCCGCATGCGCAGGTGGATCGATGAGTTCTTCTAGGCAACACACAGCAAGGGGATACCGGCAGTGTCTCGTAAAGCGGGAGGTACACAGATGACATTGACACTGGGACTGGCGAACGAAGGCGGCGCCATCATGAAAGTCCTGGGCGTCGGCGGAGCCGGCGGGAACGCCGTGAACCGCATGATCAGCGCCGGACTGTCAGGAGTGGAGTTCGTCGCCGTGAATACCGATTCGCAGGCGCTGGACATCTGCAAGGCCGAACAGAAGGTCCAGATCGGCAACAATCTGACCAAGGGGCTCGGCGCGGGGGCCAATCCCGAGATCGGACGCCGCGCCGCCGAGGAAGATCGCGACGTCATCCACGATGTGGTGGCCGGTGCCGATATGGTCTTCGTGACCGGCGGCATGGGCGGCGGCACCGGCAGCGGGGCTGCCCCGGTCGTGGCCGAAGTCGCCCGGGAACAGGGCGCCCTGACGGTGGCGGTCGTGACCAAACCCTTCCAGTTCGAGGGGGTCAAGCGTTTCCAGCGGGCCGAGGAGGGGATCAGGAACCTCAAGGAGTGCGTCGACACGCTGATCGTGATTCCCAACCAGCGCCTGCTGGCCATCACGAGCGATGACACCCCTCTCACCGAGGCTTTCCGGATTGCCGACGACATCCTGCTGCACGCCACCCGGGGGATCAGCGATCTCATCACCGTGCCGGGACTCATCAACCTCGATTTCGCCGACGTGCGTACGGTCATGATGGAGATGGGCGATGCCCTGATGGGCACCGGCGAGGCTACCGGCGAGCACCGGGCCATGGAGGCCGCCACGCAGGCGATCTCCTCGCCCCTGCTCGAAGAGGTCTCGATCGACGGGGCCACCGGGCTGCTGGTGAACATCACCGGCGGTCCGAGTATGACCCTGACCGAGGTGAACGAGGCCACCCAGATGGTCAACGAGTCGGCGGGCAGCGATGCCAACGTGATCTTCGGGGCGGTGATCGACGAACGGATCGGTGACTGTCTGCGGGTGACGGTCATCGCCACCGGGCTGGGCGGTTCGGGCGGGCGTTCGCGCGGCCGGCCGGTTCCGCAGACCGAAGAAGAAGAGAGCGGCAAGGTGGTTGTCTTTCCCACCCAGGGGCGCGACCACGCCCAGGAGATCCCGGCCCACCAGCGGGGGAACAACATCTCCGCTCAAGCGGCGCGCGAGCAGATCGTCATCGAGAAGGGGAAGATCAAGTCGTTCACGGCCGACGATCTCGAGATTCCCACCTTCCTGCGCAAGCAGATGGACTGACGGTCCGGTTTCACCCAGCGGCCGCCCGGCTACCGGCGGCCCCTGACCGCACGGGGTGCCCCCCATCCGTCCTCCCGCGGACGGGGGCACCCCGTCCTTTTCCGGGGCTCAGTCGTTTCTCAGAACCCTCGCCGGATCGGTGCGGAAGGCTCTGCAGGAGGGAAGCAGACAGGCCAGCAGGGCCATCAGGATGATCAGGACCGTGGCCCCGACGAAGGTGATCGGGTCGGTAGGTGAGAGCCCGAAGAGAAGACTGTTCAGAAGTCTGCTCAATCCCAGGGCGGCGGCCACGCCGATCCCGATCCCGGCGAAGATCATCGGCAGCATCTCCCGCCCCAGGGAACGCAGAATGTCGGACGTTCCGGCTCCCAGGGCCATCCGGACGCCGAATTCCCGGGCCCGGCGGGAAACGGCGTACGACATCACGCCGTAGATCCCGATCAGGGCCAGCAGCAGGGCCAGGGCGGCAAAGATCGAGATCAGCAGGCTCCGGAAGGCCGGCTGGGCGGTCGCCGCATCGGTGATTTCCTGCATCGTGGCCACTCCGGTGACCGGTTGATCGGCATCGATCCCGGTGATGACGTCCTGAACGGCCCTTTCACTCAGGTGGGCATCGCCGGTGGTGTGGATCACCAGCGCGTGTCGGGTGAGCGGCATCTGGGTATACGGAATGTAGAGCTCGGCATCGTCACCATCGGTGAGACCGTAGACCCTGACATCGTCGATGATTCCCACAATCTGCCGGGTCACAGCCGGGCCCTGTTCGTACACGCCGGGTTCCAGGGTTGGAAGGGATACGCTGCGTCCCACAACATCGCCTTCAGGCATGAATCGGGAAACGAAACGCTCGTTCACGATGGCAACCGGAGTGGAGAATTCGGTGTCTCCGTCGTTGAAATCCCGGCCCTGCCGGATCTCGATCCCCATGGTCTCGAAGTAGTCGGAGCTGATGAGCTGGATGTTGGGGGCGCCCCCCCGGCGGTCTTCATCTCCTGCATCAACCCCGACAATCCTGACCGGCAGGGCCAGACTCGAGCCCTGCAGCGGCAAGGTGCGGGTACAAGCGGCCGATTCCACTCCCGGGAGGGCCTCGATACCCGCCAGTACCTGACGGTAGAAGGATCTGATCCGGTCGGCCTCGGCGTATTCAGGAGTCGGCAGGTCGATCTGCATGGTCAGAAGGTTCGAACTGCGAAATCCGGTCTCGATCCGGTTGAGCTGCACCAGGGTGCGGATCAGCAGAACCGATCCGATCAGCAGGACCAGAGCCAGGGAGATCTCGGTGATCACCTGCGCGCGCAGAAAGCGCCGCTGGCGGCGGGTACCGGATTCTCCTCGTCCATCGTCTTTCAGTATCTGACTGATATTCAGGCGGGTAACCCGCCAGGCCGGTATGAGACCGGAGAGCAGGGTCGTCACTCCGATGACCGCCACCGTGAATCCGAGCACGCCGGTATCGAGCCGCAGAGCGGCGGTGGCCGGCAGATTCACAGCCGGAAAAACGGCCGGGAAGAGCCGTACCAACCAGCCGGCTCCGGCGATTGCCATCGCCCCGCTGACGGTGACCAGCAGCAGGTGCTCGGTCACGAGCTGCCTGATCAACCGGCTCCGGCCGGCCCCCAGACTGCTGCGGACGGCCAGCTCGACTCGCCGGTTCACGGCGCGGGCCAGCAGCAGGTTCGACACGTTCACGCAGGCGATCAGGAGGACCAGACCGACCGCAACGGTCAGGATGATGAGCGAAGCGTGCAGGCCGGGTTGAACCGGCCAGTCCCGGAGCGGTTCGATCCGGACCCCCCAGTCTTCCTTGTAGGCCGGATTGAGGGGTAGGAGGGTGGCCATGATCCGTTTCATGTCGGCCCGGGCTTGCTCCGGGGTGACATGCTCCTTCAATGACCCGACGACCTGCATGAAGTGGAACCGGCGGGAGACCTGTTCGGGATCGAAGGCCAGGGGAGTCCAGAGCTGGTATGAGCTGGACCGGAAACGGAAATCGGCCGGCAGGATCCCGATGACGGTGTGCGGGACGCCGTTGAGGGTGATCGATCGCCCCGGCAGGGTGGGATCGGATCCGTACCGGGTGGTCCAGAGGGTGTGACTCAGGACGACGACCCGGTCACGGCCCGGCAGTTCCTCTTCAGCGAGGAAGGTCCGGCCGATGAGCGGTTCGATGCCCAGCATCGCGAAGAAATCGGCTGAAACGCGGCCCCCCCGGTATTCTTCCGGGTGCTGCGTCCCGGTCACGATGAAACGGGAACCGGCGAAGGCGCACAGGTGGTCGAAGACCGTATTCTCCTCCCGCCAGTCCAGGAAATTGGCCGGCGCCACGTTGTTCCGGCTGCCGCCGGTCGGATCCTCCCACACCCAGACGAGACGATCGGCGTGCGAATAGGGAAGGGGGCGCAGGAGCACGGCGTTCAGGATCGTGAAGATGGTGGTATTGGCGCCGATCCCCAGGGTAAGAGTCACCACCACGACCGTGGTGAAGAAAGGCGTGCGGCGGAACATCCGTAAGGCGTACTGCAGATCGCCGCGCAGGGAGTTCAGGGTTCCGTGTCGATGCCGGCGTTCCAGTTCCAACTCCCGGTTCCGGCAGCACCGGGTGGAAATAGACTCGAGATCCCCGAAGCGGCGCAGGGCCTCCCGCCGCGCCTGCTCGGCGCTCAAGCCCTCCCGCTCGAGGTCGCGGGTGCGCAGTTCGAGATAGAAGTCAAACTCATCCCGCACCTCGCTCTCGACATCGGGGGTGTAATCTGACCTGTGAAAACAGCGCCGGATGCGATCGGGCAGCGACATGACGGCTCAGGCTCCGCTGAGGTCGAGCCGCGCTCTCACGGCCCGTACATGTTCCCGCCAGCGTACCTTTTCGGCTTCGAGATGTTTCCGTCCTCTGGCGGTCAGATGGTAGACTTTCGCCCGGCGCCCGGTGTCGGTGACACCCCATTCCGCGGTCAGGAATCCCTTGCCGGCCAGCCGGTAGAGGGCCAGGTAGAGCGCGCCTTCCTCCACGTTGAGAAGTTCGGGATCGCGATGTGAGATCCAGCGCCGAACGGCATACCCGTGCCGTGGGGTATCGGCCACGGCGCCCAGAATCAGCAGATCGAGGGTGCCGGTGAAGAGGTCGCTGCCGCTCATGTCGTTTCCGTTCCCTTCCCGGCGGAACCGGGGTCATGGGAGAATATCATCCCATACCTTTTTCAAAAGAGTATTCTGAAATACGTTGGCGGCAGGCTCGTTGTTTCATTGGTGGACAGGGGGGGTGGGTCCGCGTACTCTCAATCGCCCCGGTTTCCCCTGTCGGGGGACCGGGTTGATAAAGGATGAATCCGGTGGAGAACGAGATCACAGTCCTGGCCGCCACGGCGGCCTCGATCGGCTTCCTGCACACTCTGTTCGGTCCCGACCACTACCTGCCCTTCATCGTCATGAGCCGGGCCCGGGGCTGGTCGCTGGCGAAAACCGCCTGGATCACGGTGCTCTGCGGAGTGGGGCACGTGCTCGGATCGGTCGTGCTCGGTCTGGTGGGAGTGGGGATCGGGATCGCGGTTTTCCGGCTCGAGTCCCTCGAGGCGGTACGCGGCAACCTGGCCGGCTGGGCCCTGATCGTCTTCGGATTCGCCTATGCCGTCTGGGGGATCCGGGCCGCGGTGCGGCACCGGCCCCACCGGCACCTCCATCTGCATGCCGAAGACGGGGAACACGGCCACGACGACGAAC
>CAZNUA010000024.1:29322-51242 GCA_964576115.1 uncultured Gemmatimonadota bacterium
CACCGGCACCTCCATCTGCATGCCGAAGACGGGGAACACGGCCACGACGACGAACACGAACACGGGCACGAGCCCGGGCACGAACACGAACACATCCACATCGGAGTCCACAGCCACGCTCATGACCTCTCGGGGAAGAAACTCACCCCCTGGGTTCTCTTCGTCATCTTCGTGCTCGGCCCCTGCGAGCCGCTGATCCCGATTCTCATGTACCCCGCCGCCCGTCAGAGCACGGCCGGCTTGGTCTTCGTCACCGCGGTTTTCGGGATCGTCACGATCGCGACCATGCTTACGGTCGTGCTGCTGGCTTCCTGGGGGATCGGCTTCGCCCGTCTGGGGCGGCTGGAACGGTACACCCACGCCCTGGCCGGAGCCGCCATTCTCCTCTCCGGGGTCGCCATCCAGTTCCTCGGCCTGTAAGCGGGCAGGGGCCCGGATCGGATCAGCAGAGTCGTTGACCGGGATTCCCCCGGCGGGGTAGGATGGCCTTCGAGCCCACACGGCGTGCGGCCCAACAGCGAAGGCAGGTTTCCCATGCTCACTGCTCCGAACCGTGATCCCCTGAACGATCGCGGCTACACCAGCTGTCAGCTCTGGGTCCTGACGGTCCTGCGGATCTTCATCGGCTGGCACCTGCTCTACGAAGGTCTGGTCAAGCTCTTCAACCCCTATTGGTCCTCGATGACCTACCTGCGCGAGTCGCGCTGGATCTTCCGGGGATTCTTCCGGTGGATCGCCGATCATCCCGGCCTGCTGAAAGTCGTGGATGTTCTCAACGAATGGGGGCTGGTGCTGATCGGACTGGCGCTCATGCTCGGGCTGTTCAGCCGCGGGGCGGCGATCGCGGGGGCGATCCTGGTCTTTCTCTACTGGCTCGCCAATCCGCCCTTCATCGCCTTCCGGTACTCGATGCCGCCCGAAGGCAGCTACATCATCGTGAACAAGAACCTGATCGAGGCGACCGCCCTGCTCGTGCTCGCCCTCTTTCCGACCGGGAGGAACATCGGTCTCGACCGATTACTCTTCCTGTCCCGGAAGAACAGGTAGCGACGCAGCCTCACGCGAGGAGTGGAGGGATCGGTATGAACTCCGAAGAGATGAACAACACCAGCGAGCCGACCGGAACCGGGTCGACGTCCCCGGAAGAGAGCACCCCCGAAGCGAGCCCGCCGCCGACGCCCCCGACGCAGAGCGGCGGGGCCGATGACGGTGTGGGTCGCCGAGATATTCTCAAGGCCCTGGCAGGCGTGCCTTTCGTGGGTTGGATCTTCTGGCGGGCACTCCGGAAGAAAGGCCTCGATGATTACCGCAAGGAGCAGATCCTCGAGGAACTGGGGGATCTGCAGGGGCCTTCCTTCGTCAGCGACATCCATCACCCGGCCGGAGAGAAGATCCGCCTCGGGATCATCGGCTACGGCGGTGAGGGAAACTGGCTGACCCGCTGTGCCGGTTTCGCCACCAAGGCGACTACCGACGCCTGGACCGAGGCCGTGGCGCGCGACCCCGGGCACACCGCCCTGCGCGATTTCATGAACCAGCCCGATCTCAACCTCGAGATCACGGCCGTCTGCGACGTCTTCGACAATAGGGCCGAGGCGGTCATGGATGCCGCCCGGAACACCACCCGGCCGGGGGGCGAGGGCAAGCCGGTACCCGAGGTCAAACGTTACCGGCACTACCGCGACCTGCTCGCCTCGGGGGACGTGGACGCCGTGATCATCGCCACCCCCGATCACTGGCACTCGCGCATGGCGATCGAGGCCGCCCGGCAGGGGATCCACGTCTACCTCGAGAAGGCCATGACCCGCACCGAGCAGGAGGCGCTCGACCTGCACCGGGCCGTGACCGAGGCGGGCATCGCCTTCCAGCTGGGGCACCAGAACCGCCAGATCGAGAGCCACGAGAAAGCCCGCGAAGTGGTCGAGCGGGGTATCCTGGGGGACATCAACCTGGTCGAGACCACTACCAACCGGAATACCCCCGGGGGGGCGTGGGTCTATGGCATCGATCCCGAAGGAAGTCCCGAAACGATCGACTGGGAGCTCTTCCAGGAGCCGGCCCCCCACCACGTGCCCTTCAGCGCCGAACGCTTCTTCCGCTGGCGCTGCTGGTTCGATTACGGCACCGGTCTCTCGGGCGATCTCTTCAGCCACGAGTACGACTCGGTCAACCAGATCCTGCACCTGGGTATCCCCGAGCGGGTTTCGGCCACCGGCGGCATCTACTTCTACCGCACCGACCGCTTCCACGACATCTTCGATCCCGAAGAATACCCCATGCAGGAAAACCGGGATGTGCCCGATGTCTTCCATATCTCGTGCGAATACCCCGAGCGGCGGCTGACGCTGCTCTACAGCGCCACCCTGTCGAACAACCGGGGCCGGGGAATGACCTTCATGGGTCATGACGCCTCGATGGAGGTGGGTGGCAATCTCACCGTGTACGCCTGCGGAAATTCCACCCGCTACCAGCAGAAGATCCGGCGGGGGATCATCGACACCTCCCTGCCGCTGTTCCACTGGCAGGAGGGCTCGGAGCGGATCGACGCCGTCACCTCGGCTTCGGACCGCTACTTCATCACCCGCGGGCTGATGTACACCTACCGCGGCGGGGTGCGCCTGCCCACCAACCACCTGCACATCGCCGAGTGGCTGCGCGCCATCCGCGACGGGGGCACTACCAGCTGCAACATCGACCGCGGCCTGGAGGAAGCCATGACCTGCCATATGGCGACCCGTTCTTACCTGGAAGGCCGCCGTATGCGCTGGGATCCGGTGCGCCGCCGGATCGTGCCTGACGGGCCGACCCGGGTGTAAGGAGAGGAGAAGACCGTGAGCACCAAAGTACGCCTGAGCATCATGATGTTCCTGCAGTACGCCATCTGGGGCGCCTGGGCGCCGGTCCTCTCGACCCATCTGCTGGACGGACTCGGCTTCGACGGCGTGCAGGTAGGCTGGATCTACGCCCTGCTCCCTCTGGCCACCATCGTGGCGCCCATGCTCGGCGGCCAGGTGGCCGACCGCTGGCTGGCCTCGGAAAAGGTCATCGCCATTACCCAGCTCAGCGGCGGCGTGCTGCTGCTGGTCATGTCCCAGATCGAGTCGTTCGGCGGCATGACGGTGCTGATGCTCATCTACTGCCTGCTCTACGCCCCGACCCTGGCCATCACCAACTCGATCGCCATGATCAACCTCGAGGACACCGAGAAAGAATTCGGCGGTCTGCGGGTCTGGGGCACGATCGGCTGGATCGCCGCCGGGTGGCTGCTGACCGGCTGGCGGGCCCTGGGTGAGGGTGTCATGATGCAGGGGGACACCCTCTTCCTGGCCGGGGTGTTCAGCGTGATCATGGGCATCCAGGCCTTCAGCCTGCCGCACACCCCGCCCCAGAAGGAGGGGGTCAAACCCTTCGCTTTCCTCGAAGCCTTCAAGATGTTGAAGGACAAGAATTTCCTGATCTTCATCGCTATCACTTTCATCGTCGCCACCGAACTGGAGTTCTACTACATCCTCACCGCTCCCTTCCTGCAGTCCGATGTGATCGGGGTCTCACCCACCATGACGCCGATGGTCATGACGATCGCCCAGCTGGCCGAGATCTTCGTCATGGCTTTCCTCCTCTCGCGCTTCCTGAAGAAGTACGGTATGCGCAATACCCTGGCCTTCGGGGCCATTGCCTGGCCGATCCGCTACATCATCTTCGCCATCGGGGCGCCGAAGTGGCTGGTGATCCTTTCGCTGGCCCTGCACGGGTTCTGCTACGTCTTCTTCTTCGTGGCGGCCTTCATTTACGTCGACCAGGTGGCGCCGCCCGACATCCGGGCCTCGGCTCAGGGTCTGATCGCCGTGGTGGCGCTCGGTCTGGGCCGTTTCCTGGGCTCACTCTTCGCGGGATGGATTCAAGCCACCTTTACAGTCGGGGGAGTCACCAACTGGACGGGGACCTTCCTGGTGCCCTGCGTTCTGACGGTGCTGGCCGCAGCGGCCTTCCTCCTCTTTTTCCGGGAGAAAAGGGGCGGTGAAAAGGTGATTGTGTCGGCGTAATCGAGAGTAGCAGAAAGGGATAGAAGGACATGGCCAAGACGAGATTGGGCGTCGGGCTGATCGGCGGCGGTTTCATCGGGCAGTTCCACATCCGTTCCTTCACCGGAGTACGCGATGCCGACATCATGGGCATCGTCGATCCGGTCCGGGCCACGGCCGAGAAGGCGGCCGCACTGGCGGTCGAACTCGGGGTGGGGGAGCCGACCATCCACGATTCCATCACCGCCCTGGTGGCCGATCCCTCTATCGATGCGGTCTGGATCGGCACTCCCAACTTCACCCGCATCGAGGTCATGGAGGAGATCGCCGAGGCGGTCGTATCGGGTAAGGGCGAGCTCGTCGGTGTCTGCTGCGAGAAACCGCTGGGTCGTAACGTTCCTGAAGCCCGGAAGATGCTGGAGCTGGCCGAAAAAGCCAACCTGCTCGACGGCTACCTCGAGGATCAGCTCTTCTCCACCTCGGTCCAGCGCGGCAAGATGATCATCTGGGCCCGCGGGGCGGCTACCACCGGCCCCCCCTTCCTGGCCCGGGCCGCCGAAGAGCACTCCGGTCCCCACATGCCCTGGTTCTGGGAGGGGGAACTGCAGGGCGGGGGGGTTCTGAACGACATGATGTGCCACTCGGTCGAGGTGGCCCGCTTCATGCTCACGCCGCCTGGTGAATCCCGGGACGTGCTCACCCCGGTCAGCGTCAACGCCCACACCTCGTGTCTGAAGTGGCAGGATCCGCGTTACGTCGAGCACCTGAAGTCGATCAGCGAGGGCCGGCTCGACTATGCCGCCCGTCCGGCCGAGGACTTCGCCCGGGGGCTGGTGACCTATCACGATGCCGAGGGACGCGAACTGATCGTCGAGGTCACCACCTCATGGTGCTATGTCGGGGCCGGCCTGCGGCTCACCATGGAACTGCTCGGGCCCGAATACTCGCTCTGGATCAACTCTCTGGACGCCGGCCCGAAGGTCTTCTTCAGCCGCAACGTGGTCGGTGATGTGGGCGAGGATCTGGTCGAGAAGCAGAACGCCGAGATGGGGCTGATGCCGATCGTGGCCGATGAGGAGGGCGAGTACGGCTATACCGGCGAGAACCGGCATATGGTGCAGTCCTTCCTGGCCGGCAGGCGACCCGAGGAGAACTTCGGCGACGGCGTGAACGTCACCGAACTGCTCATGACGGCCTACAAGAGCGCCGAGGAAGAACGCACGATCCCCTTCCCGCCCCCCGATCTGGAGACCTTCATCCCGGCCGTGGCCCGCGGCCAATGGAACCCGAAGAACCGGTGAACGCTTCGCAGGGAGATTTCATGAAACGCCGCACGTTCCTGCCTGTCCTTCTCCTCGCGCTCGTCTTGCTCTATCCGCCGGGCGCTCTCCCGGCCCAGGAATCCGAAGGCAGCGAGGTGAAGATCGAGGACTTCCCCGTGGCCGTGCAGTGCTGGACCTACCGGGCCTTTACTTTCCGCGAAACCCTCGACAAGGTTCGGGCTCTGGGACTGCACTACCTGCAGGCCTATCCGGGCCAGCGTCTGAGCGAAGAGACGGGGGATCTGGCCTTTGACCACGACCTCTCGGTCGAGCAGCAGCGCCTGGTGCGCGGCTGGCTGCGCGAGACACAGATCACTCTGGTGGCCTACGGCGTGGTGGGTCTGGGCACTACCGAAGCCGAGCACCGGCGGGTCTTCGATTTCGCCCGGCGGATGCGCATCGGTACTATCGTGACCGAACCGGAAGCCGAGGATTACTCGCTGATCGAGCGTCTGGTCGGCGAGTACGGCATCCGGGTGGCGGTCCACAATCACCCGCCCCCCAACACCTACGCCCGGCCCGAGACCGTGGCCGAGCGGGTAGAGGGGCGCGATCGGAGGATCGGCAGCTGTGCCGATACCGGCCACTGGCTGCGCACCGGGGTGGTGCCGGTCGAGGCCCTGCGTCTGCTCGAGGGCCGGATCGTGGACGTGCACCTCAAAGACCTCGATCGCTTCGACGAGCGCCGGGCGGTCGATGTGCCCTTCGGGCAGGGTGTAGCCGACGTGCGTGCCATTCTGGCCGAACTCACCCGCCAGGGATATGACGGTTACCTGACCATCGAGTACGAGAATCCCGAGCAGGTCCGCACTCCCGAACCGGCCATCCGGGCGGGCCTGGAGTACCTGCACTCGATCATGTACTGGCACGGCTACGAACGCATCCTGAGCCGTACTGCCAGGGGATACAACAAGAGCGGGTGGAACCATTACGGTCCCGGCGTCTTCGAACTCGACCGCGAGGCCGGGGTGCTCACCGGGACCGGTGGGATGGGCCTGTTCTGGTATTCGGCGAAGATGTACCGCGACTTCGTTCTCGAACTCGACTACCGCTGTTCGGAACCCCGTACCAACAGCGGCATCTTCGTGCGGGTGCCCAAGGTGCCCGCGAGCGACGATTATATCTACCACTCATTCGAGATCCAGATCGCCGACAACGGCGAGGGGATACACGCCACCGGGGCGGCGTATGACGCCGAGCCCCCCTCCCACGTGCCGGTCAAACCGACCGGGGAGTGGAACCATATGAAGATCACCTTCATTGGATCCCGCCTCATGGTCGAAGTCAACGGCGAACCGGTGGTGGACTGGCTGGCCGAGCCGCGCGGCAAGGTGGCCGACTTCGCCTCAGAAGGCTACATCGGCCTGCAGAATCATGACTGGGATACCTCGATCTCCTTCCGCGACATCCGGGTCAAAGAAATCCTTAACTCCCCCCCCGAAGGCTTTACCGCGCTCTTCAACGGCCGCGATCTCACCGGTTGGAAGGGGCTGGTGACCGACCCGCCTCACCGGGCCATGATGTCAACCGAAGAACTGGCTGTGGCTCAGGCTGAAGCCGATGAGAACATGCGGGCCCACTGGAGTGTCTCCGACGGGGTGCTGGTCTTCGACGGTGGGGGGCAGAGCCTTTGTACCGCCCGCGATTACGGCGATTTCGAGATGTGGGTGGACTGGAAGATCGGCCCCGAGGGTGACAGCGGCATCTACCTGCGCGGCACCCCCCAGGTGCAGATCTGGGATCCGGCCCAGTGGCCGGTCGGTTCGGGAGGGCTCTACAACAACCAGATCGGGGTGAGCGATCCCCTCGCCCTGGCAGACAAGGGGATCGGGGAGTGGAACACCTTCTTCATCCGCATGGTGGGCGAGAAGGTCACGGTGCGCCTGAACGGCGTGCTGGTGGTGGATGAGGTGGTGATGGAAAACTACTGGGAGCGGGACAAACCGATCTATGAAAGCGGTCAGATCGAGCTGCAGTCGCACTCCCACCCGCTCTATTTCCGGAACATCTATATCCGGGAGCTGCCGCCCCGGGAGAGGTGAGGCGCCGCCAGAACCCTCCCTCCTCCCGATCCCTCGTTCCCGGTGAGGAACTCCGCGAGCTTGAGAAGGACGTTCCGGTAGGTGCTGGGCAGCTTTGAGAACCTGTGCAGCAGATGAGTGCCGGCTTTCGACTCATCCCCGCAGGTTTTCAGGGCATCCCGGGCCGCATCGATGTAACCCTGGGCCTTCAGGACCGCGATGCGCCGTAAGCCATCGTCATCGGGAGAGAGAGCCCGCCCCACGGCGTCAATATCACCGTCATGCTCCAGAAAGAGCCGGAAGCATTCCCCCTGCAGGTAGTAGGTCAGGCTGCTGCGGTCGGTGAGAGGAGGAATCTCCATCAGGTCCGATCGAACGAATGTGGACAGCGATTCGGCTGCCGACCTGATGTTGAAGCGATGGTCCTTCAGCACCTCGACGACCCACTCGCCGCGAGACTGGGACGGACGATACGGGGCGGCCGGCCTGAGGGGGTGATCCCCCCCGGAGTCGGTCACACTTCGTGGCGACCGGAACGGTTCTTCGTCAGAAGGACCAGGAGCAGACGAGCGGGAAAGCACTCCCTCCAGCGATTCCGCTTCCAGATGATTCGCGCCGTTCGACTGCAGGAGGATCCGTTCCACGATATGACGGAGCTCTCGCACGTTGCCCGGGAAATGATAGTCCCGGAGTCGATCGAGGAACCCTTCGGTGATCTCAGGGACGGGCATCGAGTTCTCGCCGGCGCACTGGCTGAGGAAATCTGAGGCCAGGAGAGGGATGTCGTCGGCGCGTTCACGCAGGGGGGGAATATGGACCGGGTAGACGTACAACCGGTAGAAGAGGTCCTCGCGGAAGATACCGTCCCGTACCGCTTCCTGCAGGTCTCTGTTCGTGGCCGCGATCACGCGCACATCCACCTCGATATTCCGGTTCCCCCCGATCGGTCGGAACCTGCGCTCCTGCAGGACCCGGAGGAGACGACCCTGGACCTGGAAGGGGAGATTACCGACCTCGTCCAGGAAGAGCGTGCCGCCGCTGGCCAGTTCGAACACTCCCTTTCGATCGGAATGGGCTCCCGTGAAGGCTCCCCGCACATGGCCGAAGAGTTCACTCTCGATCAGGTTTTCCGGTATCGAGCCGCAGTCCACTTCGATGAACGCTCCCCCCCGTCGCGGGCCGATCGAGTGGATCACCTCCGCGACCAGCTGCTTCCCCGTACCGGTCTCACCTTCGAGCAGAACGGTACAGGAAGCGTGCGCGACCGTGCAGATCTGATGACAGAGTTCGCGCACGGCGGATCCGGTGCCCACGATCCTGACCAGTTCCGGATGGTGCTGCCGCAGCTCGGCGAGTGATCGTGAGTGCCGGTCGCTGCGGGCTGTCACACGCCCCTGGTACCGGCCGAGAGCGAGCCCCGCGAGGTATCCGACCGATCCGAGGAGATCCTGGAGGAAGGTCTCGTACCCGCGGTCTAGGAAATCGGGTCCCAGACCGATCAATCCGTACATGCACCCCGAGGCGGAGAGGGGGAGCAGCAATTCCGGTTGCCGTCCCTGGAAAGTGCCGGAGATTCCGCTTTCTCCATCCCATTCTGCTCGGTCTGTCGGAACCTGGTCGCAGTCAGGCAGCAACAGCGGTGCGGTCCGTGAGGAAAGATACTCGATCTGGTGGGGCGTCAGTCGCAGGGTTTCGGAATCGGATCGCACCAGGCCGCAGGTATGGACGGGTTTGAACACACCCTTTTCCGAGTCGGCCATCCAGAGTATGCCCCAGCGAGCTCCGGTCAGTCCGATGACGGCGGTCAGGACATCGAAAGCCATCTGATCGGCGGAGGCCGAGGCCTGCAGGAGCCGGCTTACCTCATAGAGGGTCGACAGTTCAAAAAGCCGCTGGGCGGTATCGCTTTCGGTCTGCGGATGGTCCACATCGACACCAGATCGGGCGTTCTGCTGTGAACGGTGGCTTCAGGTCGGGATCGGAATCGAACCGGATTCCCTGAGTCATGATGTACGGAGGAGGGGTACCAGGAGTTTCGTGGAACGATCGAGGGAGGGCGCCCTCCGCAGCGGGCGCCCTCCCGGTAAGAATCAGATGATCGGTCAGTCAGCGGCGTGAATCCGCTTCAGGGGTTCAACAGGTCCTGGATGATTCTGACTTCCTGGACCGTCAGGCGCATCTGCTGTGTCAGACCATCCTGAAGACTCATTGAGATTGTCTTATCGGTCGTGACCTCTGTCTGCACGATCCGGAAGTTCAGACCGGTCGAGTTGAGTTCCATCAGCAGCAGGTTCGAGAATTCGATCTTCGGTACCTCATCCGTTCCCAGCCTGCCGTAGTCGACCTGCGTCAACCAGGTTTCGGTCACATCGATGCTCTCCGGATTGAGCGATCTCACCCGGGCGGCCGTGGTCCCAGCCAATCGGGGCAGATCGATCTGTTCCTGTTCCGCCCAGGCGTCAGCGATCACGCCGGCCAGCTCACTCGTCGTGCCCGAATTCAGGATCAGATCCACGTTCGGACCGAAATCCAGGCAGATCGTACCGGATGCCTCATTCGATTCGCTCGTCGATCCTCCCGTGGGTGACTGCGCACAGGCGGACACCAGGAGCAGGGCGGCGGCCATATACGTCAAACGCTTCATGTCGTCATCCTCCATGTGTGTATGGATGAACTCTCTTTACCACTCTCATGGCAGAGACGGTCGGCGGCATACGGCCCACTCGACCGGATCGGCCGCCAAGTGATACACGAGGAGAAAGCAAACAGCGTGCCACCAGATCTGTCCTGGAGAAGGTGTCCGGAGCGATCGTCGTAACACATGTGAATAGAATCAGTTACAAGCCAACGGGAGGGCGGCTCCCGGCTGTCCGAGGATCCCGACCCCGTCTTTGCCGCACATCGGTGAGGTATTATTCTTCAATGGCGGAAAGAGTGCTCAGTTCCACCGCCATTCCGGTTCATCTGGTCCTGTCCCGATGATAGTGCAGAGGGGATTGTTATCCTGCTAGCCGGAGAGTCGGCCGTACCGCTCCTCCAGCTCATCAATCCTTCTGAGAGACTCCGTGGAGAATACCGGGGGACGGTTCGGGGAGCGAGTTGCAGCTTCGTTGTAGTCTCGCAGGAAGGCGAAGGGATTGCCCACGTGCTCCCGGAGGATCTCTTTCCCCAGTTCCTGCCGGATGATATTCGCCATGAAGTACCCGGTGGGATGGGCGCTCATGGGAAGAATGAAGCGGATGCGTGTTTCGAGACGCTCCGGATCCCCGGAGAAGTCTACCAGGTTCGCCAGCAGAGAGTCGAAACGGGCGATATGCGTCGGTGCCTGGTCAAGGAATTCCCGGAACTGAATGGCCCGTCTGCTGTCGGCCTGTATCCCCTCCCCGAAGTAGATGACTCGCTTGTCGATCTGGTCGGCGATTCCCTCCGCCTGCAGCTGGTCCAGACCCCAGAGGAGCGCAGCGTCCATACTGCCCTCCGGTGGTTCGTCAAAGGTGAGCAAGCGCCGGCGGTAGTAGTGGTGAGCTTCGTGAGCCAGGAGGTAGCGGAGGTAGACTTCTTTCTGCACGGCGTAAAGGAAGTCCACGATGACCCGGGAGTAACCCCGGGCGTCATTGCCGAAGAAGACGAAGGAGACCGGGGGGGGATCTCGGTCCACATCGATGGGTTCGGTCAGGTATTCCTGGGTCAGGGCCAGGGCGTCTGTCAGAATGACAGGGTTTTCCTCCAGCTCTCTCTGTCGCGCCAGGAGGGTCTGCTTGTTCTCCGTCAGGGCAGTCAGGTGCCGCAGGTACTGGATTCGGAAGCCTGTTTTCTGTAACTCCGCTTCCAGCTCATCCCGTCGTGAGGGCTGGTAGGCCAGGGAGAAAAAGTCTGTCAGGAACTCCCGGGTGAAATCCCGTTGTACCAGGATGGCGTAGCCCGGCGTGTCGAAGAGGGTGTCCCAGGCCTCCTCTGCAGGTGAGCGGTCCGCCAGCAGTTCGCTGTGGATCGGCCAGAATGCATCGACTCCTGAAAAATCCAGCTGGCCGGTCGGTCGGGTGTCACCGGCAACGCATCCGGTCATGATTGCCCACAATACGATGAGCCAGATCAGCTTCTTCGGCATCAAAGCACCTTTCCTCGTTACCGTCGGGTCAGGCGTGCATACCCGCGGATCCCTCCCTCGGTGAGAACTGAAAAATGTAGTCAGGTGGATTGGGAATCAGTAGTCCGTTTTCGGATGGCAATTGGTGTGATCGATGAGGTCGGGATAGAGCGGAAACGCCTGCCCGATTCCCCTCCTGGCCGGAGTGCGCTACCATGGTCGGCATAATCATCCCACCCGGCATAACCGGAGAAGATCATGCCTGCATACCCTCCTGTGACGAGAACGCTATCACGAGCCGTTTCCCTCCTTCTGGTACTGCTGACCGTAATGGCGTTCCTTGTACCGCCGGCCGAGGTCGCGGCACAGGGGGGCGATGATCTGCCGGCGGGGGTATTCGACGCCCTCACCTGGCGGCACATCGGTCCGGTCGGGAACCGCGTCAGCGCCGTGACCGGCGTTCCCGGGGATCCGAATGTCTATTACTTCGGAGCCGCTTCCGGAGGGGTCTTCAAATCGGTGGACGCAGGGATCCACTGGCAACCGGTCTTCGACGACCAGCCGGCCGCCTCGATTGGTGCCCTGGCCGTCGCACCTTCCGATCCGAACGTGGTCTGGGCCGGAACGGGGGAGACCTTCATCCGCAGCAATGTCTCGATCGGCAACGGTATCTATCGTTCCACCGACGGTGGAGAGCACTGGGAGCACCGGGGGCTGGACATGACCGGCCGGATCGGACGGATCATCGTTCATCCCGACGATCCCGACCGGGTCTGGGTCGCGGCCATGGGCAGCTGCTACGGTCCCCAGCAGGAACGAGGCGTCTTTCGCACGACCGACGCAGGGAAGACCTGGGAACGCGTGCTCTTCGTGGACGAGAACACCGGCGCCTCCGATATCATCATCGATCCCCACAATCCGCGGATCCTCTTCGCCGGCATGTGGCAGATGCAGATCTGGACCTGGGGTCGGGAGAGCGGCGGTCCGGGAAGCGGTCTCTGGGCATCGCGGGACGGCGGCGACACCTGGACCGAGCTCACCGGCCGCGGCCTGCCCGCCAAACCGTGGGGCAAGGTCGGCCTGACCGTTTCTCCCGACGATTCCGACCGGATCTACGCTCTCATCGAGACCAGCAGCAACGAGGATTTCGCGTCGTATGAACGCTTTCAGGGGGTGCTGTGGCGCTCTGATGACGGCGGCGAGCGGTGGCGGATGGTCAATCGGGACCATTCCCTCTCCCAGCGGCCCTGCTACTACAACCGGGCTCTGGTCGCGCCCGATGACCGCGATACTATCCATTTCATGTCGACCCGCCACCGGATCTCTTATGACGGCGGCCAGACCACCGAGTCGGGCAGTGCCGGGGGGGATAACCACGACATGTGGATCGATCCCCTGATCCCCGATCGGATGATCGTCGGCCACGACGGCGGGGTGAGCATCTCCACCACCCGGGGGGAACAGTGGTGGCGGCCCCGCCTGCCGATCGCCCAGATGTACCATGTCTACACCGACTCGAACGTACCCTACTACGTGATGGGGAATCGCCAGGACGGCGGTTCGAACCGCGGACCGAGCAACTCGCTGACCGGGGGGAGCATCCCGATCGGGGCCTGGCACTCGGTGGGCGGGTGCGAGTCGGGATTCACTGTGCCCGACCCGGTCGATCCGAACATCATCTGGTCGGGCTGCTACGAGGGCATCCTCGACCGCCACGATCTGCGCACCGGTCACAGCCGGACCGTCAGCGTCTGGCCCGACAATCCTGAGGGGTGGGCTGCGGCCGACCTCCGCTACCGTTTTCAGTGGACTTTCCCTGTCGCGATCTCTCCCCACGACCACGAGCGGGTTTATGCCGGCAGCCAGCACGTCCACCTGACCACCGATGGCGGTCAGAGCTGGCAGGTGATCAGTCCCGATCTGACGCTCAACGACGAAAGCCGGATGCAGAAGAGCGGCGGGCTCACCTTCGAGGATGTCAGCCCCACCTACGCCTGCGTGCTCTTCGCCCTGGCCGAGTCGCCGCTGGAGGAGGGGGTGATATGGGCCGGCTCCAACGACGGACTGGTCCACGTGACCCGCGATGGCGGGGGTACCTGGACAAATGTGACCGGCAACATCCCCGATCTGCCCTCCTGGGGAACGATCAGCAATATCGAGCCCTCCCGCCATGCCCCCGGGACGGCCTACCTCACCGTCGACCGGCACCAGCTCAACGACACCGCTCCCTATGTCTACCGGACCACCGATTACGGTCGCCGGTGGCGTTCGCTCGGCGACGGAATCCCCCGGAGCGTGTTCAGCTACACCCACTGCATCCGCGAGGATCCGGTCCGACCGGGGCTCCTCTACCTCGGGACCGGGAACGCCGTGTACGTCTCCTTCGACGACGGCGGTGAATGGCACGAACTGCAGAGCAATTTGCCGCACGCTCCGGTGCACTGGCTGACCATTCCGGAGCACTTCAACGACCTGGTGATCGCCACCTATGGTCGCGGTTTCTGGATCATGGACAACATCACCGCCCTCCAGCAGCTCGAACCGGAGGTTGTGAAAGAAGACGCCTGGCTTTTCGCGCCCCGCCCGGTTTATCGCTTCCTGATGCAGGCCGGCTCACAGAGCCAGCCCGAAGACTCCGGCGCCGGCGCCAATCCACGCTACGGCGCGTCGATCGATTTCTGGCTCAGAGAAGATCCCTCCGACCGGGTCGAGATGGTTGTGCTCGATGCCGCCGGAGAGACGGTGCGGGAACTGGCCGTGCCCGGCTCCGCCGGGGCCGGCCTCAACCGGGTCTGGTGGGACCTGCGGCTGGAGAGTTCGAACACCCCGAAACTGAGAATGCCTCCCCTCGGGTACGGACCGGTCGAATTCAACGAGGCGGGTTGGCGACCGCTCGGTGAGGGTGGCCGGGTCACCCCCCTGGCCGAGCCGGGTACCTACACGGTGACATTGACGATCGGAGACCGGGAATTCACCCGGCCGCTGGTCATCCTCAAGGATCCGAACTCCGCCGGGGACGAGGCCCGGATCGCCGAACAGGTGCGGGTGCTGAAGGATATCCGGGCCGACGTCAATGCGGTGGTTGAATTGATCGATGCCCTCGAATGGCTGCGCAAGCAGATCGATGTCTGCAATGCCCGTCTGGCGGATATCGGCGGTACAAAGGATATCATCGCCGCCGGCCGCGAACTCGACGGCAAGCTGCGGGAACTGGAGATGATGCTCTTCGACCTGCACCTCACGGGCGGGAACGCGCGGCAGGACACGATCCGCTGGCCGCGGCGGCTCTATGCCAAACTGACGAGCCTGGCCGGCTACATCGGCGGGACCGACCAGCGGCCGACCGATCAGCAGCTTGAAGTCTACGCCCTCTACCGGCAGCAGCTGGCACAGTACCAGGCATGGTTCAACCGCCTGGCCGCCGATGAGGTGGGGGCCTACAACCGCCTGCTCGCTGCGAACGGGTATGAGGGAATCGTCATCGGCAGATAGAGGCACCGGTCGTCGGCTCCGGTGTCGCGCTCTTGATGAAGCCACCTCACATCCGGTATCGTTGCCTACCGCATCAGATGAGGCACGACACTGGAATCATGTAACCGAGCCGCCGGCTCACATGTCATCGTGACGGCTGAAAACACAAAGTCCTGTCCATGCATACCTTTCAATACCTTGTCACCGCCGTTGTCGTCATCGTCCTGATCTACGCCCTGGCCTTTCTGCTGCGACGCCGGGGGACGCTGCATGAAGACCATGCCCTCACCCTGGCCCGCCTCGTCACCGACCTGTGTCTGCCGGCCATGATCTTCGTGAACCTGGCGAGTCAGACAATCCGGTTGGACCAGGTGGTCCCGGCTCTCGTCATGCTCGCCCTCGAGCTCTTCTGCATTGCCCTGGCCTGGGCGATCAGCGCCCTGCTCAAGTTCGGCCGGGCCCAGCAGGGTGCCATCGTCTTCTGCTCGGCTTTCGGTTCCTCGACGTTCCTGGGCTATTCGATCATCACGCAGGTGTTTCCCCATTCGCCCGAGGCCTTGAGCGAAGCCGTTCTGATTTCGGAAATCGGCGTCGGGTATCCCATCTTCATCCTGGGACCGATCCTGGCCGCCTACTTCGGTTCGGCGGTATCGCAGGCCGAATCGCCGTGGAAAGCCTCTCTCGGCTTTTTCAGGTCCCCGGTCTTCTTTGCCTTGATTGCAGGCATTCTATGGGGAGTCCTGCGACTGCCCGGGGAAACCAGCGCCCTTCTGGCGCCGGTCTTCAGGCTGGGCAATATCCTGGCCGCTGCCGTGACACCGCTGGCCGTCCTGTCGGTCGCTCTCATGTTCACATGGCCCGACTGGCGCACGGCCCTGGCACCCCTGGCCATCGTGGTTCTCCTGAAGCTGATTCTCAAACCGGTGCTCGCCGGTTTTCTCGCCGCCGGCTTCGCTTTTCCCGAACTCTGGAAAGAAGTCCTGGTTCTCCTGGCTGCCATGCCACCGGCGGTGCTGGGAGCGGTCTTCCTGCGGCGCTACGGCGGGGACGCAAAACTGGCCTCCACCCTGCTGCTGGCCGCCAGCGTGGTCAGCTGCCTGACGATCATCGGGGTCTTCTGGCTGATGGGGTAGCGAGGATAATCAATGACGATCTCGCCATTCAGATCGCCGACTACGACGTTATCGCTGCCCTCTGTCTGCCCCCGGGGTACAGACATCTGCGGCTTCGCTGACAGCAGGGGGGAACAACAGTCATGAGACCCGAGACTTTCACCATCACGACCTTCGGGCTGGACTGACTCCTGGTGGCATATTTTCAGTCAACTGCAAAATAGTCTTGACTATTTTTTAGTAATATTCATAATAGACGGCATGATACCCCGTCCGATGTACTCAATGCTGTGGAAAGAACTGGCAGACACCAAACCAATGGTGTTCATGGCCGGTCCGCGCCAGGTCGGAAAGACCACCCTGGCGCAGGCTATCGCTGACCGGTTCACAAACCGGGCCTATCTGAACTGGGATGTGCTCACCGACCGAAAGAGGCTGGTACACGAGCCCTACTTCTTCGAAACCATCGAACGACGTGATCGGTCCGCACCGCTCGTGGTTTTCGACGAGATCCACAAGTATCGCGGATGGAAGAATTACCTCAAGGGCGTCTATGACCGGTATCACGATGAGTTCCGTTTCCTCGTTACCGGAAGCGGCCGGCTCGATATGTACCGCAGGGGCGGTGACTCGCTCGCTGGTCGATACGCGCTCTTCCGTCTCTGGCCGTTCACTCTGGCGGAACTGGCCGGATACCGCCCGACGCTCGAAGCATTCCGGGCCGACCTTCTTGGTCTCGTCATGGATGAGGACGGTACCGCCGATGAGATCTGGAAGCGCCTCGCGCAATTCTCCGGTTTTCCCGAACCGTACGTCCAGGCTCGATCGACGGCCTACCGCCGATGGTCAACAACCTATCACAGCCAGTTAATCCGTGAGGATATCCGTGACCTGACCGGGATTCGATCGGTTGGCGAGGTCGAAACGCTCTTCGCTCTCCTGCCCGAACGAGTGGGTAGTATCCTCTCCATCGTTAATCTCGCCGACGACCTCAAGGTCTCCTACAACACCGTGAAGAACTGGCTGGAGGTTCTCGAGCGTTTCTATCTGACTTTCTCGATCGCACCCTGGACGCGCCGGGTAACCCGGGCCACCCAGAAGGCGAAGAAGACCTATCTGCTCGACTATGCGGTCATCGAGAACGAAGCGGCCCGATTCGAGAACATGGTCGCCCTGGAGTTGTACCGCGCCATCAATACGTGGAACGACCTGGGTTATGGGCCGTACGGTCTGCATTTCGTCCGGAACAAGGAGAAAGAGGAGGTCGACTTCCTGCTGACCGAGCGGCACCATCCCGTTCTTCTGGTGGAGGCGAAGAGAGGCGAGACGAAGGTCGCACCGGCCCTGAGGAAATTCCAGCATCAGCTCAAAGTGCCCGGTATCCAATTGATTGACGAAGGCGAGGGATTCAGGAAAGTGAAGAACGGGAACCTGACTGTCCTCGTGGCTCCCGCCCGGATGTGGCTCCCGCGTCTTCCCTGACACCAACAACCACCGAGGCCGGCCATATGCGATTCGCCGTTCAGCGCCGCACGACCGTGATCATGATCTTCGAGGGGTACTGCCGCGAGTGGTGCACGACGTTGTGGGCCATGACGGCTTCGCTCTCGTCGTAGTTGTTCCCCCCGGTGTTCAGGTTGCGGTCAAAGCGCGGGAAGTTACTGCTCGAGACCTCGATGCGCAGGCAGTGTCCGGGGGCGAAGAAGTTGCTGGTGACCAGCGGCTGCAGGGTCACCTCGTACACCTCGCCGTCCTCCATCCAGACCGGCGGCCCGTCATAACCCTCTCGCCAGCGTAGGCGCTGGATCGACTCGTCCAGACTCCAGGCCGTGCCGTCGGGCGCCACATCGATCACCCGGACGGTGATATCGGTGTCGCGGGCATCGGAGGAAACGTAGAGGGTCGGGGTGATCGGTCCGCTCACCTCGAGGCCCTCCCGGAAGGGTTCGGAGGTATAGACCAGGATGTCGGGCCGCTCCTCCATCTCCCGCTGGTCGACCGAGCCGACCGGCCACGAACTGCCGCCGTGCGAGACGACCGGATCCGTCGGATCGTAGGTGAAGGCGTCGGGCCGGTCGCGGCGGGGGGGCGAGTCGGTCAGGCGGCCGTCGCCGTTCAGAGTGTTGGCGTTGCCCTCACTGGAGAGGTAGAAGGTCATCGGCTCGGCGCCCGCTGGCGGCCAGGTCTCGGCCGAGTGCCATTCGTTACTCCCCATGGTGAAGTAGTGGACCTTCGGGAAGTCCTCGAGCAACCCGCCGGTCTCGCCTTTGAGGAAGCGGTCGAAGAAGGCGAACATCAGTTCCTGGTAGTTGAAGCGCACGTCGCCCAGGTTGCGCTGACCCGCCACATACTCTTCGGGGCCGACCGGGGCGTCGTCGGCCCCGGTGTCGGTGCGTCGGAAACCGCAGTGGGTGGTCGGCGCCAGCACCAGCCACTGCTGGTCGGCAACCTCACCCTCGGCGGTGGTCCGCACGTGGTTGTACATCTGGAGGTTGGGGGCCACCGACACGTCGAACAGCGACACGAACCAGAGGCCGGGCACCTCGAGCGACATGTCGTCGTGCCAGAGCCCCCCCTGGTACCAGGCCGGGTCGTTCGGGGTGCGGGCGATCATGGCTCCGCCCGTGTCCACCGGCATTTCATCGGCGGCGATCCCGCGCGGCCCGTCCACCGACCGCATGATGTCCTGCACCGGTAGGTGCCAATAAGCCTGCGACCAGTCCACCGGGGGCATGTGCGGCGCGAGGTCGAAGAGCCGGGAGGCCGCGATCAACTCTTCCCGGGTGGCATCGGTCGGGAACATCGGCCGGATCTGGTTTTGTTCCGAATACAGCCAGCCGATGAAGAGCAGCTGTACCGCCCCGCCGCGGTACCAGTTGCCCTGCTCGTAATACGGTCGGATCCGACCCACGCCGGCGCCGAAGCCCTGCACGTTCATGGCGGCGAAACCGGAGTGGCCCAGCGAGGCCACCGCCGGCTGCCATTCGGCGGTCGAGGAGCAACCGGTGGTGCCGACCTTGCCGTTCGACCACGGCTGGCTCGTGATCCACTCCAGCGCGTCCCAGCCGTCGGTCAGCGGGGGACCGAGGATATCCCAGTTCCCCTCCGAGAAGAAGTGCCCGCGTTCTTGCATGTTGATGTGCACATAGCCGCGCCGGATCGACCTGATCTCCGAGGCCATGCTGCGCGGAACGCCGTTGGTGACGTCCCAGTAATTGAAGTTGTACGGTGTGCGGACCCAGATGGCGGGGTACTGCTTCGACGTGTCGCGCGGGCGGTAGATGTCGGCCGCGATACGGGTTCCGTCGCGCATCGGGATCATGACCTTGCGCTCGACGATGGCGATCGACTGCAGTTCGTTCTCCAGGGCCCAGCGCTGGGCTCGCTGTTCGGCGGACATACCGAAGCGCTGAGCGTGGATCGGGGCGGCGGTGATGACCAGTACCACGAAGACGGAGAGCGATCGGATCAGGCGGGAGAGGGACGTCGGCATGAGGTTCCTCCGGCTGGGGTCGGGTGACTCCCGAGTACGGCGGGTGAAGTCGATTATACCCGATCATCATGCCGGAGTCGGAGATGGGGTGCAAGCGTACCGGCGATGTTTTATATTTCGTTCTCCGAACGGAAATTGCAGGGCATTTGAGAGTCAGTGAAAAGGGGAGACAACCATGCCGGTACGTAAAGCCGATGCCGTCTGGAACGGCACTCTCAGAGAGGGCACTGGACGCGTCAGTCTCGAGAGCGGCGCCTTCGAGGGAAAGTACTCCTTCGGCAGTCGCTTTGAGTCCGAACCGGGAACCAATCCCGAGGAACTGGTGGGGGCGGCCCATGCGGGCTGTTTCTCGATGGCGCTCTCGGCCGCGCTCGGCGAGGCGGGGCACGATCCCCTGGAGGTCGCCACAACCGCCCGGGTTCACCTCGAGAAAACCGACGACGGTTTCGCGGTCACGCGCATCGAACTCGTTTCGCGCGCGAAGGTGCCGGGTATCGACCGGGACACCTTCATGACCTTTGCCGAGGACGCCAAGCAGGGCTGCCCGATCTCGAAGCTTCTGACCGGGGCCGAGATAAGCCTCCAGATCGAACTGGAAAACTGATTGTGAATTACATCCCGCCGGTCACGCCCGCCAGAATTCCCTCGGGCAGGTAGAGGGTGGCGCCGGGGCCGACCGGGATACCCAGCGCCATCCAGACGATCAGCAGGATCGTCCAGATGATCAGGAAGGCGATGGTATAGGGGAGCATCGTCGCGATCACGGTCCCGATACCGGCTTTCTCGTCATAGCGTTCCACAAACGCCACGATCAGGGCGAAGTAGCTCATCATCGGGGCGATGATGTTGGTCGTGGAATCCCCGATCCGGTAGGCCACCTGGGTGAACTCGGGGCTGATGTTGAGCAGCATCAGCATGGGAATGAAGACCGGTGCCATGATGGCCCACTTGGCCGACGCGCTTCCCATGAACAGGTTCACGAAGCCCGACATCACCACGAAAGTCACCATCAGCAGGATCGTCGGCAGGTTCAGGGCTGCCAGCACTTCGGCTCCCTTCACGGCGAAGATGAGCCCCAGGTTCGACATCCGGAAGAAAGCCACGAACTGGGAAGCGAAGAAGACCAGCACCATATACAGCGCCAGGGTCTCCATCGCTTTCGACATCCCCTTCATGACATCCTTGTCGTTCCGGTAGGTCCCGGCGCCGATGCCGTAGGCCACCCCGCAGAGACCGAAAATGATGAAGATCAGGGCCACGATCCCTTCCAGGAAGGGGGAGTGGAGCAGGCTCCCGGTCTCGGGATTGCGCAGGAACCCGCCGGCCGGAACAGTGCCGGCCAGGAGCACGAGCGTGATGGCGATCAGGGTGAAGAGCGCATAGCGGAGCCCCCGGAGCTCTTCCGGGGTCAGATCGCGCAGCTCTTCCGGTTTCTCATCGCCCGTATACTCCCCCAGGCGGGGGGCGACGATCCTCTCGGTCACCCAGGTGCCGGCGCCTGCGATCAGGAAGGTCGAGGCGGCCATGAAATACCAGTTGCAGGCGGCGTTGACCTGGTAACCGGGGATAAGGATCTGGGCCGCTTCCTGCGAAAGCCCGGCCAGCAGGGGGTCGATCGTGCCCAGGACCAGGTTGGCGCTGTAGCCCCCCGAGACCCCGGCGAATGCGGCCGCCAGACCCGCGATGGGGTGCCGGCCCACGGCCAGGAAGATGATCGCGCCCAGGGGGACCAGCAGCACGTACCCGATCTCGCTGGCGGCGTTGCTGAACACTCCGGCCAGCACGATCACGAAGGTGAGCAGGTGACGCGGGGCGGTGATGACCATCAGCCGCAGCCCCGACCCGATCAGGCCGCTTCCCTCCGATATCCCGATCCCGAGCATGGCCACCAGCACCGTCCCGAGCGGCGCGAAGCTGGTGAAGTTGACCACCATGTCCTGCAGGATGTGATGCAGGCCCTCGATCGAGACCAGGTTCACGGGCACGATCGTCTCGCCGGTGCCGGGGTGGACCGCCGACCAGTTCAGCAGCGCCCCCAGACCGGAGAAGAGGATGGCCGCCACCGCCATGAGACCGAAGATCGTGGCCGGGTGGGGCAGGGCGTTACCGACTTTCTCGATGATTTCCAGGGAACGGCGGATGAATCTGCCGCGCTCTCTACTCCTGGCCATGGCACCCCTTTCGGGTCGGGTCCGGCGAAAGATGTACCGTCTCTCCACCCCCCGACGCAAGTACGGTTATTCCGTGCTTCGAAGACTCCCGTATGAACATAAGGAGGCAGGGAGGCAAGTGCCGGTCCATCCGACTGCGTGACGGCTCCAGACAGATGAGAACCGAGTAATCTGCGGTGACTACTCGTCCAGGGGCAGCCTGGCGAGCCAGGCGCGGATTG
>CAZNUA010000025.1:0-1225 GCA_964576115.1 uncultured Gemmatimonadota bacterium
TCCGGAGCAATCCCTGTGGTGAATGACGTACCTCCGATATATTAAGGGGGCGGACATCCTGTGAGGCCCTACCGATCGGGACGCAGTGCATGACTGACCCTGACCGCAGTCCCTGGCGGAGTGTACGGCAGGTGGCCCTCTTCCTGGCCGCCCTGTACCTGTTCTTCATCAGTATCGACCTGATGAGTGCGGCCTTCAGAATGGCCGGAACCGACTTTGCGCGTCAGTTGATCACTACCGCCTCGGATCCGATTGCCGGCCTGCTGATCGGTTTTCTGACCACCAGCCTGGTGCAGAGCTCGTCGTGCACCACCTCGATCGTGGTCGGCCTGGTGGCCGCCGGCGCCCTGCCCCTGCGTCTGGCGGTACCGATCGTCATGGGCGCCAATATCGGCACGACGATCACCGCCACCATCGTCTCCTTCGGCCATGTGACCCACCCCCGGGAATTCGAAAAAGCGTTCTCCGCCGCGACGGTTCACGACTTTTTCAATATCCTGGCGGTGGCCGTCCTCCTCCCGATCGAGGTCCTCTTCCATCCCGTGGAACATCTCGCTGTCTTCTTCGAAGGAATCTTTTCGGGGATCGGCGGTCTGCAGCTGGCCAGTCCTCTCAAAGCCGTCGTGACACCGGTCACCGAACTCGTCACCGGCATTATCCCGTGGGTGATCCCGCTGCTGATCATCGCCATAACGGCCCTCTTTTTCGCTCTGTCCCGCATGGTCAGAATCATGCGTACGGCGGTGCTGACCCGGGTGGAAGTCCTCTTCGATCGGGTTCTCTTCCGCAACGACACCGCCAGCTTCACCCTGGGAATGACCCTGACCGCCCTGGTCCAGTCGAGTTCGGCGACGACCTCCCTGGTCGTCCCCCTGGTCGGGACAGGGGTGCTGACCCTGCGGAAAATATTCCCCTACACGCTCGGGGCGAACGTCGGGACCACCATCACCGCCATTCTGGCCTCACTCGCAACAGGCAACCGGATCGCCGTCGAGGTCGCCCTGGCCCACCTGAGCTTCAATGCCCTCGGAATCGCCATTTTCTATCCCCTGCGGGCACTCCCCATCTGGATCGCCACGCAAGCCGGCCGATTCGCCAGCCGTACCAGGCGGAATACTATCTTCCTGGTCATGGGATACGTTGCGCTCGACATTCTGATCATTCTCTACCTTTTTCTGCGGTAGAACGCGAAGGGGTTGATCGACATGTGGAAGGAACTCCGGCA
>CAZNUA010000025.1:1325-49503 GCA_964576115.1 uncultured Gemmatimonadota bacterium
CCCTACTACCGGATCGGCTTCCGCGAGAAGCCGGGAGATGAAGAAGAATAAAAAAGACTCCGCACTCTGATTTGCGGATTGCGCCCGACCTGATTACATTCCGAATGACTTTCGTATCCCCGTCCCCACGCACCTCCGGGGCGCAGGGGATGGACTCCGGACGGCCCCGGCCTGTGGCCGGGACTTCCCGCTCCACATGCGAGCCGATTGCCTGACAGGAAAGGCAGGAGAAAACAGACATGAGTGAGGACAAGAAAGCAACGGTCGAGGAGCTGCTCGCCAAGGCGTACCAGCCGGCCAAAGACGCCATGCGACTCCACCCCTTCTATCGGGGCAAGGTCGAGGTCGTACCGAAGTGCCAGATCCGGGACTTCAACGACTTCGCCATCTGGTACACCCCCGGAGTGGCCGAGCCGTGCAAGGACATCCACGCCAACCCCGAGAAGGTCTTCGAGCACACCAACAAGGCCAACATGATCGCCGTGGTCAGTGACGGCTCGCGGGTTCTGGGTCTGGGGAACATCGGCGCCGAGGCCGGTCTTCCGGTGATGGAGGGCAAGGGCATCCTCTTCAAGTACCTGGGTGGCGTGGACGCTTTCCCGATCTGTGTCGCCACGCAGGACAAGGACGAGATCATCAACCTGGTCAAGAACATCCAGCCCTCGTTCGGCGGTATCAACCTCGAGGACATCGAGAAGCCGAAGTGCTTCGAGATCCTCGACACCCTGCGCGGAGAGTGCCACATCCCCGTCTGGCACGACGACCAGCAGGGCACCGCCACGGTGACCGTGGCCGGTGTGATCAACGCTCTGAAGGTGGTCGGCAAGGACAAGGAAAAGGTCAAGACCGTCCTGTACGGCGCCGGCGCCTCCAACGCCCGGATCGCCCGGATGCTGATCGCCTGGGGCCTGAACTCCGACAACATGATCCTCTTCGATTCGAAGGGCCCCCTGCACATGGGCCGCACCGAATTCGAGGAGTCGGAGCCCGAGAAGTGGTGGCTGTGCCAGAACACCAACAGCCAGAACGTCGACGTGCCCTTCGAGGAAGCCATCGAGAACGCCGACATGCTGATCGCGCTCTCCCGTTCGGGCCCCGACGTGATCGACAAGGCCAACATCACCAAGATGGCCGACGACTCGATCGTCTTCGCGTGTGCCAACCCGATCCCCGAGATCTGGCCGTGGGACGCGAAGGAGGCGGGGGCCCGTATCATGGCCACCGGCCGGTCCGACTTCGAGAACCAGGTCAACAACTCCCTCGGGTTCCCGGGCATCTTCCGCGGCACCCTCGACGTGGCCGCCACCACGATCACCGACGAGATGTGCATTGCGGCCGCCGAAGAGCTGGCCAAGTGCGCCGAAGACAACGGCATTCACGAGGGCTACATCATCCCCACCATGGACGAGTGGGAAGTCTTCCCGCGCGAAGCCGTGGCGGTGGGACAGAAGGCCATCGAGCAGGGTCTGGCCCGGATCGAACTGACCCCCGAGCAGGCTTACGCGCAGGCCGAGCGGATCATCAAGCGCGCCCGCGAGGAGACGGTCTGGCGGATGAAGGAAGGTTTCATCCCCACCGCTCCCGAGGAGGAGAAGGTCACCACAGGCGGGTAAGCCGCTCTGACCGCGTTCGTATCCGGCAGACCGCCGGACCGACCGCCTGAAAACGGGAAAGGCCGCGGCTCACGAGCTGCGGCCTTTTCTCGTCCCGGCCGGGGAGCAGGAGCTGAAGCGCCGCCGTACGAGCTCGGCCTTCAACGCCAGCGGTCGCGCACCCAGGAGAGCGCCTTTTTCAGTGGTCTGACATAGGCCGCCGTCTCGTAATGGGTGAGCCTGTTGAGAAGAACGAGGGTCACGTCGGCACCGCGTTCCTCGAGGACCTCCACCCGGGCCTGGATATCGGCCGCCGGCAGGATTTCGTCGGCGATGCTGTGGATGATGTACAGTGGGATATCGCCGATTGAATCGAGGAACTCTTCCGAGACCTGGCTGGCGATCGGGATCGCGGCCGCGAACAGCTCGGGATGGGTGCCGGCGAAGTACCAGGTCCCGATCCCCCCGAAGCTGAAACCGGTTACGATGATCCGCTCCTCATCGATAGTGAATTCGGACCGCACACTGTCTATCAGAGCCAGCACCGCTCCCTCCATGATCTCGTCCCACCAGCTCAGCGAGACCGGGCAGGTCGGGGAAAGGACGATCGCCTCGAGCTCGTAGAGAGCCGGGATGACGAGCAGGTCGGAGAACGTTCCTCCGTACCAGGTCGAGGGCGAACCGCCGAAATGCAGGGAGAGGATGAGAGGCGTCGGCGTTCCATCGCGGTAGGAGGCGGGCACGCCGACGGTCCAGGCCATGGACCGGCCGTTGACCGTTCCCTGCCGGCCGATATTGAAGTATTCGTAACTCTCGTCCTGTTTCACGAACGAACTGCAACCGGCGAACCCGGCCAGCAGGAGAATGAGTCCGACCGCCGCAACGGCGGCGGGAGCGGATCGCGGCCGGTGCCGGCAGCGGTTGAGTATCATACCCGGACATCCTTCTCGATCGCCGGACCGCGTGCGGTTCCGGAGGTGGCGGTGCCGTTCGTGACTGAAACGGATCCCGACCCCCGGGCGCCTACACCGGCCGGCCTCTTTCCTGGCGCACCCCCCCGGGGTGACGGCTATACTGCAATCCGTGACCCCGACCAAGGAGACCGCTGTGCGACGTCCCGCTCTCATATCGACATTTGTCCTGACGATTCTTCTCCCCCTCCTGCCCGCCGCCCCTGCTGCGGCCCAGCAGACTGCCTACGATCTGGTCTTTACCGGCGGCCGCATTCTCGACGGCACCGGCAATCCCTGGTATCCCGGCGAGGTGGCGGTCCGCGACGGTCGGATCGCGGCCCTCGGCACCCTGCCGGCCGGAGCGCGGGCCGAACGTACGATCGACATCTCGGGCCTGATCATCTCTCCCGGGTTCATCGACATCCACACCCACTCCTACGACAGTGTCAGCGACGAAGAGAGCTGGAGCGGGGAGGATGACTCTCGCTACTTCGCCCCCAATTTCGTCAGTCAGGGGGTGACGCTTGTGGTTTCGAACCAGTGCGGTTACGGACCGACCGATATCGGGGCCCAGAGGGCGGCACTGAGCACCCGCGGCACCGGCCCCAACGTCATTTTGATGATCGGTCACAATTCGGTCCGGCGGGCGGTGATGGGTCGTGACGCCGAACGTCCCGCGACCGCCGACGAGCTGAACCGTATGCGCGCCCTGGTCCGCCAGGCGATGGAGGATGGCGCTTTCGGCATGTCTTCGGGACTCGAGTATCAACCGGCCATCTGGAGCACCACCGACGAGCTGGTGGCGCTGATGGAGGAAATGCTGCCCTACGACGGCCACTTCCAGGCCCACGAGCGGGCCTCGGGGATCACCCCGATGTGGTACGTACCGAGCCGGGATGAACCCGCCCCCCCCTCGATGACCGACAACATCCTCGAACTGATCGAGATCGGCGAACGCACCGGCGGCCGGGTGATCGCCACCCACATCAAGGCCCGGGGAGTGGATTTCTGGGGCGGTAGTACGATCCTGATCAGGTTGATCAACCAGGCCCGGGCGCGGGGGATCGACATCTGGGCCGACGCTTATCCCTACAACAGCTCGGGCTCGGACGGCAGTACCGTCCTGATTCCCGGCTGGGCGCTGGGACGCGACCCGCAGGCCGCCCTGCAGCAGGTCCTGGCTGATCCGGAACGCCGGGACGATCTCGAACGCGATATCCGACACAATCTGAACTGGCGCGGGGGAGGCGGGAACATCGTCGTGATGGACTACCCCGACGAGGCCTGTGTCGGACGCACCCTGCAGGAGCTGGCCGACGAGCGGGACCTGTCGGTCGTCGAGATGGTCATCGCTCTGCAGCTCGAGGGGGACAACCGCCGCGGGGGCGCCCGGCTGCGGGGTTTCAGCATGGCCGAGCAGGATATCGAGGCCTTTTACGCCGAGCCGTGGTGCTGCACCGGCTCCGACGCCAGCATCACCCTGCCCGCCGACGGTCCGGTCCACGCCCGCTATTACGGCACCTTTCCGCGCAAGATCCGTCACTATGCCATGGAACGCGGCGTGCTGAGCGTGGAGGACGCGGTCCGGACCTCGACCTCGCTTCCCGCCCAGGTCCTCCGTCTACACGATCGGGGGCAGCTGCGGGAGGGCAATTGGGCCGATATCGTCGTCTTCGATCCCGCGACCATCCGCGACACCGCCACTTTCTTCGAACCGCACCAGTACGCCGAGGGGATCGAATACGTACTGGTCAACGGCGTCTTCGTTCTCGAAGAAGGGGAATTGACCTGGGAACGGCCCGGCCGGGTTCTCAACCGTCGCTGACAAACAAGCCCCGCCGGTGAAGGCGGGGCTTGTCCGGTGATCGCTTCGGGCCCGCGCGCGGCCGGCGCGGGCGGTAAAAATCTATTCGAGGTCTTCGGGAATGACCTTCTCGATCCAGGCGGTGTAGTCGCCGTCGTAGCCGACCTCGGCCTGACGTGCCTTCACCTTCTCGAGAATCTCCCCGACCCTGGCCTCGGGGAGCTTGTCGCTGTCCCCCCACTGCCCGATCAGGTGTTCGGCGACGGCCTGGGCGTGCTTGCGGGACACGACGATGTTTCCCTGTCCCGTGACGGCGTTACCGACTCCGTAGACGTTTTCCCGGGGACCGTAGACACCCAGATCCCAGTCCTCGAATTTGTAGAAAGCACCGGTCATCTCGACCCCGTCGAGCGGCTCGGGAACGCTGCCGATCGAACTGATCCAGGCCGGGTGTCGTTTCTCGACCTCGGTCCCCGGCAGGGGAATCGCCTTGCGGCCGTCGACGCGGGTGCGGTTGAAAACGACCCCGACCAGGCGGTCGTTCTCGATGATCTTGTCTTTGGCCAGGTGACGCTCGGCGTAGGTGAAGCGGTACTTCTCCATGGCCAGATCGAGAATCTTCGCCCGGGTGGCTTCGGCCTTGGCCCGAGCCTCCTCACTGCGGTCCTTCTGTGAGGCCAGCGGCATGTCGTACTTGCGCCGACGGTAGTAGAGCGTACAGCCCTTGATACCGAGCGATTCGGGATCGATGTCGTGCTGTTCACAGAAGTGGGTGATGCCCTTGTGTTCCAGGTCGTAGAGGGTGCACTCCACCCCCCGCTCGTTCAGGGCCCGTTCGTACAGCAGGCACTGGACGGCTTTGGCGCAGTCGATCGAGGAAAGACCGCCACCGAAAATGCCCATGTCGTCGACGACCTCGTAGCTGGGGCCGTCGTAGGCTTTCTCGTTCATGTGGTTGAACCAGTAAATGAAGGGGTTCTGGTACACCAGACCCTTGTCGATGTAGTCATCGATCCCCTCCACCTCGACCGGCCGGTCCTTCCAGGCACCGTTGGCGAAGATCAGGGCCGTAAAACCCCAGTCGAGCAGTTCCTCGAACTGGTAATGCTCACCCAGCCTGGTGAGCGGAACGTAATGGATGTTGGGGTGGACGAGCAGGGAGTCGATCATGTCGTACTCCTTGCGGCGCTGGATCTTGTGCCAGCGCGGCAGACCGTCCTCGACCTTACCGTAGGGTTTGGAGTTCTGCTCGAGCAGCACTACCTCGATCCCCGCCTCGGCGAACATGTTCGCCGCGGCTGAACCGGCACAGGCTCCTCCGACGATACATACAACGTGAGAATCGGGCATCAGCAGCAGTCCTTCTCCTCAGAGTTCACACCTGACACGTATGGATGGGTCGGCTCGCGAGCCGAACGGGCTAAGGCAGAGCGTCAAACTACTATGCCGTCCGGTGGGCGTCAGCCCTTTTCTGTCTTTTCCACGACCGCCACGGTATCGGGCTCATTGGGAACCAGACAGAGGAACTCGAAGGGCTCGGAACCGATGACCTCGTAGGAGTGGGGCATCCCGGCCGGGATGAAATTGACGTTTCCGGGACCGATCTCGTGCACGGCGTCGCCCAGTTGCAGACGGGCCCGGCCACGCAGGACATACTGTTCGTGTTCGACCGTGTTGGTATGGTAGGGCATCCCGCCCCCCGGCTGCATGATGAAGCGCCGCATGGCGAAGTTCGGAGCCTCGGAGGAGCTGATCAGGACCTGCATGGCGGTCCGGTCGGCAGCGGTGACTTCCTCGGCGGCGATCGCGTCGATGTGCGTGACACCCATGGCTGGTCTCCTTCTTACTCGGGCAGCCGGTCGCCCCGTTCTATCCCGTACTTGTCGAGCTTGCGGTACAGGTTGGAACGCTGGATACCCATCGCCTCGGCGGCGGCCTTGACGTTCCAGTCGTGGTCGTTGAGAACCTTGAGCAGGAAAATCCGCTCGGCCTCGTCCCGGAAATCGCTCAGCTCGCCGGACCGGTGCAGAGCTTCGGCCAGCCCCTCCATGGCGGCGGGCAGAGCGGGGCCGGCGGTACCGGCCCCCGCGGCGATGACCGCCTCGGGATCGAGTACCCGCTCCACGCCGTCCAATCCGATTTCTTCGGCCTGGTTCATGATGGTGAGCCGCTCCATGGCATTGCGCAGTTCGCGCACGTTGCCGGGCCAGGCGTAGCCGGTCAGCCGGCCGGCTGCTTCGGGCGAGAGACGAACCGGGGACCGTTTCTCCACCGCGCAGTAGTAGGCCAGGAAATGCTCGCAGAGGGGCAGGATGTCCTCGGGCCTCTTGCGCAACGGGGGAATCGGCAGGGGTACCACCCGCAGGCGGTACAGGAGATCCTGGCGGAAAGCGCCGCCGGCGATGGCGGCCTCGAGATCCTTGTTGGTGGCGGCGATGACCCGCACGTCCACCCGGATCGGGGTGTTGCCTCCAACCCGTTCGATAGTGCCCTCCTCGAGCGCCCGGAGCACCTTGGCCTGGGCCGAGAGACTCATGTCCCCGACCTCGTCGAGAAAAAGGGTGCCCCCCGAGGCCAGCTCGAACTTTCCCGCCTTGTTGGCCGTGGCGCCGGTGAAAGCCCCCCGGACGTGCCCGAAGAGTTCCGATTCGATCAGGTCGCGGGGAATGGCGGCGCAGTTGACCGGCACGAAAGGCCGGGTCGAGCGCGGCGAGAGCGCGTGCAGACGGCGGGCCACCAGTTCTTTGCCGGTGCCGTTCTCGCCGGTGATCAGGACCCTGGCTTCGGTCGCCGCCACCTGTTCCAGGGCTGTGAGCACCTCCTGCATGGCGGCGCTCTCAGCGATCATGGTATAGCGCTCCTCGACCTGGTCGCGCAGAAGCAGGTTCTGCCTTTCGAGCCGGGCCCGGTTCATGGCGTTGCGCACCGTCAGCAGGACTTTTTCCTGATCGAGGGGCTTTTCGAGGAAATCGAACGCGCCCTTGCGGGTGGCATCGACCGCGGTGGCGATGTCGGCGTGACCCGAGATCATCACCACGGTGCGACCCGATTCGTTGGGCCGGAGCCGCTCGAGAACCTCTATCCCGTCCAGACCGGGCATCTTGACATCGAGCAGGATGACGTGCGGCTCTTCAGCCTCGACCTTATCGAGCCCCTCCTCGCCGGCGGCGGCCTTGAGCACCGAATAGCCTTCATATTCGAGAACCAGCTGCAGGGAGTCACGCACTCCCTTCTCGTCATCGACGATGAGGACGCTGCCCCCGGTACTTTCTTCCGCCATGGCCGTGCGCTCCCCCCGCTTCAACACTCGTGTGAGAGCCGGTCGAGTTCCTGCCGGAACTCTTCGGCCGTTTTGAAATCCTGATAGACGCTCGCGAACCGCACGTAGGCGACCTGATCGAGCTGGCGCAGTTCCTGCATCACCAGTTCGCCGATCCGGCTGGAGGGGATCTCGCGCTGGCCGAGATTCTGCAGGGTGCTCTCGAGCCGCTGGACCAGATCGTCGATCTGGGCCGTGGCCACCGGCCGTTTGATGCAGGCGGTCACGATCCCGGTCTGCAGTTTGGAACGGTCATACGGTTCGCGGCGACCGTCCCGTTTGATCACCACCAGACTGAAGGCCTCGACGTACTCGTAGGTGGTGAAGCGCTCGCCGCACTCCAGACACTCCCGGCGACGGCGAATAGCCGCCCCACCCTGGCTGGAACGACTGTCGACCACCTTGTCGTTGTTCTCGCCGCAGTGGGGACAGCGCATCTCAGGCCTCCTCCCCCGCCCCGGGATCCTCGGGAGTATCTTCACCCATATCGAGCTTCTCGATCGCAACTCCGGCTTCCTCCAGAAACTGGAAGGCAAGGTCGTCGGGGTAACCGTCACGATACCAGACCTTCTGAATCCCGGCATTGATGATCATCTTGGCGCAGGTCAGGCAGGGACTGCAGGTGATGTAGATCTCGGCTCCCTCGGTGCTGACCCCGAAATGGGCGGCCTGGATGAGGGCGTTCTGCTCGGCATGCAGGGTGCGCACGCAGTGGCCGTCGACCATCAGGCAGCCGACGTCATGGCAGTGCGCCATCCCCGAGGGGGCACCGTTATAGCCGGTGGTCAGAATCCGTTTCTGTTTCACGATCACCGCCCCGACCGCCCGCCGGTTGCAGGTCGAACGGCGGGCCACCCGTTCGGCGATGTCCATGAAGTAGACCGGCCAGTCGGGTCGTGCCACCGGACTACTCCGGAATCCCGCCGGCCCAGGCAAAGAGCGGGAACCGGCTGCAGATCTCGCTCGCCCTGGCCCGAACCGCTTTTCGGGTGTCTTCCCCCTCGGGATCGGCGATCACATCGGCGATCAGGTGCCCGATCTGTTCGAACTCGGGCTCCTGCATGCCGCGGGTGGTCAGGGCCGCGGTGCCGATCCGGATCCCGCTGGTCACCATCGGCGATTCGGGATCGAAGGGAACGGTGTTCTTGTTGACGGTGATGCCGACCTCATCGAGGCTCGCTTCGAGCAGTTTCCCGGTCAGCTCCTGCGGACGCAGATCGATGAGCAGCAGGTGATTGTCGGTGCCGCCACTCACGAGCTTGACGTCCCGGTCGGCCAGGGCCCGGCCCAGGGCTTTCGCATTGGCCACCACCCGCCGGCTGTACTCGACGAACTCGGGGCGCGCAGCCTCTTCGAGCGCCACCGCCTTGGCCGCGATCACGTGCATGAGCGGTCCGCCCTGGATGCCGGGGAAGACACTGCGGTTGATGGCCTTGGCGTGCTCTTCGGGGAAGAGGATCAGCCCGGCCCGGGGACCGCGCAGGGTCTTGTGGGTGGTGGTGGTCACCGCATCGCAGAAGGGCACCGGCGAGGGATGGTGCCCGGTAGCAATGAGACCGGCCACATGGGCCATGTCGAACATCAGCATCGCCCCGACCGCATCGGCCACCGCGCGCATTCGCTCGTAATCCCAGAAGCGGGGGTAGGCGCTGGCCCCTCCCACGATCACCTTCGGCCGGGCCTCCTCGGCCAGGGCCTCGAAGGCATCCCAGTCGATGGTCTCGGTCTCGGGATCGACCCCGTACTGCACCACGTTGTAGAGCATGCCGGAGAAGTTGACCGGATGGCCGTGGGTCAGGTGTCCGCCGTGGGAGAGGTTCAGCCCCATGAGGGTATCCCCCGGCTCCATGAAGGCCTGGTAGACGGCCATGTTGGCCTGGGCTCCGGCATGGGGCTGCACGTTGGCACCCTCGGCGTCGAAGAGACGGCAGGCCCGTTCGATGGCCAGATCCTCGGCCCGGTCCACGACCTCACACCCCCCGTAGTAGCGTTTGTGGGGCAGACCCTCGGCGTACTTGTTGGTCAGCACGCTGCCCATCGCCTCGAGCACGGCCGGACTGACGAAATTCTCCGATGCGATCAGCTCGAGCTGGGTACGCTGGCGCTCCTCCTCGTCCCGAAGTACGCTGAAAAGAGCGGGATCAGAGGCCTTGAGGGCCTCGGCCGCCCGGAGGGCGGACGGTTCGGTGAGTGTCATGGTGCCTCCGCGGTCTGCCTCCCGCCCGCGAGGAAAAGGGTTCTCGGGCGAGAGATCGGTTCAGGGTTCAGGCCGAGGTTCGGACCCGGGCGGCATGGCGGGCGGTATGGTCCGGTCGCGGGCCCGGTACATGAAGATCTCAGCCTGCGTGCGCCGGTAAGGCTCGAGTCGGGTCACCTGTTCCTCGGCGTACAGGCGCATCTCGGGTGCGAGCTGATCCTTCTCAATCCCCATCCGGTACTTCTCGATGGCCTGTTCGAGGATCACCTTGGCCTCATACGGTACGGTTCCGTCCTCGGCGGCCTGAGCCAGTCCCTGCGCCTGGAGGATGTCCCCCCAGGTGATGTAGGCGTGACCGTCCTCGGGATCAAATGCGATCGCCCGCTCGACTTCGAAGAGAGCTTCCTCGTACCGTTCCTGGTCGAGATGGATCCCGGCGAGCTCGGAGTAGACCCGCATCTCGTCCGGAGCCAGCTCGAGCGCGCGCACGAGCGCGACCACGGCGCTGTCGGGCTCGCCGACCTTGCCCAGGAACCGTCCCCGGAGCCGCCAGGTCACAGGATCGTCGGGGCGCAGGCGGGTCAGCCGGCCGTAGGTGTCGGCCGCCTCGCGGATCCGGGTGGGATCACCGGCATAGAGACGGGCCAGTCTTTCCACCGTTCCGATCTGGTCGGGATCACCGCGCATGCTTTCTTCGAGAGACCGGATCTGCGCTTCGACGTCTCCCTGGCGGGCAAAGATCTCGGCCATCCGGCGATGGGCGTCAGCATTGTCGGGATCGGCCTCCACCTGTTGCTGCAACATCCGGAGCATGCCCGTGTTGTCCCCCTCCTGCCGGTAGAGGCTGAGCAGAAACTCGCGGTACTCGGGATTCTCGGGTTGCATCTCGACCAGGCGCTCGTAGGCCTCCAGGACAAGCAGCATCTCTCCCTGCTGGAAGTATATCGAGGCCAGGCTGGCCAGGGCGGTCTCATCCTCGGGATTCTGACGCAAGATCGTCTCGTACGCTTCGCGGGCTCCGGCCAGCGAATCGATCTGGAAGTAGCACATGGCCAGCAGGTACCAGACCTCGATGTTGGTGCTGTCCATCCCGGTGCAGGCACGCAGGGCCGGTATGGCGCTGGCATACTCCTGGATCTCGTAGTACTTGTAGCCCGTGCTGTAGAGACGGTTGAACCGATTCTGGCGGGTGAGATCGAGAACCACCCCGGTATCCTGCTCGGCCGGCACCAGGGCGGTGTCGGCGGCCCGGACCGGTGCCGCGGGGGCGCCGATCATGGCCGGTGCGCAGAGCAGGAGCGCTGTCAGGAGCGCTCGGGGACCGATGCGGGCGGTTTTCGTCATCTCACACATTAAGACGTCCGGTCGGAGCCTGTGTTCACATTTTAATACACTTTGCCCCACCCCGTCCCGTCAACTCTCATCGGACGATTTTCCCGCTGATCGGACCGGGCGGAACGGTGTCTCAGTCCCCCGGGGCCTGATTGCGGAACCAGAGATCGTGCTGGGGGAAGGGAATCTCGACACCCGCGGCACGGAAGGATTCGAGCAGGCGGGCGCGCAGATCGAGCGTGGTCTGCCACTGGTCACCGTAGTCGGCCACCCGGGTCACCAGCCGCATCTGCAGGGCCGAATCCCCGAAATCGAGCAGTTCGACCGCCGGCTCGGGTTCGTCGAGGACAATCGGGTGCTCCCGGGCCGTGCGGAGGGCAATCTCGGAGACCTGCTTCAGATCGGAATCGTAGGCCACCCCGAATTCGACCACGACCCGGATCTTCGGGTCGGGATAGCTCAGATTGGTGACCTTTTCTTTCACGATCTGCGCGTTGGGAACGACCATGACGGTGTTTTCGAAGGTCAGAATCTTGGTGCTGCGCAGACCGATCTCGACCACGTCACCTTTGGTGCCGTTCTCGAGCAGGATCCGGTCCCCTATCCGGAAGGGCCGGTCGACGAAGAGCACGAAACCGCCGATCATGTTCGAGAGGGTTTCCTGGGCCGCCAGGGCGAATGCCAGCGAGCCGGCGCCGAGCGAAACCACCAGGGCGTCGACCGAAACGCCGAAGTGGTCGAAGACGATGATGATCGCCACCGCCCAGGCCAGGACCTGGAAAACGCGCCGGATCAGCGGCACGAGTTCGTCGTCGATCTGACTCTCGGTCCGCGCCGCAAACCGGGCTGCATACCAGCCCGCCAGGACGTTGAAGGAGCGGATCACGAGGCTGGTGACCACCAGGGCCAGGAGAATGAAGAAGATGCCGTCGGTGACCGTGTCCCAGGTCTCGATGAGCTGTTCGGGCGAGCCGCTGAATATCCCCCAGGCGGTCGGATTCAGACCGGCCACGGCCCATTTCAGACCCAGGATCCAGATCGCCACCCCGACCGGACCCTTCACGGCCTGCAGCAACTCGTTGTCGAGATCAGTCCGGCTACGTGTGGTCAGGCGGCGCTCGGTGAATCCGAAGAGCAGACGCACCAGCCGGCTCAGGGCCCAGACGAGGGCGAAAACCAGCAGCGCATTGAGCAGGTCGTTGAGCACCGGTGCCGAGGGGAAGAGATTCAGGTCAACGGACATCGGGATCCTCCGGCGATGACGCCGATCGCGGCCGTCGCTCGTTCAGAAGAGCCGGACGACGTCGTTGACGGTCACGTATAGCATGATCAGGATGATGAAGGCCATCCCGATCTGGGTGGCGATCAGACGCACGCGCAGCGAGAGCGGTTTGCCGCGCAGGGCCTCGGCGGCCAGAAAAACCAGGTGCCCGCCGTCGAGGACCGGAATCGGCAGCAGGTTCAGAACCCCCAGATTCACGCTCACGAAAGCCACGAACGCGAGCAGGCTCAGGATACCCGAGCGGGCCGAATCACGCGCCACCCTGGCGATCGTGACAGGACCGCCGAGGGTCTCGCGCATCGAGAGCTGACCCACAACGAGACGGGCGAGGATATCCACGATCAGGGTTCCGGTCCGCCAGGTTTCACGACCGGCCCAGGAGAGAGTGCCTCCCAGTCCGAGACGGATGTGCTCGACCGGCAGATCGGAGGTATCCCCGGTGATACCGAGCCGGCCCCGCAGGATTCCGGTGGAGTCATCGACGACCCGCGCCGGGGTCACGCGGGCGACATACTCGACGCCCTCGCGCAGCCAGGCGATCTCGACCTCGCGCCCGGCCGAAGCCCGGATGGTCGAACTCAGTTCGCCCCAGTTGGCAAGCTCGCGCCCGTCGAGACGAATGATCGTATCGCCGGCTTCCAGACCCGCCGCCGCAGCGGCGTCGGTGTCGCTCACGGCCGCCACGGTCGTCCCCCAGGCGGGCCAGAGACCGTAGAAATCCACCGCGCCCTCGACCGGGCCGCCGTCGGGGCCGACGACGCTGGGCAGGGTGAGGGTGAAGGTGGAGTCACGCCGTTGGACCGCTACGACATGCTCGACTCCGATCCCGCCGCGGATGATCTCGAAAGCCCGTTCCCACGAATCGACACTGTCGCCGTCGACCGTCAGAAAGCGATCGCCCGGTTCCAGATCGACCCGGTCGGCCAGGCTGCCGGCTTCGACGGTCCCGATGGCGGTCGTGGCCACCCGGGTCAGCCCGGTGGCGGTGGTGACCCCGAAATAGACCACAAAGGCGAGGACGATATTCATGATCGGCCCGGCGATGATGATCCCGAAGCGGCGGAGCAACCCGGCATAGGCGAAATCCCCCGGTTGAGGGTCGCGCCCTTCGGCGGCGGCCTGTTCGAGCTCCTCGGGATCCTCGCCGGCCATCTTAACGTAACCGCCCAGCGGCACCCAGGCCACCATGTACTCGGTCTCGCCGCGGGTGAAACTGAATATGGCCGGTCCGAACCCGAGACTGAACTTGAGCACCCGCACCCCGGCCGCTTTGGCCATGAGGAAGTGCCCCAGCTCGTGCACGAAGATCAGCACGCCCAGAACGATGATCAGTGCCAGAACCGTCTCCACGCTCACTCCTCGTCGGTGATGTGTACCCTCGCGGTTTCAACTGCCCAGGCCCCGGCTGCAATCAGATCATCGAGATCTGGTCCGTCAACCGTACGGTGGCGGTCCATGACGGCCCGGATCGTGCCGGTGATACCGGGGAAGGCCAGCCGCCGGTCGAGGAAAGCCGCCACCGCGACCTCGTTGGCGGCGTTCAGCACGGCCGGCATCGTGCCCCCTTCCGCAACCGCCTCGCGGCACAGACCGAGGGCGGGGAAGCGATCGCTATCGGGCGGTTCGAACTGCAGCGAACCCAGTTCCTCGACCTTCAGGCGCGCGCCGACCGAGATTGTCTGCCGCTCGGGGTAGGTCAGGGCGTACTGGATGGGCAGGCGCATATCGGGTACGGAAAAATGGGCCAGGAGGTTGCCGTCAACGAATTCGACCAGGCTGTGACAGATGCTCTGGGGATGCACGACGATACCGATCCGCTCGACGGGAATCCCGAAAAGCCAGTGGGCTTCGATCACTTCGAGCCCTTTGTTCATCAGGGTGGCGGAATCGATGGTGATCTTCCGGCCCATGTTCCAGGTCGGATGCTGCAGGGCCTGCTCGGGGGTAATCGTTGCGAAGGCCTCGACCGGAGTGTCGCGGAAGGGACCGCCCGAAGCTGTCAGGAGCAGACGTTCGACCTCGGTGTCGGGATGGGCGCCGAGTGCCTGGAATAGAGCGCTGTGCTCGGAATCGATCGGCATCAGCCGGGGGACGGCGCCCTTCTCGTCAGTGCGGGCCAGGCCGGTCACCAGATCGCCCCCCACCACCAGGGCTTCCTTGTTGGCCAGAGCCACCCGTCGGCCGGCCTCGAGCGCCCGTACGGTCGGGACCAGACCGCTGGCGCCGACCAGGGCGTTGATGATGATGTCGGCTCCGCTCCGGGCCGCCGTTTCGATTCCGGCTGTTCCCGCGGCCAGCGTCATTTCGCCGGCCAGGTCGGCGAGGTGCTCTCCGAGCTCGGATACGAGCCGGGGATCGCCCACGACCGCCAGTTCGGGGCGCCAGCGACGGACCTGTTCGGCCAGCAGAGCGACGTTACGGCCGGCGGACAGGGCGGTGACCTGTATCTGGTGCCCCTGCCGCTGCAATCCCTCGAGCACCTCGAGGGCACTCCGACCGATCGAGCCCGTCGAACCGAGGATCGCCACGCTGTACGTGCTCATGCTCTCATCCTTCTTACCCCGTCCGCGCCCAGGCGATCAGGATCCAGTAGAGGACCGGCGCGCAGAATATGGTCGAGTCGAAGCGGTCGAGAAATCCACCGTGGCCGGGCAGGATTCCGGACACATCCTTGACCCCCGCAGCTCTTTTCAGGCGCGATTCGGCCAGATCCCCGAGGGTCGACACCAGACCCATCAGAGCCCCCACGCCCGCTCCGCCGGCCGCGCTCCACTCCAGAACCGGCAGACAGAGGGCCAGAACGATCCCCATCGCGGAACCGGAAACCAGTTCGGCGGCGAATCCCTCCCATGTCTTGGCGGGCGATACCGCGGGCAGCAGCCGGGTCCGTCCCATGGTGCGGCCCACGAAATAGGCGGCCGTGTCGGCCACCCATATGATTCCCCACATGGCCATGACCAGCCAGGCTCCACCGGCGGGAAGGGCTCCGCCGAGTCCCGCCGCGCCTCGGAGCCAGAGCAGATGGGCCAGCGGCAGGGTGACATAGAGCCAGCCGGTCAGGGTGGCGCCGAGCACGCCGCTCGGCGCTTCGTCTCCGGGACGAAAGACCTCGACGACCAGGACCAGGCCGGTCCCCCCGAGCAGAATCGCCCCCCAGTGCGCTCCCCCTCCCAGCCAGGCATCGGCGAGCAGCAGGAGACCGACCGGCAGACTGAGGGCCCGCATCGGCGTGCGTTCGGCCTGGATCCGGAACAGGGCCGGGAGCTCCCAGAGAGCCCGCCCCGCCAGGACGACGACCAGCAGGAAGAAGATCCCCTGGCTGATGAAGATGGCGGCGAAAAAAAACGGCGCCATGGCAAAAGCGACGAGGGTGCGGGTCGTGAGTTCGGAATCGGGCACCGGCGGCTACCTGTTGACCTGGGCGCTGGTCCGGCCGAAACGCCGCTCGCGCCGCAGGTACTCCCCCAGAGCCCGGTAAAAGTGATCGGCATCGAAGTCTGGCCAGAGCACGTCGGGAAAAACGATCTCGGAATAGGCGATCTGCCAGAGCAGGAAATTCGAGAGTCGCTGTTCCCCGCTGGTACGGATGAGCAGGTCGGGATCGGGGAGTCCCCGCGTCTGCAGGTGGGATTCGAACTCCTCGGCCGTGACCGGGCCGGTCTGACCGGTGGCGAAACGGCGCGCCAGCAGGGCCTGGGCCGCTCGCAGGATCTCCCGCCGACCGCCGTAATTCAGAGCCAGGTTCAGGACCAGGCCGCGGTTATCGCGGGTGCGCTCCAGAGCCCGCTGCAAGCCCGCCCGCGGTTCGGGAAGGATCTCACTCAGATCGCCGGTGATCCGCAGCTGCACATTGTTGGCGTCGAGATCCTCAACCTCGCGATCGATCGTCTCGCTCAGCAGATTCATGAGCGAGTGCACCTCGCCGAGAGGGCGCTTCCAGTTCTCCTGACTGAAGACGAACAGGCTCAAGACCTCGAGCCCGATGCCGCTGGCGGCTTCCACGGTGCGGCGGACCGCCCGGACACCTTCCTCATGGCCGGCCACCCGCTCCAGCCCCCGCTGCTGGGCCCAGCGGCCGTTGCCGTCCATGATGATGGCCACGTGGGCGGGCAGATCGGTCCGCGCCTCGAGCTCTTCGCGCAGCTGCTCTGTGGTCGATGGGTCACGTGTCACGGTTCAACCTGTCCGGGAGATCGGTCCGATCAGGACCGGAGATACACGAACGCGCCGCGGCTCACCGGCTGCGACGCGTTCCACGATACCACTTCCCCGCCGGCATTTCCACCCAACGGCGGGAGGACCGGGATCGGAAGCCCTAACGGACAGGCGGGGGATCTCCCATCAGAGCCTGCAGTTCCTCGGCCCGCTGCATGTGCTCCTGGCCCTTCCGGATCATCTCCTGATCACCAGCGTTCACTCCCATGCGCATGTAAATGCCGCCCAGGCGCAGCCAGGTCATGGGGCTGTTCGGATTGATCTCCTTGCTCTTCTCCAGGTAGGGGATCGCCTCCGCCTCGCGCTCGCTCTCCATGTAGGTGATAGCGATGTTATTCAACGCTTCGGTGTCGAAGGGATTGAGTTCGAGCACGGTGATAAAGTGTGGCAGAGCCAGGTCGTCCTGATCCGTCTCGGTGTACATGATGGCCAGCTGCATGTGGGTGTACAGGTTCTCGGGATTGGACTCGAGGCTGTTCTCGTACAGTGCCCGGGCCTTGTCGCGCTCATCGAGCTGCCGGTAAGCGTATCCCAGGGTTTCGACGAAAACGGAATCGTCGATGTTGTCCTCCTGGAGCGGATCGAGGTAGCGGACCGCCTCCATGTAATTTCCGCTGTTGTAGTACAGCAGGCCGAGGTTGAGCCGGGAGGTGTCGTCGTCGGGATTGAGTTCGAGGACCTTGCCGTACATCTCGATCGCCTCGTCGTATCGCCTCTGCTGGCCGTAAACGACAGCCAGGCCCTCCCAGGCCTCGGGATTCTCGGGGTCGAGCATAGTGGCGATTAAAAAGGAGCTCTCGGCGCTTTCGTAGTCCTGGCGCTGGATGAAAGTGAACCCGTCGTTGTAGTGCTGGAGCCACCAGTTACTGACGTCCCGTTCAACCTGGGCTCGGAAGATCGGGCTGAGGGAGGCGGAACGGTCCCAGTTCGTCTTGGCCTCGGCCCAGTTCGACTCGGTGGCCTCGAGAGTGGCCAGGATGTAGTACGCTTCAGCATTGTCGGGGTAGATCTGGATGGCTTCTTCCAGCGAGCGCCGGGCGTTGACGTAGTCCTTGTTGTTCATGTAGAGCTTGGCCGAAGTGATCTGCGGCGGGGCGCAGGCGGCGGTCACGACAGCGATGAGAGCGAAGAGCAGGGATGCTCGCACAACGCCTGTGAGAGTGGGGTGCGTCTTCATTGAGATCGGGCCTCCTTCAACCCTTCCGCGGTGCGACCATCCCGGCTCGGAGACGGTCGAACAGCGCGGTGAACAGGGAAACCGGGGGTGGAAATGTCGATGTAAGATATGCCCTCGCAAGCCGGGTATCAACCGCCGTCTCGGACACAGAAATCCGGTTTCGTCCCTCTGCAGATACGACGTGTTAACCGCTCGGTCGTTCACCATTCAATTCATCCCGCCCCCGCCGTTCCTTCACCCGGGGACGGAAAAGAGGGCCGGTACGGGACTACATCCGTTCCGGAGCCGAGATTCCGAGCAGGTCCAGACCGTTGGCCAGGATCTGCCTGACGGCCCGGCAAAGCGCCAGACGGGCGCTCTGTTCCGGTTCATTCGAACCCACCACCCGATGGTGGTGGTAAAACAGATGAAAGGCCGCCGCCAGATCCTTGAGCCAGATGGGGAGGCGATGCGGTTCGTACGCTTCGGCGGCTCCGGCCACCAGATCGGGAAAATCGACCAGCAGGCGCATCAGAGCCCGTTCCTCGGGAACCCGCAGCGCCGCCAGGTCGGCGTTCTCGACCGCGGTCTCGATCTTGATTCCCTCCTCGCGCGCCTTCTCGAGCAGGCTCGAAATGCGGGCGTGGGCGTACTGGACGTAATAGACCGGATTCTCCTCGTCCCGGGCCGCTGCCAGTTCGAGATCGAAGTCGAGCGGGGTAGAAGTGGACCGCAGCAGGAAGAAAAACCTGGCCGCATCCACCCCGACTTCTTCGATCAGTTCGTTCATCTCGATCAGGCGCCCGGCCCGCTTGCTCATCTTCACCGGTTCGCCTCCCCGCAGCAGATTCACCTGCTGGACGATCAGCACCCGGAAAGACCCGGGGTCGTGTCCCAGCGCCTGCAGGGCGGCACTCATGCGGTCGATGTAACCGTGATGGTCGGGGCCCCAGAGATCGACCAGCGTCCGCCAGCCACGGGCGTACTTGTCCTCGTGGTAGGCGATATCGGGCAGCAGGTAGGTCGGCCGACCGTCGCCGGTCACCAGCACCCGGTCCTTCTCGTCGCCGAAAGCGGTGGAGCGGAACCAGAGGGCCTCCTCGGCCCGGTAGGTATGACCGCGGGCTTCGAGGGCTGTCCGGGTTCGTTCCACGGCGCCGGCTTCGTGCAGGCTCGACTCCCGGAACCAGGTATCGAAGTGCAGGCCGAAGGCGGACACGCTGGCCTGCTGACGTTCGAGTATGCGCTCCACCGCCCAGGCCGCCAGGGCCTCGTCGGGATCCGTTCCCGGTCCGGCCGCCCCGGCGAAGGCTTCGATCCCTTCGGGATGCTTGGTCCGGAAAGTCCCGGCCAGCTCGACCAGGTACTCGCCGTGGTAGCCTTCCTCGGGCAGGGACGCTTCTTCACCCCCGGCCTGACGGATGCGCGCGGCCAGACTCCGGCCGAGCAGACTCACCTGCCGGCCGGCGTCGTTGACGTAGTACTCCCGCCCCACCCTGGCCCCGGCCGCTTCCCAGAGCGCAGCCAGAGCGTCGCCGACCGCGGCCGCCCGGGCACTGACCACATTGAGCGGACCGGTCGGATTGGCCGAGATGAATTCGAAGAGAATCGCTTCGGACTCGAGCCGCCGGCTCCGCCCGTAGGCCTCGCCCTGATCGAGCACTTCCCGCAGGCCCTCCTCGAGCCAGGCGGGAGCCAGGTAAAAGTTCAGAAAACCGGGCCCTGCCACCTCGACCGCTTCGAGGGCCAGGTCGGCCTGCAGAGCGACGTCCTCCTGGAGCGTTGCGGCCAGCTGCTGGGCGATCTCGCGCGGAGCGCGTCCGACCGTGCGGGCCAGGGTCAGGGCCAGCGTCGAGGCGAAATCGCCGTGATCGGGATCGCGGGGACGTTCGAGCCTCACCCCGGCCGGTTCCACCGGCCAGCCCTCACGCCCGGCCGCAGCGGCGACAGCCGCCGAAATCCGGTCCGCGGTGCGCTCACACAGGGGCATCGGTGATGACTTCCCGGGGAGCATCGCCCCAGAGACGCTCGAGATCGTAATAGGCGCGGGTTTCGGGCTGGAAAAGATGGACGACGACATCGACATAGTCGATCAGGATCCAGTTCCGGGACGATTCGGCGCCCTCGACGTGCCACGGCCTGACCCCGAAACGTTCGCGGATCAGCTCGCGGACGGCTTCCTCCACCGCCCGCGAGTGCACGTCGGTCGACACCGTCGCAATAACGAAATAGTCCGTCATCGTGGTCAGCCGGCGCAGATCGAGACAGACCAGCTCCTCGGCTTTCTTCTCCAGGGCGGCGTCGGCAATACCGCGGGCCAGTTCCGCGGGCGGAACCCCGCCCTTGCCGCGCTGCTCCCGGCGAGGTCCGGTTTCCGGCCCCATCAGGAGCCCTCTCCGGCAAAGGGCTCGAGTTCGCCATAGTCGGCCCCCAGGATGACCGTCACCTGCAGCATCAGGTCGGGTCGTACCTGGCGGATGACATTCCCGGTACCCAGTGAACGGGCCAACCGACGGGCCACGGCGATCTCTCCGACCCGGTCGATGACAATCGTCTCGGCATAGTCGAAGCCGTCGGCGTTCTCGGTCGCCACCACATCGAAACCCTGTTCCACGAGCCAGGCCTGAGCCCGGGCGGCGATCCCCGACACCCCGCAGCCGTTCAGGACTTCCACCTGGGGACGGGTATCGGGGGCTTCGGCGGCGGCTCTCTCGAGCCCGGCGAAAGCATCGGCGGGCGGCGCATCGGAACGGCGCGGAAAGATCGTCAGCCCCACGATCGCAACGACGACGGCGGCCACACCCAACACCGCGAAGACACGGATCAGGATCGCGCGCGACTTCGGGGGCGATTGTGCGGGATCGAGTACTATCGCTCAGGCCTCCAGAGGGGCGTTGTCGGCGTCCACCTGGACCACCACCGGCAGGTGGGAGGCGGCACTGTCATGATCCATCTGCGCGTATGTCAGGATGATAATCTCATCCCCGGCGTATCCGAGCCGGGCGGCGGGACCATTCAGAATCACCTCACCGTTGCCCCGTTCCCGGCCCCTGATCAGATAGGTCGTCAGACGGGTGCCGTTATTGAGGTTCACGACCTGAACCTGTTCGTGAGGCAGCATCCCGGCGGCTTCCATCAAGACCGGATCGAGGGTCAGACTGCCTTCGTAGTACAGTTCGTTCCCGGTTACCCGGGCTCGCATGATCTTCGATTTCAGAACGGTGATGAGCACTTAGCTCTCCCGGTGTACGAGCTCGTTGTCAATCAGGCGGGTCGTGCCGATCCGGACGGCGAGACAGATGCGGGCCGAGGTTTCGAGACGGTCGAGGGGCTGGAAGGAATCGGGCTCGACAACCGCAAGATAGTCGATACGGGCGTCGGGTTCGCGTTCGATCCGTTCCCGCAGCGCCGCAACCAGAGCCGCGGCATCCCTCTGCCCTGCGTTGACGAGTTCGCGCGCCGACCGCAGGGCGTCGCTGAGGCAGACCGCCTGCTTTCGCTCCGCGGGCGAAAGGTACGCGTTGCGGCTGGAGAGGGCAAGGCCGTCGGCCGAACGTACGGTCGGCCCGACGAGCACCTCGACGGCGAAGCCCAGGTCGCGCACGAGCCGGGTCAGCACCGCCGCCTGCTGGGCATCCTTCTCTCCCAGGACGAGCAGGTCGGGTTCAACCGCAATCAACAGCCGGGTCACGACGGTCGTCACACCCCGGAAATGCCCCGGGCGGATGCGGCCTTCCAGCCCGGCCGCAACTGTCTCTTCGGTCACCCAGGTGCTGTAACCGGGAGGATAGATCTCGTCGGCGGTCGGGATCCAGACGGTGTCGACCGGGCCTTGCGCGAGCTGGTCGAGATCGCCCTGCAGATCGCGGGGATAGCGGTCGAGATCCTCATCGGGGCCGAACTGGGTGGGATTGAGAAAGATGCTCACCACCACCCGATCGGCTCGTTCGGCGGCCAGGTCCACCAGGGACAGGTGCCCGGCGTGCAGAGCCCCCATGGTCGGTACGAAGGCGATGGTCCGGCCGGCGACGCGCTCGGCCCGGGACCAGGCGCGGATCGCGGCGGTCTGCTCGAAACGCTCCATGTCAGCCCTGGTCGGGAAAGAAGGATTCGTCCTCGGTGGGAAAACCGCCGTTGCGCACGTCGTCGACATAGTGTTCGACAGCGGTCCTGATCTCCCCGGCCAGTTCGGCGTAGCGCCGCACGAAACGCGGTTTGAAGGCCGTGAAGAGACCGAGCAGATCGTGAGTGACCAGCACCTGCCCGTCACAGCCGGCCCCGGCGCCGATCCCGATGGTGGGGATCTCCAGTTCGTCGCTCACCCGGGTGGCCAGGGGAGCGGGGATCTTCTCGAGCACGATCGAAAAGGCCCCCGCCTCCTGCAGGAGGCGGGCGTCCTCCATCAGCTTCTCGGCGTCGGCGGTATCGGTGCCCTGCAGGTGCCAGCCGCCGAAACTGTGGATGCTCTGCGGCGTGAGACCGAGGTGCCCCATGACGGGGATGCCGGTCGTGACCAGGCGCTGGATGGTCGGCACGATGTGCCGTCCCCCTTCGAGCTTGACCGCTTCGGCACCTCCCTCGGCCAGCAGCCGGCCGGCGTTGCGAACCGCTTCATCGGGATTCACCTGGTAGGTCAGAAAAGGCATGTCGGCCACCAGGAGCGCATTCTCGACCCCTCCGGCCACCCAGCTGGTCATCAGGAGGATCTCATCCAGGGTCACGCTCAGGGTGTCCCGCCGGCCGGCCACGACCATACCCGCCGAATCGCCGACCAGGATGACCTCGACTCCGGCCTCTTCGAGCAGAGCCGCGGTGATGGCATCGTACGCGGTCAGGCTCACGATCTTCCGGCCCTCCGCCTTCATCCGGCGCAGGGTGCGGGTGGTGATCTTGCGGCGGGCGGGAACGGGAGGCGGGGTGACACTCATATCGGTTACCCCCGGGGACCGTAGAAGGTCGTTCCGGCGTGCGGCCGCCTGATCTGTTCGATCAGATCGTCGAGATCGGCCTGGCGGTGGACGAAATCGATCTGGCTCGTGTTCACGACCAGCAGCGGACCGGCGTCGTAGTGGAAGAAATAGTAGTTGTAGGCTTCGTTGAGCGAGCGCAGGTAGTCTTCGGAGAGACGTCGTTCGAAAGCCCGGCCCCGGCGCCGGATCCGTTCCAGCAACACCTCGGTCGTGGCCTGCAGGTAGATGATCAGATCGGGTACCACGATCTCCGGTTCGATCAGATCGACCAGCTTTTCGTACAGCGCCAGTTCCTTATCGTCGAGGGTCAGATAGGCGAAGATCTTGTCCTTGGCGAAGAGGTAGTCGGCGATGACCAGATCGTGGAAGAGATCCTGCTGGTTGAACTCCTGCTGCTGCATGTACCGCGAGAGGGTGAAAAAAAGCTGGGTTTTGAAGGCATAGCGACGGGGGTCGCGGTAGAAATCGTCGAGAAAGGGATTCTCGTCGGGCTTCTCGAGCACCAGCCGGGCGCCCAGACGCCGTCCCAGCAGGGTCGCCAGGCTGGTTTTCCCGACCCCGATCGAACCCTCGATCGCGATATAGCGTGCTTCCTTCACCGCTTCACTCCCTGGTCGGTGTCAGGTGCCTGGATTGTAGTATCGCACTCCGGCATGGGTTCGTTCCAGCTCGGCCACGAGTCGCTGCAGGGCCTCGTCGCTGTTCGCGAGTTCCTCCTGCGGACCGTTGACGATCAGCAGGGGGGTCTCCTCGTAGTGTAGGAAATAGTAGTTATAGGCCTCCACGACTGCCACCAGGTATTCCCGTCCGAGTCTGAGCCAGATTTCGTCCCGCCGCTGATTCAGGCGCCGGTACAGCGTGTCGGAATCGTACTGCAGGTAGATGACCAGATCGGGCCGGTGGATATCGCGCTCCACCACGCCGGCCAGCTTCTCGTAGAGCGCCAGCTCCCGATCGTCGAGGGTCAGGGAGGCAAAGAGGCGATCGCGGGCGAAGAGGTAATCGGCCACCACGGTCGGTTGGAAAAGATCGCGCTGGACGATCGTTTCCTGCTGCTGCATGACGCGGCTGAGGGTGAAAAAAAGCTGCGTTTTGAACGCGTAGCGCCGCGAGTCGGTCAGAAAATCTTGCAGGAACGGATTCTCGCGCGCCCGGTCGAGAACGAGACGGCCGCCGATCGCCCGGGCCAGACGGGCGGCCAGGGTGGTCGCACCCGATCCGGGGGGACCCTCCACGACCAGATAGGAGAGCCAGAGCGATTCACCGCGGCTGGCGATCTCGCTGCGGACCGGTCGGCGCACGCTCATCCTCCACCTCCCTCTCGCGACGAGTCCGGTCGATGAGTCAACATGGCCCCGATGCGACGAACGTTCTCCCGGGCGGGCAGGGATGTCCGGGCCCGGTCGAGCAGAGTGCGGACCGGTCCCTGCCCGGGTATCTCGAGCGAGGGAGCCAGCTCGACCAGGGGAACGAGGACGAAGAGCCGTTCGGTGAGGGCGGGATGCGGAATGATGAGATCGGATTCCTGCACCGTCAGATCGTCGTAGAGCAGGATATCGATATCGAGTTCGCGGGGACCGTACCGAACCCGCGCCTGCCGTCCGGCGGCTGCTTCGACCGCCTGACAGACCGCCAGCAGAGCCCGCGGGTCCAGCCCGGTCTGGAAGAGTCCCACGCCGTTGATGAATGCCGGCTGATCGGACAGATACTTCGGTCGGCTGGTATAGAGACTCGAAAAACCCACCAGTTCAACCCCCCGCTCGGTCAGACCGGCCGTCCCGGCCCGGATCGCCCCCACTCGATCCCCCAGATTGGCGCCGAAGGCAAGGTAGGCGTCGTGAAGAGGGGGCGAAGGCGTCATCGGGCTTTCTCAGGGCCGGACGATTTCGACCTCGTAGCCCGGTTCGTCGGGATCGTAGCGGCGCGCTCCCGGTTTGCGCAGCGTCACCCGGGCGCTCTCGACCGGTCCGATATCGAGCAGAGTGTCGGCGATACTCTGCGCCACGGTTTCGATCAGGCTGCACGGCCGGCCTTCCACGACCTGTTTGATCCGCCGGTAGATTTCGCGCGAATCCACGCCCCGGTCGAGGTCGTCGGCCGCCGCAGCGGGCCGCTGGTCGAAGGCGACCTCGACGTCGACCTCGAAAATCTGCCCCCCCTCCCGCTCCTCCTGTGTCTCGCCGTGATAGGCGTAAAAGCGGAGGTTCTTCATGCGGAGGGTGTCGGTCATGTCTGTTCGCCGATCCGGGCCAGCCGGGCCGCGCTTTCCTCGAGACGTTCCTCCGGAGCGGTCAGGGAAAAGCGCACATACCCCCGGCCCTGCTGCCCGAAGGCACGCCCGGGGCACAGCGCCACCCCGGCTCGCTCCAGGATCCGGGTACACCAGGCCGTCTCGTCCCCGGCCTTCGGGCCCAGGCGGGCCCAGAGATAGATCGTCGCGACCGGAGGTGAAGCTTCCAGACCCAGGGCCTCGAGAGCGGGCAGGAGCAGATCGCGCCGGGCCTGATAGCGGGCACTGACGGCCGGGGCGATCTCGCCGGCCAGTCCGAGCGCCACAGATGCGGCGTGCTGGACGACCGCGAACTGTCCGGAATCGTAATAATTCTTCGTCCGGGCCAGGACCGCGATCACCTCGGGATCGCCTACCGCAAACCCGCAGCGCCAGCCGGCCATCGAAAAAGTCTTCGAGAGGCTGTGCAGTTCGATGACCCGGCTCCCTGCCGCCCCCCCGCCGGCCTCGGGTGCCTGCAGCAGACTCGGCGGACGATACCCGTCGAATCCGATATCGGCATAGGCGTTGTCGTTCAGGAGTACCGCTCCCCGGGTCCGGGCCCAGCGGATGGCCTGGTCGAAATCGTCGAATCCGGCCGTGGCCGAGGTCGGGTTGTGAGGGTAATTGAGAATGACGAGCCGGACTGGAGCGTTCCCGCACAGACTGGATTCCAGTTCGTTCCACTGCGGCCGCCATCCCGCTCCGGGATCGAGCGGGAGAGTGACCGGTTCGGCTCCGGCCAGGTGCAGTCCGGGGCGGTAGGCCAGGTATCCCGGATCGGGAAAGACCCCCACCTCACCAGGTTCGCAGAGCCCGAGGGGGAGATGGGCCAGGGCTTCCTTACTGCCCAGCAGGGCCAGAACCTGGGTCATCGGATCGAGGCTGACCCCGAACCGCGTCTGCATGTAGGCCGCGACACTCTCCCGGAACTCCCCGGTCCCGCCGCCGAACATATAGCCGTGACAGCCGCCTTCGGCCAGGAAAGCGCGAGCTGCCTCGACGATGCGGGGATCGGGTTCCAGATCGGGGGAACCGATCGAGAGATCGATGACATCGACTCCCTCCCGGCTCAGGGAGGCGACCCGGGCTTTGAGTTCGGCCGCCAAGTAGGGGGGCAGGGTTCCAAGCTGTTTATTGCTCAGCATCGTCGGCCTGCCCGAGCAGATCCTGCATGACATCATCCATGGTGAAGAAGCCCGTCCGCCCCACCAGCCAGAGAGCGGCCTGCACCGCCCCGGCGGCATGAACCCTCCGATCACGCACCCGGTGGACGATCTCGAGACTCTCACCGGGCCCGTCGAACCCGACCTGGTGCACCCCGGGGGCATAGCCGGCCCGGGCCGAGGCGATACTGAGCTGGTTGGGTTCGAGAGGACCCGCCGAGGGCCCGATCTGGAGCAGGTTCTTCCGCTTGATCGTGTCGAGCAGGATCTCGCCGAGATGCAGGGCCGCCCCGCCGGGTGAGTCCCGCCGGGCGGCGTGTTGCTGTTCGGTGACCCAGGGATCGTAGGCCGGGTCGATATCGAAGAGTTGCCCGGCCCGGCGGACGAGGTGAAAGAGAACGTTGGCCGCGAACGAGAACGAGGGGGCATAGAGAGCCGTGCCCCCGCCGTTGATGACGATCCCTTCGACTTCGGTCTGGACGTGCTGCCAGCCGGTGGTTCCGATCAGCAGGGGCAGATCGAGCTCGACCGCGCGGCGTACGTGGGCGGGGACGGCCTCGGCGACGGTGAAGTCCGCCGCCATCGCGGCCCCTTTGCAGTCGTTCTTCTTCCGCGGCAGACCGCGACGCAGCTCGTCGCCGCTGAAAACCCGGGTGATCGTGATCCGGTGAGCCCGGGCGTGCTCCTGCAGAGCCCGGGACATCCGACCGTTCCCGAAAAGGCAGAGTTTCGGGGCTTCGTCTTCCGGTGTCGTCACACGCTGCTCCTTACCCAGGGGGAGATGTTCTGCTGACGCCGAGATCGCGGAAAAGAACCGTTTCGGCACGAAAACAAGTTAACGCCTCCGATAGGTGAGGAACACCTCTTCCGCTCCCGGCTCGATCGCCGTCAGGAGAAACCGGCCGGGGGCGGGCAGACCCTCTTGACCGGCGCAGATCGAGGGCGCCCCGTCACCACCGATCAACCAGGGGGTGAGGGTGAGGTAGATTTCATCCACCAGATCCCGGGCGAAGAAACCCGCCGCCAATCCCCCCCCACCCTCCACCAGGATCCGCTCGTATCCGGTCTCCCGGAGGCGGGCGGCGAGAGCCTCGAGATCGACGCGTTCGGTCCCGAGGCGCCACACGTCAGCCTGTTCAGCCGTTCCGGCCGGAAGTTCGGGGGCCGTGGTTGTCGTCGCCACGATGGTCCGGTTCGGTCCGGCGAACACCCGGCCCGCAGGCAGAGCGAGCGAGGCGGAGACGACCGTCACCGCCGGTTGAGAGGAACGTCCGGCGGCGGCGCGTTCGGCGGCCGCCTCGGCGGAGAGGGCGAAGGGCGGATCCTCGGCTCTGAGGGTTCCGGCACCGATGACGATCACGTCGGCCCAGGTCCGGTGCCCGGCCATGCGGTCGAGGTCGGCCCGGCTGCCCAGCCGGAAGGGCTTCCGGGAGGCGGGGGCGATTTTCCCGTCGAGACTGACCGCCATGTTGATCCGTATACTCATCGCCGTTACGACATCCTCCCGGACCGGGGACCGGCGTGTGCCGAGTCACTCCTGCGCCGTCATTCATCCTGTGCTGCAGCATACGGATCGGGTCCCCTTCCGCTCAACCGCAAAGAATATGGATATTCAGACCTGAAACTATATTTCCGTCTTGCGTCACCCCTCTCCAGACTTTTCCTTGCAACTGCTTGCCGCCGTCGGGATCATTAGGCGGGAGCTGCGGGCGGCTTCCCCTTCGCGCTGCATAATGATGTGAGCCGAGAGCAGATCCCGGCGTACGTGACAAAAATTAACCAATCCGCATCGCACCCGAGGGTACCCATGAGCGATTCAACGGCAGCATCCATCACGGCGATCTGCGACGAATTCGAGAACGATCGCACCCGCATGATCGACATCGTGCGCGCCGTACAGGCCCGGACCGGCGGAGTCGACAGCGAAGCGATGACCACCATTGCTGAGAAGACCGGCGCCCGGCGGGTCGAGGTGGAAAGCGTGGTGACCTTCTACTCTTTCCTTTCGGAAGAGCCGAAGGGTAAAACCGTCATCTGGCTGTGCGACGACATCATCGACCGGATGCACGGATACGACGAGGTTCTGGCCGCCTTCGCCGCCGAACTCGGCATCGGACCGGGGGACACGACCTCCGACGGCGCCTTCTCGCTCGAACGTACGGCCTGTATCGGTATGTGCGATCAGGCCCCGGCGGCCCTGATCAACGACACGGTGGTGACCGAACTGACCGCCGAGAAGGCCCGCGCGATCGTGGCCGAGCTGCGCGAGCACGGCGATCCGACCCGGCTGGTGACCGAGCCGGGGGACGGCAACAACGCCCACGAGCTGGTACGGGCGATGGTCAGGAACAACATCCGCGAAGCGGGCCCTGTGCTCTTCAGCCCCCTGAACCGGGGTGAGGGTGTCCGCAAGGCGTTGGGGATGAGCCCGGTCGAGGTCATCCGGACGGTCAAGACAAGCCGTCTGCGCGGCCGCGGCGGGGCCGGTTTCCCGGCCGGTATGAAGTGGGAATTCACCCGCGGAGCCCAGGGGGACGAGAAATACGTACTCTGCAACGCCGACGAGGGCGAGCCGGGCACCTTCAAGGACCGCGTCTTGCTGACAGAGATGCCAGACCGGGTCTTCGCCGGCATGACGATCGCCGGATACGCCATCGGCGCCCGGACCGGGATCCTCTATCTGCGCAGCGAATACGCGTATCTGCGGGCTTTCCTCGAGGACGTCCTGGAGCAGCGCCGCAGTGACGACCTGCTGGGCGAGAACATCATCGGCTCGGATTTTGACTTCGACATCACCATCCAGATGGGAGCGGGAGCGTATATCTGCGGCGAGGAAACAGCCATGATCAGTTCCTGCGAGGGACTGCGCGGCGACCCGAAGACCCGCCCGCCCTTCCCCGCCCAGAAGGGGTACCTCGGCCGGCCCACGACCGTGAACAACGTCGAAACCCTCTGCTGCGTGACCAAGATCATGGAGGAGGGCCCGGCTACCTTCAGTCATCTGGGTACTGTGCAGAGTTCGGGCACCAAGCTGTTGAGCGTTTCGGGGGACTGCGAGCGGCCGGGCATCTACGAGGTCGAGCTCGGCCTCAGCGTCCACGAACTGCTCGAGAAAGTCGGCGCCACCGACGCCATCGCGGTTCAGGTTGGCGGGGCCTCAGGGACCATGATCGGTCCCGATCAATACGAACGGTGCATCTGCTTCGACGATCTGGCCACCGGCGGCTCGATCATGGTCTTCGGCCCGGGCCGGAACATCCTCGAAGTGGCTCACGCCTTCATGGAGTTCTTCGAGGAGGAAAGCTGCGGTTACTGCACCCCCTGCCGGGTCGGCAACGTGCTGCTCAAGACCTACCTGGAGCGTATCCTGGCCGGCCGCGGCGAACCGGGCGATCTGGAAACCATGGAGCGGATCTCGAAGACGATGGTGACCACGAGCCGCTGCGGTCTGGGGCAGACGGCCTCGAACCCCGTCATGACGACCCTGAAGAACTTCCGACCGGTCTACGAGGCCCTGGTCACCGACGATCCCGACGGCCTCCGGCGCGCCTTCGATCTGAAGCAGGCCGTCGCCGCTTCGGAGGATCTCACGGGCCGCGAATCCATTCACGCCTAGCAGCTGAGGACGAACCATGGGGAAGAAGTACACCTTCACGATCGACGGGGTTTCGGTCGAGGCCGAGGCGGGACAGAGCATCATCGAAGCGGCCGATGCGGCCGGCGTCTATATCCCCCGCCTCTGTCACCGGCCCGGCCTGCAGGCGTTCGGCAGCTGCCGGATCTGCACCGTGCTGGTCAACGGCCGACCGGTGGCCGCCTGCACCGAACCGGCCGTCGAGGGAATGATCGTCCAGAACGATGTCGAGACGCTCCGGGAGTTCCGCCGGACTCTGATCGAGATGCTTTTCGTCGAGGGCAATCATTTCTGCATGTTCTGCGAGAAAAGCGGAAACTGCGAGCTGCAGGCTCTGGCCTACCGGTTCGGCATCACCGCCCCCACCCTGCCCTACGCCAATCCGAAGCGCGAGATCGACGCCTCGCATCCCGACATCTTCGTCGACCGCAACCGGTGCATCCTCTGTGCCCGGTGCGTACGCGCCTCGCGCGATCTGGACGGCAAGGCGGTCTTCGACTTCGTCGGCCGCGGTCCGGACAAGACAATCGCCGTGAACGCCGAAGCCCGACTCGCCGATACCGACATCGACATCACCGATGAAGCCCTGAACGTCTGTCCCGTCGGCGCCCTGATGCGCAAGCGGGTCGGCTACGCCGTTCCGATCGGCCAGCGTCTGTACGATCACGAGCCGATCGGATCCGAGATCGAAGCCCGGCGTTCGGGTGCCGAGGAATAAGGAGGCCGGCCATGAGCAAGCCCAAAGTCGCCACGACATCCCTGGCCGGCTGCTTCGGATGCCACATGTCGCTGCTGGACATCGACGAGCGCATCCTGGAGCTGGTCGAGCTGGTCGATTTCGATAAGTCGCCGATCGACGATATCAAGACCTTCACCGGACGCTGTGCCATCGGCCTGGTCGAAGGCGGGTGCACACACGAGGAGAACGTCGAGGTGCTGCGCGATTTCCGCCGCCACTGCGACATTCTCATCAGCTTCGGTGACTGCGCCACCATGGGCGGGATACCGGCTCTGCGGAACAACGTGCCGCTGCAGGAGTGCCTCGAAGAGGCCTACCTCAAGGGGCCCTCGGTCTACAACCCGAGCGGGAACGTTCCCGACGATCCCGAGGTGCCGCTCATGCTCGACAAGGTCTATCCCTGTCACGAAGTGGTGAAGATCGACTACCACCTGCCCGGCTGTCCGCCTCCGGCGGATACCCTCTGGCAGGCTCTGGTGGCCCTGCTCGGGGACGAGGACGTCGAGCTGCCGTACGAACTCATCAAGTACGACTGATCGGGAGAAGAACAGTGGCTGAGACACAGCTGAAAAGAATCGCCATCGATCCCGTCACGCGGGTCGAGGGGCACGGGAAGGTCACGCTCCTTCTGGACGACGACAACCAGGTCCAGCAGGCCCGCCTGCATATCGTCGAGTTCCGCGGCTTCGAGCGGTTCATCCAGGGTCGCCTCTTCTGGGAACTGCCGGTAGCGGTACAGCGTCTGTGCGGGATCTGCCCGGTGAGCCACCACCTGTGCGCCGCCAAGGCGACCGATCGGCTCGTCGGGGGGGAGAACCTGACCCCGGTGGCCGAGAAGATGCGCCGGCTGATGCACTACGGACAGTTCTACCAGTCCCACTCGCTGCACTTCTTCCACCTCTGCAGCCCCGATCTGCTCTTCGGCTTCGACGCCGACCCGGCCATCCGCAACGTGGTGGGCGTGGCCATGAAGCACCCCGAACTGGCCCGACAGGCGGTCCTGATGCGCAAGTACGGTCAGGAGATCATCAAGGCCACGGCCGGCAAGAAGATCCACGGCACCGGGGCGATCCCCGGCGGGATCAACAAGAACCTCTCGATCGAGGAGCGGGACGTCCTGCTGGCCGAGATCGACCAGCAGCTCGAGTGGGCCCAGGGAGCGGTGAAGATCACCCGCGATTACACTCTCGAGAACCTCGAGATGGTCTCCACCTTCGGTTCCTTCGATTCCAACCACCTCTCGATCGTGCGCGAGGACGGGGCGCTGGAGATTTACGATGGCGGTCTGCGCGCCATCGATTCCGAAGGGGAGACGATCTTCGACCACGTCGACAACCAGCTCTACCTCGACTACATCGCCGAGGAAGTGCGGGGCTGGTCCTACATGAAATTCCCCTTCATCAAGGCCATCGGCCCCGAAGAGGGCTGGTACAGGGTCGGCCCCCTGGCGCGGATCAACACCTGCGACTTCATTGACACCCCCCTGGCCGAAGCCGCCCGGCAGGAATTCGCCGCCCTGACCGACGGCAAACCCAACAACATCACCCTGGCCTATCACTGGGCCCGGATGATCGAGGTGCTCTGGTCGGGGGAGAAGATCCGGGAACTGCTCAACGATCCCGACCTGCAGGGTACCGATCTGACCGTCAAGGGCGAGCCGCGCCGCGAGGCGGTCGCCATCCTCGAGGCCCCGCGCGGAACGCTGTTCCATCACTACCGGATCGACGAGAACGACCAGGTCTCGATGGCCAACCTGATCGTTTCGACCACCAACAACAACGAGCCGATGAACCGGGCCGTACAGCGGGTCGCCGCCGACTACATCTCCGGTGAGCCGGAGATCACCGAGGGCATGTTGAACCGCATCGAGGTCGCGATCAGGGCGTACGATCCCTGCCTGAGCTGCGCCACCCACGCTCTGGGGCAGATGCCGCTGATCGTCGATCTCGTGGACTCCGACGGTGAGCTCGTCGACCGCCGGATCAAGGAGTAACCGGACGTCGTGACCCGGCCGGACACGAACCAGGTACTGCTGATCGGCTACGGGAATCCAGCCCGTCGCGACGACGGACTGGGCCCGGCCCTGGCCGAAGCGGTCTCGGCCATGCAGCTGGAGGGCGTCACCGTCGACGCCGATTACCAGCTGCATGTCGAGAACGCGGCCGAGGCGGCCCCCTATGAGGTGGTCGTGTTCGCCGATGCGCACACATCATGCACCGAGCCGTTTGTCTTCGAACGTCTCGAGCCGAAAGCCGAGGTCAGTTTCACGAGTCATTCGGTCTCGCCGCAGGCGGTCCTCGGTATGGCACACGAGCTTTTTTCTAGCCGGGTGCGGGGCTATCTTCTCGGAATCAGGGGACACGCCTTCGAAGGCTTCGGCGAAGAGCTTTCACCTCGGGCCCGGACGAATCTGGCCGCGGCGACAGAGTATCTGGAAACGGTTCTCCGGAACCGGAGTTTCGACGACGCGATCACAGGCACTGACACCGGCTCCGCTCTGAAGCGGACCTAAACCGAAAACGGCAGAGGGCAATGAGCAAGACGATTCTCTACATCGACGACGATCAGGACTACCTGGACGCGGTGCGAGCCATTATCGAATCGGGGGGCTACGAGATGGTTGAAGCCCTGACCGCCGAAGAGGGTCTGAAAGTCTACCAGGAAACCCAGCCCGACTTCGTGATCGTCGACCTCATGATGGAAGAGGTCGATGCCGGAGCGCACATGATCAAGGAACTCCAGGCGATCGGGAACGAGGTGCCGGTCTACATGCTCTCATCGGTCGGCCAGCACCTGACCCAGACCACCGATTACGTCGGCCTCGGCCTGGCGGGCGTGTTCCAGAAACCGATCGACGCCGATCACCTGCTGGCCGTGCTGAAAGAGAAACTGGGCGAGTAAACCGGATTGAACCGGGGGGATCCGGGACCGGGCTCGCAACCGCTCGCCGGCACCCTGCCGCGGCTCTCCTCCGTCCCCGGGGCGGAGGTGGAGCCGTTTTTTTTATACGGATCAGCGAAGGTCCGAACGCGCGGTCAGCCGCCATGTCGTGCGCCCGGTTTCGGCAACAGTGCTTCCCGTCCCGGGATCGGCTCCGGCCTCGATCCGGACGATACCGATGCCGGGAGCGAACCAGATGGTGAGGGCCTCGACTGCAGCCCCGGGCACCGGCTCGTGCCGCAGCTCGAAACAGTCGACCAGGCCCAGGTCGGGCACCTTCAGATTCACCCTTCCGAGAACGGCGATCCGATCCCGGCGCGCTCCGGGTTGAGGTCCGGTTCGCGAGGGAGAAGTATCGGCCGCCAGCCACTTTCGACCGGCTTTGAGTTCCCAGGGCAGGACCAGAAGGGGCGGCTTGTACGCGACTTCATCGAGAGCGTCGGTGCCGCCGGCGTGGAGCGAGACGGTCAGCACCAATCCCGTCTCGCGGGCGGCGAGTTGGATGCCGACCGGAAGCGGGTCGGCCCCTGTTCCGGCCGGACTCTGACGGATGAGGGTGTAACCGGAACCATCACCTGATCCCGCCGTCGGCCCCACCTGCCAGATCTCGTCCCAGCGCCGCTCGATTCCTTCCCCCCGCACCACCTCGACTGCATATTCCCAGAATCCCTCTTCGGTCAGGGGCAGCATCACCTCGCGCAGCTGCTGCCGGGCCAGGCCGAATCCGGGATCGACATCGAGCGCCCGGCAAAATTGTGCCCAGGCTCCGGCGTAATCGTGCCGGGCCTGCAGCAGAAGCGCCTCGGAGTAGCGCCGGTAGGCCGTCAGCGATCTCGTCATGCGCCGCTCTTCCGGTACGGCCAGCGACTTGACCGCGTTCGACTTGAGCCCGTCGACGAGAGAACCGGTGATGGAATCCTGCAGCTCGAAGATATTCTCCATGGCTCCGGTCATCTTGGTGCTGCGGATCACATTGCCCGATTCGGTCGCGACGAACCGGGCCGTGAGACGCACCAACTCCCCCGCCCGCTGGAAAGCGCCGACAATGAGATGGCGGGCTCCCAGCAGCTTGCCGATCTGTACCATGGCGTCCTCGTCGACCGCCCCCGTCAACTGCAGCGCCTGCTCCTCCATGATGCGCCACAACTGCAGCCGTTCCACGATCACGAAGCGGTCCAGAGCGATCAGATCGGCAGTGATGGTCTCGGGTATCCCCACGCAGAGCCAGTCAAGCGCGGCGTCGCCGGTGGCGTTGGTGAAAGGCATGACTGCGACTGTGTCCGGCCCGGCGGGAAAATAGACCTCATGTAATGGTTGATCAATTATTGATATGTTATTGTTATAAATAATTATATGTGCCTCAGACCGGGCCGGTATACCGACGGCAAGCAGGAGCAGCAGCGTTCCCACCCTGGTCAGAAAACGGGGCATCGCAGCGTATCTCAATCCCGGCACTCTGCTGCCGGCAGAATGATGTAAAAGGTACTCCCCTCCCGCGGCCGACTCCGTACTCCGACCGAACCACCGAACGACTCCACCACCCGGCGGACAATCGAGAGCCCCAGGCCGGTACCGGCGATCTTCTTCATGGCGGGGTCCTTCCCCGTGATCCGGACGAACTCGCCGAAGAGTTTCTTCTGGTCTTCGAGAGCGATCCCGATCCCGGTATCGCTCACCTCCACCACTACCAGGTTCTGCCGCTGCCGTACCTTGACGGCGATTCTTCCCCCCTCGGGGGTGTACTTGATGGCATTGGTGATGTAGTTGCGCACCGCTTCGTGCAGCAGGCGGTTGATACCCTGCACCGGCGGTATCCCTTCATGGACCTGAATCGTCAGGGTCTGGTTCTTCGCTTCCGCTTCATCGCTGTACATCTCGACCAGATCGGTGGCGATCTGCGCCAGATCGGCGGCTTCGGTTTCCGCGTTCAGATCGCCCGATTCAAGTCCGGAAAGAACCTGCAGATCCTGCAGGAACTGATTCATGTTCTGCAGCCGTTCCCGGGCCCGGTTCACCTTGAGGGCCACCTGTTCGGGCAGCTGCCCCAGGCGGCCCGAACTCATATTGTCGAGGAACATCGAGAGAACTCCCAGGGGCGACTGCAGGTTGTGCAGGGCGATATAGAGAAAATCCTTGCGCATGTTGGAGGTCCGCTGCAGTTCCACCCGGGCCACCCGCAGCTCGATCTCGGCTTCCTGCAGCACGGCCGCGAGCCGTATCAGCAGGGCGGCCGAGAGACCGAAGAGAACCCCGTAGACGGCCATGACCAGGATGACGTATTCCGCGGTCAGGTGGTGAACCGGGAGCAGCGCCCCGAAACCGGCCCGGGCGGTGATGAAGCCGAGCCACTCGCCGAGGACGAGGATGGCAAGGAAGAAATAGGCCAGTCCGGCGCTGAACCAGGCGCCGAAGCGGGATAGCGTGATACAGCTGAGTATGAGATGAAACAGGTAAAAGGGCAGGAAGATCGACCGGGCTCCTCCCATGACCCAGATGGTCACGGTCAGAGCCACGTAATCGAGAACGATCGAGATGAACTGGATGGTCTGCAGATACTCCCGGGCCGCCGCCGAACGCCGGGTGTCGCGGTAATCCCGGACCAGATAGTAGATGACCGTATTGTACAGGGCGATAACGACGGCCACCGGAATGAGAACGGCGGTGTCGATGTCGGCGATGCCGACGACATATCGCAGGAACAGACTTCCGAAGAGGATGAGCCCGGCCGTTCCCCACCGCACGTACGTAAAGCGGAACAGCCAGTGACCGCTCATGCTGTGTTTGGTCAGATCGGCTATCCGGTCCTGGTCGGGGCTAACCATCCCCTCGATGATCGTCTCGTCGGTCATTCCGGTCCTTTCTGACCCGTTCCCGCCTTCGTCAGTTTCTTATACCTCATTCCCGACCCCGGAATCAAATCTGGACGACCCGGGCCTCTCGATACGATCCCGGACTGACGAAACGTCGCACGAAACAGCGCCCCGGGAGCAGAGCTCCCGGGGCGCTGTTCGGCGGGCGATGCGGTCGCCCGCAGATCCTGGTGTCCTCGAGGGTATCAGTACATACCCATGCCGCCGCCTCCCGGGGGCATGGGCGGAGCCTTCTCCTCCTCGGGCTTCTCGGTCACGATCGCCTCGGTGGTCAGCAGCAGGGCCGCGATGCTCGAGGCATTCTCGAGCGCGATCCGGCTGACCTTGGTCGGATCGAGAACACCGTTCTCGACCAGGTTCTCGTAGGTGTCGGTCCGGGCGTTGAAGCCTTCGTCCTGCTTCATCTCCAGCACCTTCTGTACCACGATCGAGCCTTCGAAGCCGGCGTTCTCGGCGATCCGGCGGCAGGGCTCGCTCAGAGCCTTGCGCACGATCTGGGCGCCGATGGCCTGGTCGCCTTCGAGCTCGAGCTTGTCGATGGCCGGAAGGGTGCGCAGGTACGCCACTCCGCCTCCGGGCACGATGCCTTCCTCGACCGCAGCGCGCGTGGCGTGCAGGGCATCCTCGACCCGGGCCTTTTTTTCCTTCATCTCGGTCTCGGTCGCGGCGCCGACGTTGATGACGGCCACTCCGCCGGCGAGCTTGGCCAGGCGTTCCTGCAGCTTCTCGCGATCGTAGTCGCTGGTGGTGTCTTCGATCTGCTTCTTGATCTGGGCGATCCGGGCCTTGATGTCATCCTTGGTACCGCCCCCCTCGACGATGGTGGTGTCTTCCTTCGTCAGGGTGATGGTCTTGGCCGCACCCAGATCGCCGGTGGTGGCGTTCTCGAGTTTGAGGCCGGCCTCTTCGCTGATCACCCGGGCGCCGGTCAGGACGGCAATGTCCTCCATCATGGCCTTGCGCCGGTCACCGAAGCCGGGGGCCTTCACGGCGGCGACCTTCAGCGTGCCGCGGATCTTGTTGACCACCAGGGTGGCCAGGGCTTCGCCCTCGATGTCCTCGGCGATGATCATGAGCGGCTTGCCCATCTGGGCGACCTTCTCCAGGATCGGGAGCAGGTCCTTCATGGCGCTGATCTTCTTGTCGAAGATGAGGATCATCGGCTCCTCGAGCACGGCTTCCATGCTGTCGGGGTCGGTGATGAAGTAGGGGCTGATGTAGCCGCGGTCGAACTGCATGCCTTCGACGACCTCGAGGTGGGTCTCGATCGACTTGGCTTCCTCGACGGTGATGACGCCATCCTTGCCGACCTTTTCCATGGCCTCGCTGATCAGCTCGCCGATGGTCTCGTCGTTGTTGGCCGAAATCGACGCCACCTGGGCGATCTCGGTCGCCGACGTGAGATCCTTCGAGAAAGCATCCAGTTCCTCGACCACCACCTTGACGGCGGCCTCGATGCCGCGCTTGAGATCCATCGGGTTGGAACCGGCGGTCACACTGCGCAATCCCTGCGCGAAAATGCTCTGGGCCAGAACCGTGGCCGTGGTGGTTCCGTCACCGGCCACGTCGCTGGTCTTGGTGGCGACCTCCTTGACCATCTGGGCGCCCATGTTCTCGAAGGGATCTTCGAGTTCCACTTCCTTGGCCACCGTGACGCCGTCCTTGGTCACGGTGGGGGATCCGAATTTCTTGTCCAGCACCACGTTGCGTCCCTTCGGACCCAGCGTAACGCGGACCGCATTGGCCAGTTTGTCGACTCCCTGCTTGAGCAGGTCCCTGGCCTTGACGTCGTACTCAATGATCTTGGCCATTGTTCTCCGTTGCCTCCTGAATCGTCGGTGGGAAAGCCCGCAGGACGGGTATCCCGTACCGGTGACTAAATGATGGCGAGGATGTCGCCTTCCCGCATGATGAGGTAATCCTCGGTGTCGATCCGCACTTCCGAGCCCGAGTACTTCCCGTAGAGGATCTTGTCGCCGACCGAGACTTCCATCGGCATGCGGGATCCGTCATCGGTCAGCCCGCCGGGGCCGACGGCGACGATTTCACCCTGCTGGGGTTTTTCCTTGGCGGTATCGGGGATGATGATTCCACCCCGCTCCTGGACCTCTTCCTCCAGGGGCTTGACGACCACTCTGTCCGCGAGCGGCTTGACCTTGATGGCCATGCTTCTTCCTCCTTGCCCCCTGCGGGGCATGCCTGTGTTCCACGTGCGGCGGCAACCGGGGTTCCCGCCTCATCCGCTGTTTGAAGATCGTCATAGCCGCGTCGGGGCGACGCGGCATTGTTAGCACTCACTGGGAGCGAGTGCTAACAGGAGACAAAATATACACCCCCCAGCCGGCAGAGCAAGAGGGAATCGGCGACAATTCTCAGGGTGAGTCGTCGGTGCGGGACCGGTCGGCGTAGCGGACGTGAATCAGTCGCAGACCTTCCAGAGTCAGGTGTTCGTCCACCGTTCCCCGCCGGGCCAGATCTTCGGCAAAGAGCTTGGTGACGCCCCCGGTGAAGATCAGGGCGGGCTCGGGCCCCCCGGCGACGTCGAGTTCGGCCCGAACGAGCTCGAGCAGACCGTCGATCATCGCCAGAGTGCCCAGGTAGAGACCCGAACGCAGGCTCTGCTCGGTGGTCGAACCGATGGCCCGCAGCGGCGGCCGGATCTCCACCCGGGCCAGCCGGGCGGCGCGGGTAAAGAGAACTTCCGAGGCGGACAGGACGCCGGGAGCGATGATACCGCCGATATAGTCGCCGGCGGCGTCGATGACATCGAAGGTCGTGGCGGTGCCCAGATCGACGACGATCGCCGGCGCCCCGTAGCCATGCCGGGCGGCTACGGCGTTGGCCAGCCGGTCGGCTCCGGCCGCCTCCGGGGGCTCGACCCGGACGGGGAGTCCGAGATCGAGGGCGGCCGACACGATGAGAGGATCGAGTTCGAGCCGGCTGCGGCAGACACAGCGCACCGCCGGGTCGAGGGATGGTACGACCGAGGCCACGATCACGGCTCGCAGATCGGCCGGTCGGACGTCGGCCTCGCGCAGAAAGCCGCCCAGCTGCATCCAGAAGCCGTCCGCGGTAGCATCGGGATCGGTGGACGTCCGCCACTCCGCCACCCGCTCCGCAGCCCGGAAGACACCTCCGACGGTATGGGTATTGCCGATGTCGAGTGCGAGCAGCATGAACCTGTCTCCCGAACGTTGTTACTGAACCAGTTCTCCGGTCATGATCCGGCGCCCGCCGTCGAGCAGGAGCCACCCCTCGGCGCTCAGGCCGACCGTGCGACCGCTCACCTCTCCCTGGCCGGTGCGTACCGTCACCGGCCGGTCGAAATGGGTCAGATGGGCTTCGACTTCACCGGCCCATGCGGGGGGCCCCCTATCCTCACCGCTCAGCACCTCCAGGGTAAGCTCCCAGAGTTCCTGGAGAAAGTCGGCCATCAACCGGTCGGGATCGATCCGGCGCCCGGCGCACGATTCCAGGGTCGTCGCCCCGGCCGCCACCTCGGGGGGGACCGGCACAGTCCAGTACAGGTTGATGCCGGTTCCGATGATGAGCCAGTTCATCCGGCGCTCATCCGATCCGGCTTCGACCAGGATCCCGGCGGTTTTCCGGCCCCGGCAGAGAACATCATTGGGCCACTTGATACCGAGCGGGATTCCCTGGGCCGTACCCGCCCGTACCAGGGCCAGAGCCGTCCCGAGGGTGACCCAGCCCGGCCGATCCAGCGCCGCGCGGGGACGCAGCAGCAGCGAGACGTAGAGTCCGCCGTCGGGGGGCGAGAACCAGTCGCGTCCGTGGCGTCCCCGCCCCGCGGTCTGGGCTCCGGCCACGACCACCGTTCCCGCTCCGGCCCCTCCGGCCAGGAGGGCCTTGAGACGGGTGTTTGTCGAGTCGGTCACCGGATGGTAATACAACTCGGCTGCCAGCGGCACATCGCGTCCCCAGGCGGTCAGAGCGGGTCGGAGCAGGTACCCCCCGCCTTCGAGATCGACCCGGGCGCCGTGATCGGAATCCGGTCCCGCCCCCGCGGATCCGGAATCCTCCCGGAGACTGCGGAGCATCCCGGCCAGGCCGGCGGCCCACGCCTCGTACATCACCCGTTCCGCCTCTCTTGTCGCCAGCCGCCCGACATGACACTATCGCAGGAGCAGGGAGAGATCGACCGCCCGGACCGAATGGGTCAGGGCCCCGATGCTGATGTAATCCACCCCCGCGGCGGCGTATTCGCGCACGTTCTGCAGGGTGACTCCCCCCGAGGCTTCGAGCTGGATATCGCCCCCCTCCCCCGCCCTGATCCGCTTCACCAGACGGCTCATCTCCGCCGGGGTGAGGTTGTCGAGCAGGAGCCGGTCGGCCCCCGCCCCGATCGCCTCGCGGGCCTGTGCTTCGGTCGAGACCTCGGTCACGATCAGGAACCGGGAGCCGGACCCTTCGAGACCGGCCCGAACCCGCTCGAGGGCTTCGCCGATCCCCCCGGCGGCATGGGCATGGTTCTCCTTGACGAGGATGCCGTCGTAGAGCCCCATGCGGTGGTTGGCGCCGCCGCCGACACGGACGGCGTATTTTTCAAGCTCCCGCAGACCGGGGGTGGTCTTGCGGGTATCCAGAATTGTGACCCCGGTGCCGGCCACGGCCTCGACGAAACGCCGGGTCGTGGTGGCCACGGCCGAGAGCCGCTGCAGGACGTTCAGGGCCAACCGCTCGCCCGCCAGAATGCCCCGGGTGGGCCCGGCCAGATCAGCCACGACCGCGCCGGCCGACATGAGCTCACCTTCGGCCACCCGGGTCGTGACCACGACCTTGGGATCGGCATGCAGGAAGACCCGTTCCACGACCGGCATCCCGGCCAGGACCGCTTCTTCACGGACCAGGATGATTCCCTCGCTCTCGGCGTGAGGATCGATGGTGAGATCGCTGGTCACATCTCCCGAACCGAGGTCCTCGGCCAGAGCGTCTTCGATGATGCGGTCGAGGCGTGCGATATCGATCATTTCTGCTCCCCGCCGGCCCGGTAGCGGACCAGCTCGTCCCGCAGAATGGTGGCTTTCTCGAACTCAAGATCGGCGGCATAGGCCAGCATCTGCTGTTCGACCGAGATCTCCCAGTTCTCCTCGGTCAGCCCCCGGAACTGTTTCATGAGAGTATCGCGATCCAGCTCGGGTGCGCCAGCCCGCTGTCCGTCGTCGAGCAGATCGGCCAGGGAGGTACTGGCGATGACCTCCTCGCGGGTTTTAGTCAGGGTTCGGGGGGTGATCCCGTGGCGGGCGTTGTGTTCCTGCTGGATGACCCGCCGGCGTTCGACCTCTTCAACAGCCTCAGCCATCGAACCGGTCACCCGGTCGGCGTACATCAGAACCTGCCCGTTGGCGTTGCGGGCCGCCCGCCCCATGGTCTGGATCAGGCTGGTGGTGCTGCGCAGGTACCCCTCCTTGTCGGCGTCGAGGATCGCCACCAGACCCACCTCGGGCATGTCGAGCCCCTCCCGGAGCAGGTTGATGCCGACCAGGACGTCGAAATCGCCCATGCGCAGGCCGCGCAGCAGTTCGACCCGGTCCAGGGCGTCGATTTCCGAGTGCATGTAGCGGGCCCGCACCCCCACTCCGACCAGGTAATCGGTCAGGTCCTCGGCCATCTTCTTGGTCAGGGTCGTGATGAGGGTGCGCTCGCCCGCCTCGGTCCGCCGGTGCACCTCCTCGAGCAGGTCGTCGATCTGCCCGTCAACCGGGCGCACTTCTATGGCCGGGTCGAGCAGTCCGGAGGGCCGGACGACCTGTTCGACCACCACCCCTGCGCAGCGCTCCAGTTCGTGCCCTCCGGGGGTGGCCGAGACGTACACGGTCTGCTGCTGCAGGGCCTCGAACTCGTCGAACTGCAGGGGACGGTTGTCCAGGGCGGCCTCGAGCCGGAAACCGTACTCGACCAGGGTCTCCTTGCGCGAGCGGTCTCCGCCGTACATGCCCCTGATCTGCGGCACCGTCACGTGCGATTCGTCGATGATGGTCAGGAAATCGCCCTGAAAATAGTCGATCAGGGTGTGGGGGCGCTCCCCCGCCCGGCGTCCGTCGAAGTAGCGGCTGTAATTCTCGATCCCGGTGCAGAAACCGACCTCGGCGATCATCTCCAGGTCGTAGGTGGTCCTGGTCTGCAGGCGCTGGGCCTCGAGGAGTTTGCCCGCGTCCTGGAAAGCGGCCACTTCCCGGTCGCGATCGCGGATGATCGACTCGATGACGGCATCGATCTGACCCCGGTCGGTCAGAAAATGCGAGGCCGGGTAGATGACGGTGCGTTCCTTTTCCTCGAGAATCTCTCCCGTGACCAGGTCGACGATGGCCAGGTTTTCGATCTCGTCGCCCCAGAATTCAATCCGCACGGCGATCTCGTCGTAGGCCAGGTGGATCTCGACCACATCGCCCCGAACCCGGAAGGAGCCGCGGTCGAAGCCGATGTCGTTGCGCCGGTACTGCAGATTGACCAGGGCCCGCAGCAGATTCTGGCGCTCCAGACTCTGGCCCACCCGCAGGCCGACCAGGTGCTTGAAGACATCTTCCGGTTTGCCCAGCCCGAAGATGCAGGAGACCGAGGCTACCACGACTACATCGCGCCGTTCGAGCAGAGCGCTGGTGGTGCGCAGGCGCAGGCGCTCGATCAGCTCGTTGATGCTGGTTTCCTTCTCGATATAGAGGTCGCGGCCCGGCAGGTAGGCCTCGGGCTGATAGTAATCGTAGTAGGAAATGAAATACTCCACGGCGTTGTTCGGGAAAAACCCCCGCAGTTCGCCGTAGAGCTGGGCGGCCAGGGTCTTGTTGTGACTCACGATCAGGGTCGGCCGGTTGACCCGGGCGATGACGTTGGCCATCGTGAAGGTCTTGCCCGAGCCGGTCACCCCGAGCAGAGTCTGGTAACGTTCCCCCCGTTCCAGGCCGGCGGTCAGCCCGGCGATGGCCTCCGGCTGATCGCCGGCCGGCTCGAAGGGGGCGACCAGATCGAAAGGGGTCTCGGGACGGGTCGTCCAGACCGGTTCGAGAGCCTGGTTGAGGCCGTCGGTATTCTCATCGTCAGCCGGCATGAGAAAGGAAAGCTATGCCGGTCTCCTGAGGCGGAGCAACGCCAAAGCGGCGGCGGCGAAATGTCCCCTTTCCCGGCAGGAAGGCACCCGGTAGTCTGAGCCGTGAACCCGCACCGGAATACCGACCATGCCGATGACGGAAACAGCCGCAAACACCGGCCCGGATCGGGAACGGCGCCTGCGCCGCCATATTGTCCTGGCCGCCCTGGGCCTGGCGGCCCTGATCGCCGTCGGCTTGTGGCGGACCGGCCCGGAGCGACCCGGCCGTCGGCTCATTGTCCTGAGTATCGAACCGGAAAACGTCATGGGTACCTCCTGCCGGCTGGTGGCGGTCACCCCTCCCGGATCCGAGGCCCTCGCCCGGGAAGCCCTGAGCGCGGCCGAAGCCGCTCTGCGGCAGGTCGAGAGCCGCATGAGCAGCTGGCTCGAGACCTCGGAGATCGGGCGGCTGAACCGGGCCGGAGCCGGCGAGGAGATCCCCCTCTCGCCATCGACCCGAACTGTTCTGACCGCCGCCCGCGATCTCTGGCGGACCACTGCAGGCGCCTTCGACGTCACCCTCCGCCCGCTGATCGAACTCTGGCGGGAGGCGGGAGAAACCGACCGGACCCCGGGCCCCGAGGCCGTCGCCGCGGCCCGGGCCGCCTCGCACTGGGATCTGATCGAGATCCTCCAGACTTCAGTGCGTAAAGCGGACCGGAGCGTCCAGGTCGATCTGGGGGGTATCGCCAAGGGCTACGGCATCGACCGGGCGATCGAGGCCATGCAGGGGACCGGGGCGATCGGAGGTATGGTGGATGTGGGAGGCGACCTGCGTCTCTGGGGAACCTCTCCGCAGGCAGGGCTGTGGCCGGTCGAAGTGCGCGATCCCTTCGGGGGCCCGGAACCGGTCGAGCGGTTCGATCTGGCCGCCGGGGCGGTCTGCACCAGCGGCGATTACGCCCGGTATACTGTCATCGAGGGCCGCCGCTTCAGCCACATCATCGATCCGCGCACCGGCCGGCCGGCCGCCGATGCCGCCTCGGTCACGGTCATCGGTCCCGACGCCATGACAGCCGACAGCTGGGCTACCGCGCTGAGCGTGCTGGGGGCCGGGGGACTCGAGCTGGTGCCGGCCGATCTCGAAGTGATCCTCATCACCTCCGGGGGCGTCACTCACCGCCGCTGAACCTCGAGCACCCGGTGCTTCGAGCCGGGAGATGATCCCCCCGCCGATCGATCCGCCGGTATCACTATGTCCTTCACATGTGGCATAAATTATGCCATTCTTAGCAAACAACGAATACTCCATACTCTGCTGTCCTTCCGGATTATCACCTCTATCGGCACGGATGGACGGGAACTGATACAACTGGCACGACAACATTGCATTGCACCCGGCTTGTTCTTGAGGTTATGAGCGGAACCAAACGACAGATGCCTGTATTTTCGTGGAGCCCCAACGGGCACCCGGGATGCCCTGGCACCTCTTCTGAGGCGTATACCCTCATCGAGATGCTCATCGTGATGGCCCTGCTGCTCACCCTCGCCGCGGTCACCGTTGATATGTGCGGCGATTACGTCCGGGAAGTGCAGCTCATGAGAGCCACCATCGAGCTCGGCACCATTGAAAAGGCGATCGAGGATTTTAAAACCGATCACGGCGACTATCCCGTGTCCCTTGACGTGCTCGACCTGAAAAAGCGGACTGATCCCTGGCGGGAACCCTATGTCTACCTGAAGATCCACGGGGTCAGGGGGGGCCGTGGCTCGGCCCGCAAGGACCGATTCCTGGTCCCCCTGAACACCGATTACGACCTCTACAGCAAGGGGCCCGACCGTCGGAGTCAGCCTCCCCTGACGGCGGCATTGAGCTACGACGATATCATCCGGGCGGGAAACGGGGTGTTCGTCGGCCCGGTTTCGAAGTACTGAACGGGTGAAGAGGCAGCCGGGATGAAACGCGAAAAGGAAATCACACGCAGCCGTCTCGGACGCCGCCTCCTGTTCCTCTTCGTTCTCTGCGCTCTGCTGCCGATCACGACCCTGGCGACAATCTCCCTGATCCAGGTCACCCGACATCTCATCGAGGAAAGCCGTTCCCGGCTCCGATCTGAAAGCCGTCTGGCCGGGGGACTCATCGTTGACCGGATAAACGACCTGAGTGTCGGCCTCGAGGAATTCGCCCTGGAGCACCTGTCGAGCGGGATGGATCCGGATCGATATCTGAACACCCCCCGCGCACTCCAGCTGCTGGAGCCGTATTCCTGTATCGCACTGGTGGACGGTGTGGAAGGATGGAGGATTCTGAGAGGGGACGAACCCACCCCTCCCCCTCCGAGCGAATCCGAGCGCCTCCACCTGAACGGGGGGAATCCCCTGGTTTCTCTCCCTTCAGCCGGAAATCGGGCCGGAGCCATCTGGATCATCACCCCTGTTCCCGGACCGCACGACTCGTCTTTCATCGTTGCCGGAGCAACCGATCCCCGGCGGTTCTGGGATCTCGGCGAGCTCCAGTTCTCTACCCGCAACGCCTACACTGTCGTCGATCTGAGCACGGCACTCCTGTACACCCTCTCAGGCACACCGTTTCAGGTCACCCCCTCCCTGCTGGCGGACATCGAGGACGTCCATTCCGGTTCCTTTGAGACCGGCAGGGGCGGGGAGAGGCTGATTGCCGTCTTCTGGACCATTCCGGCTCGAGGCCGTTTCCTTCCCTCCGACTCTGTCTCCCGCTGGGTGGTCATCGTCAGCGAACCGCGGCAGACCGTGCTTCTGCCGGTCAGGGATTTCAAGCGCTTTTTCATTTTGATCGTCCTGGTCACTCTGTGGGTCGTCATCCTTCTGAGTATCGGACAGATTCGCCGGAACCTGGTGCCCCTGGAAAAACTGCAGGAGGGCACACGGCGCATTGCCCGGCAGGAATTCGCGAGCCGGGTCGACATCCACAGCGGTGATGAATTCGAGGAACTTGGCGGGTCATTCAATCTCATGGCCGAACGGCTTGGCCGACAATTCGCGACCCTGAGCACGATCACCGAGATCGACCGGGTCGTTCTTTCCGCTCTGGATGAGCAGATCATCGTCGATACCATCCTCACCAGAACCCGGGAGGTACTGCCCTGCCGGGGCCTGATCATCGTTCTGTTCGATATCGAAGAACGTGACTGTTACCGCTCCTGGGCGGCAATCAACGGCTTCCCGGAGGCGATTGTATCCAAGCCGACTCAGCTCGACGGCATCATGCTGGCCGAGATCCAGTCCCTCGACGATTCCGGAGATCCGGATTCGATCAGCCGCCGACTCCCGTTTCTCGATCCCCTTCTGGAGGCCGGCAGTCCGACGATCCATCCCTATCCGATCCGGGCGCGGGGGGAACTGATCGGTCTCATGGTCCTGGCGACGGCCGGCGAGAGAGAATGGAGCGAGGGAGAGCGCGAACAGATCCGGCAGCTCATCGATCAGTTCGCCGTGGCGCTCTCCAACGCCCGCCTGGTCAGTAACCTGGACCAGATGAACTGGGGGATGTTGACCGCTCTGGCCCGCGCCATCGATGCTAAATCCCCCTGGACAGCCGGCCATTCCGAACGTGTCACGACCCTCGCCCTGCAGATCGGAAAGGTCCTGGGCTTGAGTGCCGATTCTCAGGAGATCCTCCATCGGGGGGGGCTCCTGCACGATCTGGGCAAGATCGGCATCCCCGCGCAAATCCTTGACAAACCGGGGCGACTGACGCCCGAGGAAATGAAGGTGATGCGCTCTCACCCTCTGGTCGGAGTCCGTATTCTGGAACCGATCCCGGCCTTCAGGGACGTCCTCCCCATCCTCCTCCAGCATCACGAACGCTGGGACGGGCAGGGTTACCCGCACGGTCTGGCCGGGGAAGAGATCGACAGACTGGCCCGTATGCTCAGCGTAGCCGACTACTTCGACGCCCTGACCTCGGAACGACCGTATCGCTCCGCTCACGAGAAGGCCGATGTCATCATGCAGATCGAGCGAGAATCAGGGCATCTCTTCGATCCCCAGGTCGTCACCGCTTTTCTCACCGTGGTCTCGGAGCAAGAAGACGGCCTCATCGATCCCTCGCCCGCTTCCGGTATCCATGTGAGGTGATACTGATGACGATCCCCCCGTCAGGCAGACTCCACCCCCCCTCCTCCCCGCCATCGGACCGGCTGCAGCTCATGAGCTGGATCCTCGGCGTCCTCCTGCTCGTCGGGACCGTCTCCTGTGGAAGACGGTTCATCAAGGAAATCCCCCCCGAGCTGCTGGGACGGTGGACAACGACGGTCCGGAACTATGCCGACCGGTACATGGAATTCCGGGCCGAGGAGATTGAGTTCGGAACCGGAGGAGCAACGTCGACGACCGGGGAACTGCGGGGATTGCGGCGCAGCGAACAGGACGGGGAGATCACCTTCGAGATTCACTATTTCGGCGAGGAAAACCTGGAGTATACGATGCCGTTGGTGTATTCACCGGCAGAAGGTGGGAGCCTGTATCTGACGAATATGCCGGAGGTCATCTGGCGGCGCGCAGACCGGCACCGCTGAAAAAGAGCCGGCCAACGAAAGCTGGGCACTGTCGTCCTCCGGCACCAGGGGAATGAGCCGCCAGCATGGCCTTTCCGTCACGAGTATCTATCGCCGTGGCATGAACTGATAAAATTGCACGAGGGGCGATCCGTCCGCAGCT